>JBBQRT010000065.1:0-18500 GCA_038214505.1 Phycisphaerales bacterium | reverse complement strand
CCCGCCGGGCGGGGGGCGGGGCGGGCGCCCGGGGCCGCCCCCCCCCGGCGGGGGGGGGGGGCGGGGGCGGCGGCGCGGCGGTACGGGGTCAGCCGGAGAAAGTCGCTCTCCCGGACCCTGAACACCACACATTCTAGGTCGGGAAACGTCAGGCGACGACCACTCGCCAGAGACTTCCCGGGGCCGTCGGCACCAGCCAGCAATTACCTGAGGCGATGGGGAGAAGGGGGTGGAGGCTGGGAGTCGAGGGGTCGAACACCCCGATCCGTCAATCCTCGTCCTCATCCTCCTCATCCCCCGGCAAGAGAAACCGCACGCCCTCCAGACTCGCCCCCGTCTGCTTCGCCAGCGCCTGCATCTGCGAGTAGTGCTTGCTGAGCGATGCCTTGTCCCCGGTTCCCTGAAAATACACCAGCACCGCGTCCCGCCCTTCCTCGTCCTGCTCGGAAACCACGTCCGTCGGCTCGTGGGCCGCCACCGCCGCCTCCACCGCCCGGGCGATCTTCTTGCTCGGGGTGATGAGGCAGAACTCGAACACCAGCTCCGTCCCCGCCGGCATCCCCGACTCCGTCATCGATGCCAGCCGCGCAACCCCCGCCGGCAGGTCGATAAACGCCTCGAACTCCTCGGCGTCCGTCGGGTCGTATGCGTCCACACCCTCGTACTCCAGCTCGTTGTCCGCCGCCAGCTTCGTGAACCGCGCCGACAGCTTTTTGACCTGCTCGGGCGACAGCGCATCGACCACCGCCACCGACAGCAGCGGCGGCCCGTCGAACACCTTGTCCCCGTCCTGAGTCTCGACCGTCTCCTGCAGATCCACCTGGAACTCGTCGGCGAGCTCCTCGGCGATCTCCGCAAGATGGTCCACGTCGTCGTGCCGGAAGCAGAACACCCACTCCTTGGGCTCCGATGGCGCATACCCCTCTTCCGAGGCCAGCAGCTTGAACAGGGCGTCAACGTCGCGGGTGGACATGGGATCTCCAGTGGGCAACAAGCTCTGCAAGAAAACGCCCTGCCGACACGCCGGCGCGGGCCCGAACTCGTCCGACTGTATCACGACCGCCGCCCCCCGCGCACCCGGTACCCTCCGCCATGAACAGCATGAGCAGCATGAGCAGAATGAACAGCACGAGCAGTCCCACCCGCGCGCTCCTGGCGATCATCGGCGGCGGCAACATGGCCAAGGCGATCGTCCTGGGCGCCATTGAGGCCAAGCTCCTGGCCCCGTTCGAGATGCTCATCGTCGAGCCCGACGCCACCAAACGCCGCCAGTTCGCCTCCTGGGGCCTGGGTGCCTTTGAGACCGCCGCCGAAGCCCTCGCCCGCCTCCTCCCTCCGCAGCCCCGCGCCGCACGCGGCGCCGAGGCCGACCCGTTCGACACGCGCACCGGCCTCGCCGCCGCCGGCGGCCAGATCCTCCTGGCCGTCAAGCCCCAGGCCCTCCCGGATATCGCTTCCCAGCTCGCGCCCCTGCTCGCCGCCAACCCCCGCGTGGTCATGTCGATCCTCGCCGGCACGCCCATCGCCAACATCCGCGCTGCCTTCAACGCCCCCGAGCTGCCCGTCATCCGGCTCATGCCCAACACCCCGGCCCGTCTCCGCAAGGGCATGACCGCCATGAGCGTCGCCCCCGGCCTCGCCCCCGGCGAGGCCCAGTTCGCCCACGACCTCTTCGTCTCCCTTGGCGAGGTCGTCAAGATCGACGAGTCGCTCATGGACGCCTATACCGCCCTCGCCGGCAGCGGCCCCGCGTACGTCTTTTACCTCGCTCAGGCCATGATCGCGGCCGCCCAGGAACTCGGCTTCGACCGCATCTCCGCCGACCGCATCGTCCGCCAGACCATCGGCGGGTCCGCCGCCCTGCTCTCCGAATCCGCCGAGCCGCCCGAGGCACTCCGCGCCGCCGTCACCAGCAAAGGGGGCACCACCGAGGCCGCCTGCCAAATCCTCGACGATCGCGCCGTGATGCGCGCTGTCGCAGACGCCATCGCCGCCGGACGCGACCGCGGAAGACAACTCGCACGCTGATCCGCGATTTTCCCCGAGCTAACGCCCTCCCCCGCCCCCCGCGCCCCCCGCGCCGCCGGCGGCAGTGGGAAGCGTGGTCACCGGGCCGGGAGCGGTCGTCGTGCGTGAAGCCTTCAGCGCCTGGCTCAGCAGCATCGCAAACACCGCCAGCATCACCATCGCTCCTACAGACGCCATCGACGCGAGCACCAGCACCGTCGTCCGCCCCCGCCGCGCTCCGCGCGGCTCCTCTCGCTCACCCCAATCGACCGCCCGCTCCCGAGGCCGCTCCACCTGGTCATACACGCTCCGCCCGGTCTCGACGGCCGCCCCGCCCGCTTCCGCGTGCGCTTCCAGCGCAACCGGTTCCAGCTCGACCCCCGAAGTTTCAACCGCTGCGGCCGTCCACGCCCCGGCCCCCGCTCCCGCCCCGGCCGCAAGCCCGATCCCCTGCCCCTTCATCGCCCCCGCCGCGATCTGGGCCGCCGTCGCACGCCCCGGCAGCAGTCGCACCTCCGACAATCCCAGCATCTGCCGCTCCGTCGAAACCTCGAAACTCACCCCGCAAGACGAGCACGCCGTCTCGGTCGCCACCGCTGCCCGCTTGCACGCATGGCACGCGCCCAGAATGTGCGCGAGCCCCGGCGTCCGCCTCGCCTGCATCCAGAACTGCCGCGTGCTCGGCCCACGCACCACCGTCTCGGGCCCGAGCTTCCCCTTCATCGCCAGCGCGCGGATCGTCGTGTACGAGCAGCCCGGGCGGAACGGCTGGGCCGCATCGCGGATGAACCACGGCCCCATCGCGTTCTGCGTCGCCTGCCGGCTCAAGGGCTCGAAAAGCCCGCCACACGCCCCGCATTCCTTGCCCCCGTCATGCCCGTGCCCGCAGTAGGGGCACACCGCCCCGGCCCGCGCCGGCGATTGCACCTCCCCGACCCCCTCGCCGCTTGACGCCGGCTCGCTCGTGCCGTCTGATTCACTCGCCATGCCACGCTCCCAATCGTTCCTCCCCGTTCCACAGTACCACCACCCCGCCCTTCCGGCGGCACTCGCACTCGCCTGCATTCTTGCCGCCGGCTGCGCCTCCGCCCCGGGCCCGCTCGCCGGCGGCCCGCTCGCCCCCGCGCCCTCGGTCCCATCCCAGGCCAGCACCGACGTCCCGAACGCCGCCCGAGCCCAATCCCAGAGCTACGCCGGTGGCAAGACCGTCGCCATCGTCGGCGACACCGCCCTCACCCAGGCCGACCTGCTTCCCCTCCTGGCCGAGGCCGCCGGCGGCCAGGTCCTCGACGACCTCGCCCTCTCCCTCGCCGTCCGCACCGAGTGCGACAAACGCTCCATCCGCGTAACCGACGCCTTGGTCCGCGACGAACGCCGTCTCCTCGCACGCCAGCTCGCCATCTCCGCACGCGTGCCAGAGAACGAGGGCGAAGGCCTCATCGCGGGCGTCCGCCGAACCCGCGGCTTGGGCGACCGCCGCTTCCGCCTCTTGCTCGAAACCAACGCCGGCCTCCGCGCCCTGATCCGCGCCGACCCCGACCGTGCCGTCACCATCACCCCCGAAGACATCCAGACCGCCTATCAGCTCAAGCACGGCCCGCGCATCCGCGCCCGCCTCATCCTCGTGCGCTCGCGAGACGCCGCAAGCCAGGCCGCTCAAGCCCTCGCCGCCGGCCGCGACTTCGCCGACGTCGCCGCCCAGTTCTCCGTCGACCCCTCCGCCTCCCGCGGCGGCCAGATCGAGCCCGTCAGCCCCGCCGACTCAAGCTACCCCGTCGGCGTCCGCCGAGCGCTCCAGACCCTGAGCCCCGGCCAGACCAGCGATCCCATCCCCGTCGAGTGGGGCGGCAACGCCCCCGCCGGCTCCGAGGCCGGCTTCGTCATCGTCAAGCCCGAAGCCACCGTCACCCCGGCAACCACCCCACCCGCCGAGTCCGTCGCCCAGGAACTCGAAACCGAAATCCGTATCGTCCGCGAACGGGCCCGCATGCAGCGCCTCGGTTCCCAGTTGGTCCGAAGCGCCGGCGTCAGCGTCGTCGATCCCGCACTCGCGTGGTCCTGGGATGTGTACCGCGGCGAATCTGGCCGATGACCCGCGCAGCCCGCGGCCCCCGCTCGTTCTTGACAAGGACTCCGCGTCTCGGTTCATTGCTCACAACGCCCCACGCCCCGAGACGCGCTCGCCCGCTGCGCACACCTGCAACCCCCACGCGGAGGTGGTTCAAGACGAAATCATCCTTTGTGCATGGACCTCTCCGACGCGATCGCCGAAGCACCCCGGCGACCACTTCCACGGAGTTCCACCATGCTCGCCGCCTTCGCCCGTCTCAGCATCACCACCAAGGTCATCGCCGCCGTCACGCTCTCGCTTGTGCTGGTCGTTGGTGTGAACTACACCGTTTTCCTAACCGGCTACCGCTCCGACATGGAAGGCACCATGGTCCGCCAGGCCGCGGCGTTCACCGCCGTCGCCGACGCGGCCAAGAACCACGCCTCCAAGCTCATGTCCAGCGGAGCCTTCGACGTCGACACTCTTATCGCCGAGGCCCAAGAATCCGTCAAGCGTGGCGGCAGCTACCGCGACACCCGCTTCTACAACACCATCCCCGTCGTCGTCGGCTGGCGCTCCGCAGAGGAGGCCGCCAAAAAGGAAGGCATCGACTTCAAAGTCGCCGCGTTCGAGGCACGCAACAAGGCGAGCGAGCCCGAGAGCGGCTCCTTCAGCCACGCCCTGCTCAAGGACCTTGAAGCCCAGGTCAGCGCCGGCGGCACGGACGAGCTGCACCGCATCGATGGCAAAACCAACACCATGCACTACATGCGCGCCATCCGGCTCGAAGAATCCTGCATGATGTGCCACGGCGAACCGGCCAAGCACGGCAAGAAGGCCGCCGACGGCACGTTCACCGACAAGGACCCACTGGGCTTCAAGATGGAGAGCTGGTCCGTCGGCGGCACCCACGGCGCATACGAGATCCGCATCCCGCTCACCAAGACCGACCAGCAGGCCGCCGCCTTCTTCACCGGCGGCCTGCTCTACACCGTCCCCATGGTCGCCCTCGCCCTGGGCGGCTTCTTTCTCTGGCTCCGCTCCGCCGTCGGGCGTCCCATCCGCCAAGTCGTCGCCACCGTCAGCAAAGTCGCCGAGGGCGACCTCACGCCCCGCCTGAACCTCGCCCGCGCCGACGAGATCGGCGTCCTCGCCACCGCCTTCGACAAGCTCATGGACAGTCTCCACGGGGCCATCCGCGATGTCCACGCCGCCGCCAACGACGTCGCCGCCGCATCCACCCAGATCGCCGCCTCCAGCGAAGAAATGGCCGCCGCCGTCTCCGAGGTCGCCATCCAGTCTACGAAGGCCAGCACCGCCGCCGACGCCTCCGGCAAGATCGCAACCGACGGCGGCCAGGTTGTCCTCGCCACCATCCAGAGCATGAAGAGCATCGACACCGTCGTCGGCCAGAGCGTCAGGACCGTCGAAGACCTCGGCGCCAAGAGCCAGCAGATCGGCCAGGTTATCGCCGTCATCAACGAGATCGCCGACCAGACCAACCTCCTGGCTCTCAACGCCGCGATCGAGGCCGCCCGCGCTGGCGAGCACGGCCGGGGGTTCGCCGTCGTCGCCGACGAGGTCCGCAAGCTCGCCGAACGCACGACCAAGGCCACGCAGGAAATCGCCGGCAGCATCACCAGCATCCAGACCCAGACCGCCGAGGCCGTCACGCAGATGAACCTCGGCGCCACCGAGGTCAAGTCCGGCGTCGGCCGCGCCACCGAGGCCGGCGAAAACCTCGAGCAGATCGTCAACGGCGCAAAGGACGTCGCCGGCCTGTTGCAGGGCATCTCCGCCGCAAGCCAGGAGGCCGGCGCCGGCGCCGCCCAGTCGGCGTCCGCCGCAAGCCAGCTCTCCGCTCAGGCCGAGCAGCTCCAGCAGATGGTCAACCGCTTCAAGATCGACGCCGGCCCCAGGCCCGGCGCGAGCCACGCCGATATCCCCGGCTCCAAGCGCCGCAAGCCCGCCAAGCCCGCCGCCCGCTGACGCGCAAGCCGACGTTCCCTCCCCGGAGCCCTTGGGTATCATGCCCAAGTCCCGCTCCCACCGAAAGGGCCCCGTTTGCTCCGCACGCCTCTGCACGCCTTCCACGTCCAGCACCAGGCCACATTGGTCGATTTCGCGGGCTGGGAAATGCCCATCGCCTACAAGGAATCCGGCGGCGGCATCCTCGCCGAGCACGCCGCCACGCGCACCTCCGGCGGCCTCTTCGACGTCTCCCACATGGGCCGCGTCAAAGTCACCGGCCGCCACGCCCGCCGCCTGCTCGAACGCCTCTGCACACGCCGCATCAGCGATATGCAGCCCGGCCAGTGCCGCTACTCCCTGGCCTGCAACGAGCAGGGCGGCGTCCACGACGACATCATCGTCTACCGCATGGACGACGACGATTTCCTCGTCGTCGTCAACGCCTCTAACCGCCAGAAGATGCTCGCCCACTTCGAGAACGTCCGGGCCCAGAACGACCTCACCGTCAAGATCGACGACCAGACGCAGTCTACCGCCATGGTCGCTCTCCAGGGCCCCAAGGTCATGGACCTTGTCGGCAAGGTCAGCCGCGAGATCCCCGCTCTCAAACGCTACCGCTTCGCCATCAAGAACCTCGTCGTCATGAAGCTCACCGTCAGCCGCACCGGCTACACCGGCGAGGACGGCGTCGAGGTCATCCTCCCCGCCTCGGGCGTCAACATGGCCATGAAGCTCCTGCTCTCGAACGCCGGCTCCGGCGATTCCGCCATCGTCCGCCCCTGCGGCCTCGGCGCCCGCGACACCCTCCGCCTCGAGGCCGGCATGCCCCTCTATGGCCACGAGCTCGGCGAAGACATCAACGCCCTCGCCTGCGGCGTCGACTTCGCCATCACCCTCGAAAAGCACACCATGGAACGCGGCGAGCCCTTCGTCGGCCAGGACGCCCTCCTCCGCACCCGCGACGCCGGAGGCCCGCCGCGTCGCCTCGTGGGCTTCAAGCTCGACGGCAAACGCACCGCCCGCCAAGGCATGCGCGTCCTTGTCGGCGACAAGGAAGTCGGCGCTGTCACCAGCGCCTGCCTCAGCCCAACCCTGGGCTTCCCCATCGGCATGGCCTTCGTCGACAAGGACATCCCCGGCGAAAACGCCGCCGTCCGCATCGACACCGCCCGCGACCTCCACCTCGAAGGCGTCACGGCCAAGCTCCCCTTCTACAACCCCACCCGCAAGGCCTGACCTGCTCGCAAGCCGCTCCGCGAACCGGGCCCGCCCGCGCGACATATCCTTTGACGTGATGACCGCAGAGCCGAAAAGACGCTACTTCGACAACGCCGCTACAAGCTTCCCGAAGCCCCCGGCCGTCGCTCAGGCCATGCTCCGCGCTATGAACGAGGTGGGAGCCGCTGGCCGCGGCGCCTACGCCGAGGCCCGCGAGATGGGCCGCCTCATCCGCCTCTGCCGCCAGCGCATCGCCGCCCTCGTCAATCTCTCCAGCCCGGACCACGTCGTCTTCACCCACAACACCTCCGACGCGCTCAACCTCGCCGTCAAGGGTGTTCTCCTTCACGCCCGCCGGGCCCGCGGCCCCCGCGCCCGCCTTCATGTCGTCACCACCGTTCTCGAACACAACTCCGTCCTCCGCCCTCTGCACGCCGCCGCCCTCGCCGACCCGCTCTTCGATTGGACCAAGGTCGATGCCGACCCCGCCACCGGCCTGGTCGACCCCGACGACATCCGCCAAGCCATCCGCCCGGGCCAGACCGTACTGGTCTGTATCAACCACGCCAGCAACGTCACCGGCACCATTCAAGACCTGACCGCTATCGGCCAAGTCTGCGCCGGCTTCGGTGCCGGCCAGGGCGGCCATGCCCGCGCAAGCAGTGGGGGGGCAACCGACGGCCTGCTCCTCCTCGTCGACGGCGCTCAATCCCTGGGCCACGTCCCCGTCGACATGCCCGCCGCCCACATCGACCTGCTCGCCTTCCCGGGCCACAAGGGCCTCCTGGGCCCTCAGGGCACCGGCGGCCTGTGCATCTCTCCGGGTGTCGAACACCAGCTCGCAACCGTCCGCGAGGGCGGCACGGGCCACACTTCCGAGCTCGAAACCCACCCCGATCTCATGCCCGAGAAGTACGAGGCAGGCAGCCACAACGCCGTCGGCATCGCCGGCCTCAGCGAGGCCGTCGCCTGGCTGCTCGACCGCGGCGTCGCCTCCATCCGCCAGCACGAACTCGAACTCCTCGCCCCCATGCTCGCCGCCTTCGCGGGCAACCGCCTCGCGGGCCTCCGCCTCCTTGGCCCCGCCGATCCCGCCCTCCGCGTGGGCGTCATGAGCATCCTCCACGACGCCCTCACCCCGCAAGAGCTCGCCGGCATCCTCGAGTCGAGCTACGGCGTGCTCACCCGCGCAGGGCTCCACTGCGCACCGCTGGCCCACCGCCTCACCGGCACCTGCCCAGACCTCAAACCCCAGAGCGCCGGCGCGACCCGACTCAGCCTCGGCCCCTTCCTCACCACCGACGACACTGCGTATGTCATCGACGCCCTCGCCGAGATCTGCCGCGAGCAGACCGTCGCCGCCAAGTAATGCGAGTTCTCTCGCTTCGGGGTAACCCCCACGCTCCGCGCCGGAACCGGCCTCCGGCCCCGATGCCCCGCAGCGGGCCATAGCCATCTCGCGTGTGCATCGCCTGACAATCACGAGCACGAGCAAGAAACCGTGTAGCACGGGCTACCCCGCCGCAGGCGTCACCGTGCCGTGGAGCGCGAGCGCTTCGGACCGCTCGATCCGCACCGGCACAATCGTGCCGATCAGTTCCGCCGCCGATCGACCCGCCGGCACGTCAAATAGCACGATCAGGTCGCCATCGGTCCGCGACGTCAGCTGCGCCCCGCCGCCAACATCGCCCGCGGCAGGGGGGTTCTCGACAATCGACGCCTCCGCCGAGCACGACGACCCGGCCACCGCCACACCCTTGCCACCAACCGTCAGCGCGACCGACCCGCCCGCAATACCGCCCCCGCCGCTCGCACCCTGCCGCCGCTTCGCCTCGCGCTTCGACACGCCCTGCACAAACACCTCCAGCGTCCGCCCGACAAACTCTGCGCCAACCGCCGCACTCACCCGCTGCTGGATCGCCAGAAGCTCGCTGTTCCGCCGCCGTTTTACGTCCTCGGGCACATCGTCCGCCAGCTTGTCAAACGCGATCGTCCCCGGCCGCGGCGAGTACTTGAAGATGAAACAGTTCTTGTACCGCGCCCGCTCCACCAGCCCCGCCGTCGCCCGAAAGTCATCGTCCGTTTCCGAAGGAAATCCGACGATGATGTCCCCCGCGACCGTCAGCGGCCGCCCGATCTCCGGCTGGTGAAGGAACGCCCGGGCCCGGTCCAGAAACTCGAAATACTCCTCGATGCTGTACCCACGGTTCATCGCCTGCAGGATCCGGTTCGACCCCGATTGCGCCGGCACGTGCAGATAGCGGCAGATCCTCGGGTGATCACGGATCACCTCCAGCACGTCATCGCCAAAGTCCCGCGGATAGCTCGTCACAAACCGCAGCCGCTTGATCCCCGGCACCCGCTCGTGAATCATCGCCAGGAGGTCCGCGAACGTCGTCGTCCGCTCCCCGGCAAACGGATCCCGCCTGTGCCCGCCCTGGTAAGACCGGCCCTTCTGCGGCTGCACCACCCCGCCGACGCTCACCGACGCCCCGTGCTCAAACCGGTAGTGATTCACCGTCTGCCCGAGCAGCGTGATCTCCAGAACCCCCGCGTCCGCCAGCCGCCGACACTCCTCAACGATGTGCTCCGGCGGCCTGTGCGTCTCGGCCCCTCGCGTGAACGGCACCACGCAGTACGTGCAGAACTTGTTGCACCCCCGCGTGATCCGCACATACGCCGAGCCCGAATGCTCGTCGGGCGAAACGCTCCGCGAGAGGTCCAGGAGCTCCAGCGAGTCCGCCGCCGCCGCCAGCGTACCGCTCCGCCGCGACGTGTTCCCCTGTAGCGCCACCGCCGCCGCCGACGTCAGCCGCCGCCGCTCCTCCGAGTCCTCCAGCACAATCCGGCCACGATCATCGAGCTCAACTCCGGCAGGGGGCTCGTCCCCCAAGAGCGACTCCCGCGTCCGCACCGCGTTGTCGATCAGCGCCGGCAGCTTGTCCAGCTCCCCCGGCCCGCACAAAACATCCACCACCGGCATCCGCCGGATCAGGTCCACCCCGTCCCGCTCGGCCATGCACCCGATCACACCCACGACCGTCGCCGGCCGGATCAGCTTCCGCAGCCGATCCTCGCCCAGCCGGCTCCAGACCTTCTGCTCGGCATGCTCGCGGACGGAGCAGGTGTTGTAGAGCACGACGTCGGCGTGCTCACGATCCGGCGTCATCGCATACCCGAGCGTCCGAAGCTGCCCCGTGACCAGCTCCGAGTCGAGCTCGTTCATCTGACACCCAAACGTCTCAAGATAAACCGTCCGCGCAGCCATAGCCCGGATGATACGCAAAGCACCCCGCTGCCTCGCCCCAGGCCCGCCCGCCGGTCGCTCTCGCCCGAACGACCTCGATTCACCCCGATCCGCCCCCTCCGACCGCCCGCCCCGCACCCAGTTTTACATAATAGGTATTCTCGGACGTTGGAAACAGCGGCGGGGGGGTCGTCAAAGTTCTGGCCTTACGCCGCAAAACCCCCTCACCGCACCTCCGCATACCGCGCCCGCACCTCCACCGCCTTCCCCGTCATCTCCACCCGCACCACGCCGCCCTCCGTCTCCACCACCCGACCATCCACCTCCACCCGCTCCAGCCGCCCAGCCTCCGGCAGCCAGACCCTCACCCCGCCCGCCGGCCCAGCCTCACCAACCCGAACCGGCTGGATCGTCATCCGCACCGTCCGCGAGTCCGCCGCGTCCCGCCGCAGGGAATACGACACCGGGCCATAAAACGTCCGCAGCCCCTCGACCCTCACACCCTCGGGATCCAGCATCCATTCCAGCGGCACGCCCGCCCCAAGCACCAGCGAACCGTCCGACTCTCGCTCGAACGCCAGCATCAGCCGCACCGCATTGACAAAGTCCGACCCGCACCAACTGTGCGGCATGTCCCCGATGAACTTCGCCGTCCGCGGGTCGTTCCACACCACCTCCGCCCAGTGGTGCCAGCCCGCCGGCCGCTGGTGCTGAAAGTACCACCGCCACACCTCGTGGGCCCGCTCCCGCCACCCGAGCTCGATCATCGCGCCCACGATCCGGTGCTCATACGGCGTGTAGTTCTCCCACTTCTCCACCCCGTCTCGCCGACGCTGAAAGAAACTCCAGAACCGCTCGAAGGTCGCCGTCAGCTGAGCCCGCGGCAGCGCGTCCGCCTGCTCGCACGGAAAAAACGCGACCGTCGTGCTCGTCGCGTCGAAGTCCCCGAGCTCGACGCACCCGGGCACATACTCGATGTTCCTCAGCCGCCCCGCGAGCGCCACCGATTCCGCCATGCACCGCTGAAAGTCCGCCGCCTGCGCCGCGAGCAGCCGCTGGTTCTCAACGTCCCCCAGCACGCCCGCCATCGCCGCCGCGTCCAGCATCCCGCGTACCCCGAACATCGTGTCCCAGTACGAGTGCATGGGCTTAGCGCTATACCCCTCGTGGCTGATCGACTCGGGGAACACGCCGTAATACGCCCGCTTCTCGTCCCCGCCGTCGCGATACTCCGCCGTCATCCGCTGGGCCCGAAGCGACTGCATATACGCCGCCGCCTTGAGTACCCGCGGCCAGTGCCGCTTCAAAAACTCCACATCCCCGGTGTGCCGGAAGTACCGCATCACCGCGTGGATGTACTGCCCGTGGCTGTCGTGCTCTGGCACCGGATCAGGACCCCGCCGATCCACGCAGCAGGGCACCTTTCCGTTCTCGTATTGAAACGGCCCGAACCAGTCCACAAACTCACGCACCTCGTCCTCGAGCCCGAACGACAGCATCGCCGCCGATGTCAGCGTCCCATCTCGGATCCACGTCCGCTCGTAGCTCCGCGACCCCGGCTGGATCCCCGGTCCGTCCTTGTTGATCAGGATGTACGCCAGGTTCGCCCGCACCGAATCCGCCACCAGCCTGCCGAACTCGCCCGGCAACTCGAGCTTTACGCCGCCAACACGCCCCGCCCACACCGCCTTGGTCCGCTCCATCCGCTCCTCAAACGCCCTCGCCGCGTCCGCCGCCGAAGCCGCCGGCCCGAGCGCTCCGCCGTTTCCCTGCGACTGCATCGCGGTCCAAAACACGACCGTCTTCGCCGCCCCAGGCTCAAGATCAAAGCCGTACGTCCACACCGCGCTCGCCAGCCCAGCCGGATCGTCAACCCCGTTCCCGCCAAGCCCCCCGCCGCTCACCAGCCGCTCGACCGCATCCCCCGACCACTGTCCGCTGATCCCGAACTCCGCCTGAGCCCCTGCCGGCGTGACGGCCTGCACCCGTCGCCCATCCGCCTCGACCCCGCCCGCGCCCGCCACCTTCAGACTCCGCACCGGCGCCACACCCCCAACCATGTTCAGCCACTGATACGGCGGGTTCACCTGCGTCGGCCGAAGCGCCACCGCCAGCCGCCCCGTCTGCCTCCGGTCGCTGGTGTTCCGCACTATGTACCGGGCCCAGAGCTCGCTCGCCCCCGCCGGCCCGTCCACCAGCGCCCGCGTTTCAAGCGTCACCGCCCCGTACGCCCGCGTCACCCCCGGCATCGGCATCCACCCATCCACCAAGTCCTGCGTCGTCGCGGTCGTGTTGTGCCAGCTCAACAGCTCCCCGCCCATCATCACAAACGGCTGCAGCGACGGCCCGCCCTTGCCAATCTCCAGCTCCCCGTCCTCGCCGATCAGCGCCTCGCTCGCGTCCCCATCCGCACCCAGCACGGTCCAATACGTCCCCTGCCCCAGCATCGCCCGCGGCCACCAGCCCTCGGGCACCTCTCTCGCCAGCCGCATCACCACCGCATTCGGGTCATCCGCCGCCTCCGGCGCAAGCAGATCCAGCCCGCGCAGCCTCACCCCACCACCACCCCCGCCACCCTCAACCACCCGCACTCGCAGCACCTGGGCCTGCCGGTCCGGCGTCGAGACCACCTGCACCCGCGCCCCGCCATCCTCCACGCTCGCGAGCGCTGTAAACGCTTTCCCGTCCCCGCCCTCCAGCACCCACCGCTTCGGCGAAGCCCCCGGCTCCCACTTCACCACCACCCCGCCAAACGCCCGCACACTCCCATAGTCCACGCCCAGCATCGCCGCCTGCCCGTCGCCCGGCCGCCAGTCCATCGCCCCGTCGCTCCCCACTTTCACCTCAGCCCCGGCGCTGTCGCTCGCCACAGGCGTCCCCGCATACGCCCGCAACGGCTCAAGCTCCTCGATCGCCAGCTCGTCCAGCCAAACCGTCCCCTTGCCGCCGCTGTACGAGGTGATGGCGACCTCGATGAACCGCGCCGCCGGGATCGGCTTGCCACCCGAAGGCCCCCAAGCGAACGAGAATCGCCGCTTGGGCAGGCTCATCTCCGTCCAGGCCTTGGGCATCTCCAGATTGACCTGGTTCACCCACCAGACGTTCTCGTCGCTCGCGTCAACGAGCTTGAACTCCAGCGTGTTGCTCGGCCCCTGCCCCCGCATCCGCCACACAAACCGATAGTTCTCCGGCAGCGGCACGTTCAGCTCGCGCCGCACGATCCCATACCCCGACCCGCGCGTGAAGTCGTAGTCGATCCGCATCGACCGCCCGCGCACCCCGTCCTCGTTGCTCGTGGTGATCCGAACCCCGTCCGCCGCCCGCACCTCCCACGCCGGCGCATCCTCCATCCCATCAATCACCCGCAGACCATCGCCCCCCCCATCCCCGCCGCCCAACGCGGACCCCGCACCCCACGCCATGACCGCAAGCAGGCACGCCGCTCTAACAACTACACCGATCACCGCTCGCTTGCGCATCGCAGGCTCCCGTGCAAAGGCCGTGTTTCCCGGGCATGTAAGCCCTTGCATGAGTCTGGCAGCCAACCGCCCCGCTGTCAAGCAACCAACCTTCTCATCCGAGATTCCCGCCGTTGCTCTCGATCACCGTCCGGTACCACTTGGCCGACTCCTTCACCGTCCTCTTCCCGCTCGGATAGTCCACGTGGATCAGCCCGAACCGCTCGCGATACCCCGCGGCCCACTCGAAGTTGTCCATCAGCGACCAGTGAAAATACCCCCGCACGTCCGTCCCGTCGGCGATCGCCTTCTTCAGCTCGCGCAGGTATCGCTTGGTGTAATCCACCCGCTGCGGATCGTGCACCTTCCCGTCGTCCATCAGCCAGTCCACGTTCGACAGCCCGTTCTCTGTCACCACGATCGGCACCCCGTACCGCTCGTACAGCAGCCGCGGGCCCCACCGCAGCGCCGGCGGCGTGATGAACCACCGGAACGCCGTCTGCGCGTGCCCGTCCTCGAACGCAACCACCTCCGGCTTCCCGCCGGATCCCATCTTCACCGCGCGACCGTCGTAGATGTTCACACCGTAGAAATCGATCGGCTGGCGGATGAGCTCCATGTCCCCGGGCTCGATCTTCGGCGCGTTCGCCGCGCCGAACAGCCTCAGCCCGTCCTCCGGATAGCTCCCCTTGCACACCGGATCCGCGAACCACGTGTTGTTCCAGAGGTCCGGCGTCAAGACGCCGCACACCCCCGCCCGGGCCGCCTCGATGTTCTCCGGCGTCTCGCTCACCGGATAGTCCGTCCGCCCGATCGGGGCCCAGCCCACGCTCGGGGGTGCATTCGCATGGGCCCGGATCGCCTGGCACGCCGCGCCGTGGGCCCGCAGGCACTGGTGCGCCGCGTGCACCTGCTGGTCGAGGCTCAGCTTCAGCCCCGGGGCCAGCATCGCGTCCCCATACCCGAACTTGATGAACACCTGCGGCTCGTTGATCGTGATCCAGTGCTTCACCCGGTCCCCAAGCCGGTCCACCACCACCGCCGCATAGTCTGCCATCCACCCCGCGATGTCCCGGTTCATCCACCCGCCGCGCTCCTGCAGCGCCTGCGGCAAGTCCCAGTGAAACAGCGTCACCCACGGCGTGATCTTCGCCTTGAGCAGCTCGTCGATCAATCGGTCATACCACCCAAGCCCCGCCGCGTTCACACCTCGTCCCCCATGCAGCAAGCCATCGGGCAGCACCCGGCTCCACGACACGCTCAGCCGATAGGCCTTGAGCCCGATCTGGCCCATCAGCCCCACGTCCTCTTCCACATGGTGGTAGTGGTCCGCGGCCTTCGCGCCCGTGTGGTTGAGATACACGTTCCCCGGGTGCGTGCTCCAGGGCTCGAAGATGCTCGGGCCGCGGCCATCGGTCGCCGCCGCGCCCTCGATCTGGTAGGAACTGGTCGCCGCGCCCCAAACAAATCCGCTCGGAAAGCTCATGCGTGCCCTGCTCCTGACCGCTCACGTCGCCCCCCCCTCCCCCGACCGCGCCTCCAGGGCGCAGGGGCAATGTAGCGGGCCAAGGCGGGCTGCGAGAGTCGGCCGGGATCCCGAACTGATCTCATCCCCGCCCGTTGAGCGTCGTTCCCCGCACGACCAGCGAGGTCGACAGCGTGACCGTCCGCCCCGCCGCAGACGGGTCGCTCATCCGCTCAAGCAAGAGCCGCACCGCCGCCGCGCCAACGTCGGCCATCGGCACGTGTACCGCGCTCAACTGCGGCCGGACCATCGACGCCACCCGCGTGTCGTCAAAGCCCACGATCTGCACCCGCCCGGGAACGTCGAGCCCGAGTTCCTGAGCCGCCTGCAGCACGCCGACAGCGATCTCGTCGTTGCCCGCCAGGATCGCCGTCTTCCGAGCCCCGCCCCCCCGCTTCTCCAGCAGCCAGTGCGCTGCCTGAAAACCCCACTCGACGGTGTAGCGGCCAAACAGCACCTGCGATTCCTCGGGCCCGTACCCAGGGCTCGTCAGCGCCTCGCGGAACGCCGCGGCACGCTCGACGGTGTCGAAGTTGCGCTCCGGCCCGCCCAGGAAAAAAACGTCCCGGGCCGGCGCGTGCTCGAGCAACTGCTGCACCGCGTCCCGCGTCCCGCTCCGGTTGTCCACAAGCACCCGGTCCGTTCGCGGCCCGGCCAGATCCTTGTCGATCACCACCAGCGGCAGGTCCAGCCCCCCCGCCTCCCGGATCAGGTACGCGTCCGGCTCGGTGATCATCACCGCCAGCCCCGCGAGCATCCCGACCATGTTCGAGTTAAACAGGGGCGCATCCTGATCCCGCCCCGCCGAGCTGACCAGCACGTGGTATCCCGAGGCGCGGGCCTCGGTGTCGGCCCCGCGGAGAAGCTCGGAGTAAAACTCGCCGTGGATATCCGGGAGCAAAAGACCCAGAAGATGGCTCTTGCGGGTCATCAGCCCCTGAGCGAAGACGTTCGGGCGGTATCCCAGGCGGACAATCGCGGCCTGAACCCGCTCGGCCGTCTGCGGAGCCACGCGGCTGGACCGGTTCAAAACTCGGCTCACAGTCGCCGTGGAGACCCGCGCCGTGGCAGCGACGTCCTCGATCGAGGCGGGCCGGAGTTCGGATTTCCTTCGTCGAGTGGTGCTCACGCGACTTGAAGATAACCCGTCCGTGAGGTAGCTTCATCCCATGCAAAGGCTTACATCGCGAAATCCTGCCATCTCGTCCCATATCCAAGGGACTCGCGTTCCCCGTCTCTGGGCGGCGCTCGGCCTGTTGGCCGCGATGAGCCCTGCCGCGTGTGCGGGACCTGAGCGGGCCAACCCTGCACAGGCGCAGGGGGATTCCCTCATGAAACCCGCCGCCGAGTGGATCATCGAGTCGTCCGCCGGCACGCCGCGGCCGCCGTTTGAGTTCGGTACCGAGGACCGGGCGTTCCTGGACACGCTGCAGCGGGCGACCTGGACATTTCTCTGGGACGCCTGCGACCCCGACACGGGCATGGTCGTCGACCGCACCAGCGTCGAGTTTGCCAGCGTCGCTGGCGTGGGCTTCCAGCTCGCCGCCATTCCCGCGGCCGTGGAGCGGAAATACATCACCCGCGAGCAGGGTCAGCAGCGGGCCCTCACGATCCTCCAGGCCTTGGCCGCCAATCCCGACAACCGCAAGCACGGCATCTTCTACCACTTCCTCACCGGTCCGACGGCCAAGCCCGTGGACATGGACGTGGTCAGCACCATCGACACGGCCCTGCTGTTTGCCGGGGCGATGGTCGCCGGCAGCTATTTCCAGGGCGAGGTCGACGCCATCGCGACCCGGCTGGTCGATGAGGCGGACTGGGCGGCGTTCAAGCTCGAGAATCCCCCCAAGGGTGAGGCGTATCTCAAGGGCTTTCTGGCCCTTGGCTGGAAGCCCACCGACCACGCCAAGCCCACGGGCGAAGGGCGCTTTACGCCGCACGCGTGGTTTGATGCGGGCGACGAGCAGCGGCTGATCTACTTCGTTTCCCAGTTCAGCCCCAAGGCCGAGCATCGGGTCGATCCGGCGGATTACTACCGCCTGCGCCGGGCCCTTGGCAGCTACGCCGACTCGGGCCCCCACTCGTGGTTCCCGTGGTCCGGAGCGCTGTTTACCAACATCTTTGCCCACCTGTTCATCGACTACGCCGGCATGGGCCCGGACGACCCGGCGGCCCAAGGCGTCGAGCGGCGGGCCCGAATTGACTGGTGGGAGAACAGCCGCCGGGCGGTGCAGCTGCACCGGGCCAAGGCCCTGGCCGCCCAAGGGAAGGTGCCAACGCTCGGGCCCGACGCTTGGGGTTTGACGGCCAACGACGCGGCGAGCGGCTATCAAGTCCCGGGCGTGTTTCCGGACTTGATCCGTTTCACCGACACCGTGCCCGACGTGGACGTTTCGACGTACCGGCCCAAGGACGACCTCGGCGGGGGGAACGTGGCCCCGTATGGCGCGGGCATGGCCGTCATGTTCCAGCCCGGGCCGGCGATCTCGGCCCTGCGGCACTATTACGGGTTGAAGGACAAAGACGGCCAGCCGCTGGTCTGGCGCGAGCCCGGGGCTGGAAAACAGCCGGAATTCGGCTTTCGCGACTCGTTCAACTTAGGGACGGGCTGGGTGGCCCCGGACTACGTCGCAATCGATCAGGGGCCGCTGTTCTTGGCGATCGAGAATGCCCGGACGGGGCTGACGTGGCGGCTGTTTCACGCCCACCCGCGGGTACAGGCGGCGATGGAGCGGCTGGGGCTGAGGCTGGAACGGGACGAAGCAGCAAAGCCAAGGTAAGTACTAGGAACAGGTGGGTACCCAGCAGAACAGGGGAGGAAACCGCTTGCATTGTCCCCAAACTCGAGTCAGAATGTAAACGCTTCCACACGGGTACACGTCGGGCATCCGAGCGTTTCGGTGAGCCCTCATCGTGAACTGCGTCACAGAGATTGAGAGGGATCCCATGAAGATGTCTGCTTTGCTTGCGATCGCCGCCGTCGGCGCGTCGTCCGCGTCCGTTCTGGCCGCTCCGCCGATCAAC
>JBBQRT010000064.1:0-19053 GCA_038214505.1 Phycisphaerales bacterium | reverse complement strand
TGGAGCACGCCTTCGCGTGGATGAAGAACATGGGCTACCGGCGTGTGCGGTACCGCGGCCAGAGACGCAACGAGGTGGACTTCGTGCTCAACCTGATCGCGTACAACTGGAAGCGAAGCCTGAGCCTGAGCGCGAGATGAGCAAAGCCCCGACCCGGGCCGCGTAACGACCGGCGTCTGATCGCGAGAACCCAACGCACCAACGCCATCACGCTGGTGCTCACGCCGACACACCACTCCATGCCGCTGGGTCCGCCGGTTGTTCAGGAGTCTCCATTGTTCTGGGCAAGGATCACCGGCCGCTCATGCTGAACGGCACAGAGATTCTATAGGAAGTGCAAGGCGAGTCGCTCACACTCCTCCCGGCGAAGTACCGCTTAAGGGAGCCGACGCTCCAACGAAGGCGAGGGTCACATGCACATTGCCTCCACCGACTTCTGGTTCAAGCTCGTCGGCATGCTCCAGCAGAACTGGGCCCTCATCGATACCGAGCCCGCCGGCGGCGTCACCGTCTGGTTCATCGACGACGGCTCGGGCGTGTTCGACCAGATGCGGTTCCCCACCGCCAAGCTCGCCGCGGCGGCGCTGAGACACAACGACTTTCAACGCCTGGCCGCCAACCCCGGCGCTCGGGAGTTCATATCCCCGCCGGGGCCACCGTACAGTCGCACCCTCCACCCCAACGGGCCCATCTACTCCAGCGGCCAGTTCTGGACCTCCCCCCCGCCGCCCCCGCCGGCCCCTCCCTCCCTGTCCCCGCCCGAGCACCCATGAGCAGCACTACTCCCCCTCTTCCCCCCCTCTCCGCCCACACCACCCCCGCCCGCTATCTCACCGCCGACATCCCCGGCATCGGCGGCGTCCTCAAGCAGCGACCCGAGGACTTCATCGTCGAAGAGATCCCCGCCTACGAGCCCGCCGGCCAAGGCGAGCACATCTATCTCTGGGTCCAGAAGACAAACATCTCCACCCTCCACCTCGTCCGTCTCCTCGCCGAGCACTTCGGCGTGCGGCGCGACGACATCGGCGTCGCCGGCCTCAAGGACAAGCTCGCCGTCACCACCCAGACGGTCTCGATCCACACCCCCGGCAAACGGCCCGAAGACTTCCCGAGCTTCGAACGCCCCGGCGCGGCGGTCCTCTGGGCCGCCCTCCACACCAACAAGCTCAAACGCGGCCACCTCAAGGGCAACCGCTTCGTCATCCGCGTCCGCGGCGTCCCCGCCGCCGCCGTCCTCCGCGCGAGCAAGGTCCTAACGGCCCTGTGCAAGATCGGCGCCCCAAACCGCATCGGCGAGCAGCGCTTCGGCGCCCTTGGCCGCAACCACGAGGTCGGCCGCCTGCTCATCCTGAATGACCGCAAGGGCGTGGTCGACGCCGTGCTGGGCCCCTCCGCCGATCGCCCCGATGTCCACGCGCGGGCCCGCGAGCACTACGCCCAGGGTGCCTTCCGCGACGCCCTCGATGCCTTCCCCCCCTCGGCCCACACCGAACGCCGGATGCTCGCCGCCCTCTGCCGCGGCCTCGATACCGGCGGCGGCGGCAGCCTCCGCCGCGCCGTCGAATCCATCGAGCGCCGCGAACGCAGCTTCTACGTCACGGCGTTCCAGTCGGCGCTCTTCAACGCCGTCCTGGACCGCCGCATCGTCGACGCCACCTTCGATCGGCTCCTCGAAGGCGACCTGGCCTTCAAGCACGACTCGGGCGCGGTGTTCCACGTGGAACAGCCAACCCTCGCCGACCCCACCACGGCCCAGCGGCTCGCGAAGCTCGAAATCTCCCCCTCGGGCCCCATGTGGGGCCCGGAGATGACCCCCGCCACCGGGGCCGTGGGCGAACTGGAGAACGAGGTGTTCGTCGCAAGCGGCGTGACCATCGAGCAGGTCCAGCGCTTCGCCAAGCAGCACCGCGAGAGCATGCTCGGCCAGCGCCGTGCGCTCCGCGTGCCGGTCCTCTTCCCCGACGTCGAGGGCGGCCAAGACGAGCACGGCGAGTACGTCAAGCTCCGCTTCGAGCTCCCCCGCGGCTCGTTCGCGACGACCGTCATGCAGGAGATCATGAAGGTCGATCTCCGCGAGGCCGACGACGAACCCGAAGCGGCATGACCCGACCACCTCCCGGCCACCGAGACCGTCAGCCATGACCCCGCCCCGCCCGATCCAGCTCGTCGTCTTCGATCTCGGCGGCGTGATCGTCCGCATCTGCCAGTCCTTCGAGCAGGCCGCCGCCCGCGCGGGGCTCGCCTTCGAGCCCGCCCGCATCCTCGATCCCGAGCGAAAGGCCGAGCGAAAACGCTTACACGGCCTCTACGAACGCGGGCGACTCGGG
Source organism: Phycisphaerales bacterium (assembly GCA_038214505.1). GTDB lineage: Bacteria > Planctomycetota > Phycisphaerae > Phycisphaerales > UBA1924 > UBA4658. The sequence goes on along the minus strand of JBBQRT010000064.1, from coordinate 16,726 downwards.
TGCGACGAGTTCTTTGCCGGCGTCAGCGCGACCACCGGCGGGCTGTACACGACCGAAGAGTTCCGCCGCGTCCACGAGAGCTGGATCATCGAGGAGTATCCGGGCGTCCACGCCCTCATTGACGACCTCCACGCCGCCGGCCTGCACACCGGCGCGCTGAGCAACACCAACGCCGCCCACTGGGCCCAGATGTCGCGGCCGAGTCCCGACCGGCCCGCCGCCTTCGACGCCCCGGCCCGCCTTCGGCACCGCCACGCCTCGCACCTGCTCGGGCACGCCAAGCCCGATGCGCCGATCTACGGCGCGTTCATCGAGCACACCGGCTTCCACCCGGGCTCGGTCGTGTTCTTCGACGACCTCAAGGCCAATGTCGCCGCGGCGATCGGATGCGGCTGGCACGCGCATCGGATCGACCCGTCCGGTGATCCCGCCGCGCAGATTCGCGGCCACCTGCTCGGGGTGCATGGCGTTGATGCTGGGGTCTCGCCGGCGGCGAGTCGTCGGGTTTGAACGAGCCGGGGTGCCAAGCGGCATCCCGGACGCAATTTCCCGCGATCGGCCGGCAATCGCCCTCGAAGGGTCGCAGCGGATGCGGTATGCTGGGTCCGCAACGGTCGCGCTTCACCGCCGGCCAGAGCGGGGGGACTCGGACACGGAGGACGCACGATGAGCAAACTGCTGGTCACTCTCGACTCCCGCGACGCGCACACCGCCGTCGTGTTCATCCAGGGCTCGGCCGACATCGCGGGCCACGACTACCTCAAGGCCGAGATGGCCAAGGCCCACGCCTCGCCCTGCAAGAGCATCGTGGTCGACATCCGCAAGATGGACTTCGTCACCAGCCTGGGCGTCGGCGAGTTCATCTCGCTGGCCAAGGCCAAAAAGGCCCAGGGCGGCAAGGTCGCCCTCGCTGGCCCCAACCAGTACGTCGGCGGCGTGTTCGAAAAGGCCCGCCTCTCTACCGTCATCCCGATCTTCCCGGGCGTCGATGAAGCGCTCGCGGCCGTCAAGCTGAACTGACTCTCTGCCGGGCGGACCGGCTACGCGGGTCTCATCGGCCCTCGAGCAGCTGCAGCACCGCGCGCCCCTGCCCGTCGTCGCGCTTCGCGGCCCATTCGCGGGCCGTCCAGCCGTTGCCCTTGTCCTTACGCGTCTTGTCGGCCCCGAGCTTGACCAGCGCCGTCACCTGCGCCGCGTCGCCGCGCTCGGCGGCCTTCATCAGCGCCGTCACGCCGTCCTGATCCGCGTGGTTCACGTCCGCACCGGACTTGACGAGCGCATCGAGCACCTCCGACGGCACGTCGCTGCCCGCCGCGATCGTCAGCGCCGAGTCGCTGTTCGCGTCCACCGCGTTGGCCGTCGCGCCGACCTCCAGCAGCTTGCTCACCTTGTCGAGCGAGCCGGTCCGGGCCGCGTGCATCAGCGCCGTCTGCCGCCACTTGGTCACCGCGTTCACGTCCGCCCCCGCCTCGACCAGCGCCGCCAGCGACGCCGCCTCGCCCCGCGCCGCGGCCCACATCAGGGCCGTCCAGCCGTCGTTCGCCCGCGCGTCGGTCCGCGCCCCGGCCTCGAGCAGCATCCGCACCCGCTGCACATCGCCCCAGCCCGCGGCGTACATCAGCGCCGTCCGACCGTCGGTCGTCCGGGCCTCGGGCTTCGCCTTCGCCTCCAGAAGCGCCTTGACAATCTGCGGCGAGCCCTCGAACGAAGCCTGGATCAGCGGGGTCATGCCCCCGCGCCCCGCCTGCTCGGGCAGCAGCACCGCGTTCACGTCCGCCCCTGCCTTGATCGCCGCCTGCACCTGCTCGGGCCGGCCACCGACGATCGCCGCCGGAAGCGTAAGCCCCGCGCCCGAAACCGAGTTCGGAGCCGCGTCCGCGGCGTGGCCGCCCAGGTTGGTCACCCCCCAGACCGCCACCCCCCCGAGCACGAGGAGCAGGGCGACACCAACGAGGCTCGTGCGATTGTGGGGCTGGGCGGGGGTGCTCATGCTGGGCTCCAAGGTGTTCCGGATGATACCAAACTCCGGCACGCCCCGGGCATGGCGGAAGAACCGACGGCGGGCGGACCGCCCGCCCCACCGAACGAACAGACCACCGAATCGGTCAATCTTCCTCGTGGGGCTTGAAGGCCGCGACAACATCGGCCTGAATGTTCGACGGCGTGGGTTCGTCGTGGCTGTACTCAAGGACGTACGAACCCAAGCCCCCGGTCATGCTCTTGAGCTGGCTGGTGTAGTTGTGCAGCTCGCCCAGCGGCGCGACGGCCTTCACAAGGCAAGCGTCGCCCCCGAGCACCTCCGTGGTCTGCACCCGCCCGCGCTTGGAGGCCATGTCGCCGGCAACGTCGCCCATGTGCTTGCTGGGCACGGTGATCTCGACGTTCACATACGGCTCGAGCAGGACGGGCCGGGCGTTGCGGATGCCATCAACGAACGCCTTCCGCCCGGCCGTGGTGAAGGCGATCTCCTTCGAGTCCACGTCGTGGTACTTCCCGTCGTACACCCGCACGCACACGCCGCGCATCGGATAGCCCGCGACGGCCCCGTCGCTCATCGCCTGCCGGACGCCCTTCTCGATGGCGGGCATGAACTGCCGCGGAATCGCCCCGCCGACGGTCTCGTTGACAAACTCGAAGCCCTCGGCGTGGTCTGGAGCAAGCGGCTCGACGGTCAGGTACACCTCGCCGAACTGGCCCGCGCCGCCGCTCTGCTTCTTGTGGCGGTGGTGCCCGTTGGCCTTGATGGTGATAGTCTCCTTGTACGCGATCTTCGGCGGGCTGGTGAGCACCCGGATCCCCGCCGCCTCCAGTCGCTCCATGACCACGCGCAGGTGCAGCTCGCCCATGCCGCGGAGCACCGTCTGCTTCGTCGCGGCGATCCGCTCGATCACGAACCCCGGGTCCTCCGTCGCCAGCTTGTGCACCGCCGCCGAGAACTTGGTCTCGTCGGCGTGGTTCTTGAGCTCCACCGCCAGGCCGTACATGGGCTTGGGCATCGGCAGCGGCTTGAGCCGCACGCCGTCGGCGTCGTGGCTCTCGTGGATAACGGAGTTGAGCCGCAGCTCGTCGATCTTCGCGACGGCCCCGATCTGCCCGGGCCCGAGCTCGTTGACCTCCGCGTGCTCCTTGCCCTGGAGCATGAACATGTGCCCGATGCGGATGGTCTTCTTCTGATCGTCCAGCAAGAGATCCTGCCGCTGCTTGATCACGCCCTGGTGCACTCTGAACAGCCCCAGCTTGCCCACGAACGGGTCGTTGATGATCTTGAACACGTGCGCAATCAGCGGCCGGTGCGAATCGGGTTCGGGCCGATAGTCGCGCTCGTTGCCGCCGGCCCCGGAGCCGGCGTCTCGCTTCAGAAACTCGCTGGGCGAAACCTCGACCGGCGACGGGCACAGGCTGGCCATCACGTGCATCAGGTCGTCGATCCCCGCGCCGGTCTTGGCCGAGCAGAAGCAGATGGGGATCAGGTGCCCCTGCTCGAGGGCCCGCTCGAATGCCGCGTGCAGCTTGGCCGGGTCGAAGCCCGAGCCGTCGGCCCCCTTCTCGCCCGTCTCGAGATACTGCATGGTCAGGTCGTCGTCGACCTCTATGACCTGCTCGACGATCCGCCGGTGCGCCTCCCGCACCGAGGAAAACTCCGTCAGGTCGCCCTTCGAGTCCGAGCCGTCGTGCTCGAACACATTGATCACCACCCGCCGCCCCGGCCGCGGCAGGTTGATCGGCAGACAGATCGGTCCGAACGCATCGCGGATCTGCTCGACCAGCAGGCCCAGCTCGGCGTCCGGGTGATCCAGCTTGTTGACGATGATCATCCGCGGCAACTGCCGCTCAGCCGCCACGGCCATCATCCGCCGTGTGCCATACTCGATCCCCCGAACCGCGTCGATCACCACCGCCACCGTCTCCACCGCGGGCAGGCACGCGATCGAATGACCCATGAAGTCGCCGAGCCCCGGCGTGTCGATCAGGTTGATCTGGTGCTTCTCGAACTCGAAGTGCACGACCGAGGGCTGCAGCGAGTGCTTGTGGTGCTTCTCCGCATCCGTGTAGTCGCTGACCGTGTTGCCCTCTTCAACCGTCCCCAGACGCTTCACCACGCCCGAGTCCAAGAGCAGCCGCTCGGTAAGGGAGGTCTTCCCCGCGCCCGAATGGCCAACCAGGCAGATGTTCCGGATGTCGCCGACGGTGTGGATCGCCATGCTGCACGCTCCGATCCGCGGGCCAGGCGCCAGGTCGGCCCGCGGCGAGGGATGAGAAAAGTTCCGGGCGTGGATGCCCCGCCCGGGCGCCGCCTTGGAGCACGCGGCTCAATCGCCGGACGCTCGTCCTCAGTGTACAGGATGTGTTGCCCCAGCGATAGCCTGTCGCCAGCGCGATGCCCGATTCGTCCCCGCCGGGAAATGCCACCGCCCGGCCCGATTGCCGGCAGGTTCGGATGAATGGCGAACTCGGCGGTCGGATCCAGCCTCAGCCCACCAGGTCCACCCGCGCCCCACGGTGCAGCACCAGCGGCGGCTGATAGACCGCGATCACCACCGGTGGAGCAGGGCGACAATCGGGCATGATCGGGGCTCGGACCGCCCGCACCGGGGCGATGGGCCCGTCGGCATGGTGGCCGACCCATTCGCCCAGCCGCCGGGGCTGGATCGCGCTGGGAGCCCACGCCTCGGCCAGCCGCGCCGCGGCGCGGTCCACGCGGTTGACCTCACGGAGATACTGCCCGAAGGGGATCGTCGAACTGGTCGAACCGGTCGGGCCGGGGGGGCCGGTGGGGCCGGGGGGGCCGGGGGGGGCGGGGGGGGCGGGCGGGGCGGGGGGGGCGGGGGGGGCGTACACGTCCTGCGGAATCTGCCGAAGATGCTGGGCGAACGTCGGCCTTGAGACTTCAGCGGCGACCTGCAGCGGCTCGCGGATCGCGAACGGGGGCGTGGGGATGAGCGGGCCGATCTGCACGACCGGGAACAAACAACACCCGTGCCGCCAAGCCCGGACCGATAACATCGGCCCCGGCTCTCCGCCACGACGCCCGCGCGCGGACGCGGGGCAAGAGCCCGAGAACCCGTGGCGTTTTCACAACGCCCACGTTGAGGCCCCGCAACGGATGCTGCGAACAAGCGACCTGGACTATTCCCTGCCCGAAGACCTCATCGCGACCCGGCCCGCCGAGCCCAGGGACGCCGCCCGGCTGCTGGTCGTATCACGCTCCGACACCTCGCGGCTGGAACACCGCACCATCCGCGAGCTGCCCGCCGTCCTCCGCCCGCCCGAGCAGAGCGGAGCCATGCCGCCGGACCTCATGGTTGTGAACGCCACCCGCGTCCTGCCCGCGCGGTTCATGGGCGAGCGCGAGGACTCCCACGGCCACGCCGAGGGTCTCTACATCCGGCCCGCCCCGGCGAGCCACCCCGACGCCAGCCGCGGGCCGCTGTGGATCGTGCTCCTGAGAATGCGCCGCGCCAGGCCGGGCATCATCGTCAAGCTGCTCGACCGCCACGCCCGCGACTCGGGCGTCCATCTCCGCCTCATCGAACGCAGCGACGACGACGGCGCATGGGTCGTGCTCGTCGAGAGCCAGAAGCTCGCCCTCACCCCCGGGCTGACGGCCGACGACCTGCTGGAATGGATCGGCCTCACGCCCGTCCCCCCCTACATCCTTGCGGCAAGGCGCAAGAGCCATCTCGACATCAGCGACGAACTCGACCGCAAGTCCTACCAGACCGTCTACGCCTCGGGCGCGGGCGAACGCCCGGGCTTCGGCTCCGTCGCCGCCCCCACCGCCGGGCTCCACTTCACCCCAAGCCTCCTCGAAAAACTCTCCGAGTCGGGCGTCCGCCGGGCCGAGGTGACCCTCGACGTCGGCCTTGGCACCTTCAAGCCCGTCGAGACCGAGTTCGTCGAGCAGCACCCCATGCACACCGAGTGGTGCGGCGTCCCCACCACGACCGCCGGAGAGATCGCCGGTGTGCGGACGGCCGGCGGCCGCATCCTCGCCATCGGCACCACCGCCGCACGCACGCTCGAGAGCTTTGAGTCCACCGACGACATGCTCAAAGCCCAGGCCCGCGAGACCAACCTGCTCATCACGCCCGGGTATCGCTTCAAGCACGTCGACGCCCTGCTCACCAACTTCCACCTGCCCAAGAGCACGCTCATCGCGATGGTCTCGGCCCTGCTCGTGAACCCGGGCGATGATCCCGCCGCCGGGGTCGAGCGGCTCAAATCGATCTACGCCGCGGCCGTACACGAGCGGTACCGCTTCTACTCCTACGGCGACGCGATGCTGATCCTGCCATGACTTTGCTGGCGCTCGCGGACCCTCCCGAGCCCCTCAAAGCCTCCCGAGAATCTCCACCACCCCCGCCGCCTCGCTCCCGCCCGCCACAAAGTCCGCGACCGCCTTGATCCGCTCGTCCGCGTTCGCCGGGCACGCAAAGAACGCCACGTTGTCGCGGATCGCCTGGTCGCTGGGCGTGTCGCCGATCCCGGCGCACCGCTCGCGACTCAGGCCGGTCGTCGCCAGCAGCCGCTTCAGGCCGCTGGCCTTGGAGATGTGCTTGAGGTCGCAGTTGATGTAAAACCACGTCATGCTCACCCGCATCGGCCAGTGGGCCTGGGCGAACTGGGCCTCGATCGCCGGGCAGATCTCCCGCAGATACGCCGGCTCGGGGTGATACAGGCTTACGCTCGCCGACTTGCCCGGCTGCTGGGTGACGCCGTGGGGCCCAAAGTTGCTCTCAAGCCACGCCGCCGCCTCGCGAACGGCCGCCCGATGCTCCCGCGTGATCGCCGGGTCCATCTCGTACAAGTTCGCCCCGGGCTGATACAGCCACACGCCGTTCTCCGCGACCAGCGGCAGTGTCACATTCGCCAACAGCCGCGTGAGCGCCTCGGCGAACGGCTGCGGCCGGCCCGTACAGAGCGTCAGCAGCGGGCGGTCGCGGTCGCGCTGGGCCCGCCGGTTGTGCTCGGCGATAATGCCCAGCGCATCCAGATCCAGCGGCGTCGAGCTCTCGGGTGTCAGGCAGCCGTCGATATCGCAAAGCACCGCATCGAATCGCGCGTGGGTGGTCCGGAAAGGCTCGATCTTCATCCGGCGAGCGTACGTGTGCGAATACTTCTCTGCCCCCCGCCCTTCCCGCCACCTTTCCACCACCGGCTTCCCCCCCGCCACCCCTCCGGCCCCGTGGCATCCAAAAGTCATGGGCCCTGCACGCTCAAAGCCGCAACGCGCGGCATGCGCAGGCCCGAGTCTGGAGTTTTCCCCGATGATCCGTCCCCGGTCGCTCGTGGCATTCCCGCTCATCGCCCTGTTCGCCTGCGCGGGCTGTAGGCCCGACACCGGCCGGGCCGACGCAACCCCCAAGCCGCCCGCGGCGACCACCGTTTCCACACCGACCGCTCAGGAGATCGCCGTGAAGCCAGACGAGCCCGCCACCGGAAAGGTGACCAAGACCGATACCGAGTGGAAGGGCCTTCTCACGCCCGAGCAATACCAGATCCTGCGTCAGAAGGGAACGGAGCGCGCCTTCACCGGCAAGTACTGGAACAGCAAGGACCCGGGCGTATACGTCTGCGCCGGCTGCGGCGCCGAGCTCTTCCGCTCCGACGACAAGTTCGATTCCGGCTGCGGCTGGCCCAGCTTCGACAAGGCCATGGCCGACGGACGCATCGAAGAACACGAAGACCGCACCGTCGGCATGGTCCGCACAGAGATCACCTGCGCCCGCTGCGGCGGCCACCTCGGCCACGTCTTCAACGACGGTCCCACCGCCACCGGCCTGCGCTACTGCGTCAACTCCGCGTCCGTCAACCACCAGTCCAAAGACGCGCCCCGCCCGGCCGACGGGGTCAAGACGCCCTGACTCCCCCAACCCGCTTGACACCCCTTGTCCCCCGGTTGCGCTAATCCTCTATCTCTCAACAAATACCTCTTGGCCGTCGGCCGCTCACGCGAGGCCGCCGGTTCTGCCTTTGCTCATCGTGCACGATTGCCGCTGAGACCGCGTCGCGGTCTCATTCGCCGTTCATGTACGCGCCGAACAAATCGTCAATCTTCACGGAGTAACCCCGAGGCAAGCCGATTTACACGCTTCCGAGTCTGGTTCCAGCTACCCTTTTGTCGATGGTTTTTGCCTCGTTTGCGGCCGCCTTGCCGCGTTGGCGCGTACCTTGATCCGGGTCGCCGCATTCTGGCCCCTGCCAGGATTCCGGTCGACCGCACAGGAATCTAGACCCATGGACTCAGGACTCCGCTCGACTCGTCCCCTGCATTCCCCGGTTGACCTCGAGCCCGCCGCCGCCGGCGTGGCCGAGATGCTCGAAAACGGCCCCGTCGCCGTCGCGGCGATCCCCATCGAGCGGGTCGTCGCCGACGGTCCCGACCACGGCCCCGACGGCCCGAAGATCCGGCTCTCCCAAATCGACTGGACCGCCGCCGGGCCGATCCTGGCCCTGCACGTGGTCTGCTTGGCGGCCCCGTTCCTGTTCAGTTGGAGCACCCTCGCCCTCACCGTGGTGCTCTGGTGGTTGGCCGGCGGCATGGGCGTGTGCCTCTGCTACCACCGCCTCCTCACCCACCGCTCCTTCAAGACGCCCAAGTGGTTCGAGTACACCCTCACGATCCTCTCGACCCTCTGCTGGCAGGGTGGGCCCATCAAGTGGGTCGGCGAGCACCGCATCCATCACAAGCACTCCGACCACGAGCACGACCCCCATTCGCCCAAGCACGGCTTCAGCTGGGCCCACGCCCTCTGGGCCGTCACTAAAAGCCCCCCGGGCTACGAGCCGCGAGACGCCGCCAAGGACCTGCAGCGCGACAAGGTGATGGTCTGGATCGACCGCAACCACGCCCTGCCCCAGTTCGTGCTCATGGGGCTGCTCATGCTCGTGGGCACCCTTGTCGGCGGCTGGATGCTCGGGCTCGCCTGGGTCGTCTGGGGCGTCGCGGTCCGGACCGTCTTCACCTATCACGCAACCTGGCTCGTCAACTCCGCCGCCCACACCTGGGGCTACCGCACCTACGACACCGACGACGACTCCCGCAACAACTGGTGGGTCGCGATCGTCAGCTTCGGCGAGGGCTGGCACAACAACCACCACGCCTCGCAGCGGACCGCGGCCCACGGGCAGAAGTGGTACGAGTTCGACATCACCTACCAGACGATCCGCGTCCTCAAGCTCATCGGCCTGGCGCGCGACATCGTCCCCATCAAGCACTGAGCCCGCCTCAAGCGTCGCGCAGCAGGTACAGCCCGCCCAGCACCCCCGCCCCGCACAGCCCCAGCACCACGACCGACGCGACAAAGTACGGCAGAACGCACAGCGCCAGCCCCGCGACAATCGCCCTGGGGCTGGCCTGCTTTTTGCCATACATCAGCAGACCCATCCCGATGAGCCCGAGCACGAGCCCCGCGAAGATCGACCACGGGCTGGACAGGTCCATCGCGATCGCTCCGGGCCGCTAGGCCAAGAGGTCCAGCACGGACCCCATCATCTCGTTCTGGGCCTTCGCAAACGCCGCGACGGCCTGCGTCTCAACCTTGGCCGACCGCAGGTCCAGCACGGCCTCCACGGCCCGCCCGACATCGCCCTTGCCCGTCGCCTCCGACACCGACTGCACGGCGGCGAGCGTCTTCTGGGCCGCACGGGCCATGCCCTGCTGTGCCGAAGAGAATCCGGAACTCACGCCGCCAACGTTCATGAAGTCTCTATCGACAAACCCTCGCCCCCGCTGAATCGCGCGCCGAAACCTCGGGGCTGACCCTTGACGGTTCTGGGGCCAGACGGCATACTGGTCGCCATGATCGATCTTGACCGCCCCGAGTTCTTTATCCAACTCCCCGGCGGCCAGGAGTTCGGACCCGCAGGCCCCGACCTCCTGCGGCAATGGGCCCGCGAGGGACGCATCCCCATCCACGCCCTCATCATCACACGCGACGGGGCACCCGGCGTCGTCGCCTGGCAGCACCCGGTTATCGGCGGCATCCTCGCCGCCCCGCCCACGGCGCAGGGCCCCCTCGGTGTTCCCGACGGCGACGCCACCGGCGGGCTGATCCCATACAAGAACCCCAAGGCCCTCCTGGGCTACTACACCGCCATCGCCTCGCTGGCGGCGATGCTCCTCCCGGGCGCCGGACTCCTCGTGAGCATCGCCGCGATCGTGCTGGGTCTGCTGGGCCTCAAAGCCGTCCGGGCTCAGCCGCAGCTGCGAGGCACGGCCCACGCGTAGGTGGCCATTCTGCTCGGCACACTCACGATGCTCCTCAACGTCGCAATTACGATCGGCCTGCTTGCAATCCCGATGATTCTATCGGTCTAATTCTCGCGGCCCGCGTCTGAGCCACGCGCCCCACCCGGCACAAACGCGACGGCACGGGTATCCCGAAGGGATGCCAAGCCCGGATTGCGGAGCAAGCAGGGCAACCCGAGCAAACCAGAGAGCACATGCGGTTAATCCCAGCCTCTTCCCTGGGTCTCTTCGTCCCTCCGATCCCTCCAAGTTCCCGCCTTCCCTCGCCCCCATCGCGGCTTCGCGGTCAACTCCTGCCCTGCCCGCTCACGCCCTGCGCCATTCAAACGTCACCAGCACCAGCCCCAGCACCACCAGCCCGATCCCCGCCAATCGCTGCGGCGTGATCTCCCGCACCGGCAGGCCCACAAGCCCATAGCGGTCGATGAGCGTCGCCGCCACCATCTGCCCCGCCACCGAAGCAACCAGCAGGTTCGCCGCCCCGAGCTTGGTCACCGACACCAGACTCATGAACACAAACGTCGCCCCCAAGAGCCCGCCCGCATACGCCCAGACCGGCGCCTGCGCGAGCCCCGCCGTGCCGTTGAACCGCCGCAGAAACGGCAGCATCAGCACCGACAGCACAAGCGCCCCGACGACAAAGTTCGTCATCGCGCCGAAGATCGGGTGCCCGGCATGACGCCCCAGCCGCGCGTTGATCGCCGCCTGGAACGGGATCACCAGCCCCGCCAGCACGGCGGGAAACACATACCAGAGGTTCGGCGGAGTGTTCATCTTGCCGGAGGGTAGTGGCCCGGAAACGCAGGAATGCGGAGCGACCAGAGCGCCCGAGCAAACCGGAGAAGAGCCTCTACATCCGAAGCCAGTCTCCCCTGCTGCTTGCTCCGGTTTCTCTGCTTCCTCCGCGTTCCCGCCCCTGCATCGCGTCGGGTTCTTCGCGCTCAATACCAACGAAAAAGGGCCGGGCAGAGCCCGACCCCTTCAACCGTCTAGTCGTCGCGGGCTCAGCCCTTGCCGGCGCGCTTCGCGTAATCCTTCAGCCGGTCCGACAGCTCGTCCTTCATCGGCCCCTCGGGCGCGAGCTCCACGGCCTTGGTCTGAAGCTGGATCGCCCGATCCTTCTCGCCCGTGTCAAAGAGCGCCCGGGCATACGTATCCAAAATCGCCGGATCCTTGCCCTTGGTCAGCTCGTTGGCCCGCTCGGCCGCTCGCTTGGCCAGCGGCAGGTCGCGACGCGTGATCCCCTCCTCATCAAGGATCGTCCACGCGATCCCGTTGAGCAGCTGCGCGTTGTCCTTGCCCGTACCGTCGATCACTTCCTTCGCGTAGCCGTACGCCTTGTCCAGCTGCTTGAGGTTGACCGCAAGGATCTGGAACTTGGCCATCGAGAGCTCCGACAGCCCCGCCGGGTCGACCGCCATCGCCTTGTCGAGCGCCGCAACCGCCTTCTCGAAATCGCCGTCGGCCGCCGCCGCCTCGAACGCTTCCAGATGCGGCCGCGTCTTGGCCTCGACATCCGCCTTCCGCTTCGCCTCGGCCGCGGCCTTGGCGATGTCATACTTGCCCGCCGCCACCTGCTCGACGACGGCGTCCAGCCCGTCCATCGGGTGCCCGATCCACGCGATCTTGCCCTCCTGATTGACGACAAACGCCGTCGGGATGCCCTCCTGGCCGGAGGCCTCCATGTACGCCTTGTTCGTCTTGCCCTTGTCGTCCCAAGCCACCGTGTACGCCATCTTGTCGCCCATCTTGGCGACAAACGGCTCCACATCGCTCAGGCCCTTGCGCTCCTGGCTCGAGACGCCGACGATCGTGACCTTCTTGTCCTTCATCTTCGCCTGCAGCTCAGAGAGGTGCGGGATGCTCGCGCGGCACGGGCCGCACCAGGTCGCCCAGAACTCGACGACATACACCTCGCCGGCCTTAAAGCCCGTCACCGGCTCGCCCTTGACCCACTTCTCGATCTTGAGCTCGGGCGCCTTGTCGCCAAGCACAAGCGTGTCCTTCTTCGTCGCCTTCTCCGCCGGCGCATCGGCCTTGGCCGGCTCGGCGACCGGCGTGGGAGCCGGAGCCGGGGTCGGGGCGGGGGTGGGGGCGGGGGTGGGGGCGGGCTGGACCTGAGCCAGGCACGCGCCCGCGGCGACGAGCAAGAGAGTGATGGCCGTCACACGAGTCCGCATGTCAAGGCTCCTTCCGGCGGCCCCTCGGCCGCGACACCCGCCGTCCGCCCTTGTGGGCAAGCGATACAGGATACGACTCTCGGCATCCAAGCGGCCGTTCACCCGAGTTTCCCGCACTTTTCCCACCCCCGCGCCCCCACGCCACGCCCCGCGCGAGGCCGCTCTCCACCCCCTAGCGCCTACCGTCTGGGGGCATGGCGGGTTGCCAAATCCATCGCGACGCTGCACCAAGGCTCGGGGCCATCGTCCTCAGTCTCGTGGTTCACTTTGCCTTCATCGGCATGGTCGCCGTTATGCCCATACCCTCGGTCTCCGCACCCATCGGCCGGCCAGCCTCGGCCGACCCCGGCCCCGTCATGAGCTTGGCGTGGGAGCCCCCCCGCGAGCCCTCGCCGCCGCCGATGATGCCGCCCCCGCCGCCCCCGACGCCCCCGATGCCGATTCCGCCGCCGGCGGCTCAGGTGCCCCCGCCGGCCATCGCCCAGGCCCAGCCCGTCGCAACCGCCGCGCCGGTCCCGCGGCCGGTCCCCATCCCGCCGCCAGAACAGCCCGAGACGCTCAAGCTCGGCATCGCCGACAGCAAGCAGGAAAGCCCCAACTGGATCGGCTTTGCTGATCCCACCGAGCACAAGGCCCGTCAATCAACCGTCGAACAGCCGGCCCTTGACCCAAACGCCGGGAGCCCGGGCGAAACGGCCATGGCCGCGGCCCCGGCAACCCCCAGCCCGCCCGCGCCCCTCGCGCCCGAAGCCATGCCGCCAGAGCGGGCCTCACCCGTGCAATCACCCGCGCCCGCCCCGACCCCATCCCCCACCGCCGCGGCCGCCCAAGACCCCGCACGGCTCGATCTCCCGCCCCGCGATGGCCCGCTTGCCGAGGTCCTGCCCCCAGAGGACGCCATCCAAGGCCAGCGTTCCGGCCCGCCGCCCGAGGTGACCTCCACCGACCCCAAGAACGAACTTCTCGCCGACGGTCCCAAACGCGAGGAGACTCTCGAGCAGCGCCCCATCGCCGGCCAAGGCGGCGTGGCCCTCTCCTTCGTCGGCCCGACGCCCCTTGACCTCACGGCCCCGCTCGGCGGGGCGACGGCCCCCACCCCCGGGGCACCATCCGCCACGCCGGGTACTGACCAGCGACAGCGGCAAGGCCAGGACGCCGCCGCACCGCCCCAGCTTGTCGCCAACCTCGGCGCCAAGCCCAAGTCCGAGCCCGCGCCGATCGCGCCCCCAAGCCAGCGCCCCGGCGCAGAGGCGTCGACATCAACCCCCGCGAATCAGGCCCCACCCACCCCCGACGCCTCGATCAGCGGCGAAGCTGGCGCGAAGGCCGCTGAACAGAGCGAGAAAGAATCCGAAGCCACGGCCCTCGAAGAGACCATCGAGCTCCGCCCCGGCCGCCCCGCCGCCTCCCAGGGCCTCGAGATCTTTACCCGCCGACCAAACTTCACCGGCCTCACCCTCGTCACCGCCAACCCGCGCAACCCCCTCGTCCGCGTCGTCTTCGGCTCCGGCGGCGACGTCGTCAATGTCGACGTGCTCGAGTCCAGCGGGGCCCGCGATATCGACGAGCCCGTCGTCAACGCCGTCTTCCTCTGGACCGCCAAGGGACCCGCCCTCAAGCGCATCCGATCCGACTCGCCCGCCGCCGGATTGAGCGTCAAGATCCGCATCCTGCTCCGCTGACCCCGCTCGAACGACCGATAGTCGATACACCCGATGCCCCCGCCCGCGCCCATCAACCCCCGCCTCCTCGCGGCCCTCGCGACCTTCTCCGCGATGGCCGCCGCGATCGCCGCCACGCACGCCGCCCCCAAGCCGCTCGTGCCCGTCGAGCAGAACGTCGCCGACATCGGCCCGCTGAACACCAGCCTCCGGATGGCCCCGGCCGACCTCCGCATCCCCCTCGAGTTCGACCGCGTGTACCGCGTCCCCGGCTCCTCCGGCGGCATCAACGTGCCCGCGTCCCTCGCCCCTTCCGGCAGACAGGACGGCAGCCGCCTGGCCCGCATCTCGGGCGCGATCACCGCCGTCTTCCCCTCCTCCGACTACACGCAGACCAAGAAGAACGGCATCGTCCCCGTCGTCCCGGCCGGCACGGTGTTCTATATCGGGGCCATGCCGCGGCCCGTCGAGGCCCGCGCCGCGCGGATCTCCCCGTTCGCCGTCGCGTCGATGGTCGTGCTCGCCTCCGACTCACGCTCCGCCCCCACCCCGATCGTCTGGGAGGCCGAGCTCAAGCCCGCCCCCACCCCCCGCGCGACGCCCGTCGCCAGCCGCTACCTGCACGTCATGACCGACGAACAGTACCGCCGCGACCGCGTCCGCCGAGTGCTCGGGCTCCCGCGGCGATAGCCCGACCGTGCATCCGAACACGCCACCCGCGGTACATTCGCCGACACGCCGCGCAGGCGGCTGGGCCGAGCGGGAACGCCGGGGGTGCCAAGCGTGGAGGAACCCCGATGCAGCGCAGCGCGATACTCGGCCTTCTGGCCGCCGGACTCTTGGCAACGTCGATGGGCGGCTGCCTGATCGGCTCCAATGAACGCGAGAGTTTCACGGGCAAGGAAGTCTCGGCGGCCACCTTCAACCGCATCGAGCCCGGCGTGACGACCGCCGACTGGGTGCAGGGAACCCTCGGCGAGCCGACAAGCAAGTCGACCCTCGCCGACGGCACCGAAATCTTGAAATGGTCCTACAGCAAAACCAAGGCCTCGACCGGCACCGTCCTCTTCATCTTCGGCGGCAGCAGCAGCAAAACCACCGCCGGCTCCGCCTACGTCGAGATCAAGAACGGCATCGTCACCCGCGCGTGGCGCACCGACGATTGATCCAACTTCTGGCTTGATCTCGCCCCCTCCGGGCCCCCCAACTCCGCGTGGGGCCCGGCGCGAGCCGACGATGAAACTCGGGCGGCTTGGGTACCCCGCCGGCCCCCGGCGGGCGTCCTCTGCTTCGAGCTACCGCAAGTTCGCCCGAAGCTCGGATCCCCGCCCTCACTGCCCCTGCGTCTGCCCGCCCGAATCCGGCCCCGCGATCGAGCCGCGCATCGCCGTGTCCGACTGCAGGTTCTTCAGGCGGTAGTAGTCCATGAAGCCCATGTTCCCCTTCCGCAGCGCCTCGGCCATCGCCTTGGGCACCTCGGCCTCGGCAAGCACCACCAGCGCCCGGTTCTCCTGGATCTTGGCCTTGAACTCCTGCTCCTGGGCCCGAGCCATGGCGGCCCGCTTCTCCGCCTCGGCCTGGGCACGCTGCTTGTCCGCGTTCGCCTGGGCCGCCTGAAGCTGCGCGCCGATGTTCTCACCCACGTCGATGTCCGCGATGTCGATCGACAGAATCTCGAACATCGAGCCCGCGTCCAGGCCCGCGGCCATGACCGTCTTGGAGATCTGATCGGGGTTCTCGAGCACCTGCTTGTGGCTCGCCGCCGAGCCGATCGTCGTCACGATGCCCTCGCCCACGCGGGCCACGATCGTCTCCTCGGTCGCGCCGCCGACAAGCCGCTTCAGGTTCGTCCGCACCGTCACGCGGGCCTTGGCCTTGAGCTGGATCCCGTCCTGCGCGACCGCGTCGATCGTCTGCCGCGCACCCCGCTGGTCCGGGCAGTCGATCACCTTCGGGTTCACACTCGTCTGCACCGCGTCAAGAATGTCGCGACCGGCAAGGTCGATCGCCGTCGCCGTGTTCCAGTCCAGCGGGATGTTCGCGGCCCGCGCGGCGATCAGTGCGCTGATCACGTTCGGCACCCGCCCGCCAGCCAGATAGTGCGTCTCGAGCTGGTTGGTCGTGATCGGCAGACCCGCCTTGGCGGCCCGGATGCGGCTGAACACGATCGTCCGGATGTCGACCTTCCGCAGCCGCATGCCCACCAACTCGAGAATGCTCACCCGGGCATTGGAGACAAACGCCTGGATCCACAGGCTGAAAAAGTTCAGAAAGATGATCGCGATGAACAGAACCACCAGGGCAAGCACGCCCACGACGACCCAGATCACGATGTTGCCGCCACCGCCAACTTGGGCAAGAACAGGCGAAAGACCGGAAGACACATTCATGCAAAGCCTC
This sequence comes from Phycisphaerales bacterium, assembly GCA_038214505.1. GTDB lineage: Bacteria > Planctomycetota > Phycisphaerae > Phycisphaerales > UBA1924 > UBA4658. The sequence goes on along the minus strand of JBBQRT010000064.1, from coordinate 233 downwards.
CAGCCCCGCCGCCCATCGGGCCCATGCGGGGTACGTCAGTATACCGATTCGCCGACAGACTTCCGGAACAATCGCACCGGCCCCGACCGCCGCTTCAATCGACCGCCCGCACCTTTATCTGCGTCCCCTCGACGCTCGTCACCCGCACCCGGGCCCCCGCACGCACAAACACGGTCTCCGACAACGCCTCCACACGCTGCCCCTCGACGCTGACCACGCCCACCGGCCGAAGA
>JBBQRT010000063.1:0-19060 GCA_038214505.1 Phycisphaerales bacterium | reverse complement strand
TGTCTACCCGGCCGCCCAGACTGTCTAGGCGGCCGCCTAGAACATCTAGGCGGCCGCCTAGAACATCAGACTGCCCGGATTCTCGGACCTGATCGCGGCTGGGAGCGTGCCAGGCCGGATTTTACAACGGACGTGGGGGAGAAGGCACCGGGCACCAGGCACCGGGCACCAGTTGAGGCGGGGTGGCGGCGGGCTGGCGGGGGGGTGGCGGGGGCTGTGGTGCGTCGGGACGCGGAGAGCGCGTCGCTATCATGGCTCATGCCCCAGCCCAGTGCCCCCAAGTCCTCATCCGATGCGTCGCCCATCAACGTTCTGCTCATCGGGGGCGGGGGGCGGGAGCATGCGCTTGCGTGGAAACTCAAGCAGTCCAAGCGGCTCGGGAAGCTGTTCATCACCGACCCCACGAACCCGGGGCTGGCCGCGCTCGGGACGCCGGTGGATGTGCCCGTCGACATCAAGCAGATCTACCGGCTCCAGTCGTTCTGCACGAAGAACAACATCGGGCTGGTCGTCATCGGGCCCGAGGAGCCGCTGGCCGAGGGGTTCGCGGATCAGCTGGGAGGCAAGGGGACGGGGGGGCGGGTGGTCTTCGGGCCAACGCAGTCGGCGGCGCGGCTCGAATCCGACAAGGCCTGGTGCAAGCAGCTCATGCGGCAGGCCGCGATCCCGACGGCCGAGGGGCGGATTTTTACCGACGCCGAGCAGGCCCGGTCGTATGTCGAGAGCCGGCTGGCCGATCGGCAGGCGGCGGAGAAGTTCATCGACGCCGCGGCGGCGGGCGTGCCGGCCCGGAACCTGGCGCCCAGCGCGATCGTGCGGCAACTGGCGGGCGGGCGGGCCGAGGACGCGACGCCCGCGCTCGACCGCTTCGCCCGGGGGATCGGGCAGGTGCGGGACTTCGACGAGCGATTAGCGACGCTGCTCGCGGCATTGATCGACATCACCGCCGCGGGGCGGGAGCTGTCGCGGCCGCGGGCCCAGTCGAGCGGGGCGGGGAGCGACGAGCTGTCGCGGGCCTTGGTGTCGGTGGTTCTGGAGGCGGCGCGGACGCTGCGCGACCCGATAGACCGGCGGGCTTTTGTCGGCCGCGTGGTGCAGCGGGACAAGAACCTCGGGGCCGTGTATGCCCAGCCGCACACGGATCTGCCGGTGATCAAGGCCGCGGGGCTGGCCAAGGGCAAGGGCGTGATCCTGCCGTCGACCTTGGCGGAGGCGATCGACGCGATCGACCGGATCATGGTCAAGATGGAGTTCGGGGACGCGGGGAAGACGGTGCTGATCGAGGAGCGGCTTGAGGGGCGTGAGGTCAGCGTGCTGGCGCTGACCGACGGGCGGAGCATCTATATGCTCGAGCCGTGCCTGGACCACAAGCGGCTCGGGGACAATGACACGGGGCCCAACACCGGGGGCATGGGCGTGGTGTGCCCGGGCGGGATCGTCGGGGGAGCAGGAGGGAGCGGCGACGCCGATGCGCTGATGCGGCAGATCGAGGCGGAGATCCTCGTGCCCACGCTCGACGCGATGCGGCGCGAGGGGATCACGTATCAGGGCGTGCTGTACGCGGGGATCATGCTCACGCCGGCGGGGCCGAAGGTGCTGGAGTTCAACTGCCGCTTCGGCGACCCGGAATGCCAGGCGCTTTTGGCGCGTCTCGACGCGGATCTGATCGAGGTCCTGATGGCGTGCGGTGGCGGGCGGGGGGGCGGAGGCGGAGGCGGAAAGTCGCTCGAGGATGTGCAGATCAACTGGTCGCCGGCGGCGAGCTGCGTGGTGGTCTTGGCGGCGGGTGGCTACCCGGGCAAGCCCAAGGCGAACCAGCCCATCAGCGGGCTCGAGGCGGCCGGGAAGGTGCCGGGCGTGCAGGTGTTCCACTCGGGGACACGCCTCAACGAGCAGGGGCAGACCGTGACCAGCGGGGGCCGAGTGCTGAGCGTAACGGCGTCCGGGAAGACGATGGCCGAGGCGCGGGCGCGAGCGTACGAGGCGGCGTCGGCGATCCACTTTGATGGCAAGCAGATGCGGATGGATATCGGGGCGGTGAGCGTGCCGTCGGCGATGCGTGTGTAGCACGAATCGATGTCGAGGGGCTGGCGGAGGATCGGGCGCTCAGCGAAAAAGAGAATGCCCGCCGGAGACCGGCGGGGTAGCCATGACGGCGGGAGTTTCGCCGCTACAAGCGTCGATGGACCGTCCAGCGCACCATCTCCTGGTTCTAGAACTTCCGCCGCCTATGCATCCGGGACGAGAAGTCGACCACGCTCTTCCAAGGCTTCCTGCACCTTGGGTGCTCGATCATTCTGCTCAAACAGGTTTTACGGATAGGCTCTATTTCGCCGAGCAAGCATGAGTTCATCGCGGCTGCTGCGAGACATCTGGCTTCGAGAGGTGGCGCTGGCGAGCCGGATACGGGAGATTGCTTGGCGGCCGATCCGGGCCGCCCTTTCAGCCCGCGGTGCGTTCGAACTCTCGCATGAACTCCGCGAGGGTTCGGGCACCCTCGACGGGCATGGCGTTGTAGAGGCTTGCCCGCATGCCGCCGGTGGCTCGGTGGCCCTTGAGGGCGTCGAGGCCGGCCTTTGTCGCCTCGGCGCAGAACCGGTCGTCGAGCGCGGGCGTGGGGCAGCGGAAAGTGATGTTCATCAGGCTGCGGCTGTCGGCGCGGGCGTGGCCCTTGTAGAACGTCGACTCGTCGAGCACGTCGTAGACGACCTTGGCCTTCTGGGCGTTGAAGGCCTCGAAGTGCCTGACGCCGCCCTGGGCCTTGATCCACTTGAACATGAGGCCCATGGCATAGATCGGAAACACCGGTGGCGTGTTGGGGCGGCTCTCGGTGGAGGCGAAGGTGCGGTACTGGAGCATGTACGGCACGTCGGTGTTGCCGCGGGCGATGAGATCCTTGCGGGCGATGACGAGCGTAACGCCGGCGGGGCCGAGGTTCTTCTGGGCCGAGGCGTAAACGAGCCCGAATTGCCCGAAGTCAACGGGTCGCGAGAGAATGTCCGAGCACATGTCGCAGACGAGCGGGACGCCCGGCGGCGGGGTGGGGATGGCGTGCCACTGGGTGCCGTAGATGGTGTTGTTCGAGGTGTAGTGGGCGTAGGCGGGGGCGGCCGAATACTTGTGCGCTGCGGCGGAAGGAATGAAGGCGTAGTTGTCGAGCTTCGACGACGCGGCCTCGTGGACGGCGCCGAAGAACTTCGCGTGGTCGATGGAGTGCTGGGACCAGTAGCCGGTGTTGAAGTAATCTGCGCCCCCCACCGCGGCACCGCCCCCGCCGCGGCCCAGCGGCATGAAGTTCATCGGGACCATGAAGTTCTGCTGCGTCGAGCCGCCGGTGAGGAACATGACCTCGTAGTCGGCGGGGATTCCTCCAACCTCGCGGCACTCGGCGAAGGCTTCCATAAGGATGGCGTCAAAGACGCGGGCCCGATGGCTGTGCTCCAGTATGCCCACGCCCGAGTTGCGACAGTCGAAGACGTCTTCTTGGATCTGACGCAGGACGGACTCGGGCATGCAGCCGGGGCCTGCGGAATAGTTGTAGATCCGGCCCGATGGGGTGGACCGGACGGCGGTGGGCGCGACGGCATGGGCCTGAGCGGCGGAGTGCGTCATGATGAATGATGATAGGAGCGGCTCGGATCGTCGGGGGCGTCAGCCGATGCGGCGGAGGAGCGTGAGGCCGTAGTTGGTCTGGGCGGTGTAGAGATCGCAGAGCTGATACTTGCCGGCGGCGAGCGTGCCGAGATTGTCGACGACGTGCCTGGGGCCTGTGTGGTTGCTGACGCTGGGAAAGGTGTCGTGGAACAGGACGTAGCCGCCGACGCTAAGGACGGGCTCGATGGCCAGAAGATCGGCCAGGGCGCCGCCAGCGGAGTGGTCGCCGTCGATGAAAGCGAGCTGGACGCCGCCCCTTCCCCTCCCAATACCCCCACTACCCATGCCACCAGCACCGGACCCGAGTTGTACGCGGGCTTCGATCAGCTTGACCTTGGAGTCGCCCACGTGGATGTGGATGCGGTCGGCGACGCCAGCTCGCTCGAAGCGCTGGCGGACGCCGTCGAGCCGGTTTTGGAACAGCGGCGAGAGGGCCAGGCGCTGGTCGGCGACGTCGCGGAAATCATCGAAGGTGTGGATCACGCGGGCGGGGCCGGAGGAGCCGAGCAGGTCAAGGCCCGCGGCCATCCAGACGGTGCTCGCGCCCACACACGTGCCGGTCTCGACGATCGTCTCGGGCTGAATGTTGCGCACTAGGGCCTGGAGCAGCATGCCAGCCTCGGGGGCGATTGATGATGGCCAGGCGGCGTTGTGCTGATAGAGCTCGACCAGCTCCGCGGCCCAGGGGACGCCCGCCGAAGCCCAGGCCCGGAGATCGGCGGGGATGGTCCACGGCCGGATGGGGCCGGTGGGGAAAAAGTCGCTTGGCGCGGGAACCGACGCGGCGTCAAGGGGCACGCCCTTTGGCCAGCGGATCAGCCGCAGACCCAGCGTGCCGAGGGCGGACTGGATGAGGTGTTTGGGCATTGGGGAAGGTGCCGAGGTGGCAAGCTGTCGAGCTGTCGAGGTGACAAGGTGTCAAGACAAAATGCGCAGCGTACCCGGTGTTTCGGCCCTCGGCACCTTGTCACATCGACACATCTCACCGAAGTCCATACTCCTTCAACTTTCGGTACAGCGTCCGCTCACCGATGCCCAGGAGCTTGGCGGCGTGTTCGCGGTTGCCGCCGGTGAGCAGGAGGGTTTCGCGGATGGCCCGCTTCTCGATCTGCTCGAGGCTCGTGCCAGCGAGGGAGCCGCCCGAGCCGGGGCCGGCGCCGGAATCCGGCCCGATCTCGGGCTCGTCGGCGGGGTCGGCGGAGCGCACCTCGTCGGGGATGTGTCGGATGTCGAGCCTGACGGCGGAGTCGGCGCCTGCGGCGCTCGTGCCGCCGCTCGCACCCTCGCCGATGGCCATGACGACCATATTCTGGACGACATTGAGCAACTGGCGGACGTTGCCGGGCCAGGGATAGCTGGTCAGACGCATCATGGCGGCATCGGTGATGCCGGGGACGGGCGCGCCGGTGGGCTGAAGCTGGGTCGCGAAGCGGGTGATGGCGTGGCGGGCGATGCGAGGAATGTCCTCGCGGCGATCTCGCAGGGCCGGGAGGTGGATGTGGGCGCCCATGATGCGGTAGTAGAGGTCCTGCCGGAACCCGCCGGTCTCGGCGGCCTTGAGCAGGTCCTTGTTAGTCGCGCTCACGAAGCGGACATCGACGCGGCGGGCGTCGTTGCTGCCGAGCCGCACGACCTCGGCGTTCTCCAGCGTGCGGAGCAGCTTGGCCTGCATCGTCAAGGGCATATCCCCCAGCTCGTCGAGGAAGAGCGTACCGCCCTTGGTCCACGCGGACGAACCGGTGACGGCGCCTCCGGAGGCATACTCGAATACGCCCTCGCGTTCCTTCTCGGCCCCGGTGAATGCGCCGCGGACGTGGCCGAAGAGGGCATCTTCCAGCAGTGTTTCCGACTGTCCAGCGCAGTTGAAGGCGACGAAGCGGTTCTTTCCCCGGGGCGAGAGCCTGTGGATGGCCTGGGCGATGAGCTCCTTGCCGGTGCCGCTCTCGCCGGTGATGAGCACGGGGATGCTGGAGTTGGCGACGGCCCGGACGGTCTGGAGGATGCGGCGCATCGGCTCGGAGCCGGCGACGATCCCCTCGAAGCCGTCGTGCTGCACGAGCTCTTTCAGGCCGGCGTCTTCGGAGCCAGTGGCCGGCGCGGCCTCGTGGCGAAGTAGGACGGTCTCGGCCGCCCGATTAACCAGCTCGCGGAAGACGGAGAGGTCGAGGGGCTTCTCGATGAAGTCATACGCGCCGTACTTGAAGGCCCCGCGGGTGGTGGCGACGTCGCCGTGGGCGGTGACCATGATTGTCTCGGCGGTGGGCTGCAGTCTGCGGGCGGCCTCGAGGATCTTGAAGCCCGCGTCGCCGCCGTCGGGACTGACGCCCAGCGAGCCGCCGGAGCCGGGCATTCGAAGGTCGGTGACGATGACATCGAAGCGGCCGTGCTTGAGCTCGTCGAGCGCGCGGGGGACGGAGTGGACGATGGTGCAGACGTGGCCTGGGCGCTTGAGCGCCTCGGCCATGACCTCGGCATGCTCGGGCTCATCGTCGACGATCAGGACCTGGGCGCTAAAGGGCTGGGAAAGGGTGCGGGGGGCGGCCATGGTTGGAGGTTAGGCGGGGGTGCGGAGGACTTGAGGGTGGGGCGGGCTGGGATGGCGGTGCCTCGCCTCAACTGGTTAAGGCTGCTCTCTCCCGCTCGCGGGAAAGGAGTCATTCAGGAGCCCAGGCCTCGGCGCATCGCACAGAGGGCGATGGCGATGGCGTCTGCAACGTCGGCGGGCTCGAGGGCGGTCGCGAGGCCCAGCTGTGCCTGCACGCCGCGCTGCATCTGGGCCTTGGACGCGTGGCCGTGACCGGTGAGCGACTTTTTGACCTCTGTCGCGCCGAGTTCGAGCAGGGGCAGGCCGGCTCGCTCGGCGACCAGCAGCACGACGCCGCGGGCGTGGCCCATGATGATGGCGGTGGTCGGATGGGCGTAGTGGGAATAGAGCTTTTCGACGGCAACGGCATCGGGACTGGTGCGGTCGATGATGTCCTTGAGGTCGGCCTCGAGCTCGACAAGCCGACGCGCGACGGTGGCCTTGGGGCTCAAACGGATGACGCCCGCCTCGATGATCGCGGCGTCGGCGCCGAAGGATTGGCGGAAGCCCGATGGGCCGGGCAACGGAGCGAGCGGGGGCTCGATGACGGCGTAGCCGGTCAGTCGAAGCCCCGGGTCGATGCCGAGCACGCGGGCGGTACGCTTTGCCGCCGAAGAGCTGGCCATTTGTGAAGTGCGGGCGGTGATCGGAGCACCTGAAGGGCGGGGAACGGACGTTCAGGACTTCTTCGGGCCTGCGTCGTCCGGGGCTGTAGTCTGCGCGGTTCCAAGACGGGCAAGCTCGCGGGCGATGGCGGCGGGGAGCTGAGCGTCGAGGAACGCCCGGGTCGTCTCTACGATGGCCTTGACGGCGGCATCGACTTCAAGGTTGACTTCGTCGCCGGGTTCAAGGGCGTCGAGCGTGGTCAGTTCGAGCGTGGTCGGGATGAGGGCAACGAAAAAGCCATGGATCGGCCGGGGGGGATCCGCCCCCTGGCCATTCGCATCCGGACGCTCCCGCCACAGCCCGGCAACGGTGAGGCTGACACCATCGACGCAGATCGAGCCTTTGTCGAGGATATAGGGAGAGAGGTCTGGTGCTTCGGGGAGCTGGATGAAGACACGCCAGTCGTCGCAGGCCTCCACCCGCGAGACTGTGCCCACCGCGTCGATGTGGCCTTGGACGAGGTGGCCGCCGAGCAGGGTCGAGAGCGTCGCGGCGTGTTCGAGGTTGACCTTGTCGCCGTGGCGGAGCTGGCCGAGGCGGGTTCTGCGGAGGGTCTGCGGGATGGCGTCAAAGTGCCAGGTGTCGCCGGGGGCGGGGCGGTTGACGAGCGTGAGGCAGGTGCCGGAGATGGCGATCGAGTCGCCCGGGGCCGGGCGGTGCGCCCAGGAACCGGGATCGAGTTCGATGCGGACCGGGGAGTTGGGGGTACCAGGCGAGGGGACCAGGGGGCGGATGGCGGCGATGGTGCCGACGGCTTGGACCAGGCCGGTGAACATGGAGCAAGGGTAGGGAAGAGGGGTTTAGGGGGCGGCTTGACGGTTGAGGCCCGCGGCTGGATACTGGTTGAGCGAGCCCGGGCGACTGGCCGCGTGCGGATGGGGTGGCGGCCCTAACGTTTGCCCCCCCACCGCCTCACTTTCCCCCGCCCCCTTCTCCTTCTGCGTGGCCGGTCGCCGGCGCGGGAAGGAGACTGGACGATCCGGAGATGCTTCCCGTGACGACCGCCCGTAAGCCCCGTGTGACTTGCCCTGGCTTTCTGATTCGGTCCGCCGCGATGGTGGTGCTGCTGGCTGCGGGCTTGGCGGCCTCGGCGTGCAGCAGTTCGGCGAAGACACCGGCGTTGCCGACGCCCGAGGCCCGCGCGGCCGCGGCCCCGATGCAGGCCGACGCTTGGACGAAGCTGGGATACCGGATCGACTGGCGGGGCTTTGCGACGATGCTCCCGGGCTCGAAGGTCCTGTTCATGGACCAACTCGGGGACGTGGTGGCGGTGCAGGAGTCGTCGGGCGTGTTGAGCGTCCTTGAGGTGAAGACCGGGGCGACGCGCTGGAGCGATCAGGTCGCCAGCTCGCTGAGCCGGTACATCGGCAACGTGCGCGACGGGGACCGGCTTGTATCCTCGACCGACTCCGAGGCCTTCTTCTACGACCTGCAGACCGGGACGCTCAAGGCCCGGCAGAAGCTGTCGATCGTGTCCAATCGGAGGCCGGTGAAGGTCGGCGAGATTCTGGTCTACGGAGCGGGCTCCGGGCAGGTGCTCGGACACCTGACGCTCAACGGCTTCCGGCAGTGGGGCGCGATGATGGACGGGCCGATCGAGTCCGACCCGTTGGCGCTGAGCAACGGGCGGGTCGCGCTGGTGAGCCGCGGCGGCGATGTGGTTGTGCTCGACGGCTCGAGCGGGCTGATCGACGTGAAGGGGAAGATCTACCTGGGCACGGAGGCGGCCCTTGCGACCGGGCCCGAGGTGCTCTACATCGCGTCGCTGGACCACTCGCTCTACGCAATCTCGGAGCGGTCGGGGGACATCCTTTGGCGGGTGCGGACCGACGCGCCGCTGCGGGAGGCCCCGGTGCTGCACGAGGGCGTGGTGTACAGCGACATGGGGACGGACGGGATCACGGCGTTCAATGCCACGACGGGGAAGAAGCTCTGGAGCAACGCGGCAGCCAAGGGCGAGATCATCGGCGTTCGCAACAAGCGGCTGCTGGGCTTCGACGGCAGCAACGCGTACACGCTGGACGCGGGCAAGGGGACGACCGTCGAGAGCGTGAAGCTCGAGGGCGTATCGATCCTGAAGACAGATCAGTTCGTCGACGGCAACCTCTACGCCGCCAGCCCGGGCGGGGTGGTCACCAAGCTGGCGACGCGGTGATTTCGGGGCGGGGGCTGGGAGGCGGGGCCGCCGGAGGGCTCAGGCGAGGCGGTAGAAGCTCATGTGCACCTCGGCATGGCGGCATTGCAGTGTCAGCCAATCGCCGTGACTGAACTGGCCGAAGATGGGGTTGGGCTCGGTCGGGGCCCGGGACTCGAGACGAAGCAGGGCGGCCTGAAGGCGTACGAGACCCTCGTCGGTCGGAATCTCCTTGATGCCCACGGTGCCGCCGGTTGTGCCGGGGATCTTGAAGCCCGCGGCGAGGGGCCTCTCGAGCATCGTGCCCTTGATGACCCGCAGCAGCATCCCGAACAGCAAGGGCGGCCTGAGATCGGGCGGATAGCCGTCGAGCGCGAATTGCGGCGAACGCGGCGATGTGCGAGAACCACTCGCCCAGGGTCCAGTTGCTCAGTTGCGTGAGCGTGCCGTCCCGCTCGGCGGCGGCGAGGCGAAGGGCGCAAACGATGATCTGCTCGACGTTTTCGAAGCGGCGTACCGGGCGGCCTGGGACGGCCTTGGTGTCGATCGGGCCGGCGGCGCGTGACTGCGGCACCGGGAGTTTTTAGGCGATCGCGCTGCGCCGAGCGATGGGCTTAGGGACGGGTCGGGCGGCGGGAGAGGGCGTCCACTCGACATTCACGACGCGCCCGAAGACCTCCCGGAACAGGCCGCTTTTGCGCACAGCGCCCCAGATATCCACCTCGGGCTCGGCGTCGGCCGCAAGCGTGAGGTTGACCGAATCAGGCGTGGCGGCGAGTGCGACTTCGCGGACGCTCTGGCGGTGGGTACGGTCGAGCCCGTCGGCGACGCGGAGGATGGCACTGAGCTGGCGGACCAGTGCTTGATCTTCCGGGGCCAGGCGAGCGAACGGGCCGTGCTTGGGCTTGGGCTCGGCAGCGCGGTGATAGCGGGCGACATTCGCGATGACCTGGACCTGGCGGGTGGTCAGGCCGGGGAGATCGGCGTGGACGATCAGGTGGTACGAGTGCTTGTGGTGCCGGGCATAGTTGATGAGATATCCCACGTCGTGCAGGACGGCGGCGGCCTCGAGCAGCACTCGGGCCTCGGCATCGAAACCGGCCCCGTCGGCGAGCTTGAATCCGGACTGATGCGGGGCGAGGCCGTCGAAGATGTTCATCGCCAGGCGTGCGACCTGCTCGGAGTGGGCGGCCTCGTAGTTGCACTCTTTGGCGAAGCGGCGGACGCTCTTGAGCGGGTCGGGGCGTCTGCCGGACTCGCCGCCGCCGGGGCCGGCGGCGGGCTCGACCATGCTCAAAAGCAATCCATCGCGGATGCCCCCCTCGTGGACCTTCAGAGTGTTTGCGCCGAAGTGCTTGAGCACGGCGTCGACGACGGCGAGCCCGGCGACGATGATGTCGGCCCGATCGGCTCCGAGGCCCGGCACCTTCGGGCGGTCCTTGACGGGGAGCTTGCGAACGTATTCGAGCAAATGGCGGATCTGTGCCCGGGCGACAGCGGTGCCTTGGACCTTGCCGAAGTTGTCGGCGGAATGCTCGCCGGGGGATTCGCGAAGGGACATGAGGCCCAAAGTGGTGAGCGTGCCGCCGGTGCCGATGACGGCCTGCGGCCAGAGGGGCGGCGTGCCGACGGACTTTCTGAGGACGTGCTGAACGTGCTCTCGCAGCTCGTCGAAGCGCCGGACGCTGGCGGCGTCGGGGCCGCCAAACCGCTCGGTCAGCACGACCGCGCCCAGCGGGAGCGAGTAGACGCGTTCGATGAGGGCGCCGCGGTTTTGGCCGGCGCCGGCGGAGAGGACGAGCTCGACGCTGCCGCCGCCGATATCGAAGACCAGCGCGGGCTGGGACGAGAGATCGAACGCTCGTTCGGCGGAGCGGAAGGCGAGCATGGCCTCGTGGTCGCCGGAGACGACCTCCAGCCGCAGGCCGGAGGTTTCGAGGACTCGGGCCAGCAGGGCGGGGGCGTTGGTTGCGTCGCGGGCCGCGGAAGTACCGACCACGCGGAGGTCGGTCACGCCGTAGCCCTCGGCGATAGAGCGCATGCGGGCGATGGTGGCGGCGGTGTGCTCGATGCGGGCCTCGTTCATGCGGCCGGTCTCGTGCATGCCTGTTCCCAGACGCGTGATCTCCTTCTCGTCGTCGAGAACGCGATAGGCGCCATCCTCGGCGGCCTCGGCGACGATGAGCCGGACGGAGTTGGTGCCCACGTCGATGGCGGCGAGGCGGCGCCGCTTGGGGTTGAGGCGCGGGGCCCGGTGTTGGCCGTTGAGCCGGGGCGCGGATGGGCTGAGCGGCTTGATCTCTATATCGGCCGGTCGGGGCTGGAATGGTGCGACAAGGGTCAGAAGCCGGTCCAGATCGCCGGCGCTGGCGAGCTTCTTCCAGGCCATGAGAAACGCGCGGTGGGCGGCTTTGAGCTGGCGGCCTTGATCGGCCACTAGGGACTTCAGCCCGCGGAGGAGGCGGCTGGTCTGGGCATCGCTGGCCTTCGCCTTCGGGGCCAGACGCTCGAGCCGCCGGGCGATGGTCTCCCGGAGCGTGAAGGCATCGTTGACGGTGCCGAGGAGTTCTTGAATCGCCGCCAGGGGTTTGAGCGCGGCGGCACGCTCGGGCTCGGGCACGCATGAGATGAACTGCTGCACTGTGTAGCGGAGCGTCTTGAGCTCGACTCTCAGCTCATGGACATGGACGAGGTCGTGCAGGTCGCCGGCGGCGGTGGTTCGGATGGCGTCCAGTTGGGTCGTGAGGGCGGCGCGGGCCGCGTCTTGGTGGGTGCCGCCGGCGCTGGGGATGGGCTCGGGCGCGGTGGTCAAACGGCGCAGTCTTACGGCGGCAAGGGCTTCCAGCAGCGGGACACGGGCCTTGGCGCGGGCCTTGGCGGAACGGTCGGCGAGGTGATCGAGGGCATCGCGCTGGGCGGGGTTGCTCGCGGCTTTGGCGGCCCGGCGGAGGGCGTCGTACTGCACGTGCGCATCTCGCATCGCCCCGGCGGCCTTGCGGATCGAACGGAGGACTTTGGTGACCTCCTCGCGATCGGCGGGATTCAAGGCGTGCGCGAACGCGTCGAGCGCGGCCTGGGCCCGTCGCGTGCTCACACGCAGAGCGTGGACGAGCTTGACGGCGCTCGCGCCCTTGAGCTTGGAGTCGACAGCCTTGGTGACCAGACGCGCAACTGCTCCAAACCGTAGCGAGAGGACCGCGGTGGCCGCTTGAGCGACAGCAGTACGCGGATCAAGGGTCAGCAAAGCGTGGTCGTCGGTGCTGGGCACGCGGGCGGCTCCGGGTCGAATGTCAAGAGTTTATGAAGCTTGAGCCCCGGACCGGCGCGTGGCGGGCAATCTTCACAATCCGGGTCGCGGGTCGTCTGTCCGAGTTGGTAAATCGATCCCAGTGACTGAATCGCGGGACGTCCGTGGGTTTTGTGGGAAACGAGCGGATGATGCTCGCGAGGCCACCGGGCCGAGCGGAGCCCGAACGCCGGGATTACTATCGCGCTCGGCCCAAGCTGGGGACGGGATGGCCGGCCGCTGGAGATCTGCGTGGCACAGTCGCTGACCGAGGGCGTGATCGACCTGCGTTCGGACACCGTGACGCGGCCGACAGCGGGGATGCGGGACGCAATGGCGCGTGCCGAGGTCGGGGACGATGTGCTCGGGGACGATCCCACCGTGCTTGCACTGCAGCAGCGTGTGGCAGCCCTGCTCGGCAAGCCGGCGGCCCTCTTCGTGCCCTCGGGGACGATGGCGAACCAGCTCGCGATCCGGGCCCAGACCGAGCCGGGGGACGATGTTCTCACACACCGCGAGAGCCACATCATCCATTACGAGACCGGCGGGCCGGCGGCGCTCTCGGGCGTGATGATCAATCCGCTGGATGGGCCGGCGGGGCGGTTCGAGGAGGAGGATGTGGCCGCCGCGGTACACCCGGAGAATGTGCACTCGCCGCGGTCGCGAATGCTGGTGGTCGAGAACACGCACAACCGCGGCGGCGGCTCGGTGTGGGGCCTTGACCAGGTTCAACGAGTGACCGACGCGGCCCGGGCCCGCGGGCTCAGGACGCACATGGACGGGGCGCGGCTCTGGAACGCCTGCGCGTCGACGGGCGTTGCGCCCGCGGCGTACGCGGCGTGTTTCGACACCGTGTCGGTGTGCTTCTCCAAGGGCCTGGGGGCTCCGGTCGGCTCGGCGCTGGTGGGCGACGCGGCGACGCTGGCGCGGGCGTACCGCTTCCGCAAGATGTTCGGCGGGGGGATGCGGCAGTCGGGGTATCTGGCGGCCGCGGCGATGTACGCCATCGAGAACCACCGGGATCGTCTGACGGAGGATCACGCCGCCGCGGCGCGGCTGGGCGAGCAGCTCTCACGACTGCCCGGGATCGCGGTACCGCTCAGGCCCGAAACGAACATGGTGTTCTTCCAGCTCGAGCCGGGCCGACCCGCGGCGGGCGACTTCTGCGCGGCTATGAAACAGCACGGCGTGTGGATGCTGCCCATGGGGCCGCGACGAGTGCGCGCGGTGTGGCACCTGGACGTGCCGGCCGGGGCAATCGAGCGGGTTGTCGCGGCGGTGCGGGCGGCCCTCGCAGGGCCGCCCGCGGCGTGAGTCAATCCTTGCGGCGGGTCTCGATGCGGATGTCCGAGTCGCGGACGATCGGCATGCCGCCGGCGTTGACGCTCAACGTGGACTGCTGGGTCCAGATCTGCTCGCGAATGAGGCCGGCCTTGAGGTCCCAGATAGCCGAGCCCGAGGCCTTGGCGTCGCTGAAGGAGCCCTGCGCAGGCTTGTCAGCGGCGAAAGGCAGGAGCTTGAGCGTGCCGGCGATGTCGAGGTTGGCGGCGTCGCCCTGAACGGACTTAAGCGTGTAGAGCTGGTCGGTCTCGAAGCGGCCAACGCTCGGGTTGGCGATGACGGAGGTTTGGGTCCAGGTCGAACCGACGGCGGCGGGCTCGGCGGCGGGCCTGACGGCCAGCAGGCTCGACCAGCGTGCCTTGATCTGCTCGGCGGTCGCGAGGCCCATGACGGGCGTAGCGAACTCGTTGCGGGGCGCGGCGGGCAGGCGGGCGTCGGTCGAGACGTCGGTGATCCGACCATCCTGATCGAGCGTCAGACGCGTGACGGAGCCGACCAGCGGCTTGTAGGCCCCCAGCACGGGGTTGCTCGCGTCCTTGTCGTCGGCGGGGGCCGAGGAGTCCCACTCGAAGCGGCCCTTGGTCATATCGGCCGCAGCCTTGATGCCGGCGATCTCGAGGGTGAGCGAAGCCCCCTCGGCGGAGGCGGACTCGACCTTGAGGACGAAATCGACGGTCTGATCAATCTTGGTCGACTGACGCATGACGGGCGGGACGCCGGGCTTGTCGCCCATCGGCTGGCCGCCGGTGCTCAGCGACATCGTGTCGGTGCGGACGATCCGCTGTGAGAACCGGTGGGTGTCGCCGGCCTTGAACCGCGGGCGCAGATCGACGGCGGCGGCACTGTCCGTGGACGCCGCGGCGGCGGGTGTTGGCGCGGGCTGAGCGCTCGCCGTCGACAGGCCGGCGAGGGTCGAGAGGGTCAGGACGCGGGCGATGGTGGTGCGGGGCATGATCTGGCTCCGGGGGCGTGGCAGAAGTGTTCAGGATACGAGGGCAACGGAAGCGGCGTCCGAACTACTTGGGCTTCTCGGGCGCGGCGGCCTCGGGCGGAACCAGCGTGAACGTCACGGTCACCTCGCTGTCGAGCGTCCGCATGATGCCCGCGTTGTCCGGGCCTTTGAGCTTGACCATCTGGCGGTCGGTGTAGTCTTTCAGTGTGCCGCGGGACAGGTCCCAGTGGATCCTGCCAGACAGGGCGTGTTCGATCATCTTGACGTCCACCGCGCTGGAGCCGGCGGCGGGCGTGAGCTTGACGACGCCGCCGATGTCGATCTTCGCAACGCCGCCGTCGACGCTCGCGAGTGTGTACACGGTGTTGGCTGTAAACGTGCCCACGGGGGGCTGGGGCGTGTCGACCGAGTTGGTCCACGTCGCGCCGGGGGCAACGCGGGCCGGATTACCCGGGAGCGCAAACAGGGGCTGAAGCGAGCGGCGAATCACCGTGTCGCTCACCAATGTCTGGGCGGGGGGCGTGGCCGGGGGCTTTGGGTCCTTGGGGTCCCGCGGCGGGACGGTGTTACCCTCGATGGACTCGATCTCGCCATCCTTGGAAAGGCGGATCGTGACGGGCACGCCGACGGTGACACGGAGCGACTTGACGAAGGGATTGTCAAGGTCGCCCGCGGGCAGATCGGCGCTGTCAAACTTCAGGACCATGGGCCCGCCGACGACGTCGGCCTTGACACGTTCGTACGTGATGGAGATGGTGGCGCCGGTGTTGTCAACACGGAGTACCCGGCGGACGACGCGGCCGGACTGCATGAATGTCTGCGAGGCGGGGGCACCGTCGGCAACGGTGTTTGTCCGGTCGGAGGTGAAGGCGAAGTCGTACCGGGCCGCGTCGCCGGGCGTGAATCGTGGGGCGAGATCGACGGGCGCGGCCGCAGGGTCGGCGGCGAAGGCGAGCGGGGCAGAGGCCGCAGCGCTAAGTGTGATGGCGATGGCCGAGAAGCGGCCGAGACGAGTCATGCTGGGCTCCGGAGCGGGATCGAGGTGCATGCGGCCGCGAACGGGTGCCGCGATGGTGCATGCATCGGCTAAGCAGCGGGGGTAGTACCGCCTTCAGCCGCTCGGGCTGCGGGGAAGGGCCCGATCCTGGGGAGGTTTTGAAGCTGCGGGGGACGTTTGCGCGTCCGTCACCAGTTATTGGCGGCGGACCTGAACGGACGTCTGGCTCGACATCCGCACGGGGCGTGTGCCGATCTGGCCGCTGGTGGAGGTGTTCATCTCCGACTGCATTGTCTTGAGCTGTCCGGCCCGGGTATCCCAGACATACTGGCCCGTGTACTGCGACCCTTCGGTCTGTGTGCGCGAGCCCGAGGACGAGCCGGTGCCGGTCGCGCGGCCCTGAAAGGTCACGGTCGCGGAGTTCCCGGAGGCGGAGCGGAGCGTGTGCGTGGTAACCATGTTCATCGGGCCGGCAGGCGTTGATCCCAAGGCGTCGGTGTTGGTCCAGCTCTCGCCAACTCGGCGAGGGACCGACGCCCCGGAGGAGCCAGTGAGCCAGTTGCCGCCGGGGGCGGAGGCACCGGGCATCCCCGGCATCCCCGGCATGCCGGAAAGGCCTGGAATGCCGCCGGCCCCCCCCGTTCCTGCCGGTCCGCCCGCGGCACCGCCTTGGGTGAGACTTTTGAGGAGGTCGGCGAAGGCGCCCGCACCGGAGAGGGCGTCACCGCCGGAAACTTTGGTGATGTTGCCGCTGGCGTCGGTGGTGAGGTCGAGGGTGGTGCCAACCATGGGCGAGATGAGCTGCTCGAGGAGCTTGCTCATATCTTCGTCGATGGGCGGCTGGGCGGGAGCGCCGGGCGAAGGCGGCGCGGGCCTGGTCGCGGGCTGCGAAGCTGGCGACGCCGGCGTACGCGGCCTGGTCGAGTCGAACTCGGCGCGGCCGCCGGGGAGGTCCAGCGAGAGGCGGATGGACTCGTAGACGAGCTGGAGCTTCGCCCCCTCGGGCCCGGCCTCGACGACCCGGATCAGGAGGCCGACGTGCTGGTTTTGCTGCTGGTCGGTGGTGAGCTCTTCGTCCTCGGCACGGTCTTTGGAGGGCGTGACAGGCTGAACGCGGTTCCGGGAGTCCAACTGCATGACGTAGCGAAGCTGCTCGCCGGCGCGGTACTTGGGGCGGAGGTCGATCGTTTGGTCGGCACCTTGGGGGGCGCGGGCGTCGTCGGGGCGAGCATCTCGAGGGACGGTCCCGGGCGGGGCGGACGCGGGGTTCGGCGTCAAGCCCGGTGTGCCGGCGGGCCCGGGGGCAAAGGGATCGCCGGCCTGCCCGAGGGCGGAGGATGCGATGAACAGGGCGGCAATCGCCGCAGCGGCGGGGCTCAAGAGGAAGCGGCGACCGGCGGGAGCGATGGGCAGCATAGTCAAGCCTCCGTGCATTCAATGCACGATACGAGCCCGCGGTTGGCAGCGTGCGCGTCGGCCATCGGAACAAGAGAAACTGCCCGAAGCTCGAGGAGCCCGGCCAGAGGGAGCAAAGCGGGCGAAGGGATTCGAACCCTCAACTTCCAGCATGGAAGGCTGGCACTCTACCATTGAGTTACGCCCGCGGAAACGATTCCCGGTAGGGTATGGAACGTGGGTGAATGGTCAAGGCCCGGGGGTGGGCACGGGTGCACGACGGAGTCTCGCGCATGAGCGATGCTGGAACGCCTCGGGTCGGTGTCGGGCGTCGGCGTCGCCTTCGGCGTGCCGTGGGTTGGATGGTCGGGATCGGTTTCGTGGGGGTTGTCTGCGCCGAGATCGGGGCGAAGTTGCTCGGGCTCGGGGATCCGCCGCTGTATGTTCTTGACCCTGAGGTCGAATACCTGCTCAAGCCTTCGCGGGAGTGCCGGCCGCTGGGCAACCGGTTCGTTGTCAATAGCCGGTCAATGCGTTCGGGCGAGTTTCCGGCGGCGAAGGCGTCGTCCGACGAGCTGCGGGTGCTTGTGCTGGGCGACAGCATCGTCAATGGCGGCGTGAAGATCGATCAGGCGGCGCTGGCGACCGAGCTACTTTCGGCCCTGCTGCGGGAGAAACTCGGGCGGCCGGTGGTGGTAGGTAATGCGAGCGCGGGGAGCTGGGGGCCACCCAACGAACTGGCCTACCTGAACAAGTTCGGCGTGGTAAGCGCTGACGTCGTGGTGCTGGTGCTCAACTCCGGGGATGTTGAGGATGTTCCTGGGCTTGAAGCGATCGGGCCGCAGTGGCCCAGGCACAGGCCCGCGCTCGCACTTCTGGAGCTCGGCGAGCGGAAGCTGCCCGGGGCGCTGGGTCGGCTGACGGGCAACGCGGCGGCAGCCGGGCCATCGCACCGACCCGATGCGTCGACGGACGGGGCTGCCGTCCGGCGATCGATTACCGCGATCGCGGAAGTGGTCCGGGCGGCTGGGGCCAAGCCGGTGGCGGTGCTGTTCTCGACGCGGAGCGAGCTCGAAGCCGCGCCGGCTCGGGAGCTGGCGACCTTGCAGGACTGGCTGAGCGAGGCGGGGGTGCCGGTTATCGGGTCGCGGGATCGATTTGCGGGGCGTGCCGGGCTGTTCCAAGGCGATGGGGTGCACCCGACGCCCAACGGTCAGGCGGCGCTGGCGGACGTGCTTGCGGCGGCGGTCGAGCGGGCGATGACCCCGATTGCCCCCTGAGGTTCAAGGGTCCGAGAAGCAGCGTCCCGCGCGGCACGCGGTGCGCCAGCGGGCGTGAACAGGACAGTTTGACGCGCAGTTGATGGGGCGCCTCACCGGGGAGCCACGAATAGGGCGGGCGTGCCCGATACCTCAAGACCGCGTTGCCGCGACGGCACGCCTGGGGAGTCCACACCTTGCTGCAGCACGCCCGCGCATTCGCGCTCATGCCCTGCTATTCGGATCAGATTCCGCGGATGCCGATCTTCACGGGGCGGCACACTCCGGGAGATGCGAGGTCGATCACGGACGCCGCTGGTTTCAACCGCGATGTGATGCCGTACTGGACTGCCCGTGCAGCACCCGGTTATCGCGTGGTGCAGGCCCGCTGGATCCTGCTGTTCGAGACCGATGCATCGCACGGCGCAAACTTCATGAAGGTGCTCAACCGCGGGCGCTACGACGTCAGAACGGAAGTTCGCATGCTGCGCCCGGTCGCGCGGGAGCTGCGACGGCAGGGTCTGACAATCGACGCATTCTTCGTCGACAACGAGGGGGGATGGCCGGTCTTTAATCTCAGCAATGATCAGATGCGATCCGCCTTCGCGAGCGCTCGTGTGCGTTCGAAGATGCCCCCTCAGGTGCGATCTCTTCCGGTCGACAAGCTTCTCTGGCAGACCCCGACGTTCGACTATGCCGCAGCGTATGTCTGGAACTCCTGGCAACAGCAACTGATGAATCAAGCGATGCGGGACGTGTTCATCAATAGCCGGCTGTTCCACGCGGTGCGGG
>JBBQRT010000062.1:0-19151 GCA_038214505.1 Phycisphaerales bacterium | reverse complement strand
ACTTCCCGCACGCCCTCGGGGCGCACCTGGTCGCCCACGCGGAACCGCGAGCCGCTGGTGACCGTCACGCTCGTCGCGTTGGCCGCGTCGGGCGTGAAGGTCGCCTGGTTGATCGTGTCGCTGTTGGGCAGCAGCGTGTCCTCGATCCACTCGTGGATCGTGCTCGCCGCCGGACGACGCGGATCGCCCAAGTGATCCAGCAGCGGCGTCTCGAACGGGCTCACGATCCCGATCATCTCCGACACGTCCTCCGCCAGCTCCGGCAAGTCCGCCCCCGCGCTATACGTCGCTTTCCCAGTGAACGGCATGGTCGATTCCCCCTCGTTTCAACATTCCCCCAAGTGCGCGGCGGAACGTCCGCCGCGTGTCGCTTGATTCGGTACAGGCACAGAGGCACGGAGGCACGAAGCGAGGTTCAGCACCGGTCGTGGTCGCTTTGTGCCCTTGACCCTCCGTGCCTTCCTGAGCCCCCTTACACCACCCCTTGGTCCCCGATCCCGTAGCCGAGTTCGGCCAGGACCCGCTCACGCGGGACGCCCAGCGCGATCTTCCGCTCCGCCGCCGTCAGCGACTCGTTCTCGTCCCGCGGCAGGGGGTCGAGCCAATCGACCCTCACGCCGCGGTCCGCCGGGGCGGTCCGGATGACGCCCAGCCGGTCGAGCGCCTCGAGCACGAGCTTGGACGCGTCCGCGATGCCGCGGCCATAGGTGATCCGTTTCCGCTCCGTCTTGCCGATCAGGCCGATGAGCGTGATCCGCAGCGCGTTCTCGCTCGAGAGGTTGCCCACCTTGGCCTGCACGACACCCCCCGCCACCGGCGGCACGCCCGAGGCCTTGTCCATCGCCTCCCGCACCTCCTGGATGTGCCGCTCCTCGCTGGGCGCATCCGCGTCGCCGCCGAAGGCCTGGATGCTCGCCTGCTCGTTGTCGGTGCTCCAGATCAGGCCCGGCGCGATCGGCAGCGTCCCGGCACCGTCGATCCCCTTGGCCAGAAACATCCGGAAGCTCTGCATCGTCACGCGGCTGGCCCGGTCGCTCAGCCGCGTGTTCAGCTCGTCCTGCAGCGGGATCAGCGGCTCGACCTCGCCGAGCCCATCGAACTCGAACGGCTGTGCCAGGTTCTGGATGTGTACCACCGGCGTCGTGTCGCCGGGTCGCGCTTGCACCAGCGCCGGCGAGTCCTGAATCAGAACGTCGCCGCCTTCTTCGCCCGTCCGATACACCTGCCTCCGCCCGCCCGCGTAGACCTCGGTGAAGATCGCTGTCCGTCGCCGGCTCGCCGCCGCGGGCTCGGGCGCCGCGTCGCTGCGCCACCAGCGCCTGACCGCCCAGGCGATCGCCGGCGGCAGGCGCGGGTCGGTCGTCACCTCGTCGGTCTGCCGCTGCACGCGGACGACGAACGCACGGATCGTGCGGAAGTCGTTCTCCAGCGGGATCGCGACGCCGCAGCGTGGATCGAGGGCCTCGATCCGCACGAAACGGGCCGCCCGGGCCGCGAGGGTGGCGAGCGATTCGAGATCGCGGCCCTCCCGCGCGCCGGCGGGGGAGATCTCGGCGGGATCGTCGGCCTCGGGGGTTGTCGCGGACGGATCGCCGATTGTGAGCGGCCGACCCTGAACATCCATCGACTCGTCCGATGCGTCCGATCCCGCCGTCTCCCCCGCCGGCGCGGGGGAGGAGGCGGACGCCTCGACCCCCCCACGCTCCCCGACTCCCCCGGCCGACCCCGCGAGCTTCGCCGCCTCCGCCGCGGCCCTGACGATCAGGTCGACGGACCCGAACACGTGCCCGATGAGCCCGATGTCGAGCATGAGGCCCACGCCGCCCGAGCCCTCCCAAACGCTTGCGAGCACGGCGTCGACGGCCCGACGCGTCGCGGCATCGCCGGCCGTGCTGCTGATCCGCACGGGCCGGCCGAACATGAAGTCGACCATGGTGTTGATCCGCCAGGCGATGTCGTTCTCGATGACGATCTCTTTGCGAGACCAGTCGGTGCGGTCGACGATGCGGGCCGCCGCGCCGCGTGTCTGCCACGCGCCGGCGAGTCGCGACGGCAGCCCCCGCTCCTGAGCGAGCCTCAGCCCGCGCTGCCCGAGGCCGCCGGATCCCAGAACGGGCGTCGTGGGCTCCATGGGGTTGCGGTAGTAGTTCCACAGCAGTTCGAGCCGCGGCGAGGTTTCGCGGCGGTGCCGATCGACCACGCTTGTAACCAGGCCGCGATTCAGACCGAGCCGCTCGACGCTCGCCAGTCCGTTGGTTGCCTTGGCTGCCTGCTGGTGCTTGGCGGTGCTCATCCCGTGTTCCCCCGTCGTGCGTTGGTTGGTGGCTCTGCCCCGGCCCGGATCACCCCGGGCTCTCACCATTGGCCGCCCGCGCCCGCCTGTGCGCGCGCCGAGGGCTTGCGCTGAGCCAGATCGCCTCGCGCCGCTGTAAACACCGGTGAGAAACTTCGCAGAATTCGTTGTGATGGGCGGGGCAAGCCCGCCGCGGCGCGCGCAAACTCGCCGGCGGGTCGCGCCGGCGAGTCTCATCAAACGCGCAAGATCACTCGGCCTTACTCGACCGTCGGAACGCCGACCCACTCGCCCCCGAGCGCGATCGAGCGGTTGCCCGCCTCCATCACGGCGACGTTCTCGACGATGTCGCGGAGCTCGACCGGGGCGTCGCCGCCCTCGAAGAACTTCACCATGCCCTCGACCAGGCGCGTGTATACCGGCGCGAAGTCGACGACGAACTGCTGCACGCCCTTGACGCCGTGGATCGTCGCGCCGAAGGCCCACGCCCCGTTGCGGTCGCAGCGGATGCGGGCGATGCGGCCGTCGTGGTACTCAAGGTCGATGAGGTGATAGCCGCTCTTGGCCTCGATACCCGGCTCGGCCTGGGCGCCCTTGGAGAAGGGCGTCGCCGATTTGACGGCCGATACCCGCTTGACCCCGCCGCCGCCCTGCCCGGACCAGCGGAAGATCGCGTCGACCATCTCGATCGAGTGGCATCCATAGTGCCAGAGGTCGGGCATGAGGTCCATGACCTCGCCGTTGCCGAATGCGTCGATGGCGACGATGTCCCCGAGCTTCTCCTTGTCGAGCTTGGGGATCTCGGTGATGAACCGCAGGCTCGAGGCCGAATAGCACCGGGCCTTGTACAGCCGGCTCATGGCCAAGAGCGCCCGGGCCTGGTCCGTTGAGCAGGTCAGCGGCTTGTCGATGTACGTCGGCAGTCCCTTGGCCAGGCTCGGCACGGCGAGCTCGAGGTGGCGCGAGCCGTTGATATTCAGCACCATGACGCCGTCGACCTGCGAGAGCAGCTCGTCGATCGACGCGACGGGCTTCGCACCGTCCTTGATGGTGTCCTCACGCCACTTCGAGACGTCCTTCTCCGACTGCATCGGCCCGTCGGGATGCTGCCACTCGTGGTTGCCCGGGTCCCAGAAGCACGTGACCTTGCAGGGCGTCTTGCCCTCCTTGTGCATCGTGTTGACGCGGTTGGTGAAGACCGGGGTGTGGGACGAATCGCAGCCGATGATGCCGATACGCATGGGTGTATGGTCCTTTGGGATCTAGACGGTAGGGGTCCGCGTCCGTGGGCCTTCGAGAAGCACCTCGCGCCCGCGGGTGCAGCTTTCCAGCTCGGCCTCAAGCATTCGCGTGACGGCCACGGCGTCGTCGATGGTCGCCACCAGGTCCTCGTTTCTCCGGCCTTGGGCGATCGCCGTAACCAGGTGGCGGACCTGCAGTTCGTACCCCGACTCGCCGGGAAGGGCGACGTCGGCCTTGCCACCGTCCTGCACGAGCGTCAGCGGCGAGGGCCGGGCGAGGTCGAAGTCGGCCGTGGCTTGCTCGAAGGCGACGGTGTACCGCATGCGGAAGTCCGAACCCGGGGCGAGGTCCTGGCCGCCCTGGGCGACCACGTGACGCGGTGCATCATCGTCCAAGAAGCGATAGATGGTCGTCACGTGCATCGGTCCGCCTGCGCTCGAGACGGCGGCGGGTTCGCCGAAGCAGAAGCGGACGAAGTCGGCATCGTGGATGTGCAGGTCCATCAGCGCACCGCCCGAGCGTGCGTGGTCGGCGTAGAAGGCCGACCAGCCCGGGGCCGCGCCCAGACGCTCGAAGCTCGCGCTGAGCACCCGCCCGAAGGTTCGCTCGCGTACCCGGTCCTTCAGCCACGACCATCCGGGCCAGAACCGCATGCACATCGCCGGCATGCACAGCCGCCCGGAACTCCGCGCCGCGTCGGCCACGCGCTGCACGCCCGCGCTCGAGATCGCCACGGGCTTCTCCACCAGCACGTGCTTGCCGGCCTCGAGGGCCGCGACGGCCAGATCGACGTGCGTGTCGGTGTGGGTGCAGATGCTCACGAGCCC
This sequence comes from Phycisphaerales bacterium, assembly GCA_038214505.1. Taxonomy (GTDB): domain Bacteria; phylum Planctomycetota; class Phycisphaerae; order Phycisphaerales; family UBA1924; genus UBA4658. The sequence continues at coordinate 14,789 of JBBQRT010000062.1, read as the reverse complement.
AATCCGCTCGTCTCCCAAGAGGTCTTGAGCACTGGTGTATCCGCGGACCTCGGCCGGATCGAACAGCCGCTCACCCTCGCCGCCGGCGCCTGTGTCGATGTTCCCCGCCGCCGCCACGCGGCCGGTGAGGCGTCGGGCGTCGCGGTCGGCAACGGCCCCGAGCACGCAGGGGAAGCCCGCCGCCCGCGCGGATTGATACGCCCGCACGTGCGTGGCCCCGATGAAGCCCAGCCCGATGACGCCGACAGAGATGGAACTGGTCGAGTTGCTCATTTGGTGTCAACCGGCGCGGTTCAGCGGGAACGAGCCGGCTTCCCGGCGGCGGCCTTGGCTCGCGCGGGCGACGCCCTGGCGGCAAGGTGCTTGCTCGCGAGCGCTCGCGCCTTGATCACATCCTTGATCCGCTGCGTCCCGGCCTCGCGTTCGATGAGCAGATCACACCCCAGGCCGCGGGCGCCGAGCACGCGGAAAAACGCCGGCCAGTCGACGGCCCCGGTGCCGGCGGCCACCTCGCTCCCCCATTCGCCGGGCGACAAGCTCGGCAGCGCGTCCTTGATATGGACCTGCAGCACGCGGGGGGCCAGCGCCTCCATTGCCGCGACCGGGTCGCCCATGCCATAAAGGATCATGTTCGCCGGATCGAAGTTGACGCCCACGCCCGGGCGGTCGAGCTCGGCGAGCGCTTCGAGCAGCGTATTGGCGGTCTCCTGGCCGGTCTCGAAGCCCAGCCGCACACCCGCGTCGTCGAAGATGTCGGCCAGCTCGCGAAGGCGCTGGATCATCCGCGTCCGCTCGGGCCCGGCTCCGTGCGGGATGAAGCCCGCGTGGAACGTCACCAGGGCGAGCCCCAGCCGCCGGGCCAGCCCCGCCCCGGCCTTGGCCGCCGCGAGGTTGGTCTTCCACGCGTGGTCGGGGCGCACGCCGCCGGTGGCCTTGATGGTCGCGAGCGTGGAGTAGTCCTCGCCCGCCATGCCGATCATGCCCGAATAGACCGCGATCTTCGCCCGGCGCAGCGCGTTGATCGTCTCGATCTCGCCCCACTCGCCCGTGCGGATCGGGTCGAGCGCCAGCTGCACGCCGCTCACGCCCACGGCCTTGACGCGCTCGACAAGCTCGGCGGGCGACCCGGCCTGAAGTGACCAGGAACAGACGCCGAGACGATTGGGCGGAGTGTTGATCATGGCTTGGTCCCTGGGAAAACTCGGCGGTCGTCGCGGGCGACGGCCGACGATCATTGGGTCCGACTACGCCCCCCGCGTGCCGCGCCCGCGGGCCGGGGCCTTGCCGCCGCGCCCCGGGCGCCCGGCTTGCCCGGCGTGCCCGTTGCTCGAGGCCTTGGAAGTTCGCCCGGTGAGCTCGGCGACCGTCCCGTCCTGGGCGCTTGGCTTCCAGCGGACGAAGCCCTCGATGGCCTCGTACTCGGCCAGGCCCAGCTGGTCGTAGAGCTTGGCCGTGTTCCGGTTGCGGTCCTCGGCCCGCTGCCAGAACTCACGCGGGTCGTTGGGCCCGGGGAACAGCGCCTTGTCCTTCTGGCTCTCGTGCTTGAAGATCGCGAAGCGCTTGCGGATCACCTCGTCGGGCGAGAGCGGCACGGCCATCTCGATCTCGTGCGGGCCCCACTCCTGCCAGGCCCCGCGATAGAGCCACACCGCGCAGTCCTTCATCCATGGCCGATCCTTGAGCCGGTGCAGCGCCGTGGTGATCGCCGCGAGGCACACCCGGTGCGTCCCGTGCGGGTCCGACAGGTCGCCGGCCGCGTAGACCTGGTGCGGCTTGACGCGCTCTAGCAGGTCCGCCGTGATCTTCACATCCGCCTCCGAGAGCGGCTTCTTCTTCACCGTGCCCGTCTCGTAGAACGGCAGGTCCAGGAAGTGGATCCGCGTGTCGTCGCGCACGCCGGAGAAGCGGGCCCCCGCCCGCGCCTCGGTCCGGCGGATGAGCCCCTTGATCGTCTGCAGCTCGGGGATGTCGACCTCGCCGGCCTTCTTGGCCCGGATGAACCGCGCGACCGACTGCTCGATCTGCTCGGCGACGGCCTCGCCCGCCTTGGTCTTGCCGCGGAAGAACGCCTGGGCATATTCGGTGACAAAGTCCGCGTGCCGCAGCGCCGTCTCGTCCCACACGGCGATGTTGCCGCTGGTCTGGTACGCCACGTGCACGTCGTGCCCCTGCTCGCACAGGCGGATGAACGTACCGCCCATCGAGATCACGTCGTCGTCGGGGTGGGGCGAGAAAAGGATTACGCGCTTGGGGTACTGCGTGCCACGGCTCTGCGAGCCGGGCGCCGGAGCCAGGTGCGTGGCATGGGCGTGAGCCATCGATGGCGTCCAGCCCGAAGACCCGGCCCGCGGCGCCGGCGTTCCGGGGGCGGGCTTGCCACCGGGCCAGCCCGTGATCGTGCCCGACAACGCGCGGAAGACCTCGATATTGATGTCGTACGCGCCGCCGCGGCTGATCAGCAGTTCCTGCAAGCCGTGCTCGTTGTAGTCTTCGTCGGTGAGCTTGAGCAGGGGCTTCTCGAGCGTGCGCGAGAGCCAGATCGTCGCACGCTTGGTCATCGGCACGTCCCACGAGAGCCCGAACTCCTTGAGCTCCCCGAGCACCCAGGGCGTCTTGAACCGTGTCAGCTCCGCCGACGCCGCCTGATCAAGAACGATCTTCGCGCTCGGATGCTCCTGAAGGAAGCTGGCCGCCACGGCCAGCGTGATCTCGCCCTCCACCGCCCGCCGGACGACCGCCGCCTTGTGCTCGCCGAAGGCCAGCAGCACGACGCGCTTGGCGCTCAGGATGGTCCCCACGCCCATGGTGATCGCCGTGCGGGGCACGTTCCACTCGCCGAAGAAGTCGCTCGCGGCGTCCATCTTCGTGACCTTGTCGAGCGTGATCAGCCGCGTCCGCGATTCCTTGCTCGAGCCAGGCTCGTTGAACCCGACGTGCCCGGTCCGACCGATGCCCAGGATCTGCAGGTCGATGCCGCCCGCCGCCGCGATCAGCCGCTCGTACTTCTCGCAGTACTCGCCGACCTTCTCGCGCGCGACGGTACCGTCGGGCACGTTCCAGCTGTAGGGGTCGATGTCGACCAGATCGAACAGGTGCTCCCGCATGAACCGCACGTAGGACTGGATGTCCCCGGGCTTCATCGGGAAATACTCGTCGAGGTTGAACGTCACCACGTTCCGGAAGCTCAGCCCCTCCTCGCGGTGCATCCGCACCAGCTCGTCGTACACGCCCGTGGGCGTCGAGCCCGTCGCCAGCCCCAGCACGGCCCGCTGGCCGGCCCGCTCCTTGGCCCGGATCAGGTCGGCGATGTCGGCCGCCACCGCTCGGCTGGCCTCCGCCGCCGAGATGTACGACGTGACCGGGATCTTCTCGAGGCTTCCCGACGGATGACCCAGCGCCCCCATCGCGACAGAGCTCGGAGACGCGGTCGACAACGGGCGGGATCGGGCGGCCATGCACAGGCTCCTCAACAGCTCTTTCGGACGACCAGCACACCCCCACTGTGCCCGAATATATTCTAGAATATACCGGCGAGCGGGGAGTTCTGCCTGCGGATCGTTCGGCTTGGGTGGGCGGCGATGCAAGCGGTTTCAAGCGGCACGTGGCCATCCGGGAGATTGATGGCGGGCCGCGCCTAAACTTGGGCTCATGCCCAAGCCCTCAACCAAGAAGCCCGCCCCGGACGCCACCGGGAGCGAGGATGTCAAGTCGGTCGCTTTCGTCAGCCTCGGCTGCCCGAAAAACCTCGTCGACTCTGAAAAAATGTTGGGCCTTCTGGCCCAGGACGGCCTGGCCGTCGTCGGAGCCGACGCCGAGAACGGCGGTGCCGATGCGATCGTGATCAACACCTGCGGGTTCCTGGAAGCGTCCAAGGAAGAGTCGCTGCAGGTCATCCATCAGGCCGTCAAGGACAAGCTCGCCGGGAAGCTCAAACGCGTCGTCGTCGCCGGCTGCCTTGTTCAGCGGCACCGGGCCAAGCTTCTGGAATGGGCCCCCGGGATCGACGCGATGGTGGGCGTGTTTGATCGCGACCACATCGTCGAGGCCGTCCGCGGCGGCAAGGCCGAGCGCAAGAACCTCAAGGACTCCAGCGACCAGCCCAAGTACTGGATCGCGGGCAACGCGCTGGTCGCGGCCAAGGAACGGGGTCTGGCGACCACGGGCCTGACGGTCAACGGGAAGGACGGCACGGGCCTTGGCTACTTCGAGGACGACTCGGCCCGCCTCCGCATCACGCCGCGGCACTACGCCTATCTCCGCATGAGCGAGGGGTGCAACCAGAACTGCGCCTTCTGCACCATCCCCAGCATCCGCGGCAAGATGCGCTCCAAGCCCTTGGACCGCATCGCCATCGAGGCCACGGAGCTGGTCGCCGACGGGACCTTCGAGCTCAACCTCATCGGGCAGGACACGACCAGCTACGGCATGGACCTGGGCGACCGCATGGGCCCCGCCGCGAGCACCGCCGAGCCGGGCCTGGCCCGCGTTCTCCGGGCCGCATCCGCGGCGTTTGGCAAGGCGAGTGTCGACGGCTGGGTCCGGCTGATGTACGCCTACCCGTCCAACTTCACCGACGCGATGATCGACGCCATCGCCTCCATGAACTGGACTACCGGCAAGGGGCACGTGCTGCCCTACATCGACATCCCGCTCCAGCACGCCAGCGACCGCATGCTCACGGCCATGCGCCGCAACGTCAGGGCCTCGCAGCAGCGCGACCTCATGCTCAAGCTCCGCGACCGCATCCCGGGGATGGCGATCCGGACCACCTTTATCTCGGGCTTTCCTGGCGAGACCGAGGCCGACCACGACCAACTGATGGCCTTCGTCGACGAGATGGGCTTCGAGGCCATGGGCGTGTTCGCCTATTCCAAGGAAGACGGCACGGTCGCCGGCACGATGGAGGACGACCCCAAGCTCGCCGTGCCGGAGGAGACCAAGGCCCGTCGACGCGACGAGCTCATGGCCCTCCAGCAGCGGATCTGCTTCGAGCAGACGGCGTTCGTCGCCGGGCAGTTTGACGAGAAGAGGCCCACCAAGACCGGTGTGCGGTTCGACGTGCTCATCGACCAGGCGACCAAGACCAGCGGGCGGGCGACGACCGGCGTGGGGGCCGGTGGCGGGCTGTACCAAGGCCGGGCGTACTTCCAGGCCCCGGGCATCGATTCGTGCGTCTACGTGCAGAGCAAGAAGCCGCTCTCGCCGGGCGAGCTGGTGCGGTGCACCGTGGTCGCCGCCGACGGCTACGACCTGGTGGCCAAGCCCTGCGACGAGCTCGAGAAGCGCGTAGGGCTCAGCGTCCTGCGCTGAAAAACAAGCACCCCCCGCGTGTGCCGCGGGGGGTGCGGGTGTTTGCAAGTTCAATCATGACTCGGGTCGGCCGTCGGGCTTTAGCCCACGAGCTCTTTGAGCGTGTCGGCCTTGTCGGTCTTCTCCCAGCTAAAGAACTCGAACTTTTCTGTCGAGCTCTTGCCCGTCGCGGGGTTGCGATAGCTCGCCTGGTAGGGCTGGCGCCCGAAGTGCCCGTGCCGGGCCGTGGCCGAGTAGATCGGCGTGCGCAGCTTGAGAGCTTCGATGATGCCCTTGGGCGTGAGCTTGAACGTCTCGCGGATCGCCTTGCCGATCTTCTGCTCGTCGGCGTGGTTTGTGCCGAAGCAGTCGACGTACACGCTGGTCGGCTCGGCGACGCCGATGGCGTAGGAGAGCTGGATCTCGCACTTGTCCGCCAGGCCCGCGGCCACGACGTTCTTGGCTATGTAGCGGGCCATGTAGGCGGCCGAGCGATCGACCTTGGTCGGGTCCTTGCCAGAGAAGGCCCCGCCCCCGTGGCGGCCCATGCCGCCGTAGGAATCGACGATGATCTTGCGGCCAGTCAGGCCCGTGTCGCCGTGCGGGCCGCCGATCTCGAACAGGCCCGTCGGGTTCACGTGGATGGTGATGCCCGGGTTGAACCACTTGGCCAGCACGGGCTTGATGATGTGCTCGATGACGGCGGCCTTGAGCTCGCCCTGCCGCTCGTTCCACGTCGGGTCGTGCTGGGTCGAGAGCACCACCGTGTCGATCCGCACCGGCGTGTTCCCGTCGTACTCCACCGTTACCTGGCTCTTGGCGTCCGGGCGGAGGCCGGGCACCTTGTTGGTCCGGCGGACCTCGGCCTGGCGCTCGACGAGCTGGTGGGAGAGCTGGATGGCCAGCGGCATGAACTCGGGCGTGTCCTTGCAGGCGAAGCCGAACATCATGCCCTGGTCGCCCGCGCCCTCGCGGTCCACGCCCATGGCGATGTGGGCCGACTGCTTGTTGAGCGCAACCATGACGCCGCAGGAATCGGCGTCGAACCGCATATCGGCGGTGGTGTAGCCGATCTCGCGGACCGTCTCGCGGACCAGGTCCGGGATGTTCACGTAGGTCTTTGTGGTCACCTCGCCGGCGACGACGACCAGGCCCGTGCAGCAGAGCGTCTCGCAAGCGACGCGGGAGAACGGGTCGTCAACGAGCATGGCGTCGAGCACCGCGTCGGAGATCTGGTCGGCGATCTTGTCGGGATGGCCCATCGAGACCGACTCGGACGTGAACAGGCGACTGCGAGACGCGGTGGACATGCTCGGAATCTCGGGGGGGAGTGGGGGAAGCGGGAGAAGAAACAACCGTCCGGAGGCGGGGATCGACTCCCCACGCCCCGGGGGGTGAGGGTAGGCGTCGGGCGGATCGTCCCGGCGGGGCCGGGGGTACCGTTCGTGCAGCCGCCCGCGGGCACGGAGGACCCCCATGATCGATCTGGACACCGCCCGCGTGCTGTTCGAGTACACCGACTGGTCCACCCACGAACTGGTTTCCTGCTCGCTGAACCTGAGCGACGAACAGCTCGACCGCGACATGCAGGTCGGCCCGGGCTCGCTCCGCCGGATCTTCATCCACATCTACAACGGCGAGAGCGTCTGGCTCAAGCGCTGGCAGGGAAACCTCGAAACCCGCTGGCCCTCCGAATCCGAGCCCACGCCCGTCAAGGACCTGCTGGAGCGGTTCGAGCGCGAGTGGCTGGAGCGCGACCGTTTCCTGACGCTGCTCCCCCCGGCAGACCTGGTGGTGCCGCAGAACTACCGCGATTCCAAGGGCTCGGTGTACCGGGCCACGCTGGGCAACATGGTCATGCAGACCATCATGCACACCAAGCACCACCAGGCCCAGGCCTGCAACGTGCTCAAGCGGCTGGGGGCCCGGTGGCCCGAGCTCGACTACATGATGCGGGTGCGGCAGGCTGTGGTTTAGGGCGCATCCCCGTGCCAAGACCCTTTCTGCCCTGAGGAAACGTCGTGTGCCTTGGTCGGTGTGTTTGGGCCGGGCGACCGCCCCGGCCGTCACACTCGTACCCCTGTACCCTTCACCTCCATGCACCACACCCATCTCGCCGCGGCTCTCGCCGCCGGGCTCCTAGTCATGAGCGTTCCCCGGGCCATCGCCCAGGCCACGATCGCGCCCGAGACCGCCAAAGCCACGCCCGCCTATCAGCCCCCGCGCGAGTTCGATGCCCAGGGCCGTGTGCTCGGCCCCGCCCGCGCCGGCTGGTGGAACGACGCGGTGTTCTATCAGGTCTTTGTGCGCTCCTTCAAGGACGCCTCCTTCGGCCCCGGCTCCGACGACGGCATCGGCGACATCAACGGGCTCATCGAGAAGCTCGACTACCTCAACGACGGCGACCCCACCACCAAGAGCGATCTGGGCGTCACGGCCCTGTGGCTCATGCCCATCCATCCCTCTCCCAGCTACCACGGCTACGACGTCACCAACTACTACGGCATTCACCCCGACTACGGCACTCTCGACGACTTCCGCCGCCTCGTCAGCGAGTGCCACAAGCGGGGCATCAAGGTCATCATCGATCTGGTCCTCAACCACTGCTCCGACAATCATCCCATGTTCGTCGAGGCCCAGGACCCCAAGAGCCCCACGCACCAGTGGTTCATCTTCACTGACAAGGACCCCGGCTGGCGCGGGCCTTGGAACCAGCAGGTCTGGCACAAGCTCCGGGACGGGCCGGGCGCGGGCAAGTCCTACTACGGCCTGTTCTCGGCGAAGATGCCCGACATCAACTACCGGAACCCCGAGGCCTCGGCCGCCATGCTCGACGCCGTCCGTTTCTGGATCGATCCCAAGCCCGCGAAGGACGGCCCGGCCAAGGGCGAGCCGATCAACGCCGACGGCTATCGCCTGGACGCCATCCGTCACCTCGTCGAGGACGGCAAAGTCCAGGAGAACATCCGCGAGACCCACGACTGGCTCAAGCAGTTCAGGACGTTCTACAAGGGCGTGAACCCCGAGGCGTTCACCATCGGCGAGGCGTGGACCAGCTCCGAGCTCGCCGCGTCGTATGTCGGCGATCAGCTCGACGCCGTCTTCGAGTTCGACCTGTCCTACGCCCTCGTCGACGCCGCCAAGACCGGCAAGGCCAAGCGCGTGATCGAGGCCCAGGAGAAGGTCCTCCGCTGCTATCCCCCCGGGCAGTACGGCCGGTTCCTGACCAACCATGACCAGAACCGCGTGCTCAGCGAGCTCAAGGGCGACGCGGGTGCGATGAGGTCCGCCGCCCACATGCTCCTGCTCGGGCCCGGCATCCCGTTCATCTACTACGGCGAGGAGCTGGGCGTCGCGGGCATGAAGCCCGACCCGGAGCTCCGCCTGCCCATGCCCTGGTCGCCCCGTCGCAACGCCGGCTTCACGGCTGGTAAGCCCTGGAAGGCCCCGCCCCGCGAGTTTCAGGCCGTCAATGTCGAAACGCAGTCGCGCAAGCCCGACAGCCTGCTGAGCCTGTACCGCCGGCTCGTCCACCTGCGAAACGCCACACCCGCGCTTCGGCTGGGCGACTATCAGGCCGTGACGGCCGGCGACCCCGGGGTCTACGCGTTTGTCCGGACGCTCGCAACTCCGCCGCCGGTGGGCGCGCCCAAGGACGCCAAGCCGACGGTACAGAGCGTGCTAGTCGTGATGAACATCACCGGCAAGGCGATCGGGCGGGTGAGCCTGGAGCTTCCCGCGGGCACCAGCGGCGAACCGGGGGCCGACCTGCTCGACGACGCCTTCAAGGCCCTCCCCTGGCCCACCCCGGTCGAGCGGCTAGAGGCTCACTCGGCCCGCGTGATCCTGCTGGAGCCCCCCGCCGAGCCCAGGCCCGCGGCCACGCCGGGGCCGGTCGTGCGATAGCCTTGGCCCCATGCCAACCTCCAAAGCAGCGTCCAAGGCCAACCTCGTCGTCACGGGCACCGTCGGGATCGACACCATCGAAGCGCCCACGGGCAAGGCCGACAGCGTGCTGGGCGGCTCGTGCACGTACTTCTCGGCCGCCGCGAGCTTCTTCGGGCCGGTGCGGATGGTGGCCGCCGTCGGCGAGGACTTCCCGGGCAAGCACCTCAAGACGATGGCCCACTTCAAGGCGATCGATACGTCCGGGCTCGAGGTCCGCAAGGGCTCCAAGACGTTCCGGTGGGGCGGCAAGTATCGCGACAACATGGACCAGCGCGACACCACGTTCACCGACCTGAACGTGCTCATCGAGTCGCCGCCCCCGGTGCCCGCGGCGTTCCGCGACAGCCGCATCGTCTTTCTGGCCAACATGCACCCCGGCCTGCAGGCCCACATGCTCTCGCAGTTTCCCAAGCGCGTGCTCTCGGTCGCCGACACGATGGACCTTTGGATCAACACCGCCAAGCCCGACCTGCTCAAGCTCCTCAAGCTCGTCGACGGGCTGGTGCTCAACTACGACGAGGCCGAGCTGCTGACGGGCAACCGCAACCCCGTCGCCGCGGCCCGGCACATCCTGAAGATGGGCCCGCGCTTCGTGGTCGTGAAGAAGGGCGAGCACGGCTCGCTGCTCATCCACCGCGACGGGCTGGGCGCCCTGCCCGCCTACCCCGCCGAGAAGGTCGTCGATCCGACCGGTGCGGGCGACACCTTCGCGGGCGGCATGATGGGGGCTATCGCCGCCGGCGCGGCCCCGGGCAAGCCCGGGTCCTACGGCCAGATCCTCAGCGGCATGGCCCGCGGGACCGTCGCCGCCAGCTTCAACATCGAGTCCTTCTCGCTGGACCGCCTCAAGACGCTCAAGCCCGCCGAGCTCCGCAAGCGCTACTCGGAGTTCCTCAAGATGCTCCGCGTCGGCGATGGGCCCAGGGCCCGCGCGTCGTCGGCTGGGAAGAAGACCGCTAGGCGGGCCCCGGCCGCCGCCGCCCGGCGGTAACACGCCCGGGACCTTGTAGATCGGGCCCGCACGGTTTATAGATTCCCCCTTCGACAGGTCATCGTGTATCCCGGGCAGGACGGTTGGTGGGTGGCCGAGGTGCCCTCTCTGCCGGGCTGCGTCACGCAGGGTCATTCCAAGGCCGAAGCCCTCGCCAATGCCGCCGACGCGGCCGAACTGTGGGTGGAAACCGCAAGAGAACTCGGCGAGCCGGTGCCCTTTGATCGCGGGCAGGCCGAGGTTGTTACCCTGCCGCGAAAAGTCGGCTAGTTTTTCTCGATCACTCTGCATGCTCGGGCACGGACAGGCCAGTGTTGGGCTTCGACCCCTGGGTAGACGGGTACCAAAGTCTCGGCAGCGCATATCCGGGTACCTGATGCCCAAGATTCCCGTTCTCTCGGGTGCTGATCTGGTCAAGATGCTCGGACGGCTGGGCTAAACCCACCTGCGCTCCAAGGGCAGTCACGCGATGCTCGTCCGGGTCGGGCCCCCGCGAAAGCTCCTGACCGCTTCACTCCACAACGAGCTCGACCGCGGAACGCTCCGCTCGATTCTGCGAGAGGCGGGGATCTCGGTCGAGCAGCTCCGAGAGCTCCGCTGATGACCCCAGTTAGATCCCATCCGGCCACGACGGCTCCGGAATACACTCGGCCCCATGCCCATCATCGTCTTCCAGCACGCGCCCACCGACCATCCCGGCCGCCTGGGCCCGACCTTCCGCGACCACGGCCAGCTGCTGGACGTCCGCCGGCTCGACCTGCCCGTCGGCGGCGCGACCCGCAACCAGCACGTGCCCACCGACTTCGACGACGTCGACGGCGTGCTCAGCCTCGGCGGGCCGATGAACGTCACAGATGCCGACCGCCACCCGTGGATGGCCGCCGAGATCGAGTTCCTCAAGGCCGCCCACGACCGCAAGCTCCCGGTCCTTGGCGTGTGCCTTGGTGCCCAGCTCATCGCCCTTGCGCTGGGCGGCGAGGTCGGACCGATGGACAAGCCCGAGTGGGGCATGGCTCGCGTCAAGCAGCTCCCCGTCGCCAACACCGACATCCTGCTGGCCGGCATCGCCTGGAATGCTTGGCAGTTTCACGCCCATGGTCAGGAGATCAAGACGCTGCCTCCCGGGGCTGTCGGGCTGCAGTTCTCCGACCGCTGCAAGGTCCAGAGCTTCCGTGCGGGCCTGCGGACCTACGGCTTTCAGTATCACTTCGAGTGCGACCTGCCCGACATTCAAGACTTCCTCGCCTGCGGCGACCCGCAGATCGCCCAGAGCGGGATCGACCCCAAGGCCGAGCTCGACGCCGCCAAGACCCACTACGACGAGTACGCCCGGCTCGGCGAACGCTTGTGCATAAACCTGGCGATGTATCTGTTCAGCGTCAGCCGCCGGATCGTGGCCTGAACCTGATACCGGGGCGGGGAGGGGGAAGGAACATGCCCACGCCCAGGATCGAGCCGCCGAGTGACTATCTTCTCCGGCGCGACGCGTGCAGCTACGGCTACTTCCTGCTCGAGCCCAACCACTGGGACCCGCCCACCAGCACGTTCTCGACGAGTATCGACCTCGGGACCGTGGCGACTACCGTGCAGGTGACCCAGCCCGGCGGCAAGGGCACGCCGCTCAAGGTCCGCACCGACTCGAAGCTCGACGCGCCAAGCAAGAAGGCTCTGCGCCTGTCCCTGGCCCGCATGCTCCGCCTCGACGAGCCCGCCGAGGTCGTCCGGGCGTTCCACAAGGTCGATCCCCGCTTCCGCAAATCCGGCCGCGGTCGGCTCATGCGGTCGGCGTCGTTCTTCGAGGACGTCCTCAAGACCATCACCAGCTGCAACGTCACCTGGCCCGGCACCGTGAACATGAACGCGAAGCTCTGCCGCGTGCTCGGGCGAGAGACCGCCAGCGGTCGCCACGCCTTCCCGCTGGCCGAGACGATCGCCAAGGCCCGCCCGGCAACGCTCCGGGCCCGCTGCTCGGTCGGCTACCGCGACGCCCGAATCGTCGAGCTCGCCCGGATGTTCGCCCGCGATCGAGTCGACGCGGCGTGGTTCGAGAGCCCGAGCACGCCCAGCCAGGAGAAGTTCGACGCGCTGCTCGAGTGGCCCGGGATCGGGCCCTACGCGGCCGCGAACATCCTGCAGCTCTTGGGCTGCTATGAGCGTCTGCCGCTGGACACCGAGAGCGTCCGCCACGGCCGCGACGTGCTGGGCTTCACGGGCACCGGCGAACAGATCATGAAGCGCGTCCACCGCCACTTCGAGCCCTTCGGAGAGCACGGCTTCCGCTCGTACTGGTTCGAGCTTTGGGCCCACTACGAGCTGCGCAAGGGCCCGTCGCACACATGGATACGCGACACGACCGGCAAGAGCTTCACCGCCGCCCAGCTCAAGCCCGTCGACTTGGCGAAGGACCTCGCCGCCATCCGCGCAAACATGAACCGCAGGAACGCATGACCGCTGTCGCGGCCGAGACCTGGCACGCTCTTGCCCGCCCCGAGCACGCAGCCCTGGTCGCCGCGGCCGCCGGCGCGGATCCGCAGCGCGTCTCCGCCGTCGGGCGTTTGCGAAAGCTCGGCGCGATCGAGATGGTGCGTGCCGCCCTGCACCTGGCCGAGGCGCGGCGGAAGGCCGCGGGCAAGTTCGGCGATAGCGCCGCCGCTCTCTGGGCCGATCCCGAAGGCGTGGAGATGGCCAGCTCGCTGTTGGCGGCCCGGCACAAGGCCGAGCGGATGGTCCGCGTGCTCGGAAATGCTGAAGCGCTGGACATCTGCTGCGGCATCGGCGGCGACGCGATGGCCATGCACGCCGCGAGGCTGCGTGTCCGCTGCGTCGACCTCAACCCTGCGCGGGCGTGGATGGCCGGCCTCAACTCCGGATGCGAGGCCACTGTGGGCGATGCCGCCGACGCGGGCATCATCGGCCCCGGAACGCGGCTGGTGCACATCGACCCCTCGCGCCGCACCGGAGAGGGCCATGCCAGTCGCCGGATCTTCCGCCTCGCCGACCTGCTGCCCGGGCCGCCGGTCCTGCGAGCAATCATCGACCGCGTGGCGGGCGTCGCGGGCACCGAGCCTTGGGGCGCGGCGATCAAGCTCGGCCCGGGCGTGAACGCCGCCGAGCTTGCCGTGATCGCCGGCAAGCATCCCCTCGAGCTCGAGATCATCAGCGAGCGCGGGCGGCTGACGCAGGGCATCGCATGGATCGGCGCGATGGCGGTCCACGAACGCTCGGCCACCCTGCTCGACGCGGACGGCCCCGGCCTCGCGACGCACATGCTCGTCGGCACGCCCGATCGACCGCCCCCGTTGGGCCCGATGGGCCGGTTCGTCTTCGAGCCCGACGACAGCGTCGAACGCGCCGGCCTGCTCGCCGAGCTCTGCACACGGTTGAACGCCCGCATGCCCCACGCCGCCGCCGGCCTGCTGACGACCGACACGCTCGTAGTTCACCCCATGCTCGCTGGCTTCGAGGTGCTCGATGTCGGCCCCTGGAATCCCCGCCGCGTCCGCGAGGTGCTCGGCGGGCTCGACGCGGGCATCATCGAAGTCAAAGCCCGCGGCGGCGTGGTCGACCCCGACCGCGTCCAGACCGAGCTCCGAGGCGGCGGCTCCGTCACGCTCACCGTCTTCGTGGTTCGCTTCGGTGACCAGATACGGGCCATCGTCTCACGCCGGCTCAAGCGGGCGGCCTAGCCGGGCTTGCGCCACACGATCAGCATCCGCTCGGCCAGCAGCTCCTCGTCGCTGTACCCGCACAGATCGCCCGACGCCCGCGCCCCGGCAAGCTCGCGGCGGAGCTGCTCGATTTCGGCCGGCACGCTCAGCTCGACAGTCGCCCCCGGCATCGTCGACGCGAACACCTCGCGCCAGCGGTCGTTCCGCAGCCGGTTCAGGTACGAGCTCGCCGAGACCGACACCGCGTGCTTCTCCCGCAGGTGGGCCCAGTACGCGATGCCCTCGCGCTGCCCGCCGATGATCCGCAGGTCGTGGAAGCCGTCCTCTGCCGTGAACGGGTGAAGGCTGGTGAAGAACACCCCGCCCGGCCGCAGGACCCGCACGCACTCGCGGCAGACCGCCTCGGCGTCGGGGAAATGCTCGAACACGTCGAACGAGTAGACAAAGTTGAAACTTCCTTCTGGGAAAGTCATCGCCGTGGCGTCCATCTGCTCGACCCGCAGCGCCGGGAGGCGGGGCACGCCGAGCTGCCGGGCCAGCTCCTGCCGCAGCGAGCGGTCGAAGCCCATGCCCTTTCGCGCGACGGTCTTGACGACCCGCTTGAGCCCGTTGGTCCGCAGCATCGCCGCGTACCCGCCAAGGTCGAGCCCGCGCGGGATCACGTCCAGGTCAATCCCCGTCACGCGGTTATCCACCGCCAGCACGGCCATCTGCCGGGGCAGCTGGCCGACGCCCACCTCCAGCATGTCCAGGTTCTTCAGCTCGATGCCCGCCACCCGGGCGACCATGGCCTCGGCCGCCCGGACCGCCGCGATGGTGCGGGCCACGTGCCGGCCCATCTGCTGCTTGTTCCGCCGCGCACCGCGCAGGAGGTGTGAGAACTCGCCCAGCCA
>JBBQRT010000061.1:0-19376 GCA_038214505.1 Phycisphaerales bacterium | reverse complement strand
CGATCACCATCAAGTACATTGCTTCTCGGACGCGATGCGGCCGGCGTGTGCTGGCACGTGGCGCGTGTTCCGGTTACGGGGAGATTTACATGATGCGGCGACTCATCGGAACAGTGCTGTCCGCCTGCGCGGCGGCGGTCGGTGTCGGGGGGGGGGGGGGTGACGGCCACGGCCCTCGCCCAGGACGTCTACTACGGCGACCTGACCGACGCACAAAACGCTGAGGTCCGCCAGTGGTCCGAGCACTACTGGGCCCGCGTGGAGGGGCAGTCGGCCTCGCCTGGAACCGGGTTCTCGTTCACCAGCCCGCTGCTGAACAGCCACCTGTTCAACCCGGTCCGCTCCGGGCGGCCGACCCTCGAAGCGCTGAATCTGATCGGTGCCTCCGACTGCGACGGGGCGTACACCCCCGAGATCCTGAACTCGGCCCCGCTCGACGAGTATCGGTCCCAACTCCGCGACCTGATGCTTCAGGGCGTGATCACCACCGAGGTGGGCACGCCGGAGAACTGGTACCACGAGCTGCTGATCCTGGCCGCCGATCCCGACCTTGGGTGGCTGGTGTTCGACGAGGCGAAGCAGGTCATCACGATCGACCTGCCCCTCGAGGAGGTCAGCGGCACGGCCCATACCGCCTCGCTGGCCCTGAACGTCAGCACCCAGAGCCAGCAGGTCATCGCGACGATGATCGCCGCGGGGCAGCACTGGCGGAACCAGTGCACCGACGTTCCGCAGTGGCGGGCGCTGATCACGGGGGAGACGAGCACTGCGGAGCAGTTCGCTGCGCAGGTGCAAGCGTATTTGTCACTTCAGAACACGGGAGGTAGCGTTCGAGGGATGCAGGCGTCGTTCGGCGTCTTCGGTGAGCTTCCGTTTTTGCGGGTCGACCTGATCGACTGCTTCATTTTGCTGGACGCCACAAACGGCAATACCAGCGGGCCGTTTCAATTAACTTCGGCACTCGATGCTCGCGGGCTCCTGTCTCTCCATAATGGGGCGTACCAAGCCGGTTCAAGTGTCCGTTACTATAACAACTATGGTTGCGAACCGCTATCACAGGTCGCACCGGGCATCAATCCAAGGCCGCCTGTTCCGGCCGGCCCACTGCCGGCACCGCTCGGTCCTGGGGTTGTGCCCGGGGGCGGCTCACCTCCAGGCACCGGCTGGACACCTGGGGCTTGGTCGCCGTTCTCGTGCCGCGCCGTACCCATCTCCGGCGGCGGGGTCAACTGCGTCTGTTCTCGCCAGAGGCGGTGGGGTAGGTGGGAAGCGGGCTTCTGGGGCACGAGCTGGGGGGAAGCTTTCGAGAATGAGACCTGCACGGACATCTTCACCGCCCCCCCCGCCGCCGGATGCCCCAATCCGCCGTCCATGACAACATGCACCGGCGAAACGAGACACTGAGAGTTCTCAAGTGTTCAGTAGCGTGGGACGAAAACTGATCGCGATCGCCGCTGCATGGGCAGCGGCTTTCTTCCTCGGATATGCAATGGGAATTCTCTCATTGTACGTGATACATAAATGGTGTATCGCGACTATATCGCGGCTGTATGATGGAACACCAGGCTTTAACCAGTTGTCCACCATTCGGTTCTTCGCTGAACACACTGCGGCGAATCGAATAGATTCTCTCAGTAATTTCTCACTTTCCCTCCGCGATTCGGCCGCTTGGCTTGGCATATGGATTATAGCCCACACCATTACATTTGCAGCTTTGGCAGCCGCTCGGTTGAAAGGCGTGCGAGCATTAGATCAGAGATACAGATCAGACCCAAAGGACAGAGTGATTGACCTGCTAATAAATACGCTTGTGCATCGATGGCTGAAATGTACGCGAAGCTTTAGTGTTATAGCCATGATGATCGGAGGAGGCTTTTTCGCCGCTTCTGTACAGGGCACGCTCGGCGATTTACGCGGCGTCTCGGGCATCATAGGATGGGTATCAGCGACCCCGTTTGGACTGATCCAATTCTCTTCGCTCGTAACGGCATGCATTATCGCCTCTAGTATACTGTGCAGATCCCCAATCTTCTTTGCGCAGTCTACCGATCAATGGATTGGTCTGTTGCCTTGTTGTCGCTGCGGATATTCTTCGATCCAGGGCGCAGATCGGTGCAGCGAGTGCGGGGCTGTGCGATTATGGTCTACGCTCCAGTCGCCGCTTCGACGACTGGCGATCATCGTTTGTGTCACAATACCCTGGATTCTCACTTTACTTGTTCACATATCAATGTTTTTTGTGAATGTCCATAATGCACTTTCAGGCAACCAGTACGCTACGAGAACGATCGTCATGCGGATCGACGTTCCAATGCTAGTACACATCGAGGACTCAGCTGCGGTCTTGATTTTGTCCAAAACGCGCGACAATAGCATGCTGGCATATGCTCTGACGATAGCAGACTCGGCCTCGGATAGCCCGGGCTCCGCGCACGCCCGGAGTGTGATCGTGCCCTCCGGGGGACGATCCGGATTCACGACGAGTATCATTCTTGACAATCAAAGCCTTAGAATACGAATAGTTACAGAGGAGACTGATCGGTTCGGAATCGCATATATGTATTTATTGGATACTGAGGCGTCCAAAGCGGTGTCGCTTCCGTCGTGGGCAGGCCAGACCGGTTTTTCGCACAGTGATTGATTGGCCGGTCGTGCTGTAGTCGCCGCGATCGCCGCCCCGTTTTCTGACTTGCACGATACCGGGGCGGACGGGCCGGCTCTACCGGACCGTCAACTCTGGAGCCGGCGACCTATCTTTGTGCCGGCTTTGTGTCTTGGTGTCCGGCTACCAGCCGGCCACGTTGGCGACGCGAGCGAACTCCCAGCATCTTCACATCCGCTCGACCAACCTCACCCCCAGCGTCGTCAGCCCGTCCGCCAGCACCCGCTCCGTCAGCCCGCACAAGCGCAGCCGGGCCAGTTTCGTCGCCTCGTCCGGGGCCTGCAGCACCGGGCAGTTGGTGAAGAAGCCGCTGAAGGCCTGGGCGAGCTCGTAGAGGTAGCCGCAGAGGCGGTGGGGCTCCAGGTGCTGTGCCACGCCGCGGAGCACGCCTCAATGGCAGAGACTTGCGGGGCGAGAGATCGCTCCTCGGGCTGCCCCAACGGCTGTCCGCTTTCGCCGCGACCGGGCCAGGCTCGCTCGCGAGCCCGAATCGGGCTCAGGGCGACTTGGGCGCGGCGTAGTCATCGACCTCGAACTTGGTGCCCTGATCGCCCTTCGGTGAAACGGTCGAAGGGTGGCCCTTGCTGTCGGCCCAGATGACGTACTCCTGGCCCGACTCGGTGGTGAACTGGTGCCGCGGGCCGCTTCCTTCCGACAGGATGGTCGTCTTGAGGATGAGCGTCGCGCAGGTGAAATAGATCAGGATGCCCGTTACGTCCACCAGGGTGGCGACAAAGGGCGTCGAGCTGGCGGCCGGGTCCAGCCGCAGCCGCTTCATCACGATGGGCAGCATCGCCCCCATGATGCTGCCCCAGAGCACCACGAAGAACAGCGTGCACAGGATCGCGACCGCGAGCATCATCGCGAAGCGGCCCTCGGGGCTGTCGGCCTTGTAGATGCCCAGCCAACCCCAGAGGTTCACGCGGGCGAAGCCGATGACCCCGACGATCGCTCCCAGGATCGCCGCCACACGCAGCTCGCGGAGCAGCACGCGCCACCAGTCCCCCAGCACGATCTCGCGCAGGCCCAGGGCCCGGACCACCAGCGTCGAGGCCTGCGAGCCGGCGTTGCCGCCCGAGGAGATGATCCCCGGGATGAACGTCGCGAGCACGGCCGCCTTGGCGATGTCGTCCTCGAAGTAGCCGATCGCCGAGGTCGTCAGCAGTTCGCTCATGAACAGCAAGGCCAGCCAAGGGGCCCGCTTCTTGACAAGGCTGAGCGTGCTGGCGGTGATGTAGGGCTCGTCGAGCGCCGACACGCCGCCGATCTTCTGGATGTCCTCGGTGGCCTCTGCCTCGGCGACGTCGGCGACGTCGTCGGAGGTGACGATGCCCAGGAGCACCCCGCGCGAGTCGATCACCGGCAGCGCCGTGCGGTCGTAGCGGGCCATGGTCCGCACGGCCTCCTCCTGCGGCTGGTCGGCGCGGAGGGCCACAAAGTTCGCGTTCATCAGGCTTTTGACGGTCTGGTCCGGTTCGGCCAGAAAGATCTGCCGGATCCGCAGGTCGTCGACGAGCACGCCCTTGTCGTCGATGACATAGACGACGTTGATCGTCTCCGCGTCGCGGCCATAGCGCCGGATGTGCTCGAGCGCGTGGGCCACCGTCCACTCGGGGCGGAGCCGGATGTAGTCGGGGTTCATCAAGCGCCCGACGCTCTTGGGCGGATAGCCCAGGATGGCCTGGGTCGCCTTGCGGTCCTCGGGGCTGAGCGAGGCGACGATGCGCTGCGCAACGTCGGTGGGCAGCTCGTCGATCAGGCGGGCCCGGTCGTCGGGGTCCATGCCCTCGACAACGCGGAGGGCCGCGTCGCCCAGCCGAGTGACCAGCTCGTTCTGCAGCTCGGGCGTGAGATACGCGAAGACCTCGCCCGCGTCGTCCCGGGCCAGGAACCGGAAGCACACGGCCCGCTGGTCGGGCTCGAGGCTGACGATGATGTCGGCAACGTCCGCCGGAGGGACGCTGCTGAGCGCGGCCCGCAGCTCGGAGTATGCACCCTCGCGCACGAGCTCGGCGATCTCGGGCTGGATGAGTTCAGCGGTTGGGGTCACGCGGGCAACTCTACGCCCGCCCCGATCCCCACCCTCCCCCGGGTCCCGCCCTCAAAACTCCGCCCCTCAGCGCCGCGCCGCGCCCTGGAGCCGCCTGCCGACCTCGGCAGCCAGGCGGGACGCCAACGCGTCATCCCTGCCGACCGCGACGCCGTAGAAGGACGTGCCGCCCTGCACACCCCCCGCGTCGGCCTGCGGGTCGCGGGTGTAGGAGTTGTAGAGGATGGCCTGGGTATTGAGCCGCCAGCCCGACTGCTGCCAGCGGTACACATCGACGGTCACGCGCATCTCGATCGGGGAGCCGATCTTTCGGAGATCGGCGCCCGCGCCGTCGGCCCCGTCGGTCTCCGCCCCGGCGGGCACAAACTCGACCCGCACGGCCCGCTTCTGACGCTGCAGGGTGTCCTCGACCTCGGCGGCAAAGCTCGACTGCTCCTGGTCCCAGGGCGTGACCAGGCCGGCCGTGCTCTTCTGCTGGGTGGCGATCACGCCCGCCTGTGCATCGACGCGCTCGAGCATGAAGTTCCAGTCCCGCAGCGCGTCGCGGGCATGGTCGAACGCCTCGGCGTACCGCCCATCGGGCACCAACAGGCGCGTTACGGCGGCCGGGCCCGGCTCCCCACCCGCGTCGGCGGCCTTCGCCCCGGTCCCGCACGCGGAGAGCAGCGCAAGCATCGGCGGGACGAACAGGCACACGAGCGTTCGGGCGGTGGGTCGCATGGTGCGGAGGATATCGACCGTCGGGACGCTTGAGGGTGATCTGTGCCGAGCTCGGTCTCTGGCGGCCCGTGGGCACGGTCTCTCCCGCTCAATCTGCGCTCAGCAGGGCCCACAGCCGGTCGAGATGCCGCCGCTCGACGCCCGGAGCGCCAAGAGCCATCCGCAGCACCAGCCTCGGGACGGGGCACGAGGGGATCTCCGGCAGCACGGTGTGCGTCAGATACACCTCGCCCGTCGCGTTGACACGCTCGAGCAGGCCCCGGTTGCGCGCGTCGGTCGCCGCCGGCCTCTCGCCCTCCAGCGCCCCGAGCCTGAAGCAGACCAGCCCGCTGGTCCGCGGCGAAGCCACCTCAAACCGCCCGTCCGACCGCACCAGCGATTCAAAGTACTCGGCCAGTTGAATGTGCCCGCGGATATACGCCCGCAGCCCTTCCGCGCCATAGTGCCGGATCACGAACCAGAGCTTCAAGGCCCGGAACCGGCGTCCCAGCGGCACCTGCCAGTCGCGATAGTCGATCACCCGCCCCGACGCCGACTCGGCGTTGCGCAGGTATTCCGGCGTTACCGAGAGCGCCCCCGTCCAGGCGGCCCGGTCCGCCGTCCATGTCACATTGCAGTCGAAGTTGGTCAAGAGCCACTTGTGCGGATTGACCGCGAAGCTGTCGGCCAAGGCCGCGCCCCCCGCGCCGAGGTGGGCGGCCCGGAACTCCGGGCAGATGCACGCGGCCCCGGAGTACGCCGCGTCCACGTGCAGCCACGCCCCGTGACTTCGGACAATCTCCCCGATCGCCTCCAACGGGTCGATCGCCGTCGACGAGGTGGTGCCCACGGTCGCAACAACCAGGCACGGCGTGCGTCCCGCGGCCGCGTCGTCGTCCATCGCCCGCGAGAGCAGGGCCGGGTCCATGGCATAGTCGTCGCGCGTGCCGATCAGCCGCAGGTGCGCCCGGTCGTCCGGTCCGCTGGCCAGCCCGGCGATCATCGCCGCCTTGACCACCGACGAGTGGGCCTGCGTCGAGGCATACACCGTCAGATGCGGCCCGGCGGCCGGGGACACCGACCGCGATTCTGACGCATTCCGAGCCCGCCCAACGGCCCGGTGCCGGGCCGCGACCATGGCCACCAGCGTCGCCTCGCTGGCCGTGCCCTGGATCACGCCGCCACCCCCGCCACCCCCGCCGCTCCCGCCCGGGCCGGTCGAGAGAAACGTCTCCGGCAGGCCGAGCATCTCCGCGAGCCAGTCGCACACGCGGGTTTCCAGCTCCGTACACGCCGGGCTGGTGGCCCAGAGCATGCCTTGCACGCCGAGCCCCGCGCACAGCAGATCGCCCAGGATCGCCGGCCCGGAGCTGTTGGCCGGAAAGAAGCCGAAGAAGCCCGGGTGCTGCCAGTGCGTCAGCCCCGGCATGACCACGCGGTCGATGTCGGCCAGAATGTCGGGCCAAGCTTCGGGGTGCTCCGGGGCGGTCGTTGGCAGCTTCGCGAGCGTTTCGCCCGGCTCCGCCCCCGAGCGGACGGGCCGGGATTCGACGGTGTCCAGGTACGACGCGATGCGATCCACCATCTCGTGCCCCAGTTTCCGAAACTGCTCCGCGGGCATGTGCCCGGGGGAGGCGGGGGGTGGGGGGGTGGATGCGGTGTTGGGAGCAGGGGGGGTCGGGGGTGTGATGGGGGTCGGGGCGGGCATGGCCAATGGTTGCCCCCGCCGCCGATCTTCTCGCCTTGGGCCTCACGTCCCCCCAATCAACAGCCGATAACCGGAGACCGGGGTGTGGGGTTCGGGTCTTGGTCCTTGGCGGCGGGCGACCGGCCGCCGCCCAAGCAGTCGATCTGCACACTCGGAGCTGCCCATGAGCGCGCTGGCTCGGCCGACCACTCCTCCGTCCCCCGCCGTACCGGTGCCGTGGCGCATCGTCCCCGCCGATACGGTCAAGACCGGCGTTCTGCTTGTGGGCACACCCGCGACGCTGGCCCAGCTCGTCTCCGGCCTCGCGGCACTCCCCGACGCCCCGATCCCCGCCGGGGCGCTCGTGCTGGGCAACTCGGGCCAACCCTTCGATCTCCCCGGCGTCCCCGTGCTCGGCACCGAGCAGTCCGGCGGGCTGAGCGATCTGCCCCAGCTCGTGGTCCGCCTTCGCCTACGACTCGCCCTGGTCTGCCTGCCCGCGTCGTTCCCCGGTCGCGACCGTCTGCTGGCCCGCATCAGCGATGCCGGGCTGGCCCTGCGCGAAGCGCCCGCCCTGGGCGACCTGCTGCAGGCCGAAGCGTCGGCGGGATCGGCCACCGACCCCGGGCCAGCCCAAAGCCAGCGGCACCGCTTCGCCGGGGCCCAGCCGCAGATCGATCTGGGCGGGCTCATCGGCCGCCGCCCCTACGAGATGGACGTCGAGGCGGTGGCCAAGGTCATCACGGGCAAGCGGGTCTTGATCACCGGCGCGGGCGGGAGCATCGGCTCGGAGCTGGCGAAGGTGGCCGCCGGGCTCGAGCCCGAGCTGCTGGTGCTGATGGAGCGGAGCGAGAACGCACTCTTCGAGATCGACCGGCAGATCGCGCGGCACTTTCCCCGCGTCGAGCGCCGCGCCGTGATGCACGACGTGGTCGATGCCGAGGCGACCATGCGTGCGTGCGTGCGGATCCGCCCGCACGCCGTCTTCCACGCCGCGGCCCACAAGCACGTCCCGCTGATGGAGGACCACCCGGCCCACGCGGTGAGCAACAACGTCTTCGGGACCAAGAGCATCGCCGACGCGAGCGTCGAGGCAGGAGCCGAGCGCTTCGTGCTCATCTCCTCCGACAAGGCCGTCAACCCCACCAGTGTCATGGGCGCGACCAAGCGATTGGCGGAGATGTACGTCCGCGGCGTGGGCGACCGGGGCGCGGCCGGGAGCCACTCGACGCGCATGAGCATGGTCCGCTTCGGCAACGTGCTGGGCTCCTCGGCCAGCGTGCTGACGATCTGGGCCCAGCAGGTCGCCGAGGGCGGGCCCATCACCATCACCGACCCGCGGATGACCCGCTACTTCATGACCATCCCCGAGGCCGCCACGCTCGTGGTCGAGTCCACAACGCTCGACCCGGCCGTCCCGGCGACCGCCGCCGGCGCTGCCAGTGCCCCGCCCGCCCCGGGCGTGTTCGTGCTGGACATGGGCGAGGCCATCCGCATCGTCGACCTGGCCTGCCGCTTTGCCCGTGCTCACGGCTTGGAGCCGCGGCTGTGCTTCGACGACGAGTCGGCTGTAGGGCCCGCCGGGGACGGGCGGGGTACCCAGGGAGGCACGCGGAGCATCGACGTGGTGACCACCGGAATCCGCCCGGGCGAGAAACTGCACGAGGAACTCGCGTACGCCGCCGAGCAGTTGCTGCCCACGCCACACCCGGGCATCCGGGCCTGGGGCGGCCCGGGCTTCTGCGAGCAGTCCAAGGGCGACCTTGCCCGCATGGTCGCGGATCTGCACGCGGCCCGCTTCAGCCAGGACCCCGCCGCCGTGATCCGGGCAATACGGGCCCACGTCCCGGAGATGCGGAACGGGCCGCACGCGGGACCGGACCTTGGGCCGAGCATCGGGCTGGCGGGCTGCGGGCATCCGAACGCGGGCTGAGGCGAGGCCGGCCGAATCGTCAGAAACTAAACGACCTTGCCCGCGATGGGCAAGGTCGTTTGGTTTTGATCACTCGATGAGACGATGCCCGGACGGCCTCACACGCCCGCCGTCACCGGCTGGCCGGCGGGCGACAGGCTCATCGAGCCTTGGCGGCGCGGGCGCTTGGCGGGCTCGGCGTCCTTCTCGGCAAGCTCGCTGCTGGCGAAGGTTTCTCCGAAGCGGAACAGGCGGAAGCTGTTGGCGATCACGAACACGTCGCCCACGACGTGGTAGAGCGCCGCGCCGATCAGCCCGACCGAGCCCGTGGCGGCCAAAATCAGCCCGATGATCGAGATCAGGATCGCCGCCCCGATGTTCTGGCCCACGATCACGCGGGTCCGGCGCGAGAGCTCGATGAGGAACGGGATGCGCGATAGATCGTCGTTCATCAAGGCCACGCCCGCGGAGTTGGCCGCGATGTCCGTGCCGCCCATGCCCATCGCCACGCCGATGTCGGCCGAAGCGAGCGACGGCCCGTCGTTGATCCCGTCGCCGACCATCATCACGCGCCGGCCCTCGCGGGTCAGGGCCTGGATCTGCTCGTGCTTCTCCTCGGGCAGGCACTCGGCCTCGATGTGGTCAACGCCCACCGTCCGCCCGACGCGCTCGGCGACGCTCAGCCGGTCGCCCGTCAGGATGTCGACCCGGCGGACGCCCAGCTCGCGCAGACGCGCCACCACGGCCTTGGTGTTCGAGCGGACCTTGTCCTCGAGGCCAACCACGCCGAGGTAGCGGCCGTCGCGCACCACATGCACGCCGCTCATGCCCTCGATCCGCGCCCCGGCCGTCTCGATCTGCGGGCTCAGCTGCGGGAACAGCTCCGCAAGCCAGATCGCCCGGCCCACGCACACCTCGCCCATGCTCGTGCGGGCCTTGATCCCGCGGCCGTGGAGCTCTTCAAAGTCGTTCGTGCCGTCGGGGCTCAGGCGGGCCTGGGCCCCGGTCTGGATAATGCTGCGGGCCAGCGGATGGTTGGAATGCTGCTCGCCGTTGACCGCCGCCGCGAGCAGTTCGGCCCCGTCGACGCCGTCGGCCGGCACCAGCCGCGAGACGTGGAAGCGCCCCGAAGTCATCGTGCCGGTCTTGTCCATCACCACGGTGTCGACGCTCGCCGCCTCCTCGAGATAGTTCACTTTCTTGATCAGGATGCCCAGCCGTGCCGCGGCGGCGAAGCTGGCCACGATCGACAGCGGGCTGGCCAGGAGCAGCGCCGAGGGGCACGCGACGACCAGGGCCGTCAGGGCCCGCTCGATGTCCCTGGTGAAGAACCAGACGATGAACGCCACGCCCAGCGAGACGGGCACGAAGAACCGCGCGACCTGCTCGACCATCAGCTGCCGCTGCGTGCGGCTGCCCTCGGCCTCGCGGATGAGCTGCCCCACCTTGCCGATGGTCGTGTCCTCGCCGACCTTTGTGGCCCGGAGTTCGATCAGCGAAGAAAGGTTGGTCGTGCCCGCGTAGACCGGATCGCCGGGAGACACCTCGTGCGGGATCGCCTCGCCCGTCAGGGCGGCCTGGTCCAGCGTGCTCCGCCCGACGGTCACCACGCCGTCGACGGGCAAATTCTCGCCCGTGCGGACGCGGATCACGTCGCCGACCTTAACCTCCGAAACGCTGGACTCGATCTCCTGCCCGTCGCGGACGATGCGGGCCATGTCGGGCGTGCGGGCGACCAGATCCTCGATGGCCCGCTGTGCGCCCCAAGCCCGCTGGCGGACGAACTGGTCGGCGACCAGCAGGATGAACGCAAGGAAGCCGGCCGTCTCGTACTTGCCCACGGCCAAGGACCCGAGGATCGCCAAAGCGCACAGGCTCGATGTGCTCGCCTGCCCGCGGCGGAGCTCCTGGAACGCGGCGCTAAACAGCGGGAAGCCCAGGAGCAGGGCCCCCACCAGGGCCGGGATCCGGGCGATCTCGTCGGAGATGGCCCCGGCGAAGAAGTAGCGGGCGATGATCGTCGAGAGCACCAGCACGCCGCCGACAAGATAGAGCAGCATGTACCGCTCGAGCTTGACGTTGTGGTGCGAGCAGCAGGCCATGCCCACGGGGTCACCCTCGTGGTTGTGCCCGTGGTCGTGCTTGTGATCGTGCTGATGCGAATGAGCGTGCGTGGCCGCCTGAGACATCCGGGGCTCCAGGAAAGAACCGGCGAGCCCGCCGGGCCCAGAGTGGGCCGGCGGCGGAACGAGCGACAATGGGACAGGCCATCGTACGCCGGGCAGGGAGAGGTTCCCGATCGGTACGGGCCAACCCGATGCCGGGTTCGCACGTCTGGGCGTCCAGTCGGGCCGTGGCCAGCGCTCACGATCGACCGTCTCCAGAATCTACCCAACAGTGGTGACCAAACACACCCCGATCGGGTCGAGTTTGGGACAGGCTGGCGGTCGTATTGCCAAACATCCAAATGCCGCCGTTGGTCATCGCCCCGACGATTTTGAGATCCGCCAGCCAGTCGCCGTCCGTGTCGCATCAGCGGCCGCGCGTCGGCCGCACGGAAGAGCGGGCGTCGAGGTTGCTTGCCGCGGGAGTTGTGCACGCCCGCGTCGGATTACAGCAGGGCCGTGGCGAACGAACCGTCGGGGCGTACCGCGCCACCCGCGAGCGTCCGCTCGACGACCCCGGTGAGCAGCAGATCGGCCCGCCGGTTGTTGGGGAGATCGACCATCACCGCGTCCAGGGCGCGCAGCGGCGTGAGCGTCTTGGCGCTAAATATCGGGACCGCCAGCAGCGTCCGCGGTTCGAGTGCGCTAGGAGCCAAGACATGGGCCTTGATTCCGTCGCGTGCGTCGGGCATTAGCCGACCGAGTGCTCGTCGCATGATCTGCTATCGTGCTCGATAACGACCGCTCGCTCAGTCGTCGGCCAGCGCCGCCCCCGGCACCCGGCGCATTCCCGGCGGCGAGTCGAGGCTTCCGAGCGTCAGCCCATCGTGGGCCAGCCGGACACCCTCGGGAAGCGAAGCGTTGGTCGCCTCGTGGGCCAGATCGTGCGACATGTGCACGAACCACGTCCGCTCGGGCGTCACCCGCTCGGCGATCGAGACCGCTTGATCCAGCGTCAGATGCGTCGGATGGTGCCGGGGCCGGAGTGCATCAAGCACGAGCGTTCTGAGCCCCCCGAGCCCGCCCCACGACCCCGGGGGGACCGCCGAAACGTCCGTGCAATATGCCAGCGGAAGGAGCTCGTCGGCCCCTGGCAGATGGCTCTCGATCCTGAAACCAAGCACCGGCAATCGCCCGTGCAGCAGGCGGATGGGCGTGAACGACACGCCGAAGAGCTCCAGCGATGTGTTCTCGTCGATCACATGAGGGATCAGCGTGGCCACGAACGACTGGTTGACGTTGAACGCGCTGTCGAAGATGTGCTGGTAGACCCGCCGAAGGTGCTCCATCGTGCGGCTCTCGGCGTAGACATCGATTGCCGCGTGCATGGCGGCGTTGAAGCGCCGCAGCTCGTCGACGCCGAAGGTGTGGTCCACGTGGTTGTGGGTGAACACGACCGCGTCGCACCGCATGAGCCCAGCCCGGAGGGCCTGCTGCCGCAGGTCCGGCCCGCAGTCGATGAGGACCACGCGATACTGGCCGGATGCGTCGACGAACTCCAGGCACGCGCTGGTGCGGAGCCGCTTGTCGCGCGGATCGTCGCTGGTGCAGACCGGGCACGAGCAGGCGATCAGCGGAACGCCGGCGGAGGTGCCCGTGCCCAGGAACGTGAAACGCATAGCGGAGTCTAAGCCTCGCCGCCGAGATCCTCCCGCAAGAGCAAGACCGGTCGACGCCGACCCCCGAGCACGGGGCACCCCGACCGCCGGACGCGCACGTCAACACATCAACGTGCCCGACGCGCCAGCGAGGAGCCCCACAAGGCAATTGAAACACAAGAGGAGCACGGGCGAGCACCGAGTGGATTCACTCAGACGAGCCCAAGAGCCAAGCTCCCTGCGGAAGTCGGCTCACCGCCCCGTCCTTGCTCATCCGCTCAGCCCAAGCTCACTGGCCGGGCCCGCCGGGCTTGTCGCCGCCCTGCTGCTTCTTCAGCCGTTCCTCCTCGGCCTTCATCGGGTCCGGCGCGTCCCTCCGCTGCGCGTCGTAGCCCACGAAGTCCGCCGCGTCCTTGGGCGTCATCGCGCTGGCCTCCCACGCCGCGAGGTACATCGCTCCCAGCATCCCCGCCCCGTCGCACAGCCGCTCGCTGATGAACGACCTGCCGGGCTCCTTGGCCAGGTCGCCGGTCTTTTGCAGCTGGTACAGCGGGCGCACGTAGTCGTACGACCGCTGGATGTGGGCCAGGATGTCCTTGAACGGGTCGTTCTTATCCACCGCCCGGACCGCGGAGCACGCGCGCTTGAGCGACTCATAGCCAAGGTCGTGGACGTTGAGGATCGTCCCGTCGATGTACGCGTGGAATCCGCGGTTGGTCGTGAAGCCGTCGGGGTTGTCGCCGATCCAGCCGTGGTGGTGCTGGGTCGTGTGCAGCGGCTGGGCCGCGTCGCCGACAAAGTGCGACAGTGCGCCCATCTCAAACAGCACGTTCGCCCGTGCCGCGACAAGCTGGTCCGCCCGCGCCGGGTCCTTGAGCGACTCGAGCACCCGCACCTGCCGGAAGCTCGCAACAAGCTTGAACTGGTGCTCCACGATCGCGTACGGCAGGAAGCCGGGCCACTCCATCGTCTTGGCCCCGTCGGCCATCGGACTGAAGGGCTTGAAGTCCGTCGGGTTCGCCGCGCGGGCCGCGGCGAACGCCTTGATGAACTCGTACCGCAGCGGCGGGATCGTCGAGAGCGTCATCCCCGCGGGCTGGATGTCCTCGACGTCGAAGTAGTGCTCGGGGTCGTTCTCGTGCTTGAGATAGGGCGAGCGGATCGCTCGATACCGATCCGGCTCCCCCGACTGATACGCGGCCTGCGCACGCCCGGGCGCCGCGAAGATCCACGCCAGCTCTGCCGGCGCACTCACCGCGGCGGCCTCGGCGGCGGGGCCAGGAGCGGGGGGGACAGCGGGCGCATCATCGACCTTCGTTGGCGGCGTCGTCAGCGACCGCTCGAAGCGATCAATCGCCAAGAGCGTGATCGTTCGGTGCCCGTGGGCGTCCCAGGCCAGGGCGGGCGCCGGCGCCAGCCCCATCGACATCGCCACGAGCAACGCAAACCTGTTCATCCGTTGTCCTTTCGCCGCTTGGATCGCGCCTGCGGCAGTTCCCGTGTGACCCGGAGCTTGGCCATCAAGAGCGTCACGCCGTACCCGGCCCACGTCTCCACCAGTTCGCCCCGAAACATCCCGACAACCCGCGCAAACACCCATGCGGCGTCATCGTCCATCGTGCGAACCAGCATCGCCCCCGGCGACCCCGGCACGATAACCCGCCGGGCGTCCACGAACCGCTTGTCCTGCGTAATCAGAAAACTCTCCACGCCGACCATGTCCTGGTCGTCGACCGTTGGCACATCGTGCCCCAGCCGGCACAGGCTCCGCGCCAGCGATTCCGGCAGATTCTTGTCCAGCTTGATCCTCATGCCGCGGCCGATGATCCCGGCGGCAGATCCTCGCGGGCCGACTCCGCCGCAGACGCGATCGCGGCACGGACGTGCTCGGTCGTGAGCGACGGATACTCCCGAAGAATCTGACGCTCGCTGGTTCCCGCGGCCGGGTTCGCCAGCACCGTCCGGAGCGGCACGCGAGTGCCGTCTATGACCGTCTCGCCGCCCATGACCCGCTCATTGCGGCTGAACTGCTTGAGGAACTCGCGACGCATCGGGCCCTCCGAACGCACTGTTGGGCTCCGCCCCTCACCCCACCCGCTCCGCCTTCATCTCGCGGCTCATCAGCCGCCCGATGCCCTCGATCGGGTCCAGCCCTTCAAATAGTACCGCGTGCACCCCCTGCACGATCGGCATGTCCACGCGGTACTTGCCGGCCAACTGCACGACCGACTTCGCCGTCGCCACGCCCTCGACCACCGAGCTGGTCCTCGCCAGATACTCCTCCAGCCGGTGCCCGCGTCCCAGCGCCTCGCCCAGGGTGCGGTTGCGGCCCTCGGGGCTGAAGCACGTCGTCGCCAGGTCGCCCATCCCCGCAAGCCCGAAGAACGTCTCGGGGCTTGCGCCCATCGCCACGCCCAGCCGGGTGATCTCCGCAAGCCCGCGAGCCAGAAGCGCGCTCTTGGCGTTGTTGCCCGCCCCAAGCCCGTCGATGATCCCGGCCGCGATCGCGATGACGTTCTTCACCGCCCCGGCCAGCTCGACGCCCACCAAGTCGTCGGTCGTATAGATCCGCAAGTAGGAGCACGCCAGCAGCTGCTGCACAGTGCCCGCAAACCCCGGCGCGTCGCTGGAGGCGATCATCGCCGCCGGCAGACCCCGGGCAAGCTCCGCCGCGATCGTCGGCCCGCTGAGAGTTCCGATCGGCCGCGGCCGTGCGTCCGGATCGTCGCCCAGCGCGTCGGCGATGATCTGGGTGGGCCGCAGCAGCGTCCCATTCTCGATCCCCTTGGCCACCGAGAGGGCCCCGACACTCGTGGGCGTCCGCCCCTTGAGCCTGAACCACACCTCCCGCGTGAACTGCACCGGCACCGCCGAAATCACCATCCCCGTCTCCGCCCCGCCACGCCCGCGACCCCCGCCACCGCCACCGGCCACTGCCCGCCGCAGGTCATCCGTCACCCGCACCGAGTCGGGCAGCACAAACCCCGGCAGCCGCGGGCTCTTGCGCGTCTGCGTCAGGTTCCCCGCCTCGTCGGCCGAGTGGCCCCACATGACGACCTCAACCCCCGCCCGCCCCGCCAGAAGGCCCGCGCAGACAAGGCCCATCTGCCCGATGCCCAAAATGACGATCCGTTGCGGCGTGGACATAGCCGGGCAGTGTAGAGACCGGCCCGCCGCCCTGCCCCAACGACCACCCCCGATCCCTCACGTCGGATGCTCGTGGCTCCCAAGCAGCCAGTACAGCGCCACCGCCAGCACCGCCGCACACCCGGCGGCCAAGACCCGGTGCCACATCACCCCGAACGGCCAGTCCGCCAGAACCCCTGGCGGCACCATCCAAGCGCACGCGCCCCACGCCACGCACCCGGCCAGCCCGATCGCCAGACCCGCCGCCAGACCCGCCGAAGGCAACTCGTCGCGCCGCTCGTCGCTCATCGGCTCGCTCCCGCTTGCCGCCCTTCTTGAGACTACCTCGCCTCTGCCGTCCCGCACGCCCGCGTCCACCCCGACGCCGTAATCTTCTTGCTCGCCAACGCAAATCCCCCGCATGGGTCAACCACGCGGGGGATCAGCGATATTCATCAAGCGTGTGCCGGCAAGCGGCCCGGCTCAGGCGTCGAGCTCGCGAAGCCGCAGGTTCATCTCCGACAGCTTCTCGCGGACCTCGCTCAGCGAGGTGGCGCCGAAGTTCTTCACGCCCATGAGCTCGGCCTCGGTGTGGGCCACCAGGTCGCCCAGGCTCTGGATGTTCAGAAGCTGCAAGGCCTTGCGGGCCCGCACGCTCAGGTTCATGTCGCTGACGGGCTTGGCGAGTACGGCCTCGTTGCCCGAGCCCTTGAGCTGATCCATCAGCTTCCGACGGGCCGCACGGTGCGCGTCCTCGACGCCCTGGCCCAGCCGCAGGCCCTTGGCCGCGAGCATCTGCTTGATCTCGATCAGGCTGCTCTCGCCGAAGTTCTTATACGCCAGAAGCTCCGCCTCGGTGGTCCGAAGCAGGTCGCCCAGCGTCCGGATGTTCATCTTCTTCAGGCACGTGCGGGCCCGCACAGAAAGCTCGAAGTCCGTCACAGGTACGTCCAGCAGCGCGTTCCGCTTCAGGCGGTCCTTGTCGATGTCCTCGTCCATCACCATCGTCTTGGACGCCGCAACGTCCTTCATGTAGAGCCGGGCCCGGGCGTGGTTTGGGTTGGTCTCCAGCACCTGCCGCAGCTTCCGCTCCGCCTGGGCATACTCGCCCCGGTCCTCCAGCAGCACGGCCAGATTGATCAGCGCGTTGATCGGCGCCGGCGGGTTGTCGCACGCCCGCTCGTACATCACGATCGCCTCCTCTTCCTCGCCCGAGAGGTCAAGGAGATAGCCGAGCTTGAAGAACGCCGTCGAGTTGCCCGGATCGGCCGCCACGGCCTTCCGCAGCTCGCCCACCGCCGCCGGGCGGTCGTTGCGGGCCAGGGCCTCCTCGGCCTTGCGGTAATGCTCGGTGCCAAGCTTGGCGTTGCGCTGGGCCTCGCCCGTGCCGATGACCATGTCGAGACTGCTGGTGGACATGCAGGGAAACTCCGGGGGTGCGACACCGGCTGGGGAACGTCCGGCCGCGATCTTCATGCTAGGCGCTCACCCATCCGCACGCCCCCGCCCGTGACTCTCGGTCCCGCCCCGCCCTTCTCCCAAGCCCACACCCGGAATCAGCGGCAGCTTGAGCGACGGACGCAACGCGGACCACAATATCTAATGTAAAATTTGATCGAGCACGTGCAGCGCCTCTTGCGGCGACCCCTACCAGCAGGTACATTCCGAATGCTCCGGAGGAGCGGGAGGCAGGGTCCACGCCGTGCTCAAGCTCATGTCCCCCCGTTCCGCCCCTGCGGTTCTCGGTCTCTGCGCCCTCTCGGCCGCAGCCACCGCCCAGACCAACATCCCCCTCTCCCCCGCCGCCCAGGCCGCGGGGGCGCGGATTACCTCCGACCAGGGGATCGAGCTGGTGACCATCGGCGCGGCGGGTAACGCGCCATGGGCCGGCGACGGCACGCCCGGCGACCGTCTGTACGACGGCACGGCCTGGAACCTCGGCGGCGCGATCGGCGACCGGCTGGGATTCCCGCAGGGCAGCGAGCTCCCCTCAGTCTTCTTCTCAGACTTCGGCTTCCGCGTGGCGGCCGCGGTCCCTTCCCCCTCCGCGTGCTGGGTGGTGGCTGGTGTGTGCTGGCTCGGCACGAAACGTCGGAGACGATAGCGATGGGCAGAGTCCGATTTGTCGTGGCCGCGGCGCTATGCGCCGCGGCCGGTATGCCCGGCGGGCTGGCGCGGGGGCAGATCAACGTGGTGGTCAATGGGCAGACGGTGCAGACCTTTGCGTCGGGAGCGGACGCGACGCTCACGCACGGCGGAGCCCTGTCTGTTGGGCATCCGGATTGGTAGAAGTACCGCACAGCGGTGCCGGCCTGATAGGCATCTGAGTGAAGCGAAAGCAACCCCCGCGCGTCGAGCAGCGATGACGGATCAAATGGTCCCGAAATATCCCCATTGGTCGTGTCGAGAAGGACATAGCAATCCAGAAGCGACACTCTCACCATGGGAAGCTCACCAAAGACACCAAAGCTCGCCTGAAGTTTGAGACTAAGTGAAACCGAAGGTCATCAAGTGCTGCGCGTTTCAAACTGGGAACGCTTCGTGCCACGAGTAGTTCCGCATGTTGTCCGCCTTCCAGGCCGCGCGATCAAAGGCGTAGGCCAACAGCTCCGCGTAACGGGGGTAGAGGCCGCGTGCGCCGGAGCCGTTTCCGTGCGGGCCGAGCAACTGAACCTCGCTGTCGGACCCGAGAGAGTCCATCCAGCGTGTGCCCGGTTCGCCCGTCACTGTGCCGCGTGCGCCGATGAAGTACACACCGTTCCGAACCGTCGCGTATTCGGCCAACGCGGCGTCGAGGAACACCTCATACCAATCAACGGTGATCCTCGGGCAAGCAATCGATAGCTCAGCGAAGCAGACTAAGCCCGCCGGGGACCGGCGGGGTACCCAAGACGCCCGAGTTTCATCGTTGATTCGTATGAGCGTGGCGTTGCAAGCCCCGCTGGTGAACACCGGGACCATGAACGTGTTCCTGAAGATGCTGGGCGAAGAACTCGCGCCGAACGATCACGCGGTGCTGATCATGGACCAGGCCGGCTGCCACAAGAGTCGTGCACTCAAGTTGCCCGGGAACATCACGACGCTGCTCCTGCCGCCGTACTCGCCGGAGCTCAACCCCGTCGAGCGGCTGTGGGCGTACCTTCGGAGCCATTACCTGGCCAACCGTGTGTTCGACGACTATCAACACCTGCTGGACGCCGGTGCCGAAGCGTGGCAAAGACTCACGCCCGAACTCCTCCGCTCAGTCTGTGCCTGCCCTTAACTCTCGCACGAGAATGATGCGTGATCCGTATTAGCAGCCGTGATGAGCACCGCGCGCGGGGGCAGCACGTACCGTGCCTCCGACCCGTCGCCGATTGCGTATGCCGCGACCTTCGCTTCTATATGTTCCCGGATCTTGTCCAGAGCGACGGCTGTCTGCGCTTTGAGCAGGCCCGACGTGCGGACTCCCGCATCGAGCATGATCGTAAAGAGGTC
>JBBQRT010000060.1:0-19480 GCA_038214505.1 Phycisphaerales bacterium | reverse complement strand
CACGAGCCTGCCGACGCCCGCGCGCGGGGCCGCCTGTCGGCTCGGGTGGCATAAAGCTTCGCGACCATGCCACCGGAGTCGCCTTGCTCTGAAGTCGTCGCCTGTTCGTTGGGCATGCGTGCCCGTCGGATGTGCTGCCCGATGCCTATTTGGGTTCAACGGTGCCCGGCCCCCGCAGCGCCGCCGCGATGCCCGCGACTTGGTCCAGCGCGTCCTGAAGGTCCTCGACGATCTCTGCGGCCAGCACGTCCGGGTCCGGCAGGCTCGCGCTGTCCTCCAGGCTCTCGTCCTTGAGCCAGAGCCCCTCCAAGCTTGGCTTGTCGCGCTTGAGCAGCTCCCCATACTCGAAGCACCGCCAGCGGCCCTCCGGGTTCGCCTCCCCCTCTCCCCCCCAAAGTCGGCGTGCGGGCGTGGATCGCCCCGGGCTTGAACAGCCCCAGGAACTCGGCGAAGTCGTCCCGCCTGATCGCGTTCTGCTTGAGCGTGGAGTGCCTGTCGGTCCGCAGGTCGTAGGCCCACAGCCGCGCAGTCCACGCCCCCGCCGCGGCGGCCTGCGGTCGAAGAACAGCACCTTGGCCTTCACGCCCGGCTTGTAGAAGATGCCCGTGGGCAGGCGCAGCAGCGTGTGCACGTCGCCTTGGGCCAGCAGCCGCTCGCGGCTCTTCTGGCCCGGGCCGCCCCCTCCCCCCCCCAACCCCCTTGGCACACCCGTTGCGTCCCTCCCCCTCCCAAGGAGCAGGACGCTCATGACTAGGGCCCTCGGCCGCCTCGGCCTCATCATCTCGGCACTTTCCGCGCTCGCCGCCGTCACCCTTGCGCAGCCCGCCTCGATCTTCGGCACCCCCTCCCCTCGCCCCCGCCGCGAGAACCCCGTCACCAGCATCCAGGAGTTCGTCCGCATCGAGGGCTACGCCAAAAGCCCCCTCCGCGGCATCGGCATCGTCACCGGCCTCAAGGGCACCGGCGACAGCGGCCAGGAGCTCCTCCTCGCCCGCCCCCTCGCCGAGGTCTACCGAAACAACGGCAACCCCATCCCCGACCTCCGCGAACTGGCCAAGGCCAAGTCCGCCGCCATGGTCACCATCTCCTGCGAGATCCCCGAAGGCGGCGGCCGCTACGGCGACACCTACGACGTCTACGTCCAGGTCTCGCACTCCGCCACCAGCCTCAAGGGCGGCACCCTCATCCTCAGCCCCATGCTCGGCCCGAGCACCTCGAGCCCCCAGGTCTTCGCCATGGCCTCGGGCCCCATCGTCCTCGAAGACATCGAGATCACCACCTCCGGCCGCATCCGCCTGGGCGTCCAGCTCATCCGCGACATCAAGCCGCGCCCCATCGGCGACGCCTTCAACCTCATCCTCAGGCCCCACTTCCGCTCCTTCTCCGTCGCCCGCATGCTCGCCACCGAGATCAACGGCATCACCGCCGACCTCGAGAACGACAGCGAGTTCGGCGAGCCCATCGCCTACGCCCTGGACGACACCACCATCCGCGTCACCGTCCCCACCGCCGAGCGCGGCAACCCCAGCAACTTCATGGCCGGCGTCCTCACCAAACGCTTCAGCCCCTCCCTCATCGACCTCCCCGCCATGGTCGTCGTCAACGAGCGCACCGGCTCGATCGTCGTCACCGGCGACGTCGAGGTCTCCAGCGTCGCCGTCGGCAGCGACCGCCTGGTCATCACGACCACCACCCCGCCCCCAATCCCCACCCAGCAGAGCCCCCTCGTCTCGCGCACCCCCTGGACCGACGTCGGCTCGACGTCCTCCATCAGCGAGCGGGCCCGCCTGCAAGACCTCCTCGAAGCCTTCAAGCAGCTCAACGTCCCGATCCGCGAGCAGATCGGCATCCTGGCCCAGATCCACCAGGCCGGCCGCCTCCACGCCCGCTTCGTTCGCGAGTAATCGACTTCCTATGGACGCATCAACACTCCAGCTCGGTGCCCCGCCCGCATGGGCCTCCTCCACCCTCGCCCAGCCCGCGACGACGCGCGATGCCGACGCCTCGGCAACCTTCGCGTCGATCCTCGGCAAGGCCGCCGCCGACACCGCCAAGAGCCCCGACGAGCAGGCCCGCGATGCCGCCCGCCAGTTCGTCGCCGTCACGCTCGTCCAGCCCCTGCTCAAGCAGCTCCGCGAGAGCAACACCGCTGCGGCTCCCTTCGCTCCCTCACAGGGCGAGAAGCAGTTTCAATCCCTCATCGACGCGGATATTGCGCTCAAGATCACCGGCGCCGCGCACTTCCCGCTCGTCGACCGCCTCGCCAGCGACCTCGCTAAGCGGGCCGCCGAGCGGGCCCGGACCCTCCCCGATCCCAACGCCCCAAGCGCCTGAAAGCCCCACCAATGGCGACCCGACCCACCCCCACCCCCACCCCCACCCCCATCCCCACCCCCGCCCCCGCAACCCCCATCACGACCGCGCCCCCGCTCGACCGCCTCGAGCAGGTGCTCTCGGGCCTCGTAACCCAGCACACCCGACTCCTGGCCCACACCGTCGAGCATCGCCGCGCCATCTCCGAGGCCGATCTGCCCGCGCTCCGGGCCTGCCTCGAAGAGCAGGGCGACCTCCTGCAGTCCATCGTCGCCCTCGAGCGCGAGCGCCAGGGCATCGTCGGCGCCATGATCGGCTCGGCCACCCCCGCCCAGGCCGGCCTCGCCGCCAAGATCACCATGTCCAGCCTCGCCGCCCGCGCCCCCGAGCCCTCCCGCACGCGCCTGGCCGACGTCGCCGCCGCCCTCCGCGACGTGCTCGGCCGCCTGCACCACGAGCACCAGGCCCTCCGCCTCGCCGCCGCCACCCTCTCGACCCACATGGAAGGGATCATGCGCCAGGTCGGCCGCTCCCTCTCCCACGCCGGCACCTACGCCCGCTCCGGCGCCGTCGACTCCGGCGTTCAGGTCGTCTCCGCCTTTGATGTTCGGTCCTGATCCTTCGCCCCCGGCCCCGGCCCCGTTCCCGCGTGGCACGCCCCTTGCGAAAGGCCCCGATATGAGCTTCGGCGGATCCATGAGCATCGGTCGTTCGGCCCTCGCCGCCAGCCAGGTCGCCATCCAGGTCACCGGCAACAACTTCGCCAACGCCTCCACCCCCGGCTACTCCCGCCAGCGCGTCGACCTGGTCACCCAGCAGGACCAGCGCTGGGGCCAGTTCCAGATCGGCCGCGGCGTCGGCATCGCCAACATCTCCCGCCAGGTCGATCAGGCCCTGCAAAACCGCCTCAACGGCTCCCTCTCCCAGCGCGGGTCCGCCGACGTGGGCCAGAACTTCCTGTCGCAGGTCGAGTCCACGCTCAACGAGCTGGGCTCAAACTCGCTCAGCGACATGTTCAACCGGTTCTTCGACGCCTGGAGCGAGCTGGCCAACAGCCCCAACCGCGACGGCGCCCGCGCCCTGGTCGTTCAGCAGGGCCGCACCGTCGCCGGCGCCATCCGCCAGACCCGCGACGATCTCACCAGCGCCCGCACCCAGCTCGACCAGCAGCTCGCCGCCGCCGTCCAGCAGGCCAACGGCCTGCTCGACCAGATCGCGACCCTCAACGTCCAGATCGTCAACTCCGAGGGCGGCGCAGGCCAGGCCAACTCCCTCCGCGACCAGCGCGACCAGCTCATCAGCCAGCTCGCCGGCTTCACCGACCTCTCCACCGTCCAGCAGGATTCGGGCTCGATCGACATCCTCATCGGCTCCACCCCGGTCCTCCTCAACGGCGCCAGCCGCGGGCTGGTCCTTAACCGCACCGTCACCGCCGCTGGCAGCGACCTCTCCGTCGGCGTCCGAGAGGACGGCACCACCCTCTCCTTCCGCGCCGGCACCATCGGCGGCCTCCTCGAACAGCGCGGCGGCACCGTCGAACGCACTATCGGCAGCCTCGACTCCATCACCAGCCAGCTCATCTTCGAAGTCAACAAGATCCACTCCACCGGCTACGCCGGCTCCCCCGTCACCACGGCCCAGGGCACCCGCACCGCCCCGGCCCCGGACACTCTGCGCTCTCTCAACGACCCCGCAAACCTCACCTTCGCCAACCTCCCCTTCCAGGCCGTCAACGGCGGGTTCCTCGTCACCGTCAGAAACTCCGCCTCCGGCGCCACCCAGACCGTCCGCATCAACGTCGACCTCGACGGCATCAACGCCGCCGGTTCCCGGGGCTTCGCCGACGACACCAGC
The DNA here is from genome assembly GCA_038214505.1 of Phycisphaerales bacterium. Taxonomy (GTDB): domain Bacteria; phylum Planctomycetota; class Phycisphaerae; order Phycisphaerales; family UBA1924; genus UBA4658. The sequence goes on along the minus strand of JBBQRT010000060.1, from coordinate 15,313 downwards.
ATCGCCTCCCTCAGCGCCAGCCTCGGCGCGGTGCCGAACCTCACCGCCAGCGTCAACCCCGACGGCACGCTCAAGATCGACGCCGCCCAGGGCTTCGCCGTCTCCTTCGCCGAAGACTCCTCCGGCGTTCTCGCTGTCCTTGGCGTCAACGGCTATTTCACCGGCTCCTCCGCCAGCGACATCGACGTCCGCGCCGAGCTCGTTGCCCAGCCCCGCCTGCTCTCGACCGGCCAGTCCGTCGCGGGCCAGCCCTCCGACAACGCCGCCGCCCTCCTGATCGCCGGCCTCCGCACCAAGGGCCTCACCGCCCTCGGCGGGGCCTCCGTCGCCGGGGCCTGGCGCGACACCGCCCAGGTCGTCGGCGCCGACGCCCAGGCCGCCAATAGCCGCGCCGACGCCGCCAAGCTCGTCAACGAAGGCCTCGAGGCCCAGCGCCAGGCCGTCTCCGGCGTCAGCATCGACGAGGAGTCCGTCAACCTCCTCAACTACCAGCGCATGTACCAGGGCGCCGCCCGATTCATCAGCGTCGTGGACGAACTCACCCAGACCCTTCTGGCCATGGCCCAGTAAGCCGCCGACCCGACGAGCAAACCCATGGGCGCACTCCCCGCCAACCTCAACCGCGTTCCCAACATGCTGGCCAACAGCCTGCTCTTGAGCTCCGTCACGCGCACCAACATCGACCTGCTCAACGTCCAGACCCAGCTGACCACCGGCCGCCGGATCTCCCGCGTCTCCGACGACTCCGTCGCCGCCTCCGCCATCGGCGTCATGAACCAGCGCCTCGCCGTCGGCGCTCAGACCATCAACAACCTCTCCGCCGCCGGCAGCCTCCTGGGCTATCTCGACACCTCCATCGGCGACGCCACCGACCTCGTCCGCGAAGCCAAAAGCATCGCCAGCGGCCAGCTCGGCGTCGGCTCCGACTCCTCCACCCGCCGCACCCAGTCCGTCGTCGCCGACGGCATGATCCGCCAGCTCCTGGACATCACCAACCGCTCGTACAACGGCGTCTACCTCTTCGGCGGCGCCACCGGCACCAGGGAGCCCATGTCCGAGCTCCGCGGCGGCTTCCGCTACACCGGCCGCGGCTCGGGCCTCTTCGCCGAGCTCGGCCCCGCACGAGACGTCCCCGTCAACATCGGCGTCGATAGCGCCATCGGCAACGTCTCCGCTCGCATCCGCAGCCAGCGCGACCTCGACCCCGCGCTCACCGCCGCCACACGCCTGGCCGACGTCGCCGGCGGCCGCGGCCAGGGCGTCGCCCAAGGCTCCGTCCAGTTCAGCTTCAACTCCGGCCCGACCGCCCGCGTCGATCTCTCCGGGGCCGACACCGCCGGCGATGTCGCTACCCGCCTCACCGCCGCCATCCGCCAATACGAAACCGACAACGCCGTCACCGTCCTGGGCCCCGGCGGCGTCGGCCTCGCCGGCGGCTCGCTCTCCATCGACGTCGTCCCCGGCCCGCCCCCGCCAGCCCTGAACTTCACCGACATCGGCTCGGGCACCACCGCCCAGGACCTGGGCCTGTCGCAGGCCGCCTTCGACGTCGCCGCCCCCACGGGCGCGGACATCAATCCCCGCGTCACGCTCCAGTCCCCGGTCACGGCCCTCTCGGGCCTGACGCTCCCCCTGGGCACCGTCCGCTTCCGCTTTACCTCGGGCGCCCAGACGAGCTTCACCGACGTCGATCTCTCCACCGCCACGACCATCGACCAGCTCCGCGACCGGATCGAGACCGCCGTCCCCGGCGTCCGCGTCCAGATCAACGGCGCCCGAACCGGCATCGACGTGCTCAGCGAGATCTCCGGCCCCGCGCTCTCCATCGAGCCCACCGGCGTCGGACCAGATACCGCCAGCGAGCTGGGCGTCCGCACCCTCGACCTCAACACCCCGCTGACGGACTTCAACGACGGCCGGGGTGTCCGCGTGGTTGACAACGCCGCCGACCCCCAGACCGGCGCCGTCACCCGAGCCCTCAACCGCGACTTCCGCGTGTATCTCGGCACCGGCCAGGCCGTCGACATCGACCTCCAGCCCGCCGACCTGCGCGACGCCGGCGCACTCATCGCCAAGATCAACAGCGAGATCGCCGCCGCCGTTGGGCAACCGCCCCTCGTACCCACCGCCCCGGCGCTGGTCGCCGGCGACGTGACGGCCCGGCTCTCGCCCAGCGGCAACGGCATCCAGCTCGTCCAGGGCAACGGCCTCTCGGGCCCGGTGCGGATCGAGAAGCTCAACAACTCCGCCGCGGCCGAAGACCTGGGCCTAAGCAACGGCAGTTATGACGCGACAAGCGCAAGTTTCACCGCGCAGGACCGGTCCGGCGTCTCGGTGGACAACATCTTCACCGCGCTCGTCCGCCTCCGCGACGCCCTCAAGGGGGACGACCAGACTGGCATAGGCCTTGCTGGAGAGAGTATCGACGGTCAAGTAGACCGGCTGGCGCAGACGCAGGCACTGGTTGGCGTGTATTCCAACCGTGTCAGCGAAGGCCAGAAGAGACAGGAAGACGAGAACGTGCTCAACGAGAGGCTCCGGAGTCAGCTGCAGGATACGGACTACGCGGAGGCGTCGGTCCGGTTCTCGCTGCTCCAGACGCAGCTCCAGGCGGCCCTGAGAACGGGCGCCCAGGCATCGACCCAAACGCTGCTGGATTTCCTGCGCTGAGCGCGGGGGTCCAAACAGCTCGTAAGAGATCCGTTCCCGACCATTGCCCGCGGGAACGAGGAGACAGGACGTCGCCCGGCGAGTGTCGCCGGGAACAAGTCGACAGCGACCAGGGCAAGGTTCGGAGCGATCCGATGCAAGTGCGGACGACCCGGTTCGGGACCATTGAGATCGCGGACGACCGCGTGATCACCTTTCCCAAGGGGCTCTTGGGCTTCGCGGAGTTCAAGCGGTACTGCTTGCTGGAGCCGGCCGAGGATTCGGCCTTCTTCTGGCTCCAGTGCCTCGAGGACCCCACGCTGGCCTTCGTGGTCACGGACCCATCATTCTTCGTGCCCGACTACTCCGTCCCGATACGGGGCGAGCAGATGGGCGATCTGGGCCTCTCAAGGCTCGAGGACGCGCAGGTCTTTGTCATCGTGAACAAGGTCGACCAGACCCTTACGGGCAACCTCCAGGGCCCGCTGGTGATCAACACGCTCACCCGCAACGGTGAGCAGTTCGTGCTGGCCGAGAAACGCTGGACGACACGCCACGCCCTCATCAACCTCGCCGCTAAGGCGCAGGCGGGCAAGGCCATGTCGGCCTAGGCGAATCGGGGGCGGCGCTGGGCGCCGCCCGTGACAATCCTGGGACCGGGCACGGACGCCCGGACCCGCGGCTCAGTGAGGGGCCGATCCGCCGCCGGGACGCACTGCGCCCCGTGTGTCGAGCGGGGCCCGAGCACGAATCAGGAAGGAGCCTGAACCATGTTGGTTCTATCCCGCCAGCGCGACGAGACCATCATGATCGGCGACGAGATCGAGATCACCGTCGTCGACATCCGGGGAGACAAGGTGCGGCTGGGTATCACCGCACCGACCAAGATCGCCGTCCACCGCAAAGAGGTGTACGACGCGATCAAGGCCGAGAATCAGCGGGCCAGCCAGATTGGCACCGGGGAGCTCTCGCTCCTGGCCGGCCCCGGCCCGCAGCGAACCCGAACCCGCCTGCCGGGGCTCTCCAGCCAGGCCAAGTTCGTCTCCCCGCCCATCCCCGCCGGACCTATTGCCCATCTGCCGCCCAAAGCCGGCGGAGCCCAATCGGCCTAGCGGGCCAGCCCCAGACACCGACCGACCTACCGATCACGCGTGGGGCGACCTAGCCCCGACTTGCCGGACCACACAGCGCCCCCTGGCCGATCCCTGGCCGCAACGGGCGCCAGCCAAATCAATCACGGAGGATTGTCATGGCTCGCATCAACTCGAACATCCCGGCCCTCATCGCCAGGTCGAACCTGGGACGGGCCAACGACGACCTTCAGGTCAGGCTCCAGCGCCTGTCCACCGGCCTGCGGATCAACCGCGGAGCCGACGACCCGGCAGGCCTGATCGTCTCCGAGCGCCTCCGCTCCGAGATCTCCGGCCTCAACCAGGCCGTCGGAAACTCCCAGCGCGCAAGCTCCGTCATCGCCACCACCGAGGGCTCGCTCAGCGAGGTCAGCGACCTGCTCAGCTCCATCAAGGGGCTGGTCGTCGAGGCCGCCAACACCGGCGCCATCTCCGACGACGAACGCCGAGCCAACCAGCTCCAGATCGACTCGGCCATCGAGTCCATCACCCGAATCAGCAACTCCGCCAGCTTCGGCGGCCTCAAGCTGCTCAACGGGTCCCTCGACTACACCCTCTCGGGCGTCAACAACTCCCAGATCGCCAAGTCCACCATCTACGGCGCCACCTTCGCGGGCCAGAAGAACATCCAGGTCGACGTCAGCGTTGTCGCCTCCGCGCAGACCGCCGACCTCTACCTCTCGGCATCCAACGTCGGCAGCCCCGTCGCCGCCGGACGCTTCGCCTCCACGACCACCCTCGAGATCGCCGGGGTCAACGGGGTGCAGACCCTGCAGATCCTCTCCGGACAGTCCCTCACCGATGTCGTCAAGGCCATCAACCAGTTCCGCGAGGCCACCGGCGTCTCAGCGGTCCTGCTCAACCCCGCCAACCCCGCCTCCGGCCTCCGCTTCACCTCGACCAGCTTCGGCTCAAAGGCCTTCGTCAGCGTCAGCCGGATCGCCGGACCCGCCGGCGGCGGCTGGTTCCAGACCTACAAGCTCCCCGACACCACCGCCGCGGGAACGCCATCCTTCTCCGATCCCGCCTTCAGCTCCGTGCTCACCCAGGGCAACCGCGACGTCGGCCGCGACGTCCAGGCCATCATCAACGGCAACCTCGCCATCGGCTCGGGCCTGAGCGTGAGTGTTCAGAACCAAACCTCGATCAGCCTCGCGCTCACCCTCGGCAAGGACTTCGCCACCACCAACGGATCAAACTCCACCTTCTACATCACCGGCGGCGGAGCGCTCTTCCAGCTCGGCGGGCAGATCACCACCAGCCAGCAATCCAACATCGCCCTCCAGTCTGTCGCCGCCTCGCGCCTCGGCGGCACCATCCTCAACGGCACCCTCCAGTTCCTCGACAGCGTTCGCTCGGGCGGCTCCAACGACCTCAACAGCCGCAACTTCTCCAACGCCTCCGCCGTCCTCGACAGCGCGATCGACGAGATCTCCACCCTCCGCGGCCGCCTGGGCGCGTTCGAGAAGAACACCTTGCAGACCAACCAGCGTTCGCTCCAGACCGCCATCGAGAACCTCACCTCGTCGGAGAGCCGCATCCGCGATGCCGACTTCGCCAGCGAGACCAGCGCGCTGACCCGGGCCCAGATCCTCTCGAGCGCGGCGACCAACACGCTGCAGCTCGCCAACCAGTCCGCGCAGCAGGTCCTCCAGCTCCTGGGCCGGTAAACCGCGAGCAAACCGGCCCTCTGGGGGCCGGATAACCAGGCCAAGTCCACGGCCCGCCCCCTCTTGAGGGGCGGGCCGTCGTGTTTTTGAGCGAGAAATCGTGGGCAAACCTCTGCACCGTCTGAAGTCGCATCTCCGCTTCGTCGATCGGGAAGGGGTCCGAAGTTCCCGGCGAGCTCGGACACTCGTTAGGCCCGGTACGGATGCCGGGCCGGGCGCGCCAGACCTGTAGCGGGCGCCTGGGACCTTCAGTAGGCCGTCAACCGACGGTCGGTGGCCCCGAAATCGGGGCAGGCGTCAGACGCACAGACGCCGGGAAGTGCACGGAGGACTTCGCTCATGAGTCGTATCAATACCAACGTTCAGTCTCTGATTGGCCAGCGCGTGCTCGGCCAGAACAACAACGGCCTGAGCCAGAGCCTGGAGCGCCTCTCCACCGGGCTCCGGATCAACCGCGGCAAGGACGACCCGGCCGGGCTCATCGCCTCCGAGCGTCTGCGCTCGGAGAAGAGCTCTCTGTCGGCCGCCATCGGCAACGCCGACCGAGCCGACCAGGTCGTGAACATCGCCGAGGGTGGTCTGTCCGAGGTGTCGGGCCTCCTGGTTGAACTCCAGGGCCTGGTCACCACGACGGCCAACTCCGCCGGCCTGTCCAACGACGAGAAGAAGGCGAACCAGCTGCAGATCGACTCGATCCTGCAGACCATCGACCGCGTCGCGGGCGCCACGTCCTTCCAGGGCAAGCGTCTGCTCAACGGCTCGCTCGACTACCAGACCACCAACGTCAACTCGGGCGTTCAGTCCTTCAAGGTCAACGGGGCCAAGGTCACCGGCTCGGGCCTCGACGTCCAGGCCATCGTGACCCAGTCGGCCCAGCAGGCCGGCCTGTATCTCTCGGCCGGCGGCACCGCCCTGAACTTCAACGGTTCGGCCAGCGGCGTGTTCACGGTTGAAATCGCCGGTTCCAAGGGCTCCCGCGAGCTCTCCTTCGCCTCGGGTACGACGCTCGCGGACGTGGCCAAGGCCATCAACAGCTTCACCAACGTCACGGGCGTCAAGGCCACCTCGTCGGGCACGGGCCTGTCGCTGAACAGCTCGGAGTTCGGCAAGAACGAGTTCGTCAGCGTCCGCACCGTGTCGGCCCCCGCCGGCCTGCAGGGCAGCGGCATCTACAACTTCAGCGCGGCCGCGGCCACGACCGTCAACAGCGGCACGGGTTTGGCGTTCAGCTCGGCCACCAACGGCAAGCGTGACGAGGGTCAGGACATCGGCGCCACCATCAACGGCGTGCAGGCAACCTCGAGCGGCAAGACGGCCCGCGTCAACACCGACTTCCTGGATGTCGAGGTCACCTTCCTCACCGGCAAGTCCCAGTCGCTGCAGGCGGTCGACGCCTTCAAGATCACCGGCGGCGGTGCTGACTTCCAGCTCGCCGGCCAGGTCGATATCGCTGGCCGCGTGGCCATCGGGATCGGCAACGTCGCCACCCGCAAGCTGGGCGCGACGGCCACCATCGCGGGCGGCCTCGAGTTCCTGTCGAGCCTTGCCTCCGGTCAGGCCAACAACGTGGTCAGCTCTTCGGACCTGTCGGGCGCTCAGAAAATCGTCTCCGCGGCGATCGACGAGGTCAACACCCTCCGCGGCCGGCTGGGCGCGTTCCAAAAGAACACGATCGGTGCGACCGTCCGCAGCCTGGGCGTCTCCCTCGAGAACACCACGGCGGCCGAGAGCTCGATCCGCGACGCCAACTTCGCTTCCGAGACGGCGGCCCTGACCCGCAACCAGATTCTGGTGCAGGCCGCGACGAACGTCCTGGGTATCGCGAACCAGTCGCCGCAGGCTTCCCTGTCGCTGCTCCGGGGCTAATCCCCGGGTAGGCTGAGCGAGAGATAAAGAGAGTTTGAGAGCGAGTCCATCCGCCGCCCCGGGCCTACAGCCCGGGGCGGTTTTTGTTTGCCGGGCGGGACAATGCCGATGGATGACGGATGCCGCGTCCATTGGTTGCCAAGCCTCCGATCGCGCCTGCGCTAGAGAAGTGTCGGGTGGGGTTCGCGACGTTCTGCCGGGTCGAGTGCGGGCTGGCGAAGGCGAGCGTGGAGGCGTATGACCGCGACCTGCGCGACCTCTTCTCCGACCTGACGGCCCGGGGCGTGATGGATCCGAGCGGGTTTCAGGCCCGCGAGCTTTCGGAGCATCTGGCCCGATTGCGGGGCGAGAAGGGGCTCGAGAGCTCGTCGGTGATCCGGCACTTGGCGACGGTGAAGGTATTTTGTCGGTGGCTGTTGGTGGCGGGGGTGCGGGCGGATAATCCGGCGGCGTATCTGGACAGGCCGACGCAGTGGAAGCGGCTGCCGGGGGTATTGAACCCGAAGCAGATGGCGAAGCTGGTGGAAGCGCCGATGCGGGCGATGGTGGAGGGGAAGCCGGGGGCGGAAGAGGGTGCGAAGGTAGAGCCCGCCGGGGACCGGGGGGGAACCCAGGGCGGGGTGGCGAAGGGGCCGCCGCTGCATGTGCGGGACTGGGCGATGCTGGAGTTGATGTATGCGTGCGGGCTGCGGGCGAGCGAGGTGGCCGGGCTGACGCTGGCAGCGCTGCACCCGACGCTGAGCGTGGTGGTGGTGACGGGGAAGGGGAACAAGCAGCGGCTGGTGCCGATCGGCAGGCCGGCGCAGGAGGCGGTGCGCGAGTATCTGCGGGTGTGCCGCCCGGGGCTGGTGCGCGGGATGGGGAAGGCGGCGGCGGCGGACAAGTCGCGTGGGCGGCTCTTGCTTTCGAGGACGGGCCGGCCGCTGGAGCGGGTGGCGGTGTGGCAGCTGGTGAAGAAGAACGCGCTGCTCGCGGGGCTTGGGCGGGTACACCCGCACATGCTGCGACACAGCTTCGCGACGCACTTGCTCTCGGGCGGGGCGGACCTGCGGGTGGTGCAGGAGCTGCTCGGGCACGCGGACATCGCGACGACCCAGATCTACACGCACGTGGATGCGGGGCGTCTGCGGGATGTGCAGCGGAAGTTCCACCCGAGGCCGTGAGGGCCCGGAGCAATGCTCAGGGGCAGCCGGCGAACCAGGCGCTGAGGAAGGCGAAGATGTCGCCGACCTGGGGGCCTCCTCCGGACTCGTCGAAGTCGCCAGGGCAGGGGTTCCGAACGGCGACGACTTGGCTTTGCGTGAGCGTGCCGCAGGTGGAAACGATCTGGGCTTGGTAGAGCCCGGAGTCCCGGACCTTGGCGCCGACGATCTGGATGGAACTCGGGCCGAAGGAGACGCCGGCGCTCGGGGGCACGGGCTGGCCGTCCTTGGAGAAGGTGACGGTGCTTTGGGAGCCGGGGGAGAAGTTGAAGGGGATGGTGAGGGTCTGGCCGGTCTGGGCGACGACGCCCACGGGCTGCGTGCCGAGGGTTGCGGGGACGATGCGGGAGCCCTGGACTGCGGGGTTGAAGGTGGTCGGGCCGCAAGTGGTCAGCGCGGAGACGATATAGGTGTATTGCGTGCCGACGACGGCGGTTGTATCGATGAGAGAGGTGGCGGCGTTCCCGGGGAGGTTGACGGGCGTGGGGTTGCCGGGCTCGGAGCGGGCGACTTGGTAGACGATCGTGTCGGGCAGCGGGTCCCAACCGACCCGAATGCCGTCGCAGCGGGGGGTGATGGTGAGGTTCTGGACGGCCAAGAGGCGTACACCCGGGACCGGCCCGAGGATCGCGGGGGTGACGGTGCAGGCCGGAGTCGCGGGGTTTGGACGTATGTAATAGAGGTAGTTCGTTCCGGCGACGGCGGTGGTATCATCGAAAACGTTGCTGTTGCCGGGCGGGGAAGCGAGGGTGATGGTTGCGGAGGGGTTGGAGGTGGGGGCACGGAAGACCGACCAGTTGAACACCGGGCCGCTGGTGGGATCGAGCTGCCAAGTAAGGCGAACGCTGCAGGCGCGGGTCTCGGTCTGGAGGCTGGCGGCGACGGGGCACTGGGCGTGGGCGGCGGTGGCGAGGATGAAAGAAAGTGACGCGTTGAAGACCGGAATGAACTTGGGCAGCATTGAATGCACTCCGATGTTGCGGTAGCGGGCGGTGGTGGCCTCGAGTATAGCACAGTTGAGCCGTCCGCCCACCCTTACTTGGAATGTCGATCGTGTTAGGTTGTGCCGTGTGGCCCGGCTCCCGGGGTCGGGTCGGTCGAGGACGCCTGCGGACCCAAGGGTTCATCGCGGCGACCTGTCAGGTTCGGCGTCGAGGGAGGGGTGAAGTCGGGGCCGGGCATGCGGATGCAGGCACCGGTGCCGAGCCGCTCGGTTTGGCAGCACACCCCCTCACCTGCTGGTCGCTGCGCTCCAAGCGGTCCTCTCCCGCTCGCGGGAGAAGGGGCGGTGTCGATAAAAGATGTGCGGGGAATGGAGGAGGCGATGCGTGTGCCCGGGCCGCCGGCGGCGGGGGTCGGCCCGGGCGGGCAGATGGCGAGGCTCGAGGCGGGGACGGCCGCGAGGGTTAGGAGGGCGAGGATGGCGGGGCGGAGCCTGCGGGGGTTTGGTGTGGGCACCGGGTAATCTACCGCGCTCGTGCTGGGCGTGCCACGGTTCTGGTGTTGAGGTGGGGAAGGCGTGGGGCCGCGGGGCCTGTTGCGGGGCGGCGCGACGTTGCGGGGGAGCCGGGCTCAGGGGCAGCCGGCGAACCAGGAACTCAGGAAGGCGAAGATGTCGGTTATGTCGCGGGTGCCGGACCCGTTGAAGTCGGCGGGGCAGGGGTTGCGGACGGCGAGGACGGCGGACTGCGAGGCGGAGGCGGCGCAGGCGGTGGAGGTGAGGCGGAGGGTGTACTCGCCGATGTCCTGGACCAGCACGGGATCGATGGTGAGCCTCTGGCCTGAAAGGCGCCAGCGGCCGGTGAGTGGGAGGGGGGTGTTGTCCTTTAAGACCTCGAGGGTGGTGGGGAGGCCGAAGGTGTCGATATTGAACTGGATGCTGGCCGGGGTGTTGCTGGGGCGGACGATGGAAGTGGCGGGGGCGGCTGCGGTGGGGGGGCCGGGGAAGGTGATCTCGGCGGCGACGGATTGGGCGGCGCCGCCGCAGGGGGTTTGCGGAAAGATGCCGTATAAGTAGCGGACGCCTGGGGTGCCCGTGGTGTCGGCGAAGGCGGTGTCGCTCGTGGCGCCCAAGGAGATTACGGCACCGCCGACGGGCTGGCGGAAGACGGAGTACTGCGTCGCGTCGGGGAACGCGGGCCAGGTGATGTTGACGCGCGAGCAGCCGGCGGTCTGGGCGTTGGGCGATGTGATTAGGAGCGGGAGGAGCCGGCCGGCGGCGGAGGCGGAGAGGGGGCCGCCGAGGGAGCACGTGGGGAGCGGGTTGAAGCCGCGGACGAAGTAGAAGTAGGGGACGGCTCGGGCGGGCGGCGCGTCGTCGTAGGTGGGGGTGGGGCCGAGGACGGTGGTGACGAGGGTGGCGTTGACGATCGAGTCAGTGGTGTTGCGGAAGACCTGCCACGAGACGGCCGCGCCGGCGCCGGGCGCGTTCTGCCAGGTGAGGCGGACGCGGCAGCCGCGGCTCTCGGCCTGCAGATTGGCGACGACCGGGCACTGGGCGAGGGCCGGCGCTGAGACGGCGGAGGCGGCGAGGAGGACTGCGGCGGCCGTGCGGGCGGTGGCGGGATTCGGGCGGGGCATGGGGGCACTCCCTGTGGGCGTTTGGATGGGTAGTGGGGAGTGTATAGGGGGGGGGCGGGGAGGGTTGCGTGGCGGTGTGCGGCTGGATGGCGGCGGGGGAGAAGCGGCTGGCGGCGCGGTCGTACGCACTGCCGCGGCTGGTGCGGTCGCTGGCACCGCTGCGGCCGACGCGGGCGGAACTCGAGGATGTGCTGCGGCGGGCGGAGGGGATGGAGTCGGCGCGGGGGTGGATGCTGGGGTGGAGGTGGCTTGGACGAGGGCGAGGAATAGGGCTGGGAGCATGGGAAAGGATATGGGGAGGGTGGGCCGGCCTACGGCTGACGCACCGAAGTCGGCTTTTGAGCAAACCGACTTAGGTAGCACGTCTTCAGACGATCTACCGATTCAATTGGAGTCGAGCGGTCGCGGGTTAGCCCATGATGCTCGCACCGAAGTCGGCTTCAGAGCAAGCCGACTTCGGTGGCGCGGGGCATGGGTGGCGACCGACGGTTTATGGGCAGCCGGCGAACCAGGCGCTGAGGAAGGCGAAGATGTCGGAGACGTCGCGGACGGTGTCGCCGTTGAAGTCCGAGCCCGGGGCGCTGGCGAACCAGGCGCTGAGGAAGGCGAAGATGTCGGCGACGTTGACCACTCCGTCGGCGTTGAAGTCGGCACCACAAGTGACGGTCAGGCGGATATCGCCCGTGCCGAGGTTCTTCTTGGTGACGACAAAGCCGTGCATGCCAGCGGCCGGCGCGACGAACGTGAGCGACTCGGTGCCACCGAGGCCGCCGGCGTCAGACGCGGCGAGCACCGACAGAACCGGGTTGGCGTACGTCGTCGAGGGCGGATAGACGCGGAAGGCGATGTCGGAGGAGCCGGAAAGGACCTCGACGGTCGCGGTGTAGCGGACGCCGCTGGCCAGGGACTTCTCGAAGACCTCGACGACTTCCTCGGCATCAAAGGCGGTGGTGACGGTGAAGCCGGCGAAGTCGAAGCCAATATCGAGTTCCACGCGGGAGTTTGCGAAAACCGACTCGATCGCTGCAACTCCCAGGCCCACGTAGTTGGTGCCTACGTCGGGGACGGCCGGGTTGTTTGAGTTGACGACGATGAAGTCGATCTCGTCGCCGGGGAGGCCAGAGACATAGACCTGCGGCGCAAGCGCAATGCACTCTTGGCCCGGGGCGAGAAAGAGCGTCCAGTCGCTGCCACCGGGGCGGCTTGCGACGACGTGGAACTCGTTGGCCACCGTGTTGAACCGGCGCGTCGTGCTGCCGGTGGGCAGGATGACGAGCTGGGGCGCATCGTTTGCCAGCACGCTGCTGGTGGTCAGCGTCATCACACCGGCGCCGGTGTCGACGAACTGCTCGCCGTAGGAAGACGAACTGCTGACCCACGAGATGTTCGCCGAGCCGCCGTTGGTGTCGCACGGCGGGAAGACCAGGAAAGAGGCGTAGCGCGTCTCGCCCGCGGGAACGACGCCGACGTTGGAGACCGTTGAAGAGAACGTCCAGCCTGGCGGCGCGGGATCGAGAGTTGTGACGACACTCTGGGCGGGCGCGGCGCCGTTGTTGGTCACGGCGATGATGAGATTAAACGGCGTGCTGCCTGTCGCCTGCGTTGTCACCAGGCTGGTGGTCAGAACGGGCGCGCCGGAGACGAAGTTTTCTTCCGTGGCGAGTGCGTACGGCACCGAGATGTTGACGGTGTCGAGCGTGACCTTGATGACCACCGGCGTCCCCAGGTCGCCCGGAGACGGGGGGGCGTTGATGCCCACCTGCTCGACATTGTCAACGCTGGAGAGACTCGTGTCGATCAGCGCGCCGTCGGACTGGCGGTACAGGCGGAGGTCGAGGTCAGCCAGGGGTGTGATGTTCGGCGGCACCATCGTGCCGTTGTAGATCATCGACCGGTGCCAGACCAGGGTGGCTTTCTCGCCGCGAAACAAGGTCCCGCTGTAGAAGCGATCCGTGGTGCCGCCGGGCAGTGTCGAAACGGATTGCTCAAAGACGTCGGTCGCATTGAAGAATGCGTTTGCGAGATTGAGCGTCCCCCAGCCATAGGCGTTGTTCCAAAGCGAGCCGGAGAACGGCTCGTCGTCAAGGAAGTTGGAGTTGGTGCCGCTCTCGCTCCACGCGTCGGCGGCATTGATGAGCACCGCTTTGTTGGCATAGGGCGTCTGGTCGCCGCGAGCCTGAACAACGAGGACATACCCACCCGAGACGTGTGGCGCAGCGGCGGATGTGCCGCCGAAATAGTCGAAGTCGGGGAGCGACATCCACGAGGAGTTGGCTGCCTGCGTTGCTTCGCCCGGGGCGACGAGGTCGGGCTTCCGTCGATTCAAGCCGGGCACGGGCCCCTGGCCGGAGGTGTCCATCAGCCGGTCGTCGGCGGGATCGAGCGTGTTGAAGATGAACATGTTCCCGACCGAAATGACGTTGCGGGCGCTCGAGGGACGGGTGAGGGTGGAGGAGTTACCGCTCTCGCCGTCGTTGCCTGCCGCAAAGACCATGGCGCAGTTGAAGTCGTCGGCGAGCGCGTCGTAGAACTGCTCGATCGCGGTGTCGTCGCTGTTGGCGATGCCGGTGCCCCACGAGTGGTTCATGACCTCGGGGTCGTCGGCAGCAGTGGTGACCATCCAATCCGAATGGCTGATGGCGCTCCCGAGCGTGCCGACGATCAAGCGATCAATGCCCGGAGCAACGCCGCGATGTGTCAGGTCGCCGGAGCAGATGATGCTGGCGACGGACGTGCCGTGCCCACTAGCGGCGTCACCCACGCCCACGCCGGGCGCGGTGTCGAAGGTAATGCCCGAGAAGCAGGGATGATTCTGCAGGCAGCCGGTGTCTATCAAACCGACATCCCAGGTTTGGCCCGAGATGTTTGCGGCCCAGAACGTGCTTGGCACGCCCAGGTACGGCACCGACACATCAAGGCACGGCTTGGGGTCGGGGTTCTCGAAGATGCGATGGACGCGGTTGTCGGCGGCGAGCCGTTGCAGCGCTCCCAGCGGAACCTCGGCGACCAACGCGCTCTGACCGATGAGGCGATCGGTGACCTTCCCGCCGAGAGACTCAATCACGCCGGAAAGTTCGACGTGCTCGGGGGTGATCATGGCCAAAGCCCGCGCACGGACACGGGCACGGGCATCCGCCGTGATTCGCTCGACCTCCGCCGCCAGCTCCTCGCGACGGGCCTCCAGCATCGCCGGCAGACGATTCGGCTGCTTTGCGAACTCGTCCAGCCAGGCACGCTCCTGCGCGGGAGACAGATTGCCGGCGGGAAGAATCGAGCGGTGAATCTCCTGAATCTCGCGCGACAGCGGCTCCAGCATCGGATCGAGCGCCGCGTTCTCCGCGCGCATTAGCGGAACCCATGGGCTGTTCCGCAACTGCACAACAACCTGTATGCGCGTTGCCAGCGCGGCCCCGGACGCAACGCGAGCGGCGAGCTCATCCGACAGCACTGCGGTGCGACCAATGTCACGATGGACTGCGGCAGACGTGAGGCCATCTGCTTGGACACCCGAGCACGGCGTAGCGGCGCCGGCAATCGTGAGCAACAGGGGTACCGCAGGGTTGAAACGGTAGCGGGAACTTTGGGTGAAGGGAGAGGGGGTGGCGGGCCGAGAGCAGGGGATTCGCATTGTGGCCTCCGTTTGCGGGTCTGTCGACTTTGGCGCAGACTGGCGTCGGCCAGTCTGCCACGTCGCGTGACGCGGTCCATACTCAACGCGGAAGAACAAACGACACCGCGCCGCGCTCCAACGCACCCAGCCCCTCATACCATCGCCCGGCGCATCTCCACGATCGGCAACGTCAAGTCTACAACAACGCTGGGATGTTGAACGGCGTGCCCTTGCTGAAATGCCTATTCCACCGGACATTCGCCCGATGATCTTCGGCGAGCCACGGTGGCCCGCCTCACGGCTGTTCAAGATACCCGATTTCATCGCTGCGCACCGTTTCTTTCGCGCGGAGACGATTCATTTGCCGTCGTGATCGGTGTTCGTTCGCGTGTTTGCGCCATGCGGCGCTGAGCGTGAGCGCACCCGCATAGTGCCCGCGCTCCACCCGTGTCTGCTCCTGGTTCAGGCCAGGCATGGCGTTCATCCCGAGCCCGGCACGTGGCGCTAGGCTTGGCGGGAGACCGACGGTTTACGGGCAGCCGGCGTACCAGGCGCTGAGGAAGGCGAAGTTGTCGGAGACGTCGCGGACGGTGTCGCCGTTGAAGT
>JBBQRT010000059.1:0-19564 GCA_038214505.1 Phycisphaerales bacterium | reverse complement strand
GATCCGCCGGTCTACATGCACATGGGTTGCATCTGGCCCCGAGCCCGCCAATAATCATGGCATGAAGATCTCCGCGAGCCCGATCGCCGTCGGCCTGTGCCTGGTCCTCTCGGTTGCGTCCGCGGTCGGCCAAGGCCCTACGCCGACCACAGCCGCGACGCCGCCAGTGGTCGTCGGCATGAAGGCCAAGCCGCCCACGGTCATTGTCTCCGTGGCCCCCCTCCGCGGCCTGGTCGAACCCATGCTCATCGACGCCGGCTGGGCCAAACCCGGCGACGTCAAGACGCTCATTCCCCCCGGCGTCAGCGAGCACGGCTACGAGATCCCGCCTTCAACCCTCGCCACGCTCAGCCGCGCCGACATCGTGCTGCTGGTCGGCATCGGGCTTGAGCCCCAGGTCGAGAAGTTTCTCAAGGATCGTCCGCGTCCGCAGCGCCGCGTCCTCATCGCCGGCGACGAGCTGGGCATGAAGGCCGACGCCGAGCACGAGCACCACGATCACGACGGCGACGGCGAGTGCGACCACGAGCACGGGGCCGCCGATCCGCACGTCTGGCTCGACCCGCTGCTGGCCGAGAAGCTCGTGCCCGCGATCGCCCTCGCACTCATCGCCCATGCCGGCGAGGACGCGGCGGCCGTTCAGAGCATCCGCCTCGCCGAGGCCGCCATGCTCTCCCGCGTTCGGGCTGTGCACGACGACTATCGCACAACGCTCGCCAAGGCCAAGACCCGCACGCTGGTTGTGGGCCACGACGCCTGGGGCCATCTGGCCTCACGCTACGACCTGAAGACTGTTGCCATCAAGGGTCTGACGGCGACCGAGCCCACGCCCTCCAGCCTCGCCGCCGCAACCACCGCCATCCGCGAGCAGGGGGCCCGCGCCGTCTTCGTCGAGCCGCAGCTCAACCAGAGGGCCGGCCGACGGATCGCCCGATCCACTGGCGTGCCCGTGCTGGTCATCGATCCGCTCGGCGACGGCGACTGGGTGAAACTCATGCAGTCCAACCTCGCGCAGCTCGCCAAGGGCTTGGGCGTCGAGTAGCCGTGCCACCACCTTGGCGGCGCCGAGCCAGGGCGGTGCTCCGGCGCGCCCGAGCCTTATGACTACTCAGGCCCCGACGACGGTACCCTCCCCCCGCCCATGCCCGACTATGCCGTCGAGTTCGACGACCTGACGTTCGCCTATCCCGGCGCCGTCGTCGCGGCGCTCGAGCATGTCACGCTCCGCGTCTCGCCCGGCGAGCGGCTGGGCATTCTCGGCCCCAACGGCGGTGGCAAGTCGACGCTCATCAAGCTCATGCTCGGCCTGCTCACGCCGCGGGATGCGGGGCGATTCGCCGGCTCGATCCGCGTCATGGGCATGAGCCCCGACGAGGCACGCCGCGCGGGCGTCGTGGGCTACGTGCCCCAGAAGATGAACATCGAGTCGGCCATGCCCCTGAGCGTCCGAGAGGCCGTCACGCTCGGGGCCGCCTGGCGCTCCCCGCCCTTGGGCCGGCCGCGGCGCGAGGTGCTCGACCGCGTCGAGCGGATGCTCTCGGTCGTCGGCGCCGCCGCGTTCGCCGACCGTCCGATCGGTCGCCTCTCGGGCGGCCAGCTCCAGCGGGCCATGATCGCGCGGGCCTTGGCCGCCAATGCCCGAATCCTGGCCCTCGACGAACCAACGGTCGGCATCGATCCCGCGGGCCAGCAGATGTTCGCCGACCTCCTCGCAAGCATCCACGGCGAGCTGGGCGTCACACTGCTGGTCGTCAGCCACGATCTGCGGGCCATCATCGCTGGCTCCGATCGCATCGCCTGCCTGGCCCGCCGCCTGCACAGCCACACCAGCCCCCAGGGCCTCACGCCGCAGATCCTCGCCGACGTGTTCAGCCACGACATCATCGGGCACCTGCCCGCATTGGCCGGCACCCACGTGCACGCCCACGGCCCGCACGAGCCCTGCACCGACCCGTCCCACCAGCACGCCCCCGTTCCCCTTCCCGTCCCGCTCGGTCTCCCGCCGCGGGAGCCCGCCCCATGAAGCTGCTGAGCGCCCTGGAGAGCCCCGAGCAGCGTGAGCTTCTGGCCGAGCTCTACACCCACCCGGCTCTTGCCGGGCTTGCCGTGGTGATCATGTGCGCGGTGCTCAGCGTGCTGGTGGTCGTCAAGCGGCTGGGGTTCGTGGGCCAAGGGGTCAGCCACTCGGCCTTCGGCGGCATCGGCGTGGCCGCCATGCTCGCCGCGTTCAACATCATTCCTGCCGACGGGGCGGTTGGGGGGGCGGCACAGCTTTGGGTCGTCGTGCTCTTCTGCGTGCTGGCCGCCTTGGGCATGGCCCGCCTGAGCGCCAAGGACGACGTCCCCGTTGACACCGCGATCGGTCTCTTCCTCGTCGGCTCCATGGCCTTGGGGGCCATTCTCGTCCAGGTTGCCCGCGGCATCCGCCCCGCCGGGGCCCAGAGCTGGGAGTCGATCCTCTTCGGCTCCATCCTCGCCTCCGGCCCGGCCGACACGGTCACGGCTTGGCTGGTTGCCTTGGGCGTGCTGGCCACGCTCTGGCTCATCCGCCGGCCCCTGCTCTTCTGGGCCCTGGATGAGGACGCCGCCCGGGCATTCGGCGTGCCCACGCCGCTGGTCCGCACGGCCTTGCTGGTTTTGCTGTCGCTGGCGGTCGTGGTCGCAATGAAGCTCGCGGGCGTGGTGCTCGCGACAGCCCTGCTGGTGCTGCCCGGGGCGGCGGCCTTAAGGTTGAGCCGTCGGCTGTGGCCGGTGGTGGCGTGGTCGATCTTTCTGGGCGTCTTCGGTCTCCTCGGCGGGCTTCTGCTGAGTCTGGAACTGGACTGGCAGCCCGGCCCGAGCGTGGTGGCGATCATGACGGCGGTGTTCGCCGTGACGCTGGCGATCGGCAAGCTGCGCCCGGCCGCCTAAGCGGCCCCAGCATGGGTCGAACGCGAAGGCTCGAAGGCACGAACCAACACCCGAGCCGGAACTCAGAGCAACCGGAGCGATCTGAGAAAACCAGAGAAGAAACCGGCTTCAAACCCGCGGCTCTTCTCTGGTTTTCTCCGCTTCCTCTGGTCCCTCCGCGTTCCCGTCCTTCTTCGAGCCCTTCGAGCCATCGCGTTCAATCGGCGCCCGGCCCGCCTCATTCACGGGTGTCGCGCGAGCATGCCGATACTCCAGCCGATGCCCGCCGACGTGAAGGCCATTCTGTCGCTTGAAGTCCCCCTCATCGTGGTGCTCGCCGAGCGTCAGATGAAGGTCAGTGAAGTCGTGGCGCTCTCCAGCGGCTCGATCATCGAGCTGGGAAAGAGTGCCGACGATGAGTTGACTGTGCAGGTCGCCAACAAATCAATCGGGGCGGGGCTTGCCGTGAAGGTCGGGGAAAACTTCGGTGTCCGTGTCACCTATATCGGTGATGTCAAAGCTCGGATCATGGCGCTCGGGCAGGGGGCAGCGGGCGGTGCCCCACCGGGCTCGGGCGGCGCGGATCAGGACGCCGCCGCCTTGGCCGAGGCGATGCTCGCCGGGCGGTAAAACGCTCGATTCGGACGCATCTGTTGGCGGCAACCCGGCGCGATTGAATCACGCGGCGTGCGTTGGGTGCCGACAGAGAGTGTTGAGGGTGCGGGATCGCACTTTGGACTATTCTCTCGGGCGGCGGGGGCATGTTCCCCGCCACGGTTTAAACCGACGGCGCCCGCCAACGAGGCGACCAAGGAAAGGCCAGGATGGCTCGCGATATTCCAGTCGGGAACGGCGATCTGCTCATCAACTTCGACGAGCTGTACCGCGTCCGCGACCTCTATTACCCCTGCGTGGGCCGGTACAACCACACCGGCGGGCACGTGCAGCGCTTCGGCGTCTGGGCCGACGGCGTGTTCGCGTGGATCGACGACGCCTCGTGGACGCGAGAGCTGAACTACCGGGCCGACACGCTGGTCACCGACGTGCGGCTGGTCAACGAGAAGCTCGGGCTGGAACTGATCTGCACCGACGCGGTGGACTTCCACGAGCCGGTCTATCTCCGGCGGATGCGGGTCCGGGACCGGCGGGGAGCGGCCGGAGGAGGCGGTGCGCCCCGCGACGTCCGCGTTTTCTACCACATCGACCTGTCGATCAAGGAGTCGCCCGTGGGCGACACCTGCGACTTCGACCCAGAGACCGCGGGGCTGGTGCTCTACAAGGACGATTCGTACTTTCTCGTCAACGCCGCGGACGAGGGCGGGATGGGCGTGGACCACTGGGCCATCGGCGCCAAGCGCGTAGGCGGGGCCGAGGGCACCTGGCGCGACGCCGAGGACGGGGTGCTGGGACGAAACGCCATCAGCCAGGGCTCGGTGGACGCGACCATCGGCGTGAACCTCAGCGTGCCGGTCGGGGGCGAGGCGTCGTGCACCATCTGGATGGCCTGCGGCGACAGCTACGAACGTGTCCGCGAGCTGAACCGCGTCATGGCGGCCAAGGGCCCGGACAAGCTTATCGCCCGCACGGAGGCCTACTGGCGCCTGTGGGTCCGCCGCGACACGATCGACACCAGCATCCTGCCCGAGAGCGTGCGAGAGCTGTTCGTCCGCAGCCAGCTCATCCTGCGGACCCATGTAGATAATCGCGGGGCGATCATCGCCGCGACCGATTCGGACATCAGCCACTTCGCCGGCGACCACTACGCCTACTGCTGGCCCCGCGACGGCGCGCTGGTGGCCTACGCGCTGATCCTCACGGGCCAGAGCGAGCTGTCGCGCAACTTCTTCCGCTACTGCGCGCGGATGATCAACAAGAACGGCTACTTCATGCACAAGTACACGCCCCTGGGGCACCTGGCCAGCAGCTGGCACCCCTGGGTCATCAACGGCAAGCCCGTCCTGCCCATCCAGCAGGACGAGACGGCCCTTGTGCTCTGGTCGCTGCGCCAGCACTTCGAGCACTTCCGCGATGTCGAGTTCATCAAGCCGCTATACAACGCCCTGGTCGCTCAGCCGGCCCTCTGGCTCATGAGCCACGTGGACAATAACGGGCTGCCCCGCCCGAGCTGGGACCTTTGGGAAGAGCGCCGCGGGGTCCACACATTTACCGTCGCCGCCACCATCGGTGCCCTCTCGGCGGCCGCCGCGTTCGCGCGGGACTTCGGCGACCTCGAGCGGGCCGAGCAGATCGACCAGGCGGCCGCGAGCATGCGAGACGCGCTGCACAAGCACCTGTGGAACCCCGAGGCCAACCGCTTCGCACGCATGGCCACGCCCATCGAGGAGCCCGACCCCGAGAACCCGGCGCCGGCCGTCGGGGAGGTGAGCGCGGGGCTGAGCGGGCACTCGGGCGCGGGCACCCGCGTGACGGGCTATCGCCTGGACATGACCCGCGACAGCGCCAACTACGCCCTGTTCGCGTTCGGTGCTTATCGCCCCGGCAACCCCATGGTCGTCAGCGAGATGCAGAGCCTCTACGAGCGCCTGCAGGTCCGCACCGGCATCGGCGGCTGCGCCCGCTACGAGCGCGACTACTACCACATGGTCGAGCGCGAGAACATCGAGGCCGTGCCCGGAAACCCCTGGGTGATCTGCACCCTGTGGCACGCCCAGCACCGCATCGCCCTGGCCAAGACGCCCGAGGAGCTGCGTAAGACCCTCGGGCTCCTGGAGTGGGCCGCCCAGCGGGCCAAGGACTCGGGCGTGCTTGCCGAGCAGTACCACCCGTACACCGGCGAGCAGATCAGCGTCAGCCCGCTGACCTGGAGCCACGCGACGGTGGTCATCGCGGTCATGGAATACCTGCAGAAGCACGCGCGGCTCATCGCAGAGGCCAACGCCGTCGAGCCGCTGGCATCCGGGCTGGCCTGACCTTCCCCCGCGCCTCGCTCACGCCGGTGACGCGATGCCGGCCTCGAGGTCGTCGAGCTCGCGGTACAGGTTGTCCCGGGCCGCGTCCTGGAGCAGCCGCTTGAAGTGCGGCGTGGCGAACACCCCCGGCTTGTCGAGCATCCGGCGTACGAAGGCCGCGCGCCCCTCGACAAACAGCGCGTCCTCGGCAAACGCGAACTCGGCACGGATCTCGCGCCGATACGAGTCATACTCCGCCAAGGGCGAGCCCAGGATGGTGAGGTCAAGGTCCGCGACCAGCGCCGTGTCGCCGCGGCCCGGCGGCGTGGAGTGCCGCGTGACCAGAATGCACTCGCGGACCCGCGCCGCGAAGGCCGGTGCGCAGCCCAGCAGCCCGGCGATCATGGCGGCGGCGTCGGCCGAGCGGTCCTCGTTGTCGGGCCGCAGGGGGTAGTAGACGCAGTCGTGCAGCCACACCGCGAACTCGACGGCGTCGAGGTTCTCCGCGAGCATGCTCACGCCGTCGAGCGCGCCGAGCACCTGCGCGATGTGGGCGAGGTTGTGATAGGCCCGAGGCGGGTGTGAATAGAAGGCCAGCAGCATGTCGAGCGTCAGGTCGGCCTCGTCGGCGTCTTTGAATGCCCCCACGCGCTGGCACAGCGTGTTCCACCGCTCGGGCAATCCGGCGGGCGGCGGCGAACTGTGGACGAGGCCGGGGGGCAAGGCAAGGTCTCCATGGGTGGTTCACCCCGAGGCTGGTGCGGGCAAATGCTACCGCGTCCGGGGAGTTTTGCCCAAAAACCGTGCTTCTGACAGGCTTTGTGATGTCTTGTGCCCGTGCCGGTTCACACCGCCTTCATGACCTGCGAGAAACTCACATAGTCCCCTCAATCGATTCAACCCCCGATCAAACCCAACGGAGAAGCTCATCATGAACCGTAACACCCGTATCGCCACTCTGCTCGCGCTCGCCGGTACCGCCGTGGTCGCCGGATGTGAGCAGAACGACTCCCGCGACGGTCGCCGCACCGACAACTCTCGCGACAGCTCGTGGAACACCAACGACCGGTCCAGCCGCGCCGACCGCGGATACGACCGTGACTACAACCGCGGGGCATACGATCGCAACTCGTACGACCGAAACGCATACGACCGCACCTACGGTGGGTACAACTCGAACTCCGGCATGTCCGGCACCGGTTCCTTCGGCACCACTAGCGGATCCTCCGGCTACGGCACCCAGGGCGGCTACGGCTCGATGAACAACCAAGGCAGCCAGACCACCGCCCCCGGCTCCAGCTACGGCGACTCGCCGTACTCCACTCAGCCCGACTGGAACCGTAGCAGCACCGATAATCGCGGATCCTCCGGCAGCAACCAGAACTTCGGCTCCGACATGTACAACAACGCCCCCTACGGCGGCCAGGGCTCCGGCGGCTACGGCAGCAACCAATCTAACCCCGGTTCCTACGGCCAGAACTTGAGCACCTCCGGCAACCAAGGCTGGCGCAACCAGAACTGGAGCAACCAGGACTCGTCCGGCCAGTATTCCGGGCAGAACCAGTTCGGCAATCAGCCCGGAAACCAGCCCGGGAACCAGCCCGGCAATCAGGCCGGCAATCAGGCCGGCAATCAGGCCAGCAGCCAGGGCATGTCCAGCTCCGGCCGCCTCGACGCAAGCGGCTCACCGTCCACCGGCTCCTGGTCCGACCAGAACCGTTCGTGGAGCAACCAGAGCAATCAGAACAACCAGAACTGGAATCAGCAGCCCAACAACCAGGGCGGCTCCAACAACCAGTTCAGCCAGGGATCCAACCCCGGCTCCAGCTACGGCAACTCTCCCGACACCACTCAGCCCGACCGGAACCGCCAAGGCAGCGATAACCGCGGCACGCAGACCACCCCGGGCGCGTCGAACACCTCGACCTCGAGCTCAGACGGCTCGAACATGAATCCCTCGTCGAACATCGCCACCGGCACCAACTACGGCGGCCCCAACGCCAACCGGAACATCGAGACGAACACGACCGGCACCAACACGTCGGGCACCGGCACGACCCGCACCAACTTGTCGGGCACCGGCACGACCGGCACCAACACGCCGGGCACCGGCACGAGCGGCACCAACACGCCGGGTACCGGCACGACCGGCACCAACACGGCCGGCACCGGCACCACCGGCACCAACACGTCGGGCACCGGCACGACCGGCACCAACACGCCGGGCACCGGCACGATCGGCACCAACACGTCGGGCACCGGCACGACCGGCACCAACACGGTCGGCGCCGGCACGACCGGCACGAACACCTCGAGCACCGGCACGATCGGCACCAGCACCTCAGGTACTGGTACAACCAGCACGAGCACATCGGCCACCGGTACGACTGGCACGAGCACCTCGGGCACCGGCACGA
The DNA here is from genome assembly GCA_038214505.1 of Phycisphaerales bacterium. Taxonomy (GTDB): domain Bacteria; phylum Planctomycetota; class Phycisphaerae; order Phycisphaerales; family UBA1924; genus UBA4658. Next base: position 11,349 of record JBBQRT010000059.1, on the reverse strand, counting down.
CCGGCACCGCGGGCTCCAGCACTTCCAGCGGCGCGGGTAGCACCGGCCCCCGTTCCCTGAACGACAGCGGCTCCCGCCCGGACATGGGCGTGGGCTCCAGCAGCCAGATGGACCGCGACCGCGCCAGCGCCGTCGGCGCCATGAACGACAGCACCCTCGACCAGGGGCGCTATCAGGCCAATGACCTCAACCGCGACCGGACGAACAGCACCGCCCAACCCGGCACGCCGTCGAACTGGCCGAACCAGAATCAGATCAGCACTTCGGCCCAGAACTCCCAGAATCAGAACAATCAGAACTGGCAGAACCAGCCCATGCAGGGCCAGAACCAGGTGGGCCAGAACTCCCAGACTCGTGACAATCAGAACTGGCAGAATCAGCCTGTGCAGGGCCAGAACCAGCTTGGCCAGAACTCCCAGACTCGTGACAATCAGAACTGGCAGAATCAGCCTGTGCAGGGCCAGAACTTGGTGGGCCAGAACTCCCAGATTCGCGACAATCAGAACTGGCAGAATCAGCCCGTGCAGGGCCAGAATCAGCTTGGCCAGAACGCCCAGAACCAGAACAACCAGAACTGGCAGAATCAGCCCATGCAGGGCCAGAACCAGCTGGGGCAGAACCAGTCAGGCCAGAATCAGTACGGCTCGACCGGCATCGTCTACCCGCTCAACCAGTCCTACGCCGCCAGGTGGTCCGGACCGACCCGCTCGTTCGACGACCGCAACTCCTCCTTGAACTACTCCCGTCCCGGCTTCGACAATCGGTCCACGACGACCTATGGCGATTCCAACTCGGGCAACTGGAACCAGAACCGCGGCGACGACAACCGCTCCATGGACAACAATCAGCAGCGGAACAACCGCACGTGGCGCAACACCGACATCGAGCGCCGCGACTACCGGAACGATTCCAATCAGAATCGCAACGACCGTCGCGACAACAACCAGAACTGGCGCAACCAGCCCAGCCGCCAATACAACTTCAACGACGGCACCTCGGGCGACCCCGGCTCGTCGGAACCCTCGCTCTACAACGGCCAGAGCGACAGCACGCACACCTCGGCCTCCGGCCCCGCCTCATGGAGCCAGGTCATGACTGGCCCGTCCAGCCGCCAGAACCCGGAGACCCGCGGCTACCTGCACTTTGACGCCAACGGCAAACCCATCTACCTCAACAGCAGCGCCGACATCGCCAACGTCCCCCACGCCAGGCTGGACAGGGGCCTGGGCGGCTCCAGCAGCGCGTACGGCTCGTCCAACTCCCGCATCGACTGGGACAGCACCGGCGACGCCCGCCGCATGAACGACCGTCGCAGCGACGACTCGTGCGACACCAACGACAAGCGCACCATGAACAGCGGCCGCGTCGACGCCGATCGTCGACCGACCGCCTACGGCTCGGCCGACCGGTCAACCACGAACCGGCCCGCGATGGACGGGATGAACCGGGGCACCTCGACCTCGCCCGCCCGGCCTATGCAGCAGCGTCCCATGAGCAACGGCCGGACGTTCAACGCTCTGGACCCCTACACCGCCCAGCCCGTCAACACCTCGATCACCAGCAACCACGCCGGGGCGGTGATCGGGTTCGCCAGCGTGGACACCAAGCAGCGCTTCGAATCCCTGGGCGGCCACGCCAAGGACGCGATGCTCAACAATATCCGCGCCACCGAGTGATTCGGCGCTCAGCCGCCACCTTGGCTCGACTCTCTCAACGACCGCCCGCGGGATGCGAAAGCTCCCGCGGGCGGTCTTCGGTTGGTCTTTGCGATTTCGGGCGCTCACACCGGAAGGCCGACATCGCCGCCGTCGTCCATCTCGTCGCGGTCCGGCCCGCCGCCGTCGCGATGGTTGGAGATCGGCCCGGTCTTTTTGCCGGGCGAGAAGGGTACCACCTCGATCTTGAACGGGTCGGGCACCGCGGCCCCGGGCGCGGGCGGGCCGCCGCCGGGCGAGCGTGCCGTGTATCCCCGCGGCAGGCCGGTGCCCCCCGAGACGGTGCCGAAGTTCTTGAAACGCGTGGTCGCGCGGTCCCAGGTGAGCTTGACGACGTCGGTGGGGCCGTTGCGCTGCTTGGCGATGATGAGCTCGGTGAGGTTGAGTTTGTCCTCGTTCTCCTGCTCCCACGCCGTGTCGCCCACGTGGTAATAGTGCTCGCGGTGGATCAGAACGACCACATCGGCGTCCTGCTCGATGGAGCCCGACTCGCGGAGGTCGCTCATGCGCGGGCGGTTGTCGCCGCGGGCCTCGGGGCCGCGGTTGAGCTGGCTGAGGCAGATCACCGGCACGTTGAGCTCGCGGGCGAGCGACTTGACGCCGCGGGAGATCGCCGAGACCTCGACCTGCCGGCTCTCGCGGGCCGCGCCGGGCGCGGTCATGAGCTGCAGATAGTCGATCATCAGAATCTTGCAGCCGTGCTGGGCGACCAGCCGCCGGGCCCGCGTTCGCAGCCCCAGCACCGTCAGCCCCGGCGTGTCGTCGATGTAGATCGGCGCATCCATGAGCTCGACCATCGAGGCACAGATGTGGTCGTAGTCCCCGTCGCCAAGCCGCCCCGAGCGCATGTCGTGCGATGAATATCCCGACCGAGCGCTCAACAGCCGCTGCGCGATCGCGCTCTTGCTCATCTCTAGGCTGAAGAGCCCGACCGGGATCGGCTGGCCCTTTTTGGCCATCCACGGCGTGCCGCCCAGGGCGATCTGCTCCGCCAGGTTGAGCATCAGGGCCGTCTTGCCCATCGACGGCCGGGCCGCCAGGATCAACAGGTCCCCCGCCTGCAGCCCGCTGGTCAGTTCGTCGAAGTCGGTAAAGTGCGTGGGCACGCCCGACGTGCCCTTGCCCTTGAGTGCCACCAGCCGCTCGTACTCGGCCTCGATGAGCACGCTCAGCGGTTGGGCGTCGCTGGTCTCCTCCTGCTGGGCGATCTCGAACACCAGGCTCTCGGCCTTGTCCACGATCTCCTTGGAGCCATCGGGCCCGAGGTCGCCGGCGTGATAGGCATCGTAAACGATCTGCCCGCCGGCCGCGATCAGCTTCCGCAGGCGGGCCTTGTCCGCGACCGTCTTGGCGAAGTGCATCGCCGTCGCCGGCCCGGGCGTCTCGGCCGCGAGCTTCTCGAGGTATTTCGTGCCGCCCACGCTCTGGAGCACCTGCCCGTCGTCGAGCTCCTGGGCCAGCAGGGCGAGGTTGCCCGTCTGCTTCTGGTCGTAGGTCTTCAGGAGCGCGGCGTAGATCGCCGCGTGGGCCTCTAGAAAGAACGCGTCCGGGTTCTTCAGGATCGAGATCACGTCGTGGATGATGCTCGGCTCGAGGATCATCCCACCCAGCAGCGCCATCTCCGCGATGAGCGAGTGCGGCGGCGGGCGATCAAACAGTTTGTCGAGCGCCAGTGTCGGCCGCTGCGGCTTGCCCTCACGCGTAAATCGCGACAGGCCGCCGGAGCCGTTGGGGTTGTCGGAAGCATCGGCCATGAGGGGTCAACAGTACCGCCGGGCCCCGCAGACGCGCGCCCACACGCGGCCGGACCACGCACATCGTTTCGGGCCCCTGTCGGCCCTCGTGAACAACCTGGCGCTTAGAACGGAAACACCCGCGCCGCCACCGCCTGTTCGTACTACGTCCGTATCATCGCCCATGTTCTCCACGCCCACACCCCCGCCGACGGATCGCGGCAACTTCGATCAGTCCGATTCCACCTTCCGCGCTTCGGACACCGCCCTCCCCGAACCGCTGCCCGGGTCCCCCTGGGGCCTGTTCAAGGCGTGGTTCGATGCCGCCCATGCGCAGAAGGTCCAGCCCAACCCCAACGCGATGACGCTCGCGACCATCGACCCCGACGGCAAGCCCTCGGCCCGCATCGTGCTCTGCAAGGGCATGGACCTCTCGAACGGGCACATCGTGTTCTACACAAACTACGACGGCCGCAAGGGCCGGGCCTTGGCCGCGAACCCCCGCGCGGCCCTGGTGTTCCACTGGGACGATCTCGACAAGCAGGTCCGCATCGAAGGTCCGGTGGGGAGAAGCCCCGAGGCCGAGAGCGAGGCGTATTTCGCCAGTCGCCCATGGATCAGCCGGATCGGCGCCTGGACCAGCTCGCAGACCCAGCCCGTGGCCAGCCGCGCCGACCTGCTCCGGAAGCTCGAAGACACCTATCGCCGCTTCGGGATCGACCCGGCGAACCTCCCGCCCCGCGACGCGAAGCTCGATATCCCGCGTCCCGAGCACTGGGGCGGGTTCCGCCTGTTTGCCGAGCGCGTCGAACTCTGGGTCGGCGGCGAGGGCCGCCTGCACGACCGGGCCGCCTGGACCCGCTCCCTGCGTCCCGGCGGTCCCGGCGAGGCCCAGTGGACCGGCGCGACGCCCTGGGCGGCGACGCGGCTACAGCCTTGAGGCCGACCCGGGTCCAAGCCTCACGATGGTTATCGGGGCCACCGGCCAACATCCGGCGCTCGGCGGCTGGAGCCCTCCTGCCGGGTGGACGATGACAAAGCCGTCCACAATGGCCCCGGAGCCCCATCCGCTTGAGCAAGCGCAGACGCGACATCACCGCCCACGAACTCGAGGCGCTGCACCGGCGCCTCGAGAAGATGCTCGAGCGCGCCGGGCTGGAGACCATGCCCCAAGTCGCCGTTCGCCTGCTGGAGCTCTCTGCCAACCCCGACGCGCAGGTGCGCGACTATGCCGAGGCCGTCAAGACCGACTGGGCCCTGACCGGGCGGATCCTGCGTCTGGCCAACAGCGCGTTCTTCTCGCAGCGCCAGCCCGTCACGCGGCTGGACCGGGCCCTGATCGTCCTGGGCATCGAGCGGACCAAGGCCATCTGCCTGGGCTTCTACCTGTCCCGCTCCGCGTCGCTGTCGGGCGTGCGGGAAACCTCGCGCAAGGTCTGGGGCCAGTCGATCTACCGCGCGAGCCTGTGCGCGGCGCTGGCCAAGGTCCAGTGCCCGGGGCTCGTGCCCGAGGCGTTCATCGTCGGGCTCATGCTCGACTGCGGCCAGCCGCTGATGGTCCGGCTCATGGGCGCGGAGTACGAGGGCATGCTGCGGGCCAACCCCTCGCCCTCGAAGCTCTACGCGGCCGAGTTTGACCACCTGCCCTACACCCACGTCGATGCCGTCACGGTCCTGGCCCGGCGCTGGAAGTTCCCGCCCATGCTGGCCCGCCCGATCGCCTGGCACCACACGCTGCCGCCGGTCGGGAACACGACCGATCCGGTGGTGGTGCTGCAGCGGCTGGCGTATTACGTCGGGGCGATCCAGCTCGACGAGGCGAGCAACCAGCCGTCGCACAAGGCCCCGCTGACCACCATCGCCGACAAGCTCTTCGAGATCGGCCCGTCGGAGCTCGAGGGCGTGGTGCGGGCGGCCAACCGCGAGTACGCCCAGACCTCGACGCTCTTCTCCGACGTGGGCGAGCCCATGGGCGACGTCGAGGCCGTCGCCGACGCGGTGCAGAGCCAGCTCGTCGAGATCATGGACGAGCAGCTGGAGCGCACCGTCCGGGCCGAGAGCCGCGGCGGGCCCGAGCGGCTTCGGATCTGCGGCACCGACATCGAGGTCGAGCCGGCCCGCGACGGCGAAGTCATCGCCTATATCAGCTCCGCCGACGGCGAACGGCTGGTCTCCTGCACGGTCAACCCGAACAAGGAGACCCCAGAGAGCGTCGGCCGCCTGCTCGGGCTCGAAGAGGCGACCCCGGGCGACCTGTTCGAGCTCATGCGGGTCATCCAGGGCATGGCGGCCTGACGCGGCGTTCCACGTGGAACACACGCCCGCCGCCGTCGCTGCGGCCCGAAATACATCGAACGCCACCCGAGACCCGGTGTACAACCTCGCCCGGCGGGCAGACCATGCCCGGTCATCAATCAGCAGCCCACCAAGCGGTCGGGAATCGTCCGACGCAACCGTACCTCATCCCGCCGGTTTAGGATGCCCGCATGAACACCGCTCGAATGCTCGTCGCCTCCGCCCTGGTCTCGTGTGCCGCGCTCGCGCCCGCTCTGGCCCAAAGCTACTCGATGTTCAAGGTCCCGCTCCCGATGGTGCAGCGGAGCGTGGTCTCGCCGGATGTCGAGGGGCGGATGGGGCGTGTGGCGATGGACCCCCTGACCGGCCGCCTGTACATCGCGGCCCTGCGTCACGGCACGCTGCAGGTGCTCGACGACTCGGGCATGAAGGTCGCGCAGGTCGTCCGCGACCTGCCCGAGCCCCAGGGCGTGCTCGTGCTGGGCGACCAGAAGCGCGTGCTGGTCTCCTGCGGCGACGGCTCGGTGCGGGTCTTCTCGATCGGCGACAAGGGCGTGCTCAGCCCCGAGCGCGAGGTCCGGCTGGGGGGCGAGGCCGATCTGATGCGATACGACCCGGCGGCCAAGCGCGTCTGGGTGGGGCACGGGCGGAACGTCTCGCGGTTCGACCCGGCGACGGGCGAGAAGGACAAGCCCGTGGTCATGCCCGGGATGGTCGAGGGTCTGGCGATCGAGCTCAAGGACGGCGGCCGCGTGCTGGCGAGCATCGCCAGTGAGGGCCAGATTGTCGTGATCGACAAGGCCAAGAACGAGGTGAGCGCGACCTGGACGCTCAAGGACGCGAAGAACCCCAACCCCATCGCCATCGACGAGGCGGGCGGTCGGATCTTCGTCGCGACGCGCGGGCCCGGGCGGCTCTTGGTCCTGGGCGCCGAGGACGGGGCCGAGCAGGCCCGCTTCGACATCGCCGACGACGCCGACGACTGCTGGTTTGATCCCATCGGAAAGCGGGTGTACGTCTCGGCCGGTGGTGGCGCTGGGCAGGTGGCGATGATCCGCCAGACGGGCGAGACCTTCGCCGTCGAGCACCTGGTGCCGACGGCGGCGGGCTCTCGCACGAGCGTGCTGAGCCCGGAACGCCGGCGGCTGGTGGTGATCGCGCCCAAGATCGGCGACCAGCCGACGTTCGTGTATGTGTACGTCGTGCCAAACGAATCCGAGAGCGTGCCGGCGGGGACCAAGCAGCCCTGAGGCTGAGAACTCAGCGCCCAGAACGGGAGTATTTCCCCGGTCGTCGTGCTGGACGGGTAATCAAGGAACGTGGTTCCACCCATCCCCGGGTCCGGTGACGAGGATGCGTGCGCGGGGCGGGTCGCCCGCCATCGCGAGGCGGCGGCCTGGAAGCCCTCGTACCCTTTGCCCTTCCTCGACTGCATACCCACCAGCGAGCTGCGCGAAGCGATGCACACCGGACAAGCCATGACGGTCCTTTGCGTGGACGACAACCCGCATGTCGCCGAGGCACTCCGCGTCAAGCTGGCGCGCTCGCTGGACATACTTTGGCAGGGGTGGCTGTCATCGGCCGACGAGCTGGTGCATACTGCCGAGCGGCTGAACCCGACGATCGTGCTGCTGGATGTGGACATGCCGGGCAAGGACCCGTTCGTCGCCGTGAGCGAGCTGGCGGACCGGTGTCCGAGGGCGAAGGTGGTGATCTTCAGCGGGCACGTGCGACGGGAACTCATCGACCGGGCCCTCGAGTCGGGCGCGTGGGGCTACGTGAGCAAGAACGACGACGAAGGAGACCTCTTGAAGGTCATCCGCGCGGTGGCCGACGGGGAGGTGGCCTTCTCGCCCGAGGTGCGTTCGACCTACGACCGGGTGTGAGGTTTGCGGCTGGCGATGCCCACGAAGTCGGGGAGGGCTTTGTACGGCTGAGGGTGGTGGAACCATATAATCGTCCGTTGAGGTCCGGTTTCGCCTTGCGGGGGGCATTCCGCCGAGGTATGGTGTAAGTGAGCGGTCGCCAGGTCATCGTGAGGGCGGGGCCGCGGCGGCCGGCAGGAGAGAGAGCATGTGCGGTTATTCTCGTTTTGGCGGCGTAGCGGGTCGGCTCGCGGTGGTCGTGGCGGCCGGTGCGGTGCTCGGATGCGCGGGCCATGCGCGGGCCTATCTGGGCTCGTTCACGCCCAACGACGGCTATCAGATCCTGCAGCCCTGGGTCGACGTGAGCTATTTCAACACCGGGCAGTACGGGGTCAACGCGGGCGGGGGCACGTGGAACCACGTCGCGCCAAACAGCGGGCTGTGGAAGGTCACGAGCAGCAACGGAGCGATCTACGGCTCGACGGCCGCCCGTAACGCCGCGACCTCCGGCGCACCCCCGTACGCAGCCGTGCCTCCCGTCGCCGGTAACTCGACGGTCTACATCGTGGGCAACCACGCGCCAGGGCGAACCGACGGGGGCTCGCTGGCCTTCCGCAACGACACGACCTTGGGCGCCGGGGCCGCGACGTACGACTACTCGATCGACACCTACGACACGGGGGGCATCAACCCCGCGACCGTCACCAGCGGGACCGTCTCCACAAACTTCTACTTCTGCCCCAATCCGGCCGATCCGTTGATGCCCGGAACCCGGCCTCGCGACAAGTTCGCCATGTCCTTCAAGGACTCCTCGAACAATGTTGGCTTCCAGTGGGGCTACGCAGCGGACAATGAGGTGTACTGGCGCACCAGCACCAGCGGGCTGTGGACCTACACGGGGGTGTACGCCAACCAAAACAACTGGGACGGGCTGAACGTGAACATCGACCTCTCGGCGGGCACGTTCGGGATCGACTACTACGTTGTCGCCTCGAACCTCTGGCAGACGATGGTCCCCACCGGCACGGCCCTGGGCACGCCGATGAGCAACCTCACCACGCTCGGGTGGCAGCTCGAGGACAACGTGTTCAGCGGCGTGGGCGGCAAGAACTTCTTCGACGACTTCTCGATCACGATTCCGGGCCCGGGCCCGGCGGCTCTGTTGGGCCTTGCGGCGCTGGGCGCGGCCCGGCGCCGGCGGCGCTGAGCGAAGACCGACGGAGAATCTCGCGGGCCGCCGGGCGTGGGCCCGGCGGCCCGCACGTGCGCGCGCTCTCGGCTGTTAGAGGGACGACGAACCGGTGCGGAGCTGGCGGCGGTTTTTTCGGCACTGTGCGGGCCGAGGTCCGGGCATCGAGCCGCGGTAGCGCTGGCCCGGCGGACCCGGCGCGATGTTTGTGGAAGTCGCGAGCATCGCGGGGACCTGCAGCCTTCGCGATCACACTCGTGCGTGCCGCCGCCGAGCCGCGCGGCGGCCGGCCCGTGAGCGACGACACGCTGGTGGTCGCAGTGACGCTCGTGACGGGCCCGCCGGTCACCGGCGAGCACCGGCGAGCACCGACGCGCGGCGGTTGCGCGTTCTGCACGACGTTGGCAAGAAGGTCGCCCTCGGGCAAGCGGCTGGGCGCGTGCGAATCGGATCCCTGCCGGAACTTTCCCGTGGAATCGCCTGCCCATGAACGCGGGCATTGCTTGTGAGAAGTTCGGGTGTATATTGACCGTGTTCCTGAAAAGGGACCAGGCCGAGAACACCCGAAGTGGTGTTGCTCTCCGAGCGACCACGTCTGTCGCTCGACTGGATGGGCCGATCCTGAATGCGAGTGCGCATCTGGACTAGACGACTCACATTTGATGTAGCTGCGAGCCGGATCACACAGAAATGTGTGTGTCTTGGGGGATCGCTTCGAACTTCGCCCGCCGGCTCTCGAGGAATCGGGAGCGTGAGCGGTACAAGACGGTCCGCCATCCCTCGGGAATCGGGGGAAGAGCACGACGGCCGCCGACGGAGACTGGGCATTTCCAACGAACGATCACACCAATCGTCGCTGGGCTCTGCCCGACTCCGCCGGCGGTCGTCGGTTTGCGGATGCCGCATCCGCGTCGCGCACGACCGAAGGAACAACCCGAAGCGGAGTTGAGGGCCGGGCGTACGCGATGCCTTAGCGTTTGAGCACGAGGGCGACCAGCTCGGCCCGGCTGGTGACGCCCAGCCGACGGTGGATCGCGCGGAGGTATGTGCCGGCGGAGAGCGTGGAGATGCCCATCAAAGCGGCGGCCTGCTTGACGGACTTGCCAGCGACGAGCAGCTCGGTGAGCCGCCGCTGCTGAGGCGTGAGCCGGCCAAGAACCGGCGGCGGGCCCGGGGTAGCGGGGGGGGCAGTGGGGGGCTTTTGCGCAATGGGCGCAGCGGGGTCGGGCCCTTCCAGCAGGCGGCGCATGCCCATGTGTGCGGCCTGAATGATGGCGAGCTCGCGGGTGTTCAGGGCCCGCTCGCCCCAGGCGCGGTGGACGCTCAGGCCGTGGATGAGGTTGGGCGTGGTGCCCTCGTAGCCGCTATACGCGAACTCGTCGATGTTGCTGTTCTTTCGAACGTCCAGCACGTGGTCGTGGGTGTACCACGGGCGGGGCTCGATGAGCATGGACTTATTGGCGATGTGGTTCTTCTCGCCGCGGCGGTACCGGCTGTTGAGCTGCCGACGGAAGACCGGCAGCGACGGGTCGGACTCGTGGTCGCCCTGGGCGAGGTAGAAGCCGATGGCCGCGGCCTCGGAAGCCAGCAGCTCGCCGTCGGCGACGATGGGCTCGAGCTGCAGCGGCGCGTCCTGGGCGATGCCGCGGTAGTGCGAGGCTACGGCGAAACGTGTGCCGACGAGCCGGTTGAGCCCGGCCAGCACGAACTTGATGCGCTCGATCCGCGCGGCGTGGGCCTCGCAGGCTTCGAGCGCCAGGCTCACGAGCCGCGCGGCATCGGCGGCGGTGAGTGTGGCTCGGCGGGACATGGGGAAGGGGGGAGGGAGGGAGGGGGGGGGACGGGGGGGACGGGACAGGCCGACAGGGGATATCTACCGGCCCGGGCCGCAACGGTTCTGGGGAATCCGCGTGCCGGACTAGGCGGCCAAACTCGCTGCGGCCGCGGCGGCCATGGGCATCGGGCCCTTCGGGTTCCACGATGTGCCGGTGCGGTAGATGGCCCGGGCCCCGGGCCCGCGGACGGCGCCGCGCGAAGCGCCCCCGCCGCCGCCCCGCTCGCGGACGGGCGTGACGATGTAATCGACGCGGAGGAAGCCCGCGGGCAGGTCGGTATCGACCAGGCGGTCGCCGCGGACGGTGGCGAGCATGGATGTGATCGGCGGCGGGGAGTGCGGAGTGGGCGTCGCCGACGCCGGGCCCGGGTAGAGCGTGCGCTCGACGAGGTAGTAGGTCGCGCCGGTGCGCGACAGGTCGCTGGTCCACTCGACGGCGATCTGGCCGCCGGGCAGGGGCGTGCAGCGGAGGTTCTCGGGGCCGGGCGGATCGACCATGGTGTATGTCGGCCCGGTGGGGGGCGCGAGGCCCGAGGCCCTCCGGATCGCCGGGTCGATCGTCGAGAGGGCCCGGACCTTGGCGGTGCTAAAGCCGAAGCGCCGCGTCAGATTGGCCAGGGCGATGTCCTGGAGCATCGTGGCCGACTCGGCCGCGGCCCGGGCGTTGATCGCGGCCTGGCGGGCCCGCCGGGCCTCGGCCAGCGCTTCTTGCAGCGCC
>JBBQRT010000058.1:0-20300 GCA_038214505.1 Phycisphaerales bacterium | reverse complement strand
CCCCCCGTCCCCCCCGTCCCCCCCGCCCCGCCCGACTCTCTCTCCTCCTCGCCGCCGCCTGCATCGCCCTCGCCGCCGCCCCCGCGCTGGCTCAGAAAGTCCTCCAGCTCCCCATGCGGACCGACGGCCCCAAGAGCCTCGACCCCGCCTTCGGCTCCACCCAGTACGACAACATCGCCGCCTCCCAGCTCTACGAGACCCTTGTCACCTTCAAGTACAACGACCCCAAAGCCCTCGAGCCTCTCCTCCTCGCCGAGCTTCCCACCACCTCCCCCGACGGCAAGACGCTCACCTTCAAGCTCAAGCCAAGCGTCCTGTTCCACGACAACGCCTGCTTCCCCGGCGGGAAGGGCCGCGCCGTCAAGAGCGACGACGTCTTCTTCTCCCTCAAGCGCCTCGCAGACAAGCGCTCGGGCCTCAAGAACTGGTGGCTGCTCGAAGGCGCCATCGACGGCCTCGACGCCTTCAAGGACGCCCAGAACGCCGCCCTCGACGCGAAGAAGCCCTTCGACTACGACGCCCCGGTCGCCGGCTTCAAGAAGCTCTCCGACACCGAGTTTCAGATCATCCTGACCAAGCCCGTCTACCGCTTTCAGTACGTCCTGGCCCAGTTCCAGACCAGCATCGTCCCCCGCGAGGCCGTCGAGAAGTACGGCGACGACTTCTTCCGCAACCCCGTCGGCACCGGCCCCTTCATCCTCGGCAGCTGGACCCCCAAGCAGTCGCTCTCGCTGAACAAAAACCCCAACTACCACGACGTGAAGTACCCCGCCAGAGACCAGTGGGACCGCGAAGACCGCCGCCGCCGCCTCGACCGCGCCGCGGGCCAGAACGTCCCCTTCATCGACCGCATGGAGTTCACCATGTTCGTCGAGGATCAGCCCATGTGGCTGCAGTTCGACGCGGGCAACCTCGGCTATATCGAGGTCCCCGCCGACTACTTCGAGCTCGCCTTCGACAAGCGCACCAAGCAGCTCAAGCCCGAGCTCGCCGCCAAGGGCGTCTCCGCCCACGCCGACGCCCTCCTCGACTTCATCTTTAACGGCTTCAACATGCAGGACCCCGTCCTGGGCGGCCTCACCCCCGAAGGCCGCGCTGTCCGCCAGGCCATCACCCTGGCCATCGATCTCAACGAGATCAACGAGGCCTTCTACAACGGCATCAACATCATCTACGACGGCCCCATCCCCCCGGCCCTCGACGGCCACCCCGAGAACGGCAAGGCCCCCAGGAACTACCGCGGCGTCAATCTCGAACTCGCCCGCCAGAAGCTCGCCGAGGCCGGCTGGCCCGCCGGCAAGAACGCCAAGGGCGAAAAGCTCGTCATCCGCTACCACACCTCCAACGGCACCATCCAGCAGAAACAGGCCGAGATGCTCAAGCGCCAGATCGAGCAGATCGGCATCAACTTCGAGCCCGTGGTCATTGACTTCTCATCCCTCATCGAGAACGTCAACAACAAGAAGGCCCCCATGTTCGGCTTCGCATGGGGCAGCGACTATCCCGACGCCGAGAACAACCTCGCCCTCTTCTACGGCCCCAACGAGTCCCCCGGCTCCAACCACTACAACTACAAAAACCCCGCCTACGACGCGCTCTACGAGCGGATCCTCTCCATGAGCCCGTCTCCCGAACGCACCGAGCTCTACGAACAGATGCGAGACATGCTCATCGAGGACGCCCCCTACACCGGCTCCATGGCCCGCACCCGCTTCTACCTCATGGCCCCATGGATCCTCAACTGCCGCCCCACCGAGCGCACCTGGAGCTGGCTGAAGTACCTCGACGTCGACGACACCAAGCGCAAGAACTGAACCCCCGCCCCCGCCTCCGCGCTGGCCCCCGCCCCCCGCCCGCCCGCCACTCGCCGCATGTACGCCTACATCCTTAGAAAACTCCTCTACAACGTTCCCGTCTATCTGGGCATCGTGCTGCTTGTCATGATCTGTCTCCGCGTCAACGACCCCATTGGCGCGTATCTCGGCAAGAGCGGCAGCCGGGCCCAGTACGAGTCCTTCGCCCAGCAGATGCGACTCGACAAGCCCCTGCTCCCCGTCTCCGCCGCCGTCCCGACCGTCTTCGCCGACACCAGGAGCCTCCTGAGAGTCAGCGCCTGGCAGGTCCTCCGCACCCCCGAGGGCCAGCCCCTGCCCGGCCACTCGCCCCCCGTCCTCGTCACGCCCGAGCTCAAGGCCGAGGCCGCCAAACTCACCGAGAATCTCCCGGGCGTTGGCGTCGTCCGGCTGGGCGACATCAACATCCGCCTGCACAGCCCGGCCGACACCCAGTACTTCACCTTCCTCTGGCGCGTCCTCAAGCTCGACTTCTCCGAGCGCTCCTGGTCGCAGCGCACGCCCGTGGGCGAGATCCTTTCCAAGGCCGTCTGGCCCAGCCTCGCCATCACCGTCCCCGCGCTGGTCCTCACCACCATCATCGCCATCGCCATCGCTCTCTTCGCCGCCTACTACCGCGGCTCGCTGACCGACCGCGCCCTCATGTTCGCGGCAGTCGTCGGGATGAGTATCTCGCTGCTGGTCTACGTCGTCCTTGGCCAGTACTTCGGCGCCGCCTGGCCCAAGCGCGAGCTCGATCTCGACCTCTTCGCCATCACCGGCTACGAGCCCGGCCTCGCCAACTGGCCCTATTACTGCCTCCTGCCGGTCATCATCACCGTCCTGCTCAGCCTCGGCTACGACGCCCGCTTCTACCGCGCCGTCATGGTCGAAGAGTGCAACAAGGACTACATCGTCACCGCCACCGCCAAGGGCGCCAGCAAGCCCAAGATCATGTTCGTCCACATGCTCAAGAACGCCATGATCCCCATCATCACCCAAGTGATGATCACCCTCCCCTTCCTCATCACCGGCTCCATCGTCATGGAGTCCTACTTCCAGATCCCCGGCATGGGCCGCACCCTCATCACCGCCCTCGTCGAAAAAGACTTCCCCATCATCCAGGCCTTCACCGCAGTCTTCGCCGCCATCTTCATCCTCACCAATATCGCCACCGACGTCCTCTACGCCCTGGTCGATCCCCGCGTCCGCCTCTCCTGATTCCCTCATAATCATGCTCCGCACATTCCGAAACTCCCGCGGCTGGGCCAAGATGCGCCGCAACGGCTCCGCCATGCTCGCCCTCTGGATCATCGCGGCCTATTTCGCCCTCGCCGTCTGGATCATCGCCATGGAGGCCGCCGCCTGGGCCGGCCAGACCACCGGCGCCTTCGACCTCCGTGCCTCCCCCGCCCTGAGCGCCCTTCTCCCCGAGCGCACGCTCGAACGTGTCGGCCCCCGCTGGCTCTCGGGATTCAACATCCCCCAGACCGCACCGCGCCGCGAAGACCAGGCCGACTTCGTCTTCAAGCTCGTCGACGATGCCGTCAAGGCCGCCGCGGCACTCTCAGATCGCCGCCGCGCCGCCGAGATGCCCGTCATCCTCGACCGCGTGCGCCTCGGCGACCGCCGCATCGCCGATCTCCCGTGGGACCAGCTCAAGGCCCGCCACGAGATCGCCCGCGCCGCCTTCGCCCGCCTCGACGTGCAGAAGTCCGCCCGCGCCACGCTCGCCAAGTTTCTCGCCGCCCTCGACAAGGCCCAGTCCGCCGAGCACGACACCGCCGCCGCCAGCACCGACCGCGCCCGGCTCGCCAAGGCCCGCGACGACGCCGCCGCGGCCGTCGAAGAGGTCATGTTCACCCTCGAGGACTACGCCAAGCTCGCCCCCCCGCCCGCCAAAGACCTTTCCCCAAGCACCGACCCCCTCAAGCTCACCCCCGAGGCCCTCGCCGACCTCCAGCTCGCCGCCGACGCGGTCCGCGACGGCTCCGCACCCTTCCCCACCGCCCGCCTCGCCGAGCTCCGCGGCGGCATCGAGGCCCGTCAACGCCAGCTCACCGAAGGCCCCGGCTACCTCGAAGACCTCGCCGCCGTCGAAGTCGCCGTCGATGGCCTCATGCCCGTCCCCCCCGGTCTCCGCGGCACGCTCCACCGCGCCCGCCTCCTCTTAGGCACAGACGACCAAGGCCGCTCGATCCTCGTTCGCGGGCTCTATTCAGCCAAGATCGCCATCCAGGTCGGCCTCATCGTCGCCATCGCCAGCGTCCTCTTCGGCGCGGTCCTCGGGGCCGCCGCCGCATACTTCGGCGGCTGGGTCGACCACGCCGTCACCTGGCTCTACTCCACCCTCTCGAGCCTCCCCCAGCTCGTCCTCCTGGCCGTCCTCAGCTTCATGTTCCTCGGCACGCCCCTCGAAAAAACCCTCATCCCCATCTACGTCGCTCTGGGCATGACCTTCTGGATCGGCCCCTGCCGAGTCACCCGCGGCGAGGTCCTCAAGATCAAACAGCTCGAGTACGCCCAGGCCGCCACCGTCATCGGCTTCTCCCGCCGCTACATCCTCCTCCGCCACGTCCTGCCCAACACCCTCCACCTCATGTTCATCAACTCCTCCCTCCTCTTCATCGGCGCCATCAAAAGCGAGGTCATCCTCACGTTCCTCGGCCTGGGCGTCAAAGAAGGCTCCAGCTGGGGCCTGATGATCTCCCAGTCCCGCGGCGAGGTCATCAACGGCATCTTCTGGCAGCTCGGCGTCGCCACCATCCTCATGCTCGTCCTCGTCCTCGCCTTCAACGTGGTTTCCGATGCGCTTCAAGACGCCTTCGACCCCAAGCACGTCGGATGACCACCACCCCCGCGAATCCCCGTCTCGTTGCCTCCGGCGGCACAGGCTTCCCGCCTGTGATCGCTCTCTTCTGCCTCGCCGCTTGCATGCTCTCCGCCTGCACCCAACGCCCCGAACTCGTCATCGATAACCAGACCCAGGCCACCCTCAAGGGCCACGTCCAGCTCCCCGTTGACGAAACCCTCGGCCGCCTCCGCGCCGGCCGCGTCCTCTTCGTCCGCGTCGTCCCGGGCCAGACCTGGTCGACCGCCAACGCAACCGAGTCACCGCTCACTCCCGAGCCCGTCGAGGACGTCGTCGTCCGCCTCGCCGACGCCTCACTCATCGCGCAATCCGCCCCGCCCCTGAGCTTCGCCTATCCCGCACGGATCGGCCTGGCCATCATCACCATCCGCGACGCCGGCGACGGCTCGCCCCCCAAGATCTCCGCCGTCGACGCCGCCGGCAACCCCGTCGAGCTCTACCGCCCCCCAGCCCCCATCTCCCTCCCTCCCGACCGCCGCCGCCCCGTCCTCGAAACGCCCGAGCTCAAGCAGGACCTCTTCCGTTGACCCCCGCCGACAGCCAGCCCATCCTCCGCGTCCGCGGTCTCACCACCCGCTTCCGCACCGACCGCGGCATCGTCACCGCAATCGACGACGTCTCCTTCGATCTCTTCCCGGGCCAGACCCTCGGCATCGTCGGCGAATCCGGCTGCGGCAAGACCGTCACCAGCAAGTCCATCATGCGTCTCCTCCCCGAGCGCACCACCATCATCGACCCCGCAAGCCAGGTTATCTTCGAGGGCAACAACCTCGCCGCCGCCGACGACCGCTCCATGCGCAAGATCCGCGGCGACCGCATCGCCATGATCTTCCAGGAGCCCATGACCTCCCTCAACCCCGTCTTCACCGTCGGCTGGCAGATTTCCGAAGCCCTCAAGTACCACCGTCCCGACCTCAACCGCGCCGCACGCCGCGCCCGCAGCATCGAGATGCTCCGCCTCGTCGAGATCCCCGAGCCAGATCGCCGCATCGACGAATACCCCCACCAGCTCTCCGGGGGCATGCGGCAGCGCGTCATGATCGCCATCGCACTCTGCTGCGAGCCCGACATCCTCATCGCCGACGAGCCTACCACCGCGCTCGACGTCACCGTCCAGGCCCAAATCCTCGCCCTGATGGACGCCCTCCGCAAAAAGTTCAACACCGCCATCGTCATCATCACCCACAACCTCGGCGTCGTCGCCCAGGTCTGCGACCGCGTCATGGTCATGTACGCCGGCCGCGTCATCGAGTCGGGCCCCGTCCTCGACATCTTCCACAACCCCCGCCATCCCTACACAAAGGCCCTTCTCGAGTCGATCCCCAAGAAGGGCCGCGCCCCTGCCGCTCCCGGCGTGCCGCGCCGCCTGCCCACCATCGAGGGCATCGTCCCCAGCCTCTTCGACCTCCCCAAGGGCTGCCGCTTCCAGGACCGCTGCCGCTTCAAGCAGCAGCTCTGCATCGACCGCGAACCCACGCTCGATCCCGTCGCGCCCGGCGCGCCCGTCGCCCGGAGCAGTGGGTGGCCGGCCCTCGGCCGCCCGAACCTCGGCCTCCCGGTCCTCGACATCCTCCCCGCCCGCGAGGTCCGCTGCCACTTCCCCCTTTCCCAGGCCGCCGCCCCATGACGACCCTCACCACCAACCCAAGCGCCCCGCTCCTGGCCGTCGACAACCTCGTCAAGCACTTCCCCGTCCGCGGCGGCATTCTCAACACCATCAAGGGCCACGTCCACGCTGTCAACGGTGTCTCCCTCTCCATCGCCCGCGGCGAGGTCGTCGGCGTGGTCGGCGAGTCCGGCTGCGGCAAGTCCACCCTCGGCAAAACCATCGTCCGCCTCACCGATCCCACCAGCGGCTCGATCACCTTCCAGGGCGTCGACATCACCCGGCTCAACCACGCCGCCATGGTCCCCTTTCGCCGCCGGATGCAGATGATCTTTCAGGATCCATACTCCTCCCTCAACCCACGCCTCACCGTCCGAAAGCTCCTCCGCGAGGCCATCCAGTTCCACAACGTCGTCGAGGGCGACGATCTCGACGCCGCCACCGACGAGTACATCGACCTCCTCATCGCCCGCGTCGGCCTCCGCAAAGACGCCAAGGACAAGTTCCCCCACGAGTTCTCCGGCGGCCAGCGGCAGCGCATCGGCATCGCCCGCGCCCTCGCCGTCAAGCCCGAGTTTATCGTCGCCGACGAGCCGGTCAGCGCCCTGGACGTCTCGATCCAGGCCCAGGTCCTCAACCTGCTCATGCAGCTCAAGGAAGACTTCGGCCTCACCATCCTTTTCATCAGCCACGACCTGAAAGTCATCGAGCACTTCTGCGACCGCGTGCTGGTCATGTACCTGGGCAACCTCGTCGAAGAAGTCTCCTGCCAGGACCTCCACCGCCGCGCCCTGCACCCCTACACCAAGGCCCTGCTCGCTGCCAACCCGATCGACGACCCCGCCGACCGCCGCCCGATCACCGTGCTCCAGGGCGACGTCCCGAGCCCCTTCAACCCCCCCAAGGGCTGCCCCTTCGTCGGCCGCTGCCCCGTCAAGCTCCCACGCTGCGACACCCAGATGCCCCCCCTCGCACCCCGCGCCCACTCGGCCGACCCGGCCCACCGCGTCGCCTGCTGGGCCGTCCCCGAAACGCCCTGACCCAGCCCCCGTGCCAAACCCGTGCCACGACCTTGGTTGCTCTGAAGCAAGGTCGTGCCCTGCTGCCAACCCGTGCGTCAACCCCGCAAGCACGCGGCCTCCCGCGCCCTAACCCTCCACCCGCCTCATCGCCATCTCCCCCTCGTCCATCTCGATCACCTCGAGCCCCAGCGACTCAATGAACTCCGGGTGCAGCCGCCCCGCCTCGCCCCCGCGCCCCAGCACCACAACTCCACCCACGCGCACCGCCCGCGCCAGCTCCCGCACCAGGCTCGGCACGCCCATCCCAGCACCCTCCGGCTCCAGCGCGATCGCCGCATCAAACGCCCCGTTCACCTCGCCCACCAGGTTGAGCTCGAGCGCTCCCGCCTCCGCCACGCTCTCAAGCGACAAGTTGAGCCCCCCATACCGCCGGGCCGCGAACACCGCCGCCTGCGCGTCACCCAGCAAGCACACCACGCTCCCCGCCCTGCCCACCAACTCGGCCAGATACGCCCCGCCGTACCCCGAGCTCATCACCCGCGGCGCGATGTCCAGCACGCGGCTGCCCGGCCGCACCAGCTCCGCCCTCCGCGCATAGCGATGCAGCCCCTCGGGCCCCATAAGGTCCGAGTAGCACACCTCGCGCGAGCACCGCACCACGAGCTTGCTCCCGTCGGCGAAGGTCACCCGATAGTCCTTGAATCCCCGCCCGCGACGCGACAACGCCCGGTTGAGCCGCTCGGGCGTCAGTTCCTTGTAATACGCTATGTTCTCCCCCGCCGCGTCCCGCACGCCAACGCCCCGTCGGAACCCGGCCCCGGCCCGGATGGCTTCAACCGCCGGCAAAATCGTCCGCAGCCACCGCGACCGCGCCGCGACCAGCAGCCCGCGCCACCGCTCTGCTCCCGCGCCCCTCACCCCGCCCGCGATTGACACAGCCCGCTCGCCCACGCGCTCACCCTTTCACACAGCCGTGAAGAGGTTCGCCGAAGCTGCCAGCCGCGCCGAAACCACCGCCGCCCGCGCCGCGCCGTCCCGCCGCGAAACCCCGACCCAGGGCGTGGGCGCAAACTGCGACGCCACCGTCACGTCGTACGCCGCCCCCTCGTGCACTTGCGCCGCCAGCCCCGGCTCGTTGCACTCCCGCGACAGGTGCAGCAGCACCACGTGCGCCGACGGCTGCACCGCCAGGATCGCCTCCGCCGCCTGCTCGTTGGACAGGTGCCCCCGCCCGCCCATGATCCTCCGCTTGAGCGCCTCGGGCCGCCCCGACGCGGTCTGCATCTTCGGGCAGTAGTTACTCTCAAGCGCCAGCACGTCCACCACCCGCTCGCTCCCGCTCCGCGGGCAATGCCGCAGGTGCCGCACCAGCTCCATGCTCACGTGCCCAAGATCGGTGCAGAACCCAAGCGACCCCCCGCCGAATCCCGGCATATCCAGCCGGAACGTGCTCACACCCGCCTCGTCGTGGCTCATCAATAGCGGGCTCACGCTCAGCCCGTCGTCAAGATCAAAGCACCCCGCAAACGGCCGCACCCGGTCCCCGAGCCGCTCCCGCACCAGCGCCGGCAGCCGCCTCGCATGCCGCTCGTGTAGCCGCAGCCGGGCGTGCCGCGGCAGGTACCTCGACCACGTCAGACAAAAATGGTCATGATCCAGGTGCGTCACCAGCGCATCATCAATCTGATCGGGCCGAAGCCCCAGCGCATGCAGCTCCGCAAACGTCCGTCGCGGCGACAAACCAAGATCAATCAGCGTCACGCGACTTACCCCGCCCCGCCGCGTCAGCAGCACCGAGCAGTTGCCCCCCGAACCCGACGCCAGCACGCACAGCGCCGCCCCCGCGCCCTCGCCCGCCGCAAGACCGTCCATGGTCGTTTTGCTCCGAATAGTCATCGCTGGGCCATCCTACGTCCCCCGCGCTCCCGCCGATCCGCCGTTCGCCCGCCCCCCGCACCGATAAACTCCGCCCCGATGCCCCCGCCCTCTCCCCAGCCCATCCTCCCGGTTCTCGAGCGCCGCGACGATATCGCCGCGCTCATCCAAAGCCACCAGATCCTTATCCTCTGCGGCCAGACCGGCTCCGGCAAAACCACCCAGCTCCCGCAGATCTGCCTCGACCTGGGCCTCGCCCGCACCGCACAGATCGCCCATACCCAGCCCCGCCGCCTCGCCGCCCGCGCCGTCGCCGCCCGCATCGCCGAAGAACGTGATTCTCCGCTCGGCCAACTCGTCGGCGTGAAGGTCCGATTCCACGAGCAGACCTCCCGCGCCACCCGCATCAAGGTCATGACCGACGGCATGCTCCTGGCCGAGCTCGCCTCCGACCCTTCCCTCCGCAACTACGCCGTCATCATCATCGACGAAGCCCACGAACGCTCTCTCAACATCGACTTCCTCCTCGGCTATCTCCGCACCCTCCTCCCCAAGCGCCCCGACCTCAAGCTCATCGTCACCTCCGCCACCATCGACCCAAAGCGCTTCAGCGACTACTTCGGCGGCCCCGCCATCGCCCCCGTCATCGAAGTCTCCGGCCGCATGTTCCCGGTCGAGGTCCGCTACGCCCCGCCACCGGGCCAGGACGACGAGCCCGACCGAGTCAGCACCGAGGCCGTCGCCGACGCCGTCGAAGACCTCACCTCCACCAGCGCCAGCGGCGACGTGCTCGTGTTCCTCCCCGGCGAACGCGAGATCCGCCTCGCCGCCGACGCCATCTCCCGCCGCCGCCTGAACCTCGAAGTCCTCCCGCTCTTCAGCCGCCTGAGCAACGCCGAGCAGGACCGCATCTTCCACCCGGCCCCGAACCGCCAGCGCGTCATCCTCGCCACCAACATCGCCGAGACCTCCCTCACTGTCCCCGGCATCCGCTACGTCGTCGACACCGGCCTCGCCCGCCAGGCCCGCTACGACCCGGCCCGAAAGATCCAGCGTCTCCCCATCGAGCCCGTCAGCCGCGCCGCCGCCGATCAGCGCGCCGGCCGGTGCGGCCGGGTCCAATCCGGCATCTGCGTCCGCCTCTACTCCCAAACCTCCTTTAACGCCCGCCCCGCCTTCACCGACCCGGAGATCCGCCGGACCAGCCTCGCCAGCGTCATCCTCTCGATGCTCGCCCTCGACCTCGGGCCCATCGACGCCTTCCCCTTCATCGAGCCCCCGCCCGCCGCCGCCATCGACGACGGCTACCACACCCTCTTCGAGCTCGGCGCCATCGACGCTCCCTCTCGCACCGCCGCCCTGACCCCCATCGGCCGCGACCTCTCCCGCATCCCCCTGGACCCACGCGTCGCCCGAATGCTCCTGGCGGCACAGTCCGAGGGCGCCGTCAACGACGTCATCACCCTCGCCGCCGCTCTTTCGATCCAGGACCCCCGCGAGCGCCCCGCCGCCCGCCAGGAAGCCGCCGACAGCGCCCACCAGGTCTTCCGCGACCCCACCAGCGACTTCCTCTCGCTCCTCAACATCGCCGACCAATACCGCCACGCCGAGTCCACGCTCTCCACAGGCCCGCTCTTCAACTGGTGCCGCGACCACTTCCTTGCCCCCGCCCGCATGCGCGAATGGTCCGACATGTCCCGCCAGCTCCGCGACATCGCCCGCGATCTCGACATCTCTATAGCACCGCCCGGCGCCCCCCGCGCCGACCCCGACCGGATCCACCGCGCCCTGCTCGCGGGCCTCATCTCCAACGTCGCCTGCCGCGAGGCCGAGCAAGGCTCGTTCGACTATCGCTCCGTCCGCGGCGGCGTTGTCCACATCTTCCCCGGCTCCGCGCTCTTCAAGAAGTCCCCCAAGTGGATCATGGCCGCCGAGATCGTCGAAACCTCCCGTCTCTACGCCCGCACCGTCGCCAAGATCGACCCCGAGTGGCTCGAAGAGCTCGCCGCCCACATGTTCAAGCGGCAGCTCACCGACCCCCACCTCGACGCCGAGACCGGCGTCCCGAGCGCCTTCGAGCGGGTCTCCATGAGCGGCATCGTCGCCGTCCCGCGCCGCCCCGCCGATCTCGCCAAGGCCGACCCCGCCGCCGCCCGCCGCATCTTCATCGCCGAGGCCCTCGCCAAGGCCCGCTGGAAGTCCGACCTTCCACTCATCGCGCACACCCGCGCCACCCTCGCCCACGCCCGCGATGCCGAGCATCGCCTCCGCAAACGCAACCTCGCCCGCACCGACGACGAACTCGCCGCCTGGTTCGACGCGAGACTCCCGTCACACATCCGCGGCCCCGACGATCTCACACGCTGGCTCGCCGCCGACCCCGCAAACGAACCCCACCTCCGCCTCTCGCCCGCCGATGTCCTCAAGCCCGAGGCCGCCGAAGCCTTCGACCAGTCCCGCTACCCCGACACCATCGCCCTCCCCGGCGCAACCAAGCCGCTCGCCATCGCCTACGCACTCGCGCCCGGCAAGGACGACGACGGCCTCACCCTCTCCCTCCCGCTCCTGAGCCTCCCCGCCCTCACTCCCGACCGCGCCGCCTGGCTCGTCCCGGGCCTGGTGCCCGAGCTCATCCTGGTCCTCCTCAAGCAGCTCCCCAAGGACAGGCGGGCCCAGCTTGAAAGCAAGTCCCCGCTTCCCGATCTCGCCCAGTCCCTCGCCGATCTGCTCGACTTCGCCGCCGCCCCGCTTCCCACCGCACTCGCCGAAGCCATTCACGTTCTCTACGCCCTCGACCTCCCGCCCGCTCTCTTCACGGTCGCCCTCAAAGGCCTCCCCGACCACCTCAAGCTCCGCGTCCGCGTCCTCGATGAGCTCGACCGTCCCATCGCCGAATCCCGCGATCTCCCCGCGCTCATCACAAAGCTCGAGCCCCGACTGGCCAAGGCCCGCTCCGCCCGCGCCAAGGTCGCCTTCGCCCAGACAAACCTGACCGCCTGGACCTTCGACGACCTCCCCGACCGCACGACTCCCGACTCGCCCGACTCCCCCGCCTTCCCAGCCCTCGTCGATGATCGCGACAGCGTCTCCCTCACCCTTGCCGCTTCCCCCGAACACGCCGCCGCCCTCAACCACCACGGCGTTCGCCGCCTCTTCGCCCTCGCCTGCGCCGAAGACCTCGGCTACCACCTCGAAGCGCTCCCAAACCTCCACGACCTGGTCCGCCTCTACCAGCCATTCGGCACAGCCGCCGAGCTCAAGGCCGATCTCGCCGCCCTCATGGCCGAACGTGCCTTCATGCTCGGCCAGCCCCCCGTGCGCACCGGTGCCGACTTCGAGCAGCGACTCGCCGACCAGCGCCACCGCCTCGCCGCGGTCTCGCGCGATGTCGCCGACCTCATCACCCGCATCCTCGAGCCCCGCGCCAAGGTCGCCCACCGCCTCGCCTCCGGCACGCCCCGCCTCTGGGCCGCCTCCATCGCCGACATCCGCGAGCACGCCACCTATCTCCTGCCCCGCGGCTTCCTCCTCAACGTCTCCGACCCGCGCCTCCGCCGCTATCCCATCTACGCCGAATCCATGCGCGAACGCCTCTTCTCCCTACGCGAAGAAGGCTCCAAGGTCGAGCAGTCCGCCCTCGCCGCCTTCTCGCCGCACTGGAAGCGATACACCGGGTACATCGCCCAGGCCATGAGCCGCCACCGGCAGTCGCTCGAAGCCGCCGGCGAGCCAGCCGCCCCAGCCGCTACACCGTCCTCGGCAAAAGCCAAAGCCCCGCTCCCCCAGACCCGCCGCGCCGGCGCGCTCGTCAATCTCGATGCCGGCCAGTGGGCCGCCCACGCCGCCGCCACCGCCCTCCTCCCCCCGGCGCTCGATGCCTACCGCTGGGCACTTGAAGACCTCCGCGTGGCTCTCTTCGCCCCCCAGCTCGCCGGCGCAAAGCCCTCCACGACCGTCGCCGATATCGAGCGTCTCTGGAAGTCCGTTCCCGACCCCGCCCGCTGATCCCTCCGCGGCCGACCCTCACCGGACGAGCCGCTCCACAAGCTCGATCGGATGCAGGGCCCGCCGGGCCCCGCCCGCGAGCCCACGGGTGCCGTCGTGGACCTGGTGCCGGCACGACGTACCCGCCGCCACGATCACGTCCCCCGGCTCCGCCCGCCGAACCGACGGCAGCAGCGCAAGCTCCGCAATCTGCATCGAAAGCCCATACCGCTCGCGGTCATACCCGAACGACCCCGCCATCCCGCAGCACCCCGTGTCCAGCACCGTCAACCGCTCCCCGACCAGCCGCCGCAGCAGCCTCGCGCTCGACTCGACACCCCACAGCGACTTCTGATGACAGTGCCCGTGCAGCAGCACCCGGCCGCCCAGCGACGAAAGGTCCACGCTCGCCGCCGCCGGGTGTGCGTCCCACGCCGCATCGATGAACTGCTCCGGCAGCAACGCCTTCTTCGCCAGCTTCTCCCGCAGTTGCAGCGGCGTGCGGCACTTGAGCGCCAGCCAGTCGTCCTTCATCGCGCTCAGGCACGACGGCTCGCACACCACGATCGCCTTCACCCCTTCGTCCTCGATCGCCGGCCGCAGCCGCTCGAGCGCAGCATCGATGGTCTTGATCGCCTGCTCCAGCATCCCCACCGATATCATCGATCGACCGCAGCACGTGCTCGCGCTCAGCTCGACCCCGTACCCCAGCCGCTCCAGCACCCGCCCCGCCGCCACGCCGATGTGGCTCTCGTTGTATGTCGTGAAGCAGTCGGTATAGAGCACCACCCGTGACTGCGCCGCCTGCCCGGTGCTCCCCACCCGCGTCGCCGAGGGCCTGAACGCCGAGTACAGCGACCGCGAGAACTTCGGCAGGCTCCGCTCGGGATGAATGTTCATCACCGCATTGATGAACCCCCGCGCCGCCGCCGTCGCGTTCACCGCGTTGGCAAGGCCAGGCGTGATCGCCCCGATCCGGTTGAGCACCCGCACGTGCCCGGTCGCCAGCGCCGCGATCGGCACCTTGCCCGTCCGCTTGTACCGCTGCGCCGTGTACTCCGCCTTCAGCCGCGCGATATCCACGTTGCTCGGGCACTCGCTCTTGCACGCCTTGCACGACAGGCACAGGTCCAGCGTCTTCTTCGTCTCCTCATCGTCAAAGTTCGCCCCGCCCATCTCCCCCGCGCTCCCCCGCGCCCCCGGCATCTGCCCCGTGATCGCCAGCCGCAGCGCGTTGCCGCGCCCCCGCGTGCTGTGCCGCTCGTCGAGCGTCGCGTGATAGCTCGGGCACATCACTCCCGTCCGCTTGCGGCACACCCCCGCCCCATTGCACTGCTCCACCGCGTGCGAAAATCCCCCCGAATCCGAATAGTCAAAGTACGTTTCAACCCCCGCTACCCGCCCCGCCACCCCCGTCTCGGGCCCAGTCTCCCGCGAGCGGGCGAGGTCCGCTCGCGGCGAAGCCTCGAGCATGTGAGGGTGCACATCCATCCCGCCGCCAACACCCCCCGCATCCACCCGAAGGTTGTCCGTGATGGTCCCCAAACTCTCCGGCGACACGATCATCCCCGGGTTCAAAAGTCCCTGCGGGTCCATCACCCGCTTGACCTCCCGGAATGCCTTCATCAGCTCCGGCCCGAAGAACCGCTCCAGCAGCGGCCCGCGCACCCGCCCGTCCCCGTGCTCCCCCGACATGATCCCGCCGCACGCCCGCGCAAGGTCCGCCACCTCCACCGCGATCGCCCGCATCCGCTCCCGATCGGCCGGGTCGTGCAGGTCGATCATCGGCCGAACATGCAGCACGCCCACCGACGCGTGGGCCCAGTATGCCGCCCGCGTCCCGTGCTTCTTCACAATCTCTTTGAACTCGCGGACAAACTCCCCCAGCCGCTCCACCGGCACAGCATTGTCCTCGACAAACGTGATCGGCTTCCGCGCCCCCGGCAGCCCATGCAGCAAGGGCTCCCCCGCCTTCCGAAGGGCCCAGGCCTTCAGCATCGCCCCCGCATCCGTATACACCGCAATACCGCCCGGCATCACCCCCGCCGTCCGCGACAAGAGCTCACGAAGCACCGCAAAGCCGCGCTCAACATCCGCCCTCCCGCCCGCAAATCCGAAGAACTCGACATAGAGCGCCGCCTTGGGCTCCCGCGCCGACGCGTCCGCCCCGGGCAGCAGGTTGACATACTCGCGATACTCGATGTTCCCCCGCGCCGCGTCCAGCACGACATCATCGAGAAGCTCGATCGCCGTCAGCCCAAGCCCCAGGCACGCATCGATGATCGGCTTCGTCGCCGCGATCGCGTCCTCGAGCGTCTTAAAACTCACCACCGCGATGCCCTTCGCCGTCGGTATCGGGTTCAGCTTGAGCCTCGCCCGCAGCGTTACCGCCAGTGTTCCCTCGCTCCCGCACAAGAGCTTCGACAGGTCCACCGTCTCGGCCGTCGCCCCCGCCTCGACCTGATCCAGAATCATGTCGAGCCCGTACCCCGCGTTCCGACGCACCGTCCGCGGAAACCGCTCTCGGATCGGCGCGGCGTACCGCCGCACGATCTCGATGACCTTCGCCCCAAGCTCCCGCGCCACCGCATCCTTCTCCCCAGCCCCCGGCCCCAGCCACACCCGCTGCCCCGTGCTCAAACACACCTCGAGCGCTTCGACGTTCTCGCTGGTCCGCCCATACCGGATCGACCGCGCCCCCGCGCCGTTGTTCCCGATGCACCCGCCCACCGCCGCCTGACGGCTCGTCGCCGGGTCCGGCGCGAAGAACAGCCCCGTCTTCTGCGCCGCCAACTGCTCGTTGAGCTCGTCGATCCCGATCCCCGGCTCCACAGTGCACGTCCGCCCCGCCACATCCACCGACACCACCCCGCGGCACATCGGCGTGAAGTCCATCACCACGGCATGGTTCACGCACTGCCCCGCCAGGCTTGTCCCGCCCCCCCGCGCGAGCAACGCCACGTCATTCTGTGCACAAAACCGCACCACCCGCACCGCATCATCCACGCTCGCCGGAATCACCACCCCGATCGGCTCCACCTGATACAGCGAAGCGTCGGTCGCATACAGCAGCCGGTCGTGACGCCCGAACCGCACCTGCCCGCCCGTCCCGTCCGCGCCCCCGCCCGTGCTCAAAAGCGCCGTGAGCCCCGCCGCAATCGCCTCGCGCCCGGCATCGGCCACCGCCCCGCCAATCCCCGACACACCTCCAAGCTCCTGCCT
Source organism: Phycisphaerales bacterium (assembly GCA_038214505.1). Taxonomy (GTDB): domain Bacteria; phylum Planctomycetota; class Phycisphaerae; order Phycisphaerales; family UBA1924; genus UBA4658. Next base: position 3,887 of record JBBQRT010000058.1, on the reverse strand, counting down.
GGCCGCTCCAGCTATGCCGTCCGGCAATCCTCGACCATTGTTCAAAACCGGCAGTTGCGGCATGTCGTTCCACTCGTCAAAGCCCCGAACCGAGCCCGTCAGAAGCGTGTTCGGGACAATAGGTGTTCCAGTTTCTTCACCCCGAGTTCCCGCCCCACTCCCCCGCCCTGTATACCCCGCCGGTCCCCGGCGGGCCGCCTTAATCACCCCGCCCGTCCCCGGCGGCCTCCTCGGCCCTCCCACAGGCTTCGTCCACATCAACCGTCTTCCGGCCTCCCCCAGCCCCCCACCCGGTAGACTGCGTGAGTCCACCCACCCCGACAGGAGCCCCCATGCCCACTCGCATCACCGCCCGCCAGCACCTCCGCCCCGCCGCCCTCGCGCTCCTGGCCGGCACAGCCCTCGCCTTCTCGGCGCTGACCTGCCTCGCTCAGCCTACGCCGCCCCCCGCCCCCGTTCCCCCCGCTACGCCTCCCGCCGCCGTTCCCCCCGCCGCCGTTCCCCCCGCCGCCGTTCCCCCCGCCGCCGTTCCCGCCGCCGCCAAGCCCGCCCAGCCCAATCAGCCCGCCCCCGCCGAGCCCACCGCCGACCAGCTCATCCCCATCCGCAAAATCACCCTCTACCGCTCCGGCGTCGGCTACTTCGAACGCTCCGGCCAGCTCACCGGCAACTCCGACCTCCAGCTCCGCTTCAAAACCGAGCAGATCAACGACATCCTCAAGTCCATGATCCTCCTGGACCTCTCCGGCGGCCGGATCGAATCCGTCTCCTATGGCTCAAAGGAGCCCCTCGGCAAACGCCTTGCCTCCTTCGGCATCAACATCGCCGCCAACCCCGGCATCCCCGAACTCCTGAGCCAGCTCCGCGGCGCGCTCATCAAAATCACCGTCGCCGGCGAGCCCATCTCCGGCACCATCCTGGGCGTCGAAGAACGCCTCGCCGCCGCCCCCAAGGACAAGGACCCCGTCCGCGTCCCCCACGTCAACCTCGTCACCGAGTCGGGCATCCGCTCCATCGCCATCCCCGACATCGGCACCTTCGAGATCCAGGACAAGGAGCTCGCCGCCGAGCTGAACAAGGCCCTCGCGGCCCTTGCCGAGTATCGCGCCGACCGCACCAAGACCGTCGAGCTCCGCTTCGCCGGCGAGGGCGACCGCCGCGTCGTCGTGGCGTATGTCCACGAGATGCCGGTCTGGAAGACCTCCTATCGCCTGGTCCTCCCCGAGCCCGCCGCCTCGGGCCAAGACGCCGACAAGCTCATGTTCCAGGGTTGGGCCATCGTCGAGAACACCACCGACCAGGACTGGGCCGGCGTCCAGCTCGGCCTCGTCTCCGGCCGACCCGTCTCGTTCCAGATGGACCTTTACGAACCGCTCTACAGCGCCCGCCCCATGATCCCCGTCCCCACCATCCCCGGCGTCGCCCCGCGCATCTTCGCCCTTGGCGTCGATCAGCAGCAGCTCGCCGAGGCCGACGCCGCGGGCCGAAGCGATGAGTCCATGTTCTCGAACGTCATGCAGTCGCAAAAGTCAACCAACTCTCCCCGCCCCCGAGAGATGGCCGTCGGCTCTCGAGCCCCGGCCGCAGCCCCGGCCTCCGCCGGCGCCAGCAGTGGCGACTACGAAGCCCTCCGTGCCTCGGCCATGTCCGACTACGCCGCCAGGCCCGCCGCCTCCGGCGTCTCCGTTGGCGAGGTCTTCCAGTTCCAGGTCAACGCCCCCGTCTCCATCGAACGCCAGAAGTCCGCCATGATCCCCATCATGTCCGGCCAGATCTCCGGCCGCCGCGTCAGCATCTTCAACGCCGCCGATGGCTCCCAGTTCCCGATGCGCGGTGTCGAGCTCACCAACGACTCGGGCCAGCCCCTCCTCCCCGGCCCCATCTCCGTATTCGACGGCGCCGCCTACGCCGGCGACGCCCAGATCGGCCAGATCCCCAAGGCCGACAAGCGCTTCCTGGCCTATGCCCTCGACCTCGATGTCGCCGTGCTGACCAAGGCCGACTCCGCCGCCACCATCACCAAGCTCATCATCAACCGCGGCACCATCGTCCAGTCCGTCCGCGACCGCCTCACCACCACCTACGAACTCGCCAACAAGGACGCCGCCCGCCCCCGCACCCTCATCCTGGAGCACCCGATCTCCCCCGGCTTCGAGCTCGTCGAAACCATCAAGCCCACCGAGCAGGCCCAGGACCTCTACCGCTTCACCCTCGACCTCGAGCCCGCCAAGGCCAAGCGGTTCACCGTCGCTCAGGAACGCGTCCGCGCCGAGTCCATGGGCATCACCAGCCTCAACCTCGAAACCTTGATGCAGTACCGCCGCGACGGCAAGGCCTCCGAAGCCGTCGTCAAGGCTTTCCAGGACGCCGCCACGCGCCAGGCCGCCATAGCCCAGACCGAGCGCACCCTCGCCCAGCTTGGATCCCGCATCGACGAGATCGCCAAGGACCAGAGCCGCATCCGCGAGAACATGGGCGCCATCGACCGCAACTCCCAGCTCTACGCCAGCTACGTCGCCCGCCTCACCAGGCAGGAAACCGACCTCGACCAGCTCCGCGAACAGCGCAGCACCCAGCAGACCCAGCTCGACCAGCAGCGCCAAGACCTCGCCCAGTTCCTCACCACCCTCTCCGCCCAATAACTCCTCCCGTCTCCCGCCTCCACTCCCGCGCAAGCGTGACAAGACTGCTTGCGGCGAAGCGTCAAGCAGGTGACGGCCCGCGTCCCCAACCCCGACCCCCATTCCCTCCTCGCCCTTCACACCCCGGTGCTCCCCGCCTACTATCACCACTCACACCAATCGGGGTGTAGCGCAGCTTGGTAGCGCGTTTGACTGGGGGTCAAAAGGTCGCAGGTTCAAATCCTGTCACCCCGACTTTGACGAGCAGCGCCGTGCCCCCGGGCACGGCGTTCTCGTTTCCCCCACCTCCCCCACCCCCCTCACCCCCCGCAGCAGCCTCTCCGCGTCTCCCACCACCGGCGCTGGCACCAGCCAGAACCCACGCCCGTCAAAGTCGAACACCGCCGACTGCCTGTGTTTGATCCTCCGCCGCCGCGCTACCTCCCGCGGCTGGCCGATCGCAAACCGCAGTTCCTCGTGCGTCCGCTCCGGGTCGCCCCCGTCGCGTTGCCGGACGCGAGCCCGGCCCGCGACAGCTACCCGTCCCGCTTGCTCAGCCGCCCCGTTTTCGCGTCGCGCATCAACTCCGGCCCCCGCAGGTTGAACGGTGTCACCACGCCAAACCGCTCCCCGAGCCGCAGCCCACGCAGCTCCGCCGCCGCCGCCTCCGAAAGCGGCAGCCGCAGATCCACCCGCCGCTGCAGCTCCGGAAACGACAAAACCGTGCTGGCGCAAAACGCCCACGACGGATCCAAAACGCGCGTGATCACACCCAGGCACCCCCTCCGGCGCCCTCCGCCCGTCGTCGCCCGCCGGTCCCGGCGGGCGCTTGACGCTCGAGCGCCAAGCAACCCGGGGGGCCAGCCGCCCCCCTGACCCGAAAGTCCCGCGTCCGCCTAGCAGCCGGCGAACCACAGGCTCAGAAACGCGAAGATGTCGTCCACGAGCACGCTGCCGGAGCAGTTGGCGTCGGCCTGAAGCCCCCCGGCGAACCAGGTGCTCAGAAACGCGAAGATGTCCGACACGTCCCGCGCGCCGTTCTGGTTGAAGTCCGCCGCACACACCGTGCGGTTGGGGTGCCAGAACCCCGGTGCCAGCCGGAGCGCCGTCGGGCAATACGCCGGCGCATCCGTCGAGATCAGCGCCAGGCCGACGGCCGGTTGCCCGATCGTCCCCTCAACGCTCATGATCCCGTCGCCCGCCAGCCCGCCGCCGGCCGCCACCACGTACCACGACACAGCCGTCTGCGCCGACGCCGGTCCTGCG
>JBBQRT010000057.1:0-20495 GCA_038214505.1 Phycisphaerales bacterium | reverse complement strand
CGCCGCCTCCGTTGCCCACCCCGTTTGCCCCGTTTGCTGACGGTGGGGCGTCCGTCCGACTCTTCTTCCGGCTCATCGCTGCACTTCCGTCTCAATGGTCGACGCCGTCACCATCGCCACGACACCCGACCGGATTGCCGGCGGCAGGTTCGGCCATGCGGCAACAATCGCGGCGAGCGCGGGGTCGGTGGGCTTGGCCGGGGGTGCTGGGGTTGCCGGCGTGGGCGTCGGCGAACCAAAACTCGCTTGAATGTTGCCGGATTTGCTGCCGCCCGAATCATCGATCCCCGGATTTCCCGAAGGAATCCGCGATAGTTCGGACCCCCATGGGGTCATTGCCGCTCCCCGCACCGCGTTGCACGTGGTCGCGGGGAGTCGCGTTTTTGGAATGCTTTCGGACCCAGTTTCCTGGCCAATCTTGGCCAGTTGGCTTGGCAGCTTTCCGACCATCTATGTCGACTTTGCTTTCGTCTGAACCGCGGTCGGAGGGCGACCGATGGTCGGGTGCGGAGGCCAGCATGCCCAGTGACTCATCGTCCAATCCGAGTTCGACGCCGGGGTCCCCCCACTCTTCGGGGGCAATCCGCAGCAGTCTGTCGTTGGACCCGGACATGGTCGAGTTGATCGCGATGTTCGTCGAGGAACTGCCGCAGCGGACCGAGGGACTACGTGAACTGCTTGAGCGTCGCGAGCTTGCGCAAGTACAGCGGATCGCGCACCAACTCAAGGGGGCAGCCGGGGGGTACGGGTTTGCGGACCTCGGGCACTCGGCGGCGCTGCTGGAGGGGATATTACTCGATGTTTCCCCGGCTCCAGCGGATGAGGAGTTGAATCGCGTGCGCGAACGCGTCGATGAACTGATCGAGCTCTGCCGCAGAGCGACCGTCGCCTGAGCCGTGAACTGGAGCTGATTGAACGCGTCGGGGGAAGATCGACTCGGCACCCAAGCGGCGCGGCGTGCCAGCCTTAACCGCCTCTGTAAGGACTACGCGGACAGTGTCCACCAGCACCGATGACAAGCCCCTTGTCCTGCTCGTCGATGATTCCATCGACGTGCATCGCCTGCTCCAGGCCCGGCTCCGCCACGAGCAGATCACGCTGGTGGGGACGACCAAGGCCGGCGAGGCGGTCGAGCTCGCCCGCACCCAGAAGCCCGCGACGATCCTGCTCGATCTCGACATGCCCGACATGGACGGTTTCGAGGTGCTCCGTGCCTTGAAGGACGACCCGCACACGCACAACGTCCCGGTGATCGTGCTCTCGGGCCTGCAGTCCTCCGAGGACAAGGTGACGGCCTTCGACCTTGGCGCGACCGATTATGTGACCAAGCCCTTCGACCTCGCCGAGCTCCGGGCCCGCCTCCGGGCGGCCCTTCGGATGGACCACCTGCTGCGGCTGCTGGCCGATCGCGCGGATGTCGACGGGCTGACGGGCTTGGGCAACCGGGCCGCGTTCAACAAGCGCTGGGCCGAAAAGTTTGCCGAGTGCCGGCGGTACAACCAGCCGCTGGCGATGGCCCTTCTGGACATCGATTTTTTCAAGCGCGTCAACGATACATACGGGCACCCCGCGGGCGACCAGGTCCTGGTCGGCACGGCGCAGCTCCTCCAGCGCGAATGCCGCACGCCGGACGTGGCGTGCCGCTACGGCGGCGAAGAGTTCGTGCTCATCATGCCCAACACATCGGCCGCGGATGCCACGACCGTGGCCGACCGCATCCGAGCCGCGATGGCCCAGCTGGTCTGGCCAAAGCATCCCGAGTCGCCGGTGACGATGTCGATCGGGCTCGTGGGCTGCTCCGGCGGGCCGGGCGACGTCACGCCCGAGCAGTGGCTGGAAGCGACGGACCGCAACCTCTATGCGGCCAAGCACGCCGGACGGAACCGCGTGGTGTCGAGCGAGCTCGCCCAGGCCGCGGCCGCCCTTCGCGCCGGGTAGGACGTTGGCCCGCCGCGTCGCGACGGACGGCCCGGCCCGGGGCGCTCCTACGCTCGTGGACCACATGACTGACGCTATCCAGATCGCGCAGCTCCGGAAGACTTTCGGCGACAAGACCGCCGTCAACGACCTCTCGCTAGCCGTGCCTTCGGGCTCGCTGTGCGGGTTCATCGGGCCCAACGGCGCGGGCAAGACGACCACAATCCGCATGATCATGTCGATCATCTTCCCGGACTCGGGCTCGCTCTCGGTGCTCGGGCGGCCGTCGGCCGTTGAGAGCAAAGACCGCATCGGCTACCTGCCCGAGGAACGCGGTGTGTACAAGAAGATGCGCGTGGGCGCATTCCTGACGTACATGGCCCGGCTCAAGGGCGTTGACGGCGCGGCGGCCAAGCGCCGCAGCGCCGACTGGCTCGAGAAGGTCGGGCTCGGGCGCGAGGGGAAGAAGCGCTGCGACGAGCTCTCCAAGGGCATGCAGCAGAAGGTCCAGTTCATCGCGGCGGTCATCCACGAGCCGGACCTGCTCATCCTCGACGAGGTGTTCAGCGGGCTGGACCCGGTCAACCGCCGCCTGATGCGGTCGCTGATCGACGAGCAGCACCGGGCCGGGCGGACGATCGTGTTCTCGACACATGCGATGTACGAGGCCGAGCAGCTCTGCGACCGTGTGTTCATGATCCACCAGGGGGTCAAGGTGCTCGACGACACGATCGGGGGGATCAGGGCCCGGTTCGACCCCAGGACGATCGTTGCCGAGCCCGAGGAGATGCGGGGCGTGGACCCCGACTCGCTCCGGGCCCTGCCGGGCGTGCGCTCCGTCGAAGTGGGGACAAGCGAGCTCACGGTCCGCGTCGACGATCGGACGCCGCCCTATCGCGTTTTGGCCGCACTGGCCGGCGCCGCGGCGATGCGCCGCGTCGAGCTCAAGCGCGTCAGCCTCGAAGACGTGTTCATCGGGCTCGTTACCGATCACGACGACGCGGGGGCCCTGCGGCAGGAGCTCCGCAGGACTGATGAGGCCGAGGCGCTCCAGGGGGCGGCATCATGATGAAGACCTTCCTCGTCGCGCGGCGGGAGTTCGTCACCACGGTCTTCACCAAGGGCTTCCTGCTGGGCGTGCTCATGACGCCGGTGATGATCGTGATGGTCGTGGGCGCGATCTCGCTGACGCAGCTGCTCAAGGGACCGACGGTCACGGGAAACATCGCGGTGATCGACCAGACCCCGGGCGGCGCGGTCGGGCCGCGCGTGCTGGAGCGGTTCAGCACCGAGCGGATCGAGAAGGAGCGGGCCGACCGGGCCGCCGCGGTCGGAAAGCTGGCCGAGGAGCAGGCCCAGAAGTTGGGCGTCGCGGGCCCGCAGACGCAGGCCGCCGGGCGGTTCGCGACGGCGGCGCTGGACAACGAGCTGGCCAAGCTCAAGGCCCTGAGCGTGACGGTGCTCCCTCCCGGGACCGATGTCGAGGAGCAGAAGAAGCTGCTGGGCGAGGTCGACGTGCGGGGCCAGCGCGACGTGCCCGGCAAAGGCGTGGGCACCATCGCCGTGGCGATCGTTCCCGAGGGGGCGCTCTCGCCGGGCGAATCGGGCGCTTACTCGCGCTTCGAGCTGCTGACGGCCAACCGGCTGGACACCGAGATCACCAGCGAGATCGAGCGGCGCGTGGGCCAGGCGATTGTCGACGCGCGCGTCGCGGCCGATCCGCGGTTCGCCGCGGGCGGGCTGGGCGTGCAGGAGCTTCGGCGACTGCTCGACGCGCCCGACGCGAAGGTCGGGGCCGTGACGGCCGGGGGCGGGGTCAAGAAGTCGGCCGGGGTGTTCCAGTTCATGCTGCCGATGGCGTTCATGCTCCTCCTGATGATGTCGGTGATGACGGGGGGCAACTATCTGCTCACCACGACGATCGAGGAGAAGTCCAGCAGGGTGATGGAGGTGCTGCTCTCGGCGGTCTCGCCGCTGGAGCTGATGGTCGGCAAGATCCTGGGGCAGATGTGCGTGGGGCTGGTGATCCTGGTGGTCTATTCGGGCATGGGGATCGCGTCGCTGTTCGCCTTCGCGCTCCAGCACCAGCTCGATCCGATGATGCTGGTGTATCTGGTGGTGTTCTTCCTGATCGCGTTCACCACGATCGCGAGCATGATGGCGGCCGTCGGGTCGGCGGTGAACGAGCTTCGCGAGGCCCAGTCGCTCATGACCCCGCTGATGCTCCTGATCATGCTCCCCTGGCTGCTGTGGATGCCCATCAGCCGGGCCCCGAACTCGATGTTCGCGACGATCCTCAGCTTCGTGCCGGGGGTCAATCCGTTTGTCATGATGCTGCGGCTCAGCGGCTCCGAGCCGCCGCCGGCGTGGCAGCCGCCGGTGGCGATCCTGGTGGGCCTGGTCACCGTGGTCGTCTGCGCGTGGGGCGCGTCGAAGGTGTTCCGCGTGGGCGTGCTCATGTACGGCAAGCCGCCGAACTTCCGGACGCTGCTGCGCTGGATCCGGATGGCCTGAGCTCCTCCGCGGGAAAGCAGCTCAACCGAGGCCGAGTTCGGAGGCCCGTGCATCGACACCCAGGACGACCTCGGGCGCGTTGGCCAGTATCGGCGGCCAGGACCGCGCCGGCAGCCCGTTGCGCCGCTCCTGTGGGCCCTTGGGCGTCGCGTCGTAGACCAGCCGCCCCGTTCGGCCCGCGTCGCCGATCGCGTCGCGCCCCGCGTCGGTGTGGGCGCACCAATGGAACAGCGACTCGTCGATGTTCGTCGGGTCGACGGCCGGGCCCAGAAGCAGCACGAACGGCGGCGGAAGGACGCCCGACGATGCGTCGCGCGCGACGGGACCGATCGACCCGAGAGCCTCGGCCACGCTGGACGCCAGTTGTCCAGTGTCGCCCTCCGGCTTGGCGAGGCTGAGCAGGAGCCAGTCGTGGCCGAGCTCGGCGGGGCACGCCGCGGCGCGGACGCCGGGGATCGCCAGAACGCGTTCGACAAGTCGCTCGGCGTGTCCCGGCGCGAGCCGAGTGCGTGCAACGGATGCCCCCACGGCGGGCCCGCGCCCGTCCTCCGCGCCGCCGGCGAACTTCCGCGTCGCGTCGAATCCGACCTTTGTTCCCGCGCCGAGGTACGGCGCAGCATGGTCGAGAATGTCGACCGGACCCTCCACCGTGCACACGTCGCGCGCCGGGTGGCAATGCTCCCCCACCGCCCGCAGCACGGCCGTCTCGTCGTGCACGTCGACGTCCTGATCGACCACCACGATCTGCTTGGTCCAGGCCATCTGCCCCGCGCCCCAGATCGAGTGCATGACCCGCCGGCCCTGCAGCGGATACTCCTTCCTGATCTGCACCAGCGCGCAGGAGTGGAACACGCCGAACATCGGGAGGTCGTAGTCGGCGATGTCGTGAACGATCGTCTTGAGCAGCGGGAGGAACAGCCGCTCGGTCGCCTTGCCCATGAAATAGTCCTCCTGCGGCGGGAGGCCCACCACCGTGGTCGGATACACCGCGTCGCGCCGGTGTGTGACCGCCGTCACCTCCAGCAGCGGATAGCGGTCGGGCAGCGAATAGAAGCCCGTGTGGTCGCCGAAGGGCCCCTCGAAGACGGCGCCGGGACCCAGCGGCCCCGAGCCCGGATCGCGCGGGTCGAAGCCGATGAGGCCCGCCTCGGGCGACACATATCCCTCGATGACGATCTCCGCGCTCGCGGGTACCCAGAGCGGGACCGTGCGGGCCCGGACCATGGGGATGCCGCCGCGGTTGAGGAAGCCCGCGAGCAGCAGCTCGCTGATGCCCGGGGGCAGCGGGGCCGTGGCGGCGTAGGGCATGACGCTCTCGCCGCCGAGCGCGATGGCGACGGGCATGGGCTTGCCGAGCTTCTTCCACGAGCGCCAGTGGCGGGCCCCGTCGTGGTGCATGTGCCAGTGCATGGCCAGGTGCCGCTTGCCCAGCAGCTGCACGCGGTACATGCCGACGTTGTGGCTCGGGGGCTTCGGGTTGTCGCGGTCGTCGGCGTGGACGGTGTGGATGCCCGCCAGCGTGATGTAGCGCCCGCGGTGGTTTGCCTCCCAATCCGGGCCGCGGCCCAGTCCGGCGATGCCATCGTTGACGCCCGCGGGATAGCCCAAGGCCGCGTAATCGCCGTCGTGGGGCCAGCAGCGGAGTATGGGCAGGCGGGTGAGATCGACGCGCTCCTGCGGGACGACCATCTGCTGGCACAGGCCCAGGCCGCGGCGACGCTTGGGCGGGATCTTCAGGAGCGGCGCGAACTGACGGAGCTTGGCGAAGACCTCGGCCAGCGAGCGCGGCGGCTCGGGCTTGGCGAGCGCGCCGATCTTGGCGGCCAAGGCTTCGAGACCCCCGGGCGTGTGCCCGCCCTCGGCGTGGGCCCCCAGGGCCATTTCCATGCGGTGGTACGAGCCGAACTGGTTGATGAGCAGCGGGAAGTCCGAGCCGCGAACGTTGTCGAAGAGCAGCGCCTTGCCGCCCAGGTGGTGGTGGCGCGGATCGGTGGCCCGCGTGGCGGGCGCAGGCAGGACTGGGCAGGGCGACTTGCTCTGGCGGTCGGCGATCTCGGTGATCTCGAGCACCGGCGAGACGGGCGCCGAAACACGGGCCAGCTCGCCGGCGCGGTCCAGGGCTCGAATGAAGTCCTGTGTGGTGGGGAACATGGGCGAGGATATTCGTCGGCCGCCGTCCGCCGGACGCACGGGATCCAAAGCGTTCGCGGCCGGGCCAGCCCTGTTGATCGCTTCGGGGTATGCTGCCGCCATGGGCGAGGCGTACGACTGGAGCCGCTACTTCGATGCCGTCAAGGGCCTGCCGCCGCGGGAGACGCTGGTGCGGGCCCTGGACACGTTCGACGCCGAGCGACGCGGGGCACAGTCGCTGATCGTGCCGACCAACCGCCCGCTGGCGATCGACCTCGGAGCGGGAGACGGACGCGACACGCTGGAAACGCTCGCCCGCGGCTGGCGGGTGATCGCGATCGACTCGTCGCCCGAGGCCGCCAGGCGGATCCTGGACCGCACGCCGCTGGAACACATGGACCGGCTCGAGGCCCGAGTGCAGCGCTTCGAGGACGCGGCCCTGGTGCCCGCCGACCTCGTCAACGCGAGCTTCTCGATCCCCCACTGCGATCCAAGCGAGTTTCCAACCCTGTGGACGCGGCTGGCGGGCGTCATCAAACCCGGCGGACGGTTCGCGGGCCAACTCTTCGGCGTCCACGACCAGTGGGCAACGACACCCGACGGCATCGCCCGCACGTTCCACACCAAGGCCGAGGTCGACGCGCTGCTCACGACGGCCGGGCTTGTCCCCGAGATGCTCGACGAGGTCGAGCGCGAAGGCAAGAACGCCTTCGGCGAGCCCAAGCACTGGCACGTGTTCCACATCGTTGCCCGCAGGCCCCGCGCGGCCCGATAACGCGAGCGCTGACTGCGGGCGCCCCCCCCGTGCGGCGGGCTTGCCGGGCAATTGTCTCCCCGCTGTCCAAGGGCGACCCGGATCTCCCGATGATCCCTCGTCCACACTTCCGGAGGCACCGCATGTCCATAACGCGTTTTCCGCTCGTTGTTCTGGCCGCCACCACGCTGCTGCTCGCTGCGAGCGGCACACCGGTCGCTCTGGGCGCCGACACCCACACCGATCACGCCAAGCCCGCGCCGGCGGCGAAGGTCGTCGCCAAGCCCGAGTCGAAGGACGACGGCAAGCCCGAGGGCAAGTCCGAGACCAGGCCGGAAGCCAAGGCCAGCCCGAGCAAACCCGCTACCAAGGGCGACCGCGACGAGGACGAACAGCCCGCCCGCACGATGCGCACGCCTGCGGCAAAGCCCGATGCTGACTCCGAAGCCCCGGTCACGGCCGACACCGCGCTCAAGATGCTGCAGGACGGCAACGCCCGCTGGGTCGCCGGCCGCGCAAGCTCGCCCAACACCGAAATGGCCCGTCGGAGCGCGACGGCCGACAACGGCCAGAAGCCCTTCGTCACCGTGCTGACCTGCGCCGATTCGCGTCTGCCCGTCGAGCGGCTCTTTGATCGCGGCGTGGGCGATGTCTTCGTCGTCCGCGTCGCGGGCAACGTCGCGGGCAACAGCGAGACGGGCACCATCGAGTACGGCGTCGGGCACCTCAAGACGCCGCTGCTGGTCGTCATGGGGCACACCAAGTGCGGGGCCGTCGCGGCCGCCGCGTCGGGCGCGCAGCTGCACGGCAAGCTCGGCGGGCTGGTCGCGGAGATCGCCCCGGCGGTGGAGCGAACGAGGCGCAACAACCCCGGCGCCGACGAGAAGCAGCTGGCGAGCCTCGCGATCAAGGAGAACGTCTGGCAGCAGGTCTTCTCGCTCATCCGCCAGAGCCCCGAGCTCCGGGCCGCGATCGACAAGAACGAACTCAAAGTCGTCGGGGCGATCTGCGACATCACCACCGGCAAGGTCGAGTTCATGGGCGAGCACCCCTGGCAGAGCGAGCTGGTCGACGCCATGAACGCCCGCGCAACCACCGGCACAGACCACCGTACGGCCGAGGCCGGGCACGCCGAATGACCGCCGGCCCGGGCTGAGTCCACACCCTCGCGTCTGCCGCGGCCCGTCCCGGCCCGGGTATCCTCATGCCCGATGTCCCACCCAGCCACCGCGAGCGCCGGCGACTACGCCCTTGACCTGACGGGGGTCTCCAAGGTCTATTCCGGCGCCTGGGGGAGCAAGAAGGTCCACGCGCTCCGCGGGATCGACATGCGGATCCAGCGCGGCGGGATCTTCGGGCTCCTTGGCCCGAACGGCGCCGGCAAGTCCACGCTCGTCAAGATCATGATGACGGTGATCCGCCCGACGACCTGCGCGGGCACGATGCTTGGCCAGCGCGTGGGTGACAAGGGCGCCCTCCGCCGCGTGGGCTACCTGCCCGAGCACCACAAGTTCCCCGAGTATCTCACCGCTGCCCAGGTGCTCGACTATTTCGGCGCCCTGGCCGACGTGCCGCGGGCCGAACGCAAGAAGCGGACCCCCGAACTGCTCGCACTGGTTGGCATCGACAAGTGGGCCGACCACAAGGTCAAGGGCTTCTCCAAGGGCATGCGGCAGCGCCTGGGCATCGCCAACGCGCTGATGAACGACCCGGATCTGGTCGTGCTCGACGAGCCGACCGACGGCGTCGACCCCGTCGGCCGCCGCGACATCCGCAACGTGCTCATGGCGATCCGCGACCAGGGCCGAACGGTGCTGCTCAACTCCCACCTGCTCAGCGAGCTGGAGATGGTCTGCGACCGTGTCGCGATCCTGGTGCAGGGAAAGGTCGCCTCGGTGGGGACCATCGACGAGCTGACCCGCGATAGCCGGCGCTACGAGATCGACACCGCCGGGCCCGCCGACGCGCTCGCGGGCGTGGCGAACGGAGTCGGGTCGTCGGCGTTGAAGGTCGAGATCGACGGCACCCTCCTCCGCGTTGGCAGCGACGACGCCGAGGCCGTCCAGCCGCTGATCGACGCGCTCCGGCGTGCGAATGTCACGATCAGGTCCGTTCGCCCCGTGCGTGAATCTCTCGAAGACCTCTTCATGAAGGCCGTGACCGACCCGACGACGGGGCAGGTCCTCAAGCCCGGCGCGGCGGACGGGAAGCGCTGAACCATGCGGCAGACCCTGGCCATCTTCCTCGACGCCTACCGCGAGCTGAACAGCAAGAAGCTGTTCTGGATCGTCATGGCGATCTCGCTGGCCGTCGTCGTCGCGCTGGCGATTCCGACCAACAACGAGCGCGGTATCGAGATGTTCGGCGTCACCGTCGAACTCCCCTTGGTCTCGAGCAAAGAGATCTCACCCAAGGGCTTCTACGCGTTCATCCTTTCCTGGGTCGGCGTCAACTGGTGGCTCACCTGGGGGGCGATCCTGCTGGCGCTGGTCTCCACCGCGGGCATGATCCCCGACATGGTCTCCTCGGGTTCCATCGAGCTCTCGCTCTCCCGCCCCATCGGGCGTCTGCGGCTGTTCCTGACCAAGTACGCGGCCGGGCTTCTATTCGTCGCGGCCCAGTCGGCCGTGTTCGGCATCGGGGCATGGCTGGTGATGGGCATCCGCGGCGGGAGTTGGAGCCCGACACCGCTGATGGCGATCCCCATCGCCACGCTCGTGTTCAGCTACGTGTTCTGCATCTGCGTGCTCATCGGGATGGCGACGCGCTCAACGCTCCTGGCGCTCCTGGGCACGGTGATCATCTGGCTGGGCATCTGGGCGTTCACGACGACCGAAGGCATCCTGCAGAGCGAGCGCGTTCGCAGCGAGGGCGAGGTCGTTCGGATCGACTCACAGCTCGGACAACTCCGCGACACGCTCAAAGCCGTCGACGACAAGATCGCCGAGACCACCGCGGCGTCCGAAGCCCGGCAACCGGCCGTCGAGACGCTCCCCGGCGACATTGCACAATCCGCGCCCACGCCCGACGCAGCGACGCCCGATTCCAGCGGCCCTGCGGACGCCCGCGACCCGTCGCGCGGTCCGCCGCGTCGGCCGGGCGGGACCAACCGCCTGCTCTCCGCCGGACGCGCCGTGCTGTTTGCCGCCCAGGCCTCGCAATCGCTTGACGGGCTGCGTCGCAGCCGCGAGAGTCTGTCCGGCCAGATCACCTCGCTGGAGACGCGACGTCCCGAGCGGGCCAAGAGCGCCGAGAGCGTTCGCCGCTGGCATCGGATCCTCAAGGCCGTCGTCACACTGATGCCCAAGACCGGCGAGACCAAGAACCTCTTCCAGCGCACCGTGGTCGACAAGGAGGATCAGGAGGGGCTGTTCCGCCTGCTTGCCAACTTCACCGGCGACCAGGACGTCAAAGAGACCAGCGACGCGATCAACCGTCGGTCGCTGGGCTGGGTCCTGGGCACCTCGCTGCTCTTCGAAGCCCTCGTGCTCGCCCTCGCCGCATGGATCTTCTGCCGACGGGATTTCTAGCCCGGGCTCAGGCCGGCGCGGGCGTCGCAAGCGCCGCGGCCAGCCGCTGGATGTCGTCGTGCAGCGACCGATCCTCGACCAGCCCCTCGACGGCCGGCACAAAGTCCGGCCGCGGCGTTGTTCTTCCCTGCACCCGCCCCCGCTCGCGAAGGAACGAGAGCTGCTGGGCCGCGACGCAGAGGATCGAAAGCACCGTCGCGAGCCGCCCGGTCTGTTCGAAGGCCTGGCGGGCGGCCATGGTGCCCATCGACACGACGTCCTGGTTGCGCCCGTTGGTCGGCACGCTCGCCGTCGAGCACGGGTGCCCGTGGTGCCGCATCTCGGCGATCAGCGCAGAGGCGGTGATCTGGGCCCCGGCAACGCCGCTGGTCGCGCCGGGCTGCCAGGCGAGCAGGAGTGTGCCTCCCGCAAGCTCCGGATTGACCAGAACGTCGAGCTGCCGCTCGGCGAGTATGGCCGACTGCACCAGCGCCTGGTTCAGCGCGTCGGAAGCAAACGCGATCTGCTGGCCCTGAAAGTTGCCGCCGTGCAGCACGGCGGCGTCGTTCTCGTCGCCGCAGACCACAGGATTGTCCGAAACGCCGTTGAGTTCTCGCTCGACCAGCCGCCGGGCATGATCCAGCTGGTCGCGGCAGGCGCCCAAGAACTGCGGCGCGCAGCGCAGGCTGTAGACCTCCTGCAGCGGTCGCGAAGCGTCCTCGAACGGGCCGTGCATCCACGCCTCGCTGGCGATGCTCGCGGCGCTCAGACACTGGTTGTCGTGCCCGCGCACGGCGTGAAGCCGCGGGTCCAGGGCCTGGGCGCGACAGCCCAGCAGCCGGTACAGCCAGCCGGTGATGCGTTCGGCGGCCTCGATCAGCCGCGCCGCCCGCGCAACGGCGAGCGCCGCGTACGCCGACATGAACGTCGTCCCGTTGACCAGCGCCAGCGCATCGCGCCCCGAGAGTTCGATGGGGCACAGCCCCGCCTCGGCCATCGCCGGCCCCGCGTCGCGCACGCCCGCCCGCGAACGCTCGCACAGCACGCGCCCCTGGCCCATGAGCACCCGGCCGATGTGCGAGAGCGGGACTAGGTCGCCGCTCGCGCCCACGCTGCCAATCTCTGGGATCGCCGGGCACAGGCCAGAGGCGAGCAGATCGGCGAGCGACTCGGCGACGCGTGCGCCGATCCCCGACGAACCCTGGCCCATGGTGTGGCATCGCAGGAGCATCGTCGCACGAACGATCTCGGCCGGCGCCGGCAAGCCGCAGCCGGCCCCCAGGTGGGCGATCAGCCCGGCCCCCTGCGCCGTGGTCCGCTCGTCGGCGGCATACTTCACCAGCGGGCCAAAGCCTGTGGTGAGCCCATAGATCTCGTCCCCCCGCGCGTGCGCGGCCCGGAGCGCCCGCTCGGATCGGGCCATCGCTTCCAGCCCCTCTTGCCCGAAGCGGATCGTCGGCGCCGGGCAGCCCGCGACCGCCTCGACGCGCTCGCACCGCAGGTACACACCACGCCCGACGGTCTGGATGCGTGAGGGCGCCAGCACGTCCGACGAATCGACGGCGACGACGACGCGTCCGCCCAGAGATTGCACGGTCCCGGTCTTCATGAAGTCCCTTCCTTCCTGCTTCTCGCCCACGCTCAGGCCGCGAGCCGGCGCCGATCCAGCGCGCCCTTGCCCGTCCGCGGCGCGGCAGTCGCCGGCAGGCGTCGCACACTCTTCAGTCGTCCACCCAGCCCGCCCAGGGCCACGCGAACCGCTGCGTGATCGGCCCGCGACAAGTTGTCGTCCCCCACCAGCACGACCTCCAGCGTCCGCCCCTCGGGCGTCCGCAGCGCCGCCTCGCCCGCCCAAGGCACGGCGGCCAGAATCGCCTGCTCCAGCCGCGAGGCCTCGACAAAGCGCCCGTTGTCAAGCTTGAAGCTATCGTCGGCGCGCCCAAGGAACCGCCAGCCCGCGTCGGCCCCGCCCGGGCCGGCCGGCTCGACAATGTCCCCGGTGCGGAGCCAGCGCCCCGCCTCGGCGAGCTCGAGACCGTTCTCGTTCCAGTATCCAAGGCAAACGTTCTCGCCCCGGACGTGCAGCACACCCTCTCCGTCGGCACGTGCCTCGCAGCGGAGCGGCCGCCCGATGAACCCGGGTGTGAACTCGCCCCGATTCCCGACGCACACGCCCGGCGCGGCCTCGGTCAGGCCATAGCCGACGCGCAGGTTTGTCCCACGCAGCGCCGCGGCAAGCCGCGCCGTCACGGGCGCGCCTCCGACTACCCCGCCCAAGAGTGTGCCCAATAGCCGACCGCCGCCACGAACGTCGAGCAGCCGCTCGGCCGTGAGCGGGACCGTCGCGAGGCTCGTGACGCCCCAGCGGGCACATAACTCGACGACGCGGTCGGCGTCTCGGCCTCCCGCGTCGTCGCGCACCACGCTCGCGCCGCTGAACAGCGCGGGCAGGAGATCGATCACCAGCCCGAAGGCGTGGTGCCACGGCAGGACGCTGAGCACCGTCCCGCCGCGGGGTCCGAGGGCCGGGCTGTGCGCGTCAACGACGCTGAGCACATTCTGATCCGAGAGCGCGACCCAGCGCCCGGTACCCGTCGTGCCGCTGGTCCGCATGAGCAGGCGGGCTTCGGGCGTAGGAGCGTGGACGGCCGCTCGGAGCTGGTCGGGAGCTTGCGGGCCGCCGTCGTGATCGGGCGTGATCGACCAGCGGCCATTCCGCGCGATCACCGCGCGAGCGTCGAGCTGCTCGGCCAGGGCATCGACGTCGGCGCCGGCGGGTGCCATGGCGACCGTCGCACCCTCCCAGAGACAGGCGACGAACGCCATGAGCATCGCCGGCGATGGCTCGAGGGCGAGCACAACGCGGTCGCCCGCGCCGACTCCAAGATCCCTGAGGCACGATGTCCACACCCGCGCCCCGGTCCAGACCGAGGCCGCCGGAATGATGCGGTCCTCGAAGATCATCAGCGGCGCGGCCTTGCCGCGAAGGGCCTTGTAGAGGCGCGGCCGCCACGGGGCGCCGGGCGCCTGAAGGGCTGGAGGTTCTGCGTGGCTGGCGGTCACAATCGGCCTTCCCCGCCGGCTAGGCGGGGAGGCCGCGTCAGATCGGATCGGTCGGTGCTGGGACTAGGCGCGCTGGCAGAAGACCCAGTTGGTCTTGCTGGCCGGGTCGCGGTACATGTGGATGCGGACGCTGGTGGGCTTGAGCTTGAAAGTGAAGGTGTAGGGGAAGCAGATGTTGAGGCTGTTGGCGGCGACGCCCTTGCGGAACGTGCCGAAGAACAGGCCGTTGTTTGTGCAGGGGGCGATCTGCGTGAAGTAGTGCTTGTTCTCGAAGTTGGGAACCGGCACGCAGCCCAGCTCGGACTGGTAGCGGTTGACCATCACGACCTTGCCGGTGTCATCGAGCTTGATGACGCCGAAGTCGCAAGAGTCCGCGTCGTTGCGGGAGAGATTGCCGAGCATCCCGAACAGCTCGCCGGGCACGAAGGTGCCGGCGGGGGCGGGGGCGGCGGAACGGTTCATGATCTGGTTGCGAAGCATCGCGGTGCTCACTGCCTGTCTCCTTGGTTGCTGAGGGTCTCTTTCCAGGTCGCCCGGATGGTCGGGCGTTCGTTTTCCATGCTGAACGTGACGCTCTTCTCGTGGAACATCCCGTCCAGGTGCTGGCTGAGCTCGGTCACGTAGTTGATCAGCTGAGCCGTCTGGCTGTCGCTGACGGGCGACACGCTGCCGTACTGCTGGTACAGGTCGACCAGCTGGCTCTCGAGGCTTCGGACCATCGAGACCACGCCCTCGGCGTCGCAGCAGCCCAGCTCCTGGCTGAGCCACTCTCGCTCCGCGTAGAGCGCCTCCAACTGTTCGTGCATCGAATCTGTCGAGTCGTTCATGGGTATGCCTCCGTAATTCGCGTGACCGATCCGTTATCGCCGCCCACGTCGTCACGCGCACGGGGCAGTGTGATCCGCTTGGGGGTCAGGCCGCGATGCGATTGACCGGCTGGGCCAGGAACTCGGTGATCTTGGTGATGTCGTTGGGCGAGAGCAGAGTCTCGACCTCGCCCATCAGCCCGCTGCACGCCGTCCCGCGGAACGCGAGCTCCGGGTCGCAGGCGCCCTGCCGGAACGTCTGGTAGTTGATCTTGGTGTTTAGCGCGATCCACCGCGTCTTGATCTCGATGTAGTTGATCGCCAACGTCTCGCCGATCTGCTCGTCGTCGTCGATGGTGCGGATCAAAGACACCAGGTCCTCGCGGATCTGCAGGATCCACCCAACCGTGCGGTCGATCGCCGCGGGGTCGGCGCCCTCCCAGCTCGCCAACTGCTCCTTGATCAGCGTCCGGAACGCGGGGTCGGTTAGCCTGACGATGGCACGATCTCGCATGCGATGCTCCTTGGCCCGCGGCAAGCGGGCGAAGCCTGCTCATCGACGCGCCCCACGCACGGCTTTCCGGCCCAACGAGCAGCAGGACCGATTTTCCCACTTCCGCACACGAGTCCGCCTGTGCGGGGGATGCGCGCCGCTCAGCTCGATTGCTCGGCCCCAGCCTCACCACCCACCGAGGTGGGTCATCGCTCTTGAGACGCAACCGGCTGAACGTGCACGCTCACGGCGTCGATAGCCATCCCGGGTCCGCCGCGGACCCCGCGCCGCGCCTGCCATCCCCCCGAAAAAGAGCCACCCCGTGTTCAAACGCCCAGGCCCCTATGGCCAAGACAAGGCCCGGCACGACCTTCAGGTGCTCACCCAGCTTCAGGGCGAACTCCGCGACTGCACGTCGCGCCCCGGGCCCGACGCCGCGGCCTTGGCAACCGAGCTTCTCGGGCTCGCTCGTACCTGGCTCGAGGAACTCCAGCGCGACGCCGATCTCTCGGGCGATCTCGCGCTGCAAGCCGCGACGGCCGCCGCGAAGGGCATCGCCGCCCGCGACGCCCATCCGCACGCCGACACCGAGGGGGCTTTCGCAGATGCGACGCGGCTCGAACTGACGCTTGTCGACCTGCGACCGACGCTCGAACAGATCGTGGCCGCCGCGACCATCCCGCCGTCCACGACTGCCGACAACCCCGCCGACGAAACTTCGATTGTCTTTGAGTGTTCGCGGGCCACGACCTCGCCGGAGGCCGACCGGGCAATCACCGGGACACTTTCCAATCCTGCGCTCGGCCCAACGGAAGAACCGTCCTCCGAGCTCTCCGCCGTCAGCGACTTCCCCGGCATACCGACGTTCCCGCCCTTGCCCGACGCGGATCGCATGGTCGAGCTCTCGAACGCAACAGACCGCATCGCCGCACCCACGTTCCCTCACGCGGGCTCGTCCAGCCAGATCGACGCCGAGTCCGCGCTGCCGCACTCCCCGACATTCCCAGCCCTCTCCGACGAGGCAAGCACGGTCGAACTTTCGGACGCGACGGACCAGAGCGCCCCCGCCACGTTTCCTTCGGACGTCTTGGCCGGCGAGTTTCAAGCCGAGCAATCGCTGCCTCCCTCCTCGAACTTCCCACCATTTCACGACCCATCCCCGCCGGTGGGCAGCCCGCTAGGCTCAGTATTCGCCGAGACGACAACCTTCCCGCCCCAGCTCGACGACCGCCTCGACTTGCAAGCCTCTCCCCCCGAGCCTGCCAGCGAGATCGCGCTACCGAGTCCCGATCAAGACCTGGCACCCTCCCCCGCCGACGACGGTCTCGCCACGCTCAGCGCGCTCGATGAACTCACTCGTCAGCTCGAGCAGATGTGCCCCCGCTGGGGCATCGATACCTCGGCAACGATCACCCCACTTGGCGCGGTCCTCACGGAACCGTTCGATACGGTCGTGCCCTCACCGCCCGAGACCGATCCCGACAACACCGCTGCGATCGACGAGCCTTCCGCTCTAGCCACCACCATCGAAATCCCCGCGGCCATCGCCCTCGAGCCTCCGTTCACCCCAGACCCGGAAGCCTTTTATCAGCCGGCCGTCGAACCCGAGGCTGCCGCTCCATCCTCTAATCCAGTCCGAGCGGCGCCTTCCGAAACCCCGCTTGTTGTCGATCAACTTGTGCTGGCCACGACTCTGAACTCCGAGTCAATCGCGCCCCTGCAATCCGTCGCGGACTTGCAACCCAACGGCGCGGCCCTCGCCGCAGCCGACGAACCGGCACCCGCTCCCGAGCCCGACGTCCCCCTCGTCGTGTCCGATTCGGCGATTGCCGCAGACCCATCCTCCCTCGAAGACCCGGCCCCTACGAACGCTGCGTCCGTTACCACCGAGCCGCTCCCCGCCGCCGACCCCCCCGACCCCACCGACCCCACCGAACCCCCCGACCCCGCCGCCGTCGCCGAGCTCACGCCCGAGCAGATGGCCGCCCTGATGGCCGGCGGTTCGGCGGCCGACGCGACCGCGTTCGGCGGCGAGCTCACGCCCGAGCAGATGGCGGCCCTCATGGCCGACGGCATGGGCGACGCCGGCGGCTCCTGGGGCTCGGTCCCCATCCAGCTCGAGCCCGAGAGGCTCGGCGCGCTGCAGTTCCTCGTCGCGGGCGTCTCCGACCACTTCAAGAACTTCCGCACCGTCGTCTGGGAACTCGCGGTCCAAGCCTCGCGGGAGGACGGCTCCGGGCTGCTCAAGGAAGCCGCGAAGAAGCTCGGCCAGCTCACCGGCGAGTTCGATCTCGCCGCGCTCTCCACCATCCGCGATCTCATGGTCAGGACCTCCGATTCTGTCTGCACCGTCCCCGAGGCCGGCGTTCCCGAGCTGCTTATCCGGACCCTGGCTCTTGGCAACCTGATCGATCAGGCCCTCCGCGGCCTGGAAGTCGGGATGGAGGTCCGCTGGCCGCTCGACATTCTGGCCGAGCGCCTCCATCTGCTCCTCCGCGGCGAGATCCTTCACCCCGACCTACAGGGCTGGCACAACGGCGACGTTGATCGCCTGCTCGAGCTCGACCGTGTCGCCGAGTCCTCCATGAGCCCGCCCACGCCCGAGTCGAGCATCGCGCCACGCGGGTCTCGCTTTACCTCCAACGCTTCGTGGATTCATGTATTTGATCGCCGCTCCGCCTCCGGCGACCGCCGCAGCGGGGGTAACCCCGTCGCCGACCGTCGCGGTTACGGCCAGCCGACCCTCCGCGTCCCGGTCCGCAGCGTCGACCGGATGGCATCCCTTGTCGCCGACCTGGTTGTGACCAAGAACCACCTGCTGGCCACCATCGACCGCCTGACCACAGGGACGCCCACCGCCGCCGATATCGAGCAGGCCCGCTCGGGATCGGCGGATCTGGCCCGACACACCAGCGGCCTGGACGTCACGCTCACCATGATGCAGGTCCGCCTGCAGAACATCAGCCACCTCTTTGATCGATTCCCCCGCGTCATCCGCGATGTCGCCAGCATCGCCGACAAAAACGTCGAGCTCGTCACCGAGCCGGGCTTGGTGCAGGTCGAAAAAACCATGTTCGACGCCCTCTCTGACCCGCTCGGACAGCTCCTCCGCGCCGTGGTGGCACGCTCGATCCAGACCCCCGCGGAGCGTGCCGCGGCCGGCAAACCCGCGGCCGCCACCATCACCCTCCGTGCCCAGGCCAAGGGCACCCGGGTGACCATCAGCGTCTCCCACGACGGCCGCAATACGCCAAGGCCCGAGCTCATCGAACGCGTCGTCGAGTTGGAAATGCTCACCGCCGAGCAGGCCGCTCTCAGGTCCGACGACCAACTGCTGGGCCTGGAGTTCGACGAGCACTATTGCGACCCCGACCTCGCCCTTGTGAGCTTGGGCGTCGCCGCCCTCAACGGCGAAATCTCCGTCCAAGTCGCCGACGGCCTGACAACCTATTTCATCACCGCCCCCCTGGGCGTCGCCGTCCTCGACGCTGTCATGGTCGGCGTCGGTCTCGAGCGCTACGGAATACCGCTGGCCAATGTCGAGGAGATCTCGCTGGTGTCCGAGGCCGACGTCTCGTCCGTCCGCGGCCGCCCCGTGCTCCGCCGCCGCGATGGCGTGGTGGGCATCATCGACCTCCGTCGAACCCTGGGCCTTCCGGAAGAACCCGCGTCGACGATCAAACGACCCGGTACCGCGGTGGTCATCCGTACCGAGCACCATCGCGCCGCCCTCCTGGTCAGCCGCGTGCTGGCCAAGGAAGAGCTCGTGGTCCGCTCGCTGGGGGCCGAGTTTGCCGCCGCCAAGATCTTCTCCGGAGCAACCATCAGCGGCGACGGCAAGGTCAACCTTATCGTCGACGCCGACCGCCTTGCCGAGTACGCCCATCTGCACGCCCAAGATGACGGCCAATAGTCCGGCCGGCAGCATCCGCTCCCCCGGCCAGCGTCAGGGCCCTGCTCGCCTCGACTCTCTCGCAATTCGGAACCCGTCCGGACAGCGCCTATCCTCTCAACCCCGGCCGGGGCGGGTGTGGGTGTTAAAAAAGGCCTTCCGGGGAGTGTCCGCCGTTCTCGAAGGAGATGCGTCTTGGTCCGTATTAGAATGCAGCGCATGGGTCGTCGTCACCTCAGCTATTACCGCATCAACGCCATCGAGAAGCGCGTCAAGCGCGACGGCAAGGTCCTCGAGAACCTCGGCTGGTACAGCCCCCAGGCCAAGGACAAAGCGAAGCAGCTCCACCTCGAGATCGAGCGGATCAAGCACTGGCTCACCGCCGGGGCCCAGCCCTCTGACACGGTGATGGACATGCTCGTCAACCAGGGCATCGTCGACGGCACGGAGTGGAAGGCCCAGAAGGCCGCCCGCATTAAGGCCGTCGAGGCCGCCGCCGCCGTGAAGGCCGCCAACCCGCAGCCCGAGAAGAAAAAGAAGAAGTAAGCCGGTCTTCGCCCCCCGGGCGGACCCGACCACGATCGTTCCACGCGGGGAAGCCTCGGCTTCCTCGCGTGTGTTTTTGTCGACATTGATTCCGCCCATACGCTTACCGCTCATGCCCCTGCGGATCGACATCCTCACCACCTTCCCCGAGCTCTTCGACCCCGCGCTCCCCGGCGGCGTGCTCAACGCCTCCATCCCCGCCCGGGCCCGCGCCGCCGGGCTGGTCGATTGGCACGCCACCAACCTCCGCAACTTCACCACCGGCCGCCACCAGAAGACCGACGACCGTCCGTTCGGCGGCGGCCCCGGCATGGTCATGATGTGCCAGCCCGTCTATGACGCCGTTCTGGCCGTCGAGGCCAGCGACCCGCGCCCCGCAACACGCATCCTCCTGACCCCCCAGGGCCGCCCACTCGACCAGCGCCTCGCCGAAGACCTCGCCACCAAGCCCCGCCTCCTGCTGATCGCCGGCCACTACGAGGGCCTCGACGAACGCGTCGTCGACAAGCTCGCGCCGCTGGAAGTCTCGATCGGCGACTACGTCCTGTCCGGCGGCGAGCTCGGGGCCGTGGTCCTCATGGACGCCGTCATCCGCCTCCTCCCCGGCGCCCTGGGCCACGAGGAATCCGCCGCCCAGGACTCCTTCAGCGTCGCCCAGAGCTACTCCGGCCACCCGCAAACCCCCCGCCGCGACCGCATCGTTGTGCCGCCAAGCACACGGCTGCTGGACTGCCCACACTACACCCAGCCGCGTGAATGGATGGGCATGGCCGTCCCGGACGTTCTGCTCTCGGGCGACCACGGCGCCATCGAGCGGTGGCGCTTGGAGCAGCGTCTGGCCCGTACACGCGAGCGACGGCCGGACTTGTTG
>JBBQRT010000056.1:0-20597 GCA_038214505.1 Phycisphaerales bacterium | reverse complement strand
GGCGACAGGGGTATCTGGTAGGCTCCGTTGACAACGAGCGGGCTTCGGGTCGCGAAGTCCGAGGATTGCCAGTTCGTGCAGTCCGTATTATGCATGATCGAGCGTTGGACCCGACGCGAGCAGTGGATCCGCGGCACCGCTCCTCGGGGACACTGAGCAGACGGTTACCGCACGGCGGCTGATTCTTTTCTAATGGAGGCCTCGGATGTCTACGTCACCACGACCATGGTTCGCTGCTCGGGCTCGATGCGTTCGGGCCGTGTTCCCGATCCTGGTTGCGGTAGTTCTGCCGCTGCTGGCCGCCGCGACGCCCGCCGGGGCCCAGTGCGGCGTTTCGATCAGTGGGCGGTTTGGCGGGGAGACCACCGCTGTCGCTCAAGTCGGCACAAGCGGCCTCTTGGTCGCCACGGGCACAACCCTTGAGATGCTGAACACCGCGAATGCAAACGCGCCCGTGTCCTTCTCGCCGCCGCGCCGCATTGCTCTCGCGGCGCCGGCGAGAAAGATCTCGCTCGCCCCCGACGGCCTGTCGGCCGCCGTGTGGCTGGAGGACGACACGGTGGTCCGGGTGACCATCTTGTACGTTCCGCTGCTGAACATCAGCAACCCGGTCTCGCTGCGTCTAGACGATGTCACCGACATTTTGGCTGACGGTCCGCGCGTCTATGTCGCCAAGTTGATTGAGTTTTTTCAGGCCCCGCAGTCCATTGCTGGCGAGATCGAGATCTACGACTTCTCGGTCAATGGCAATCCGGTATTTGTGCAGAGGATCCGCCCCCTTATCGCCAACTATGGCTTTGATCGGATCGTCAAGGTGGGCAACATACTCTGGGCCGGAATCCACGAATACAACTCGTCCATGCTTGGCGTCGAAGGGTGGAATGTTTCCAACCCCGCCGCCCCTGTTCGCGTGACGACGAGCCTCAACTTCGCGCTGCTGGGGTCCCGGACCAGCATCAGCGCAATGACCGCTATCGGGAACAAGCTGGTGGTCAGCTACGACAACTACATCACATTTTCGCCCCGGGGGTTGGACTGGATGCGCACGGTCGATATCAGCAACCCGGGCACACCGGTCTGGCATCCACCGGTGAATCTCAACGGGGTGGCGGGCTGCATGTCCTCGACGGGCAACCTGCTGCGTATCAGCATCAAGGACTCGGGCGTGGGAACTTGGGACACGGCCAACCCCGCCGCCGCCCTCGTCTATCTGGGCGGGTACTTTGATACGTTTCCACAAGTCGGTCAGATGGTCTCCGGCGCGGCCTCCGGCCTCACCGATTACTGGGCCGCGGGGCGTGGCGGGCTCATGACCATGAACACCTTCAACCCCAGTGCGGTTTCCGTGCGCACCAACCTGACCCGCCTCCCCGTAGGTCCGACGGTGGTTCGGCAGTCCGGCAACATTACCGCTGTTCTTGACTACACGTTCAACACGCTGCGGCTGTACGACTACACACTTCCAGAAAGCCAGCAGCTCCGCAGTTCGCTCCTCCTTCCCCTGTACTCCGAGCTCATGGAGCCGGGCTTCCTCGCCGGTGGCGTCAACATTCTCGCTATCGCCACCAAGGCTCCCGGCGCCGACAACCGAATTACGCTCATCAACATCACCAACCCATCGGCTCCCGTGACGCTTCCCAACCCGCTCACGGGCTTCGAGGTGGAACACATGTGCCTCACGAACTCTCGCTTGTACGTGATGACCACCGCCGCCGAGTTCAAGGTCATCGAACTCTCCTCGCTCACCCCCGTCCTCCGCAGCACCACGCCCTTCGGAGGCAGTCGCTTCGACTACAGATGCATGACCTCTTGGGAGGCCGGAGCCTCCAAGGCCGTGGCGCTGGGCACCAACTCCTTCGGGCTCTGGCTCATCGATGTCACCAGCGCCACCAATCCATTTGTCGCGAGTGTTTACAACCCGGCCGCTGGCTACCGCGTTGACGCGGTTGCCAAAGGCGACCAACAATTGTATGTGAGCTCCAGAATCAATGACGTTGGCATCTTCGCATGGGATGCCATCCTCGAGTCTATCACTGTCACCACGCTCACGGCCCCGATCCGTCGCTTTCTCGCCTCGCGGACCTCCGGCTGCGGCTCGGCAACCGTCTCCGGATTGACAAACATCTTCGGCCCGACAGGCTTATTCAGCGCGCCAGGCAGCTTCGACAGTCTCACCTACGTCACTTCGCCCGCAGGCAAGTTCCTGGTAGGTACAACAGTGTCTGATCCGGGTGTTGCATCGGTATCCGAACGCGCGGTGATCTTTCAGATCGCGAGCTTCTTCGCCCTCGAGAACTTCTTGGCCCCTATCGCCTCCCAGACGTTGCCCTATGTTACCGGGGGTTGCGCTCCGAGCTCCAACGGCTCACGAGTCATCACGGCCGGCGGGCCCGCCGGCCTGTATCAGGTCGCCATGCCCGTCACTTGGGCCCCGGGATACGTCCAGCAGGCCTTCAATCAGTCGTCCTGCTACGCGGGTACGGCATTCATAAACACGCTTGCGCTCGCCAACCCCACCAATGTCACGTTCCAGTGGTATCGCGTCGACAATGCTGGGACCACGCCGATCGCCGACGGCCCGACCGGGTGGGGCTCGACCATCTCCGGGTCCGCCCAAGCAGGTCTGACGATCAGCAACCTGCGCCCGAACGACCGACGGTACAGCTACTTCTGCCGGACGACCAACTCCTGCGGCTCGACGGACTCGTTCTGGGCTCGGGTCTCCTTCTGCGCGGGTGACTTCGACTGCTCGGGCGGCCCCGGCGGCGGCCAGGCCGGCGTCACCGTGCAGGACATCTTCTCCTTCCTCAGTGCCTGGTTCGCGAACGACCCCCGCGCGAACTTCAACGGCGTCAACGGTATCGAAGTTGGCGACATCTTCGCGTTCCTCTCCGCGTGGTTTGCCCGCTGCTGACCGCCCAATCACCCAGGGCAAGCATCGAGGTCGATCTCGGGGTAGATCGATCTCGGCGGCACGACGGAAACACCGCCCGCGCGGTGTCAAGAGTGGGGGCCCGAGAGCGGGTACGGTTTGCGGCGCGGCATGGGTGTGATATCGTCTGAGCATGCACACTCAGCCTTTCCGTCCGCGTGTTGCTCGCCAAAGTCCACTCGGGATCGCCGCAGCGGCGGGTCTGGTTGCGGCGGGAGCGTCGGCGCCCGCGATCGGCCAGTGCTCGGGCTCGTGGATCAACTCGCCGATCTCGGCGACGGGTTTCGCCGATGGACGGGTGGTTGCGCTCCTGCAGTGGGATCAGGACGGCCCGGGCGGCAACCCGCCGGTGCTGGTGGCGGCGGGGAGCATGACGCTCAGCGGCACGGCGGCGGTGACACGGGTCTGCAGGTTTGATCCTGCCGCCAATGCCGGCGCGGGGGCGTGGGTGCAGCTCGGGGCCGGGCTCGACGGCGAGGTGAACGTGCTCACCACCGCGAGCAATGGCGATCTGGTCGCTGGCGGCGGCTTTCGCAACTCGGGGGCCACGCCGACGGCCTTCGTCGCGCGTTTCGACGGCACGTCGTGGCAGCCCTATGGCTCGGGGATGAACACGACGGTGTTCGCGCTGGCCCAGCGGCCCTCCTCGGCCGCGGGGGGTGCGTCGGGCGGGGCGGGGCAGATCTTCGCGGGCGGGTGGTTCACGACCGCGGGCGGGACCGGCGTCAACCGCGTCTCGCGCTGGACGGGCACGAACTGGGCGACCGTCGGCTCTGGCCCGCAGATCGGCATGAGCGACTGGGTCTGGGATCTCAAGGTCCTGCCCAGCGGCGACATCGTCGCGGGCGGCGCGTTCAACACGGCGACGGGCGTGAGCACGCCCAAGCTGGCCCGCTGGAACGGGACGGCGTGGAGCGGGTTCGGCTCCGGGCTTGTCGGGGGCGAGGTGTTCGAGGTGTTCCCGCTGGCGAACGGCGACGTTGTTGTGAGCGGCAACATCACGAGCGCAGGCGGGGCGCCGGTGCGGAACGTGGCGAGGTGGAACAGCGCGACGGCCACCTGGTCGGCCATGGGCGAGGGCTTCCCGCAAAGCTGCCGCGGGTTCGAGCTCTTCAATGCGGCGGGTGGAGCCGGCGGGAGCGACATCATGGCGATCAACGTGACGCCCGATGGCTTCAGCACGCAGTTCCTGGTGCGATGGACGGGAAGCAGTTGGGAGCGGCTGGCGAGCCTGAACAGCACGATCTTCGCGACGGCGGCGTTGCCCAATGGCGACATCGCCGTGGGCGGCTCGTTCTCGCTCGCCGACGGTATCGCCCGCAACCGGATCGCGGTCTATCGACCCGGCCCGAGCAACAACCTGCCGGAGCCGGGGATCCTGATGCAGCCGCAGGCTGCGCGGGCGTGCCTGGACGGTGTCGCGTTCATGAGCGTGACTCCCGGCGCGGGCGCGATCAGCGGCGCGACGTCGTATGCATGGCAGCTCGAAACCTCGCCGGGAGTGTGGACGCCGATGACGACGTTCGTGTCGGCGCTGCCCGGCGGCGGGCAGGGGCGGGCGATCCCGGTGCCGTCGGCGCCGCCACAGGTGACCTATCAGATCCTCGTCACGGGGCGGCCGGGCGTCATCAATGCCCGGGTCGTGATCACCACTCCGTGCGCGAGCACGACATCCTCTCCGGCCGCACTGACGATCTGCACGGCCGACTTCGACTGCTCCGGCACACGCGACGTGTCGGATATCTTCGCGTTCCTCGCCGCCTGGTTCGCAGGCGACTTCCGGACCGACTTCAACGGCATGAACGGCGTCGATGTCGGCGACATCTTCGCCTTCCTCGCGGCGTGGTTTGCTGGGTGTTGACTGGCTGGCCACGCTCTGTCGAGCGTGTCGGTCGCACGGACGGCCCAGCTATCGGCTCGGCCCCGCGATTCCTTGGCAGGCGGCCTCTATTCGTGGTAAGGTCTGTCCATGAAGACCACCTTGAAGGCTCGCGCGATCGGTCTGGGTTTGGGCGCAGTACTGACGGCGGTGGGGGCGGCCGCTTCCGATGCCCAGACGATTCACGAAGTCCCCCCGATTCCGGGCGGCGGCTTGACCCGCGTGTACGCCGTGAACGCTAACGGCACGGCCGCCGCCGGCTTCAGCGAGGACGCGAGCTCGAACGACCGCGCCATCCGCTGGACGCTCTCGGGCGGCACCCAGAACATGGGTCTGCTGCCGGGCGGCGTGTTCAACTCTTACGCCCAGGCGATCGATTCCACGGGCACAATTCTCGCGGGCTATGGCGATTCCGGAAGCACCCGAGCTTTTCGCTGGACGACGACCGGCGGGTATCAGTTGTTGCCGATCGTCACGGGATTCGGGTCGTTCAATCAGGCCTACGGCATGACGCCCAGCGGCGTGATCGTCGTGGGTGGCAGCGGGATCCCCAGCGAGCGGGCGTTCTTGTGGAACTCGACGAGCCCGGGGTCATCGCTCAACCTAAGCGTGCTCGCCGGGCAGACCTCGTCGTCGGCCCGGGCCGTGAGCGCCGATGGGTCGATTGTCGTGGGATTCAGCGGCACACGGGCTTTTTCATGGGCGAGTCTTGGCGGCATCCAAGACCTGGGGTCGCTTCCCGGCATGGTGTGGGCGAGGGCCGAGGCGATCAGTGCGAACAGCACGAGCACCAACTTCGGCGGCACGGTCATCGTCGGGCGCTACAACACTGGCGGCGGAACCGAACTGGGCTTTCGACGGACGGTGGCCAGCGGGATGGTCGCGCTGCCATTGCTCTCAGTGAACACGACGGCGCTACGCCCGCGGGCCGTGAGTGGCGACGGAACTCTCATCATCGGGCAAGCCGTCGATCCGGCCGTCGGCGGGTTTGGATCGTTCGTTTGGACGCCGGCTCTGGCCTCTAAGCCGCTGGCGGCCCACCTTACCTCCCGCGGCGTAAATCTTACAGGGTGGCAACTCACCGACGCGACCGGGGTCTCGGCCGACGGCACCGCCATGTGCGGGCTTGGCCTCTTCAACAGCACGCCCCGCGGATGGGTCGTGCGGAACCTGCCCTGCCCGTCGTTCAACAGCCCGATCGGTGCTATCGGTGACAACGGGTGCGTCGGCGGCGGGGTGGTCATGGGTGTGAACTGGAGCATTCAAGTCGGCGCGACCGGCTCGGTCACCTTCCGCTGGTTCAGGAACGGTGTGCAAATCTCCGACGGCGTCCAGCCTTCGGGCTCGACCTTCTCCGGCGCGACCACGGCCAACCTCTCCATCAGCAACTTCCAGGTCGCGGACGCCGGCGCGTACACCGTTGCCATCAGCGCCCAGGGCGCGTGCGAGACACTCTCGGCACCTTACACCCTCGCGGGCCCGGCCGTCATCGGGCAGAACATCAACCCCGGTCCGACGACCGCCTGCCTCGGGCAGAACCCGTCGTTCTTCGCCTCCCCCAGCGCGCCGAGCATCCCGCCCAGCAGCGTCAGCTATCGCTGGCAGAAGTTTGTCGGCCCGCTTCCCACCAACTGGGTCAACATCAACGACGGCCCCACCGGCAATGGCAGCACCTACTTCGGCACCGGCACCTCCACATTCTCGATCTTCAGCGTCCAAGGAGCCGACTCGTCGACCTATCGCTGCATCTTCGGCGTGCTCGGGTGTGGCGCCTCGAGCCAAGTTGCCTCGGGTGCCGCAGCATTGACCGTCATCGACTCCGCACCCGCGATCATCGGACCCTTCGACACCGGCGGCTGCCCCGGCGACAACGATGCCTTCCTCAGCGTTGCCGTCAACCCCTGCGTCGGCTGCACCTACCAGTGGCAGAAGTTCACGTCCTGCCCTCTCATCAACTGCTGGAACAACATCAACAACGGCCCCACCGGCAACGGCGGCAACTACGGCGGCACCAATACCCCCAACCTCACCGTCGCTGGCCTCTACCCGGGCGACTTCGCCGACTATCGCTGCATCGTCTCGATTCCCTGCATCGGCAACATCCCCTCGAGCTCCGCCTCCATCTTGCAGTCGCCCGCGCCGGTCGTCATTTCCGGCCCCACGCCGACGTCGGCGTGCGCCGTTGGAAACGGCTCGCTCGCCATCACCGCCACGCCCGCCGGCAGCACCTACCAGTGGCAGAAGTTCACGCCCTGCCCCTTCATCAACTGCTGGGGCAACATCAACAACGGCCCCACCGGTAACGGCGGCACCTTCACGGGTGCGCAGTCGCCATCCCTCGTGATTACCGGCCTGACCATCGCCGACACCTTCACCTCCTACCGCTGCATCGTCACCGAGCCCTGCGGCTTGGTCACTGTCGTCAGCGGCAGCGGCACCTTCGCCTTGGCCAGCAACCCCGCCATCCAATCCCAGCCCGTGGGTGGTCCCATCTGCCGCAATGGCACCAAATCACTTTCCGTCACGCTCGCCCCCGGCAACTACGGCACCGTGACCTACCAGTGGTGGCGTTTCGTCCCCGCCTTCCCGATCTTTTCCGGTGTCCCCAGCGGCACACTCCCCAGCGGCGCCATCACCTCCGGCACGCAGTCCCCGTCCATGACTATCTCCAACTTCAAGGCCCAAGACGCCGGGCAGTACTATTGCCAAATCCTGGGCTCCTGCGGCAACACCCTTTCCGCCGTCGTCAATCTCACGCTCTGCGCCGCCGATTTCAACTGCTCGGGCGGGCCGCCGAATGTTCAAGACATCTTCTCGTTCCTCTCGGCGTGGTTCGCGAGCGACCCCCTTGCCGACATCGACGGCCAGAACGGGATCAATGTTCAAGACATCTTCAGCTTCTTAAGTCTTTGGTTCGCCGGCTGCTGAAGCCCGCACCCGGCCGAAGCTTCAAAGGAGCGATCGGGCGGTAAACGGTGACGGGAAGTGAGGAAAGTGGAGACGGATGAACGACCCCCCGTCGACGGGTGGGCGGTGAAGCCCCGCCGTGGGCGATGTTGTCCACGGGCATGGAAAATATTTGCGGGGGGGTCTCGACAAAGTTTGGGACTTGTGGTACACCCTTAGGGAGCGGCATAGATCATCGGCCGCGGCTTCGACCGCCCGTTCGGGCTCTCGACCGCGACTAGGCCATGCCGTGGTCAGGGTGCCGTTGTTGCGCCCGGGAGGAGTTGCATCGTGGGATCCGTACGCGCGCGTGTGAGCCTGGGCGTTGTTGTTGCCAGAAGCCCCAAGAGCATGTTCGGCCTCCGGCTTGGTCCGGTGGCCGTCGCAGGGATGCTGGCGGCGGGCCTGTGTGCCTCGGCCCACGGGCAGGTCGTCGATCGCTCGCTCGCGCTTAACTACAACTGGAACGGGATGGTCCACACGGGCGAGTCCGGCCAACCGGATCAGTCCGATGCATCAGGCCTGGGGTTCCGTTCCCTCGCCGATCGGGCGCTGGTGATCAACGGATCCACCGCCGCGACGGCCGCCCTGGGGGCCGTGCCCATTGTCGGCGCCACGGGGCTGCCCTACTCGATCGTCACCACCGCCAACACGCTCGACATGGTGTTTCTCGGCAATCGGGGTATCACCTTCGCCTTCGAGGCCACCACCCCCGGGACCCTCCCCAACCGCGGCGTTCAGCCGCTCTGGCTCCCCAACACCGACCTCACGAGCGATCAGACGACCGCCATCTCGCCCGCCGTCACGCTCGACGCCTTCAGCGAGATCGGCCTGCTCTACCACATCACCAACGGCGGGGGCAACTTCACCGTCACTCTGGGCTTCACAGACTCAACGACGACCACCGTCACTGTCAACGGGCGCGACTGGTTCGGAACCCAAACGGCACTCGCCCCCGGCGCGAGCTCCGGCCTGAGCATCCAAGCCACCCGCGGCAACTTCCGCGGCGCGAACAACGAGGACTCGGGCCTCCCGGTCTCCCCGACCACCGCCCAAGCTTTGAATGTCTGGGAAGCCGTCATCGATGCCCAGCGACTCGTCTCCGCCGGCCTCGGCTCCGTCGCCGGCAAGCAGCTCAGCAGCATCTCCTTCCGTCATCCCACGGGCACCGTCACCAGGGCCTTTGGCATCTTCGCCGCCAGCGTCCGCAGCGGCCTGCCCGCCAACGCTTCATGCGCGAGCGCCACTGTCCTGACCGGCTCGGGCGACACCAGCGTCGTCCTCAGCGCCCGCACCGGTGGGCAGACGCCCTCGCCCTGCGGCGTAAACGACTCGACGGCCCTTTGGTACAGCTTCACCCCGGCCACGAGCGTCGTCATCGAGGCCCGCACCTGCGGGGCGACGATCGACACCACGCTCTCGGTCTTCTCGTCCTGCGGCGGGGCCGCCGTCGTGTGCAACGACAACGGCTGCGGCTCGGCCTCCCGCGTCCAGTGGCAGGGCGTCGCGGGCCAGAGCTACCTGATCCGCGTGGGCGGGAACAACGCCGCCACCGGCACCGTCACGCTCGGCCTCGCGGCCCCGGCCAACACCGACATCCCGATGCCGCTGGGCTTCAACTTCAACGGCATGTGCCACGGCCCGCTCGAGCAGACCACCACCAATCCTGTCAACGACAACCGTGCGAACCCCCTGGGCTACCGGGCCATCGCCGACCGCGGCTTCCTGGTCGACGGCACGAGCACCTCGCTGAACTTCGGCGGGACCATCGGCTTCACCGGCATCCCCTACCAGATCCACCCGACCCCGCTGACCAGGGACATGGTCGCCCTGGGCGACCGCAACATCGTCGCCAACGGGGCCCGCGCGTTCCTCCCGGCGATCATCGTCGGCAACAACAACGGGCTCCAGCCCTCCTGGCTCCCCAGCACCGATCTCACCGGGCCGCAGGCCTCTGGGATGGGCTCGCTGGGCGCGGTCATGGGCACGCAGACCGCCGTCGGCCTGCTGTACCACATCACCGACTCGGGCGGCCGGTTCGACGTGACGCTCACGTTCACCGACGCGACCAGCGTGACCGCGACGGTCGCCGCCCCCGACTGGTTCGGCGGGACTGCCCTGGTCCCCGCGGCCCTGCCCGGCGTCGCGATCCAGCGCCGCCTGGGCACGACTTACAACTCCGTCCGCGACACCGACAACGGCAACCTCGCGGCGGCCAACGAGCGGCTGGGCGTGATCGAGGGCGTGGTCACGCGCGATTCGCTGCTCTCGGCCACCGGCTTCGACATCTCCGGCCGCACGCTGGCGAGCATCGTCTTCTCCAACCCGATCTCGAACAACACGACCGCCGTCAATCCCGGCGCCACGCCCGCCAATCGCTCGGGCGTGGGCATCTTCGCCGCCACGCTCCGCAACCCCGCCAGCGTCTCGCTCAACTTCAACCCCAGCGGCAACGGGACCGCGACGCCCGCCCTGGTCCGCGTGGGCGGCGCGACCAAGCTCACCGTCCAGACCGTTCCCGGCACGGGCACGCCCAAC
Source organism: Phycisphaerales bacterium (assembly GCA_038214505.1). GTDB lineage: Bacteria > Planctomycetota > Phycisphaerae > Phycisphaerales > UBA1924 > UBA4658. The sequence goes on along the minus strand of JBBQRT010000056.1, from coordinate 10,302 downwards.
ACCGTCACCTCCGTCTCGCTCAACGCGTCGTCGGTCGGTCTGGGCACGCTGGCGATGTTCGACAACGGGACCGGCGGCGACGTGGTGGCCAACGACGGCATCTACACGCGTGATCTCTCGTTCCCTGTCAATACGACCCCGGGCACGATCAGCCTCCCCTTCACCGTCACCGACGCTCAGAACCGCACCAGCGCGGGCGACATCTTCTTCGCCGTCGTCGGCCCATCGGGCGCGATCTCGCCCTCGCCGGCCATCGCGGGCCAGTCCGCGACGGTGACCGTCACGCTCGCCCCAGGGACATTCGGCCCCGCCGACATAGCGTCGGTGGTCGTCTCCTCCCCGGGCGTCATCTCCGCGACCCAGCTCAGTGATTCGGGCCTCTTCCCCGACCTGACGCAGAACGATGGCCTCTGGACCGGTACCGTCAACATCGACGCCGCCGCTTCGGGCGGCCCGGCCCTGGTCGACATCACCGCGACGGACGTGAGCAGCCGCGTCGGAGCCGGCTCGTTCAACGCGAGCATCGTCGGCCCGCCCGTGGCGACCGACCTGGGCACGCTCGCGGTCGGCTCGACCCAGAACGTCTCCGGATCGCTCTCGCCGGGCGGGATCATCTGGTTCAAGTTCACTCTGGCGACCGCCATCGACGCCGCCTCGCTCTCGTTCCTGGATATCGATACCGAGGGCTCCTCGCTCGCGGGCACGACCCCCCTCGCCAACGACACCATGATCGGCCTCTACACCGCCACCGGGGCCCGCGTCGCCTTCGACGACGACGACGGCACCGAAGGCTTCAGCCAGCTCAGCTTCGGCCTCACCAGCCCGGCCCGCCCCTCGCCCGGCAACGGTCTGGCCTACAACGGCCGCGACGGCGCGATTCTCGCCCCGGGCACCTACTTCCTCTCCGCCTCGGCCTTCAGCTCCACCTTCAACGCTGCCAACTGGAGCGTCACCACGACCTCCGTCGGCACCGGCACCATCAACGTGCGCCTCGCCGCAGGCACCTTTGCCTCCTCGGGCGGCGTGCCGACCACCTTCGCCGACCTCGGCACCATCGGCACCGCGACCGCCACCGCGACCCGCGCCGTCGGCCCCGGCGAGGTCCGCTGGTTCAGGTTCGCGCTCGACGCGGACATCGCCGCCGCCTCCCGCACCTATCTCGATATCGACACCGAGGGCTCCACCCTCGCCGACACCATCATCGGCCTCTTCCGCGACGACGGCTCGGGCACCTTCGTCCTCAGCGACGACAACGACGGCTCGGGCACGCTGAGCCAGCTCGCCTTCGGCCGTGCCGCCCGCAAGCCCGTGGGCGACGGGCTCACCTACAACGGCCGCGACGGGGCGAATCTCGCCGCCGGCACCTACTACCTCGCCGTCGCGCAGCCGACGGTCGCCTTCGGCAGCAACTTCGTCGTCGCGTTCACCACCGGCAGCGGCTCTGGCGACGTGACGGTCAAGATCCGCCGCGGCACGATGCCCGAGAACGTCTTCTTCGGCCCGGTCGTGAACCCCGCCAACGGCAACAGCTACTACCTGCTCGTGCAGGGCCTGTCCTGGTCCGCCGCCCGCGACGCGGGCATCGCCCTGGGCGGCAACCTGACGACCATCAACGACGCCGACGAGAACGAGTGGATCCGCCTCAACGTCAACCGCTTCGACGGCGTCTCCCGCCGCTGCTTCATCGGCTACACCGACGAGGTGCAGGAGGGCGTCTTCGCCTGGGCCGACGGCTCCACCGCCGCGTTCACCAACTGGCTCGCCGGCGAGCCCAACAACGGCGGCACGTCCGGCAACGCCGAGAACTACGTCGAGCAGTTCGGCGACGGCTTCTGGAACGACATCTTCGCCGCCGGCGCCTCGGTCGGCGGGAGCTTCTCGATCGTCGAGATCCCGCGCACCTGCCCGGCCGACTTCAACAACTCCGGCACGCGCGACGTGACGGACATCTTCGCCTTCCTCACCGCCTGGTTCGCGAACGCCCCCGGATCAGACTTTAACAACTCCGGCGTCCGCGACGTGACGGACATCTTCGCCTTCCTCACGGCCTGGTTCGCCGGCTGCCCGTGAGCCCGTATCGGCCCGAGACTTCAGTAAAGCGCACGCCCCGGGCCTTCACGCCCGGGGCGTGTTCGTGAGTGGCTGCTGGGCCCGTGCCGCATCCCCGTCGCTTTGACCAGTCCGGACGGGAACACCAAAGGCACACGACCTTTCCTCGGAGCAGGAAAGGTCGTGGCACGGCTCGAAAATGTAAACAAACTTAGTCGCCCATCGCGCTCAGGCCCGCCGCCGCGATCACTCGGACCTTGCTCGGCGTGTGCCCGTGCTCGTCGAAGAGCACGACCTCGGTGTTCTCACCCTTGAGCCAGCTCCTGGGCACGACATACCGGTGCTGCGGCTGGACCTTCTTGCTGCCGCCGCCGCCGCTCGAGGCGGAGACGAAGTAGCGACCCAGATGCTTGCCGCCGACGTAGATCTGGCCCTTGCTCATGCCGGCCAGGTCGAGCAGCAGCGGGGTGTGATCGTCGGGCGAGGTGTGCAGCGTGGCGCGGTGGAAGGCCGGTAGTCCCGGGGCGTGGGCCCCGACGCCGGTGCCCTTGCCGCCCCGGGCGAAGACGTCGTTGCCCGGGACTTCCCACTTGGCAAAGGCCCACTCGGCCTTGGCCGTGGGGCTGTCGATCGCGGAGTAGAAGTGCACGTGGCTGGCCAGTGCCTTCTCGGCCCCGACCGTCGAGCCGACCAGGGCGATCTGCAGCTCGTTCTTGCCCTTGAGCAGGAGCTCCGGGGCGATGAAGATCGGCTTCACGCCGCCCTGCTGGAAGAAGTGGATGGGCTTGCCGTTGAGCAGCACGATCCCGCCCGCGGCGCACGACTCGCGGTCCTCGACCTCGGCCTCGAACGGGCCGATCTCGACGATCACGGGGTGCTTGGAGCGGTGGTCGAGGATCCAGGTCAGGCGGTGGGCGTCGGCCCGGTCCTCGCGCAGCACCCGCCACAAGGGCGAGCGGAAGCCCAGCACGTCCACCGGGTCGGAGTTGACGACCTTGGGCTTGGGGAGCTTGATCGCCTCCACCTCCCAGGCGTGGTTGTAGATGCCCGTGAGCTCGCCCAGGTCGGCCCCGCTGCTGGCCCGCCCGAGGTTCTCGGCGAGAATGACCAGCGTCGAGCCGCCCTTCTTGAGCGGGACGTTCAGCGTGCTGCTCGCGCCGGGTCCGGGCCCGATGATGCCCACGCTCTCGCCCTCGGCGAAGACGTGCAGGCGGTGCCCGGCGTGGGGGAACATCAGCTTGGCCTTGCGGGCCGACGACGAGGGAACGTGCAGCCGGTACCAGCCGTAGCCGTAGGGCGCGCCCAGCGAGACCAGGTCGGCCGGTCCCTTGATATTGGCGAAACGAGGGCTCGTGCCGTCGACATACGGCAGCATCCCGCCGAGCTGGAACTCGCCCAGCTGCGGCTTGGCGGCCCGCTTGCCGCCGTGGGCCGGAACGGCGAACTTGACGCTCGACACCTTGCCCTCGGGGTCGATGTGCGTGCAGGTCTTAGCGTCGTATAGGGCCAGCGGCCGGCCCTGCGCATCCAGCCCCGCGACGCCCAAATACACCCCGGAGTCGTCGAGCACGACGTGGTCGATCTGCTCCTGATTCGCGATGACGATCGTCAGGCCCTCGTGCTCCTGGATCGCCGGTCCCGCGGCCTTGGCGTCGGGAACCGTCGTCTCCATCGGCGAGCCGTTGATCGAGAGCATCGCCCGGGCCCCGGGGGCGCCGAAGACAACGAAGACCTTGCCCGCAAGCCCAAGCGCGCACAGGTTGCAGTAGTCGAGATTGGCCCGCCCGGTCAGGCGGGTCTCGAGCAGGCACCACACCACCGACTGCTCGCCAAGGTCGACCGGCAGCGTTCCGCCGTCGGGAAGCAGAAGGCTCATGGGCTCGCGCGAGTTGTGCCCCTGGTCGTCGCCGAAGACGAAGACCACGCCGCCCTGAGATCCCACGGCGTGAATGACCGCGACGCGCGAGCTCGACCCGACCTTGTCGGCCCTGGCCGCCTTGTCGCCCGACGCCTTGGACTCGGGCAGCAGCGCGACGGGCTGGCGGGCCGGGTCGAGGTGGCTGAGCACGCGGCTGAAGCGGCTGGCGAACGTGCAGATCCGCCGGGCGGCGTAGTAGACGGGCGTCTTGAAGCCCGTCTCGCTCAGCGGGGCGCCGGCGTCGGCGCTCGTGCAGAGAAAGCCGGCGGGGCCCAGCTGCGGGTCGCGCCCGGCGGAGAAGCCAAAGTATGTCCCGCCGTGGAACGGGCTGAGATTGAACTGCCCGCCCGCGGCCAAAACCTCGGCGATGCGGCGCATGACACTGCTTGGGGCCTTCTGGGCCTGGGCCGGGGTCGCCCACGCCGACCGGGTGCCGACGCGGAAGTCGATGACGATCCGCGGCTGGGCCGGGCGGATGGTTCCGAGCTGGCGGAGGTGGCTCAGAAGATCGTCGTACCCCGTCCAGCCGTCGATCTCGCCCTCGACGGACTGCCAGAGGTCGTTGGCGTTGATGATCGGGACGGTGAAGCCCGACTCGCGGAAGTAGCGGTCCAGCTCGCCGAGATAGGTGGAGGCCAGGTGGTCGTCGCCGCAGGTGTAACCGTTTTCATTCTGCAGAAGAATGATCGGCCCGGCGGACGTGCCCGCGGGCGAGCCCTTGGGCGTGGGGGCATTGACCTGCAGATCGCGGAGCTGGACGGCGACGGCGGTGATGTAGCGAGAGCAGGCCTCTAGGAACGGCTGGTTGGCGGCCCGGAGCTTGATGTTGTCGGCCGTGGTCAGCCAAGGGGGCAGGCCGCCGAGGTCGAAGCCCTGGTCAACCAGAGGCCCGGGGCGGATGATGCAGAACATCCCGGCGGCGTGGACGAGGCGGACAAACTCGCGGATGTCGTTCTCGCCGGTGAAATCGAACTGCCCCTGCCGCGGCTCGTGGCGGGCCCAGACGATCGGCGTCTCGACGCAGTTAAGCCCGGCGTGCTTGGCGGCGAGGATGCGCTCGGCCCAATGGGCCCGGGGGACGCGAGCGTAGGGGATGGAGCCGGAAACCAGCCAGACCCGCCTGCCGTCGAGCAAGAAGGATTGCCCGTCGAAGGTGATTGAGGGCATGCGGCTGGGTCTCCTGCCGGCCCGGTTAGAGGCCAGGGGCTGTGGGGGCGCGAGTGGGGCCGAGATCCGTTCTCACCAGCTCGCGATCGGGGTCCGGACGGGAAGCGGCTCGGTCGAGTCATCCGGCAAAACCCGATCCTGGGTCTTGGGCGAGTGCCTCTTTACTTACCGCGGCGTAAGGCCGCAATGGTAGGGTTGGAGTCGCCAATCCGCAACGCCTTGGGTCGATCTGCTTGGATCTAGAGGGGATATTGAGGGGAATCGTTGTCTATTGTTGGGATGTTTAGGCAACGGCGACGGGCAGGGCGGGATTCCTGCCCCGTCTCCCGTCCGTATAGGCGGGGGTCGGGGCGTTCACTGCGCTGCGCGCGGTGTGATGAAGTACGAGACGGAGACCGTTGCCGTCACGACGACTTCGCCGGCTTCGACGACCGTGGGGGCGAAGTCGGCCTTGGCGGCCATGGGAAGGCCCTCGGCACCGCCGCGGTGCATAAAGGGGCGGACCTGCGAGCCGTCGGTGTTGGCTTCCAGCACCGTGCCGAGTGTCAAGCCGAGCGCGGCGGCGAGGGTGTCGGCCTTGCTGCGGGCGTCCTGCGCGGCCTGACGCATGGCGGCCTGCTTGGCCTCGGCGTCGTCCTTCAGGCTGAAGGCGATGCCGAAGAGCTGGTTGGCGCCCGCCTTGAGCCCCGCGTCGATCGCTTGGCCCACGCGGGGGACATCAGCGGTGACAATGCGCACGGTCGTCTGGGCCGAGTAGCCGACAATCTCGGCGGGCTGGGTCTGCTGGAAATCACGTTCCTGGCGGTATTGGGGCGTGAGGTTGACCGTCTGCGTCTGCACCACCAAGCCCGGGTGGTTGAGCGCCTTGACGGCCGCGACGACCTTGGCGATCGACGTGTTCACCTTGTCGATGGCCTCGGTGGACGACTTGCCAGCGGCGGCGACTCCCAGCGAGACCTCGGCCTGGTCCGGTGCGCGGCGGACCTCGGCGAAGCCGGTGGTGTTGAGGCGGGGGGTGAGGCGGGTGAGAGCGGGGCGGTCGGGGCGGTCGAGGTCGCGTTCGGGCTGGCCGAGGGCCAGCGGGGCGGCGAAGGCAGCGAGCAGCAGGGCGGCGGGGAGCAGGCGGCGGGGGGACATGTGAGGGCTCCTGGCGGGCGATGTCTGAACGCTTGTACCGGGCGGCGGGTGCGGGGTGGCGGAGCTCTTGCACCTGCTGGAGCCGGTGTGGCGTGCGTAAAACGCATCGAGGTCGGCTTGTTCCAAGCCGACCTCGATGCCATGAACTGCGCTTGACTGATTCTGCATGTGCTCAGCAGCCCGGGGTCGGGCAACGACCTGGCGGGCGGGTGCATTCCATGCAACCTGCAAACCACACTTGCAGGAACGTGAAGATGTCTCCGACGACGGGAATGTCGCCGGCGATGGCCGCGCATGGGCGCTGTCCAAACCATGCAGAGAGGTAGACGAAGATGTCGGTGACGTTGATGGCGCCGTCGCCGCTGAAATCGGCGGGGAAGCCCGAGGCGCAGCTGCCCGCGTTCCGGGTGCAGCCGACCCAGACGCCGTTGGTCCTGAACTGGGTTGGGTTGCTGAACTGGCACTTGTCGAGCTTGCCGTCGGAGCCCTGCCCGAGGGTGTTGGCGTTGTAGCAGTCGAAGTCGGGCATCGCCGCGATCTGGTCGGGATCGGGGATGTCGTCACTGTCGCAGCTGTAGATCAGCGAGAACTCGTGCGAGAACGGGGCCACGGCGACTTGGAGCGTGCTGGGAACGAGCACGGCGGGGTCGCACCGGAGCGCCCCGGTCGAGACGACCCGGTAGTAGCGTGTGGCGTACTGGCTGCTGGCGGGGCCGACAAAGGCTTCTGGCGCGACGCCGGGTGCTGGATTGATGAATAGCTCGCGCCGTCCCGAGGAGTTGCTCACGTCGAAGCTGAAGAGTGACGTGACGTCCAAGTCAGGAACAATGCCGTCGGGATCGAATCGGATAATCTGGACCGGCGGCGTGCCCGGGACGGGGTCGGCGAGCGGGCCGTAGAACGCCAGTCGCAGGGAATAGGCGTTACCACCGAACTGCTGGACAGCCAAGCGAGGCAGTGCGCTGTCGGTTCGGGGGCCGGGGAAGCTAGCTTCGGGTCGGAAGACGAACGGGACGACTCCGACTGAGCCACCCAGTGTAATCGGAAGGGCGGAGTAGTTCGGTTTCGGCGTAAGCTCAGTGCCGCCGACAATCACCGATCCGGCCCACTGATTTCCTGTGACGCCGTTCCCCGCGTTGAATACAACCTGACCAGCTAACCCGCTTGCCGGCACAGAGATCGAAACCCCGAGCGGCATACTTCCGCCGACAAGAAGGCGTCCCGCCAAAGTGCCGCCACTCGGAACTGTTACGGACCCGTTGAGGTTGCCCTCGATGCGCAAGATCCCGCCGGACTCGATGCCCGCTGCGGTAAGCGTGCTGTTCAGGTTGCCGCCTATTGCCACCGTCGTCCCATCGCGGATCGTGCCGGTGGAAACTGGAGTGGCGACCTGACCGTTTACTCTAAACGTTGCCGGGTCTGCCGTGTTCTGCTTAATAAGCCCTCCAAGACTCACCGAATTCGTACCGGCCGGAAGCGAACCGTAAGTGACCGAACCCCGAAGCGCTCCGTTTAGGACTGTTTCTCTGTTCACCGCTCCTGAAATGGAGATTATTGCCGTCACCGGCCCGCCCAAGACCCGGATTCCATCGTTCGGAAGAGCGGCCGGATTCGCGGATGGGGGAACGCTCGAAGCTGTGAGAGACCCGGTGAAACCGGTGTCGCCGACGGAGTAGAGCCGCGCAACCCCACCGGAACCAGTGTTTGCGTTTGCGGTGATTGTGGCATTAATCCCGCCGGTCAAGGCATCGATGCCGCGGGTAATGCCATTCCTCGCGCGAATAGCGCGGTTGCCCACTATTGAGCGCGCCGCTCGGATCAGCCCGATAGAACCGTTGTTTGCGGACACGGATGCGTTCAGGTCCGCGCCGGTCTGCGTCCCGTTCGAGCCGGCCCACACCTCATCAATGTTGCCGCTGGTTGCGGTGATGCTGCCCGCGAGTGTGCCGGTAAGTGTGCGAACGCCAAACATGGACGGCGCTGAGAACGAGGCGGTAGAGGCTGTGCTTGCCGCCACCACTCGGAAGAAGCCGGGAGAGGTTCCGACGCTTGTGTCGCTCACAGCACCGTAGACAGTTCCGCCAACGTCCAGACGGTAAAGGCCCGTGCAGTTCAAATCTCCAAGAAGGTCACCAGCGATCGAACCTGAAAGCGAGATAGAGTTACCGACAGAAGGCAGCAGGCCCGATGTGTCCAACCCGCCGAGGTCTTTTAGTGCATCAGTCGCCTGAGTATCGGCGAAGTTGAAGCTTGTGCCGAGCGAAATCTGAACCCCGCTGACCGTTCTCCCGTTGGACGTCAGGAAGATGCTCCCAGCGCTGATTAGTCTGGCTCTAGACAATGGTTCGGCGTAGATCCGAACTTCGTTTGTGCAGAACGAAATCTGATGATTAATTGTTGTGCCGGGTGCATAACAAGTTGTAGTTACACTGCCGTTGCACGGGGAGTTGAAAGCCCGCCCTCCTGAACCACGATTCGGTCCACGAGAGGGTTGCATACGATAATGAACTGAGGGTCGCCGGGCGGCGGGTCTTGTGGCGGCGGATCGTCTTGGCCCCTAGCGCTCAAGCAAAGTGCGAACGATGCGAGGGTGGTGAGCAGAAGGCGGTAGGGGAGATCATGATGCATGCGGGCTTCTCCTGCGGTAATTGATGAGCCAAGCGATCGCCACAACTACAAAGCTACCCGGCGATGGCACGGTGGCGATGCGAAAGCCGTTCCTGGGGCTTCCGAGATAGCCGGGCGGGTTCGAGCTAACCGACCACACAGTCGAGTTCAGGCGCAGGAAAACCAAGGGGTCGCCGTCGGCGCTGCCCATATGTCCTCGCTCTCTTAAAACGCCCGGGCTTGAATAGAAAGGTTCTTCGACCCACTCCGCAACCCCGCCGGAAGTGTCGAGCAGTCCCCAGGGCGACTGGGCATCGGGGTACGATCCTGCAGGAATTTGGCCGGGGAAGTTGTAACCATCCACCGGATACTGGAGTCCGACGTTGGTCGTCGCGCCCGGCGTGCCCGGCGTGCCCGGCATGGGGAGGGTATCGGATCGGTTCATCGAGGTCCACCACCCACCAGCGTCGGGGCCGAAGCGGTTGGGGTCAAAGAACGCCGCCTTGATCCACTCGTCGGCGTCGGGGATCCAGTATTTGGCCCCCGGCTGCCGCGTCAGCGCGTCTGTATACCCCGTCACAGACGAGTAGCCCCATGTGGATGTGTCGTACGCCCCGCTCAGTAGAGAAGCTAGGTCGCTCCCTCGCCCGTTGTGCAACCAGTTGCAGTACATCGCTGCGGTGCGCCACCCGATGTCGCCGACCGCGAGATTGGACGCCTGGCGCGAGTAGGAAACGTATCGGAAGCCAGGCCCGGTGTACGTAGGATCCGCGGCAGCGCCCCAACTGAACAAACCGTAGACAAAGCCCAACATGCCTAGCTGGTCGGGCCGCCCATTAGGGGCAAGGTCGCCGCGGGCCGAGAAATTATTCACAAATTGGAGCCACTCGTGCGTAGTAATCTCAGTCCGTGAGAGAGCGAAAGTGTGGGGAACAGAGCCGCGACCGACTGCGTTGTACGCGGGTCCGCCGATACCGGGCTGCGTCGGGATATCCAAGGCCGGGTTTCCCGGTGCACCAATCGTTGAGAACTCCATGCCCAACGCCCCGGGGTCACGAAACGTGGAGATGCCAGACGGCGCGGGGGGTAGGTTGACCTGCGCGACCGCGGCTGCTGCGAGGCCCCAGGAGACTGCTAATACGAAGAGTGTACTGCCGGTCGACGTTTGAGTACACACGAGATTACCCTCCCTCTCGCTCCTCCGGAGAACATCAGCGTACCTCGGTCAACGCCTGCCTGCAAGCATCTCTCCCCTAGGCCGCCAAAGATCGTCATTTAGAAATCAGCGTGGCGTACAACCGGCTCATTCTGTCTCCAATCGAAGTGGGCTTGCTGACGGTTCGTGAAGGTCCTTGAGACCCGGGCCTCCCAGCACTTGCGGGGGTGGGAGTGGGCAGGGGTACACTCGGCCATGAGCAACGACT
>JBBQRT010000055.1:0-20686 GCA_038214505.1 Phycisphaerales bacterium | reverse complement strand
GGACACGCTGCTGCCCAACAGCGACACGATCAACCAGGCGACCTTCACGCCCGACGCGGCCAACGCGACGAGCGTGACGGTCACCAGCGGCTCGCGGTTCCGCGTGGGCGACCAGGTGCGCCCCGAGGGCGTGCGGGAAGTGATGCTGGTGACGGCGGTGAGCGGGAACGTGCTCACCGTGGTCCGGCGTTACGGCGGGACCACGGGTGGCAACCTGAGCAACGGGCTCCGCCTGCTGATCCTGGGCAACGCCGCGATCGAGGGCGACGACCGGCCCGCGACTCAGTTTACCACTCGCGTGCGCCGGCGAAACTTCACGCAGATCTTCTCCTCGAGCGTGGAGGTCTCGGGCTCGCTGCGGGCCAGCCGCAGCGTCGGGCTCGCCGACGAGCTCATGTTCCAGAAGCAGGAGCGGATGCGGGAGCTGCTTCGCGACCTCGAGAACTGCGTGATCAACGGGGTGTCGCCCTCGAGCAACCCGCAGGGCTCGAGCGCCGTCCGGCGGACGATGAACGGGATCGTCCCGCAACTCGCCAGCAACGTGTTCACGCCCGGGCAGGGCTCGATCCCGGCCGGCTCGGGCGCGGGTTCGATGCTCACGGAGCTGGTGCTCAACTCGGCGCTGCGGGCCATCTGGGAGCAGTCGTCGGGCGCGATCGACACGATCGTGCTCGGGGGCTTCCAGAAGCGGCGCGTCAACGAGTTCGCCAGCGGGCTGCGGATCTTCGCGCCCAGCGACACCAAGTATCAGGCCCGCGTAGGCACCTACGAGAGCGACTACGGCGTGTGCCGGCTGGTCCTGAGCCGCTACGTGCCGGCCGACACGGTGCTCCTCCTGGACTCGTCGCGCGTGCAGGTCATGCCCCTGGGCGGGCGGAGCTTCCACTACAAGCCCTTGGCCGCCACGGGCGATAGCGAGGTCGGCATGGTCGTGGGCGAGTACACGCTGGAGCTCAAGAACGAGAACGCCCACGGCGTGCTGCGCGGGCTGGCGACGACCTGAGCCGTGTGAGGGGAGAGCGGAGGGAGCAGGGGAGGGGGGAGCCGGCCCGCGGCGCGCCGAGAGGCGGCCGCGGGCCTTGGAACGAGAACGCAAAGCACGAGGGGAGGCGATCATGTGGGCGAGCGACCGTGACCTGCTGGCGATCGAGCCGGGGGTGTTCCGAGATGTGCTATGGACGGGCCAGCAGCTGATGAGCGGGGTGGTGAACATCGGCGCGGCGGGCATCGTCACGCTGCCAGGCCCGCTGCCGGTGGCCTCGGGCGTTGTGGCGGGCCTGGTGATGCTGCTGCGGACGCGGGCATGCGAAGTGGTGGGCTCGACGGGCGCGACAACGATCAGCGTGTCGCTCGCGCGGGTTTCCGCGGGCGATGCGGCGATCCCGCCGCCGGTGGAGACGGGCGTGGCGGCGTCGATCGTCAGCTTCAGGCCGCAGATCGCGCTGGTGCACCGGCAGCTGCTGGGAATGCTCGGGCTGCGGGCCGCCGGGTCGAGCGACGACGGGCGGCCCAGCGAGGACGACGTGACCAATCCGGACGAGCTGGTGACGCTCGAGGCACTGGGCGCGCTGCACGCGGTCTACTCCGCGGCGGCGGCGCTCTCGGGCGACGCCTCGCCGGCGGGGCAGAGGGCAGCGCACTTCGCGCAGCGCTACGCCCAGGAGCGCTGGCGGGCCAGCGCGATGATCGATTGCGATGCCGACGGTCTGCCCGATGCCGTTCGGCGGTTCAACACGGTGCGGCTGGCCCGGGCCTGAGCAGACAACCAAAGGGGGTGAGCGATGCTGGTGCTTGATCCGGAGGTCGTGCGGTTCGAGGACGTGGTGTTCGAGGACGCGCTGGGTGTCGCCATCGACCGCCAGGCCAGGAAGCTGGTCGAGGAATGGGGCGACGACGGACCGCACGCGGCGATGGTCGACGTGGTCGAGCAGCGCGTGCTGGTGCGCGTGACACGGCGGCCTGCGCGTGGGCGGGCGGGCGGGGGCGAGGACGCCGAGGCCGGGCTGACGCTCGGGCGAGAGGGGGACCTGGTGTTCTACTCCTCGACCGAGGGCGGCGGGGCCCGCACCCGGTTCAGCGTGCGGTGCGTGCTGACGGGCGTGAAGACGGACGTGGCGACCGACGACGCAAGCCGGGCGTCGTCGCGCACCGCACCCGGGCTGGTCGCGGTGCAGACGCTCACGTTCATCGGCGTGTCGCCCGACGGCGGCGTGGCGGACCCTGTGACGGTGAGCGTTGCAGAGGTCTGAAGTTTGTGCAGAAAGGGAGGGACGGGCGATGGAGGTGAGCTTCAAGGGCGTCGTGTTGTTCCCCGGCGCGGTCGTGCGTCGCGTGCCGGGGCGGATCGGGCTCGAGCTGCTGGCACGGGCGGGGCTGACGCCGCCGGAGCCGGGCTCGATGCTGCTGGGCGCCGCCGAACGCCGGGTCGTGCTGAGCGGGCGTCTGATCGGCGGGTCTGGCGAGGGCGTGCTTGCGCAGCTAAACGCGGCGGCGGAGCTGATCGGCGATCCGCCCGGCGCTGGCGAGCTCGTCGTGGGCGGGGTGTCGATGGGCGAGCTGTACCTGCTTGGCGTGAGGCTCGTTGGCCCGATCGACAACGGGCAGGCGTTCTCGGCGGCGTTCGAGGCGGTGCTGGGCGAGATCACCGACGTGGACAAGGAGTAAGGCATGGACCCGACCATCGCGGCGACAGTGGCGCAGTTCGGCGTTGCCGGGCTCATCGGATGGATGTGGCTCGCCGAGCGGCGCTCGGCGGGGGAGCGCGAGCAGCAGCTGCGCGACCTGCACCAGCGTGTGCAGGCCGACGCGGTGAGCCTGGGGGCGCTGCTCAAGGCCCTTGACGACAACACGCGGGCGATCGTCACGCTCGAGGGCACGCAGCGGAGGCTGGTCGACGCCTTCGAGCGGGCCGGCTTAGGGAGCGGGCCGGCCGGGGGCGAGCGATCTCGCGCGGCGTGAGGGCGTGGTAGACTGCTCCGTACAGGAGGCTGTGCGATGCGTAGGCAAGAACCCAACCGGGCAGGAGTTTCGGTTCTGTGGGTGCTCGCGCTGGCGGCGCCGGTGGCCATGATGGGGTGCCCGCCGCGGGGCGCAGAGGGAGGGGGGGCGGCGGCGGCGGATCGCGGAGCGAGTCCGAGTGCGGGTCTGCCGGCGCTGGCGATTCATCCGCTGACGCACATCGAGGGTGCTGACGGGTCGTCGGGCGAGGGACCGACGCTGGTGCTGCACCTGAGCATCGCGGAGCCGGGCGGTGCGGACGACCGCGGGCCGGGGGTGCTGCGTGTCGAGCTGGTGGCGACCGACGGGGCGAGCTCGAGCGCAGGAGCGACTGGCGTGCTTAGATCGTGGACGGTGGACCTGAGCGCCGACGCGGCCCGGGCGCGGTACGACGCGCTGGTCACGCGGACGTGGACCCTCCGGCTCGGGGGCGTGCCTGCGGAGGTCGCCGCGTGGGCCCGGTCGAGCGGGAGCGACGGCTCGCAAGAGGGCGCGTGGGTCCGGGTGTGGTGGGAGGGCGAGGACCGCAGCGTGACCGCTCGCCTGCGCCGCTAGACGGAGGCGGGCGCGGGATTCTTCGCGAGCCGGAGCAGGCGGTCGGGACGCAAATAGGCGAGGCCTAGCACGCTGCCCGCGACCAGCACGAGCGTCTCGGCCGCGGTGATCAGCAGGGGGACGACCGCGAACTCCGGCCCGAGCAGCAGGGTGACGGCGGTCTCTCTTGCGCCGAGCTGGCCCGATGGGGCGGCGGCACCGACAAGGAAGTAGGCGAGGCCCGCGAGCATGGCACGATCGAAGGAGAGATCCAGCCCGATGATGTGGGCCGCAACAAGGATGCGGGCCCCCTGGACGCCGACGTCCAGGCCGCGGAGGAGCAGGCTGACGAGCACGGCGCGGGGGCTGGCGAGCATGAAGCAGCCTTGGCGGGCGCTGTCGAGCAGGGCCGCGCCGGCGGGCGCGTCGGCGCGGAGGCGCTTGGGCTTGGGCAGGAGGGTGTAGATGGAAGTGACCAGCGACCAGCCGCGGGGCGTGAGCAGCCAGCGGGCGAAAAGCAGCATCGAGCCGGCGGCGAGCAGGAGGCTTGTGAGCATGAGCCAGACAGAGACGGCGTCGGTTGGCTGGCGGAGGCGGGAGACGGCCAGAAGCGGCGCGATGGCGCAGGCCATGACGGCGGAGACGGCCGCGAACCAGGCGGTGATCGTGAGCAGCGGCAGGCCGTCGCGGCGGTTGTGGACCAGAACGCGGGCGACGATGCTGAGCTTGAACGGCAGCAGGGCCAGGAGGCTGGCGATGGCGTTGGTGGAATGAATGGAGAGCAGGCCCAGGCGGCGGACGGGATAGAGGACGTTTCGGAAGACCTCGCCGGAGATGAGCACGACCACGAGCGAGAGCGAGAGCAGGCCGGCGACCTGGGAAGCATCGGCGTCGGCGAGGCGTTCGAGCTGGGCCCGGTTGCGCTCGTCGAAGGCGGTGCGGAGGCACCATGCGAGCAGGCCCAGGCAGATCAGGAAGCCGGCGACCTGGAGGACGGGCTTGAGCAGCGAGGTGCGCGTGCTCGATGGCCCGGGCGTGGAGGCGGGTTGGTCTGGTGGAGTTTCCGGCACTGGCGGGAGGGTAGAGGCGCTAGCGCAGGCGATAGAGCGAGCGGCCTGTGCCGCGCGAGGCGGGATCGGATCTCGGGGAGTCGGGCCGGGCCCAATCGCGTTCGAGGGTCAGGCCCGAGGCCGGGTCGGCGATCCAGCGGGCGATCCGGTCGCGTGTGACGGCGGGGTCGTAGTAACGCGAGCGACGGATAAGGCGGTCGAGCTCGTCGAAGTTGATCAGGACGTAGGTGCAGCCCTCTGACCTGATCGCCTTGGACCATTCGGCGGGCGTCTCGGGCTGGGCCGACATCGCGGCGCCCAGGGGCGAGGCGTCCCAGGTGGTGTGGTAGACCACGGGCGAGCGGGATTCGCCCGGGAGCGGCTGGCGGCCGATGGCGCCGAGGATCCAGGCGGGGGTCGAGTCGCCCAGGAGATAGACGCCGCGGGACTCCATGTCCTGTGGGCGGATGGCGAGGTTGATGTATGCCTCGGGGATCAAGAGGCGGTCGAAGAACTCGCGCTGCTGGGTTTCGCTCGCACGCTGGAGCGCGGCGTCGGAGGACATGCCCGTCAGCAAGCCGACGTTTCCGACCAGCAGTGTGTTGGGCTGGCCCGCGGCCTGCTGAGAGAACTGTCGCGTGGCGAGCAGGGCGAGGCCGGCGACCAGGGCCGCGCCGAGCCATGGAGCGAGCGGGACCCGCGCGGCACCCGAAGCCCGCGGCAGCGCGAGCGCGCCCAGGCCCAGAGCGCCAAGGAGGGACAGGGGCAGGAGCATGGGGACGAGGAATCGCGACTGGCCGTGGGTAAACATGGCCCACACGGCCCACTGGGCGAGCAGCGCGGCGAGCAGGACCGCGACGGGACGGCGGGCCCGCGGTGCCAGCGCCAGCGCGACGATCGCCAGCACCGCGAGGAACGGGACGAAGGCCCACTGCGGGTGAGCGAGGCCGAACTCGGGGGTGAACACGCGCGCGAATCGCTCGGCGATCGAGAGCGCGGGCTCGGGCCCGTGGTTGAGCGTGTAGCGGGCGGCCTGCTCGGGGCTCCAGTGGCCCAGGCCCAGGACGCGGCCAGCGAACGGGAAGAGGGCGTTGCCGGAAGCCAAGTGGTTTCGGATGAGCCAGGGGACGAGCGTGAGCAAGCCGGAGGCGGAGCCCAGCAGCGCGATGCGCGGCCAGGCGCGGGGCGGGGCGCCGGCGAGCAGGAGCAGGCCGGCGAGGGGGGCGAGCATGAGCATGGCGGTGGGCTTGCAGCCGCAGGCGGCGCCGATGCAGAGAGCGACGATGATGGAGCGCTTGCCGGGCGGGATGGTCGTGTCGATGGCGGCGAGCACGGCGCCGGCGCCGAGGGCGAGCATGGCCGCTTCGTTGTACGCGAGCGAGGAGACGACGAGCATCCAGGGAGTGGTGAGCACGATGGCGGCGGTGCAGATGCTCAGGGGCGTCGCCCCCCGTACGGGCACGCCGGCCTGCACGAGCATCACCCACGCGGCGCGGGCGGTGAGCAGGGCGGCGAAAGCGAGCGCTGCGGCGTGGAGCAACTGGCAACCGATGACCCACCCGCCCTCGTTTCCGAGCATGCGCTGCACGGGGTCGGCCGTGCCGCTCTGCATCTGGCCAAGGTGCATGAAGGCGGCTTCGAGGTACGAGGGGAGGAAGGAATAGACGTTGTGCTGCGCGGGCCAGAGGCGCGGAGAGACGATCCACTCCTTGGGGAGCTGGAGGTGATACGAGAGCGCGTCGAAGCCGCCGAACTCGCTGGCCCAGAGGGCGCCGGGCGGGTTCGACGCGGCGACGAGCAGAAGCGCGAGGCCCGGGGCCAGGACGACGGACCAGGCGGGGATGACGGGCCAGGACTCGGGGCGGAGCGGGCCGCGGACGAGCTGGTCAAGCAGGAGGACCAAACCCAGCGCGACGACGCCCCAGGCGACCACGCGTGGAAGGAGGCCGTCGCCCGAGAGCAGGCCCAGGACGCCTAGCAGATGGCTGAGGCTCAGCATGAGCCCGAGGCCCAGCGGGATCTGGAGCCAGAGGCGGCTGAGGGACGCGCTGGCGAACATGCGGGCGAGCGGGCGGCCAAGGCCGATGGCGGCGAGGATGTAGGCCAAGACGAGGAAGCCCTGCGTGAGCAGGAGCCAGGCGACGGTGATGGGGGCGAGGGTGGCCTCGTCCCCCGACAGGCCGCGGGTGGAGAAGAAGAGGACGCCGATGGTTGTGAGCACGACCAGACCCACAGGGCCGATGAGGCGGGCGGCGCGAGAGTGCTGGGAGGGGTGGGAGATGGTGGGTGGGGGCACGGGGGGAGTGTACAAATGGGCCCGGGCGCACGCGACGGGCTCGGCCCCGGCGGGGGGCCAAGGATTAGGCCATGCCAAGGCGCCAGCGCGAGAAGCCGTTTGTTCCCCGCGAGATCACCGAAGCGGACTTCGCCACCGGCGTGCCAGAGGAGCACGGCATCGAGGGAGAGGAAGGGGCCGAGCAGCACCCGCCGGCGTGGACCAAGGCCGAGCTGATCGACTCGGCGAAGATCAGCCCCAAGCGGTTTGACACGATCCGCAAGGCGGCGCGCGTGAAGGGGCCGAGCCACGGGGGGCTCAAGCACACGTTCAGCGCGATGGACCTGATCGCGCTGATCCAGCGGGCCGGGAGCGGGACGTTCAACCAGACGGGGCGGCCGACCGCCGAAGCGTGGACGGAGCTGCTCGAGGCGTCGGGGATGCGGATGCCCGAGACGATCAGCCGAGAGCGGCGCGGCCGCGGGGAGTGAGCGGAGGGTTTGAGGAAGTCTGCTCGGGGCCGATACGCTGGCGCGGCGGATACTCTGACGCGTGACGGCCGAGTGGCCGGTGGGGCGGGGGTGCAGGAGGACGCACATGCCCGCACGCACCGCTAGCGCCGAGTGGACCGGGAACCTGATGGAGGGCAAGGGCCGCATCAGCGTTCAGAGCAAGACGTTCGACGCGCCGTACGACTTCCGGGCCCGGACCGGGGACGGGAAGGGGACCAACCCCGAGGAGCTGATCGGGGCCGCACACGCGGGGTGCTTCGCGATGCAGCTCTCGGCGATGCTCGGGGCCGCGGGGTTCACGCCCAATCGGCTGAGCGTGACGGCGAAGGTGCACCTTGAAAAGCAGGACGGGGGGTTCGTGATTCCCAGTATCGAGCTGGAGCTCGAGGGCGAGGTACCGGGGCTTGATGCCGCGGGGCTCAAGGAGCACGCGGAGAAGGCCAAGGTAAGCTGCCCGGTGTCCAAGGCGCTGGCGGGTATGCAGATCAGCCTGGTCGTGAAGGGGGCGTGAGCGGTTTGTGGTTGGAGCCGGAACGAGCAGGGGCGACGCTCGGATGAGCGTCGCCCCTGTGGTGCGATGTGCGAAGAGTGGTGAGGGTTAGGCCCGGCGACGGCGGGCGGCAAGCAGGCCGCCCAGGCCCAGGAGGGCGGCGGCACCGGGGGCGGGAATGATGCCGGGAGAGCCGGTCTCGGTGAACGCGCCAAGGGTGTAGGCGAATGCGCCGTTGGTGCCAATGACGCTCAGCTGGCCGATGGTGCCGGCGTTGCCGACAGAGTTGTCAAAGGTGGCGAAGTTGATGGCGGGCGAGGCCCCGAACGCGACGCCGGTGATGAGCGTGCCGGTATTGTTGTAGATATTGACCTGGTCGCCGCCGGTGCTCAGGCCGCTTCCGCTGCCGGTATAGGTGCCGAACTGAAGGCCGGAGGGCGCGGTGCCGCCGAACCACGCGTTGATGAAGTTGGTGGTGGCGGTGGTGGAGTTGAGGAACACCACGGACTCGCCAGCGGCGATCGACGTCACGCCGCTGAGCGCCACGCCCGAGGCGAACGCAGCGGAGTCGTCATCGAACCGCCAGCCGGTGATGTCGACGGCCGCAACGCTGAAGTTGGTGAGCTCGATCCAGTCGGCGGCGAAGGGCGAGTTGCCGCTGCCATAGGCGCTGACTTCGGTGATGCGGATGTCGGCCGAGGCGACGGCGGCGAGGCCGGTGAGGGCAAGAACAGTGATAGCGGACGAACGAATCATCTCTCTCTCCTAAATGGCTTGAACGCGAACACACGGGCGGTCGGCCCAGCAAAAGGACCGACGCCGAGGACGGAGAGTACTGCAAACAGGGGGGCCTGACGAGAGGAGCGTCATTGTCTTAACGATAACCTGATGATTCCCTGGCGAACTTGACGCTCCGCTGATCATCGGTTCGGCTGGTGCTCGGATGGTCAGTCGATCTACGGAGCGCCGAGAGCGTTCCGCCGCGGGGCTCGGTTGACATGGGCGGGTCAGGGGACCGCGGGCGGTCCGCGTCGCGATCAGCCGTAGTGCGAGACGGAGCGGAGGATCAGGCCACGGCCCGAGAGCGTGAAGACCTCGGCGGCCAGGTCTCCGGTCATGCGGGTATAGACGAGGATCACCGTCTCGTGGCCGACGGCGACATGCTTGGGATCGAACCGGAGCGTCGGGTTGCGCTCGAGAGCACGCGCGAAATAGTCGCGCACGGCATCTATCCCCACCAGCCAGCGGTCGTCGGTGTTGTTGTATCGCTTGATGAACGGCGATGAGTGCTCGATGCCCGGCTCGTAGCAGGCCATCATCGCGTCGATATCGCGAGCGTTCCACGCGGCATACCAGCGGTCGGCGAAGACGCGGGCCAGCTCGGGTGTGGGCGTCATCGGCGCGGCGGAGTTGGTGGGGGGTGTGGGGGGTGTCGGCAGGGTGGACATGCGCGAGTGTACTCGGGGTCGGAGCCGCGTCGGCGTGTCGGCGCATGCGGCTAGCATCCGCACGGGCGGGCTGGCCGCGCGACGGCGCGCGGCAAGGAGATTCGCGATGACCCGTTCCGTCTTTGCTCGTGGCTCCCGTCTCGTGTGCGTTCTGATCGCGGCTTTGGCCGCGGGCGGCGCGAGCGGCGTCATGACCGGCTGCCAGAGCGGCGGCCTGGGCGGCCTGATGGGCGGCTCGTCGGCCATGGAGGCCCTCTCTCCGGCGATCAAGGACGCGGCGAACTCGTACCTGGGCAACCTCACCTCGCTTACGGACGCGATGAAGAACATCCGCGGCTATCAGGACGCGTTGGGCTTCGCCCAGAAGGCCGAGCCGATGCTCTCAAAGCTCTCCTCCTCCTACCAGACCCTTGCCGGGACCAGCGGCACCGACCGGAGCAACCTGCTCTCGGCGTTTGGCCCCAAGCTCAACACGGCCAACTCGGGCTTCACTTCGCAGCTCGGGCAGCTCAAGGCAAACTCGACAGTCGGGAGCATCGCCGGGCCGGTGCTGGATCGCGTGCAGCTGTTCAAATGAGCGGGGCAGCGGGGAGCCGCGGCCCGCCGGTGTTCTACGCTTGTTCCTCGACGGACGACACGTTGTCGCCCGTTTGCCGCCCCGGTTCGCTGGGGCGGCGGAGCAGGGACGGAGGTCCGGAGATGTGCCGGGTCCGAGCCGACGCGGTTCGGGCTCGGCTCCAGAAGTGTTCGGTATGCGCACCCGTAGCTCAACGGATAGAGCATCGGTCTTCGGAACCGAGGGTTAGAGGTTCGAATCCTCTCGGGTGTATTCGAGTTTCGTCGGCAAAACGTGCCACTTTTCCGGCGTTCTTGAGGGTTCCGGGCTGCACGCGTCCGCCGCCCAAGCGTCCACCTGCGCCCACGCCGGACGCCTCCGGGCCACCCATTTGCGCCCAGCAATCCGCATAGACAGTCGGGCCGCCCGTGCCGGTTGCTTGTGCCGCCTCCGGCTGTGCCGTGAGGTCGGGCAGCTTGGCGATCGCCGCGGTCTTGGTCGTGAGGGGCTTCGGTTGACGGGTGAAGAGCGGCGGCTCACTCCGCGGGCGGCTCGGCCCCGCCGAAGTCCAGCCCCTTCAGCCCGCCGCGGGTCCATTGATAGCGGGCAAAGACATCCTCTCCCGAACGCCCGCTTTTGGTCGCCGGTTCGCCCTCGCTGGCCTGCGGCACATACCGGATCGTCAGCGGCGCCGGGTCGGAGGGAATGTTCGGGTCCGCGCCAAGGTTGCTCTTGTCCGAGCGATACTCCCGCACCGATGAGTCAAAGAACAGCAGCGGCTGGCTCGCGTCGGCGTACGCGTAGTACAGCGGCCGACGCACATGCCGCGCGATCGTGTCCATCAGTTGCACCTTCTGACTCGGGAAGACCACGTCCGTGATCCGCCGGCCGCCGAGGGGCAACTGGCCGGCCCAACTTTCGAAGTGGTTGTCGGTCGAGGGCCCCATGGTCGAGCCGCCCACGACCGGCCCGTCCGCCGAATACGCCGAGGGTACAAGCATGTACGAGGACGCGTACGGGAAGCGCCATGAACCCAGACCGCTCGACGAGCCCGTGGTGTCGACGCCGGCGATCTGGTCCGTCTGACGCTGCAGACGCACCTTGTCCTCGGGACACACAACCATCCGTTCGGGGAGACGCTGGGCCAGATACGAGTTCATCACCAGGTGGCTGTAGCGCTGGAAAGGCGACCAATCCGAGCCTGGAGGCATCAGGGTCGTTCGCCCCGACAGGCGGCGGACGATGTCCGTCGCCTGATAGGTCGCCGCTTCTGCGTCCCAATCACCCCCGCCGATCGACGCGGGCAGGGCCGGGGGGCGCAGATCCGGAAACTCGCTGTCCCTGTTGCCGGGCTTCCAACTGAAGGTGGCGATGGCGTCCTTGAAGTCGATCGCGTAGGTGCTGTAGCCGACACCGAACTGGCGCAGGTTCGACATGCAGACGCTCTTGCGAGCGAGCTGGCGAGCGCTGGCCAGCGCGGGCAGCAGGATCCCGATGAGAATCCCGATGATCACGATGACGACCAGCAGTTCGATCAACGTGAAGGCGGGACGCAGGGGCCGAGAGTGCGATGCCATAGGTGAGGAACCCTCCTGAAGGATCAGCGCACTCCCGACCACTCCACGATTCAGCAGCCGGCGAACCAGCGGCTCAGGAAGTTGAAGATGTCGCTGACGTTCACAATGCCATCGCTATTCACGTCGGCCGTCAGCCCGGCGCACTGAGGCGTCCCGGTACATCCGGCGAACCAGGCACTGAGGAAGCTGAAGATGTCGGCGACGTTGGTCGTGCCGTCCCGGTTGAAGTCCGAGACGCAGCTCACGGGCGGGCAGCCGTACCGCGCCAGATTCTGCGTGTACTTGCCGTTGGCATTGTCGAACGTGCCGCTGATGTAGAGCGCTGGGCGGGTGGGTCCGGCGCCGTCGTCGTCGAACACCAGCATGCTCGTCGGGTTCATTAGGAGATTATCCTGAAAGCTGTTGAGCCCGGTTCCGATCGGGCTCCAGGATGTCCCGTCGTAGCGGCCGAAGCCACCGAATGGAGCACCGTTGAGTGTCTGAAAAGTTCCACAGATGTAGAGCTTGGTCCCGCTTCCATCATCAAAGCCGATGATGCTGTTCACGCCCCCGCCAAGAGCACTTGACGTGATCCCGACACTAGTCCAGTTCGGTGGATCCCAGCGGGCGACCATGGCGATCGGCGACGGGTTCCCGGTTGTACCGTTGTCGAGGTCATCAAAGCGGCCGCCAACGTACAGCTTCGGGCCTGACCCGAGATCGACGACCCGGGAGGACAGGGCAGTCGGGAAAGAAACCGTTCCAGGATTACGGCCGATGCCAGTCCAAGTGCCCGTGGACCCGGTGCCGTCGTACCGAGCGACCTGCCAGACCTGCCCATTGATGATGAACGCGCCCGCGGCGTACAACTTCATTCCTGACCCATCATCAAAGGTCGTGAGCGAGAAAACCTGAGCGGTCTCTGCAAAGTTGCCGCCACTCATGCCGTCCGGCAATCCGCTCCCGAGCGTGCGCCAAGCCGTGCCGTCCCAGGCCTGAATGGAAAGCTGCTCGGCAGATCCCGTTGCGCCGACCTGGAAGTTGCCCCCAAAAATCAGCCAGGGGCGCTCGGGCCCGCTGCCGTCGGTATCGAATATGACAGTGCTGTTGGTGATGCCACCATCGGCAAATGGACTTGCAAGCAACTGCGTCCAAGCCGTCCCGTTGTACTTGTAAAGACCGCCGGAGGACGAGGAGTATCCAAAGAGCGCTTCACCCGCGCCGTCGTCGTACCGAATCAGACCGAAGTTGTTGCCGTCGATCACCGGAGCCGGAATGGTCGAGTTCTGCCATCCTGATCCGGAGTTCACCGGGATCAGCCACCGGGCTACCGCACTCCGGGCGTTGCTCGCGTACAACCGCTCGCCCAAGCCGTCGAAGGTGACGACCTGCACGTTGTTGTAACCGCCGGCAACCGGCGCTGGGTACTGCGGCAGCCAGTCCGCGCCGTCATAGAAGAACGCGGTCGCACCCGGCACCGTCGTCCCATTGTTATTGAGCGCCGACGCCTGTGGGAAACCGCCGCCGCCGACAAACACGACCGGCTGACCCCGAAGCGTGGTGCCGCAGAAGGTCTGCAGTCCGAAAGTTTCGATCGTATCTGTGATGAAGCCGTTCCCGAGCTTGACGAGCGTGGTGCCATCCCACACCGCGGCGTTGCCGAAGGCGGTGGGGTTGGAGGTGGGAATATTCGAGCTCAGCAGTGCGCTGCCCAGATAGAGCTTCGGGCCGGTGCCAAGGTCAATGACCCGCATGTCGCCGATCGGGTTGCCGTCCAGGAAAGACAGTGTAAGGCTGCTTGCCGCACCGCCGAGCGTCTCGTTCTGCCAGCTAGAGCCATCGAAGCTCTGCAACACAGGTTGCATGAACGAGCCGGCGATCCACAGGCGGCCCTGAAACACCGCCATCTTCTGGATGTACGTCGGCTGTAGCAGTTCTGAACCCGAGGGAAGGAGCTCGTGCGTGGCACCATCCGCGCTCATCCGGCGCAGACCCTCGGTGGAAGCACCACCCAGATACACGCGGCCATTATACTTCGCGAGCGAAACCACCACGTTGTTGAGGACCGGCACCATCGACGCCGGCCCGATCGTCAGCTGCGCGTACGCCGAGCCGTTCCAGCGATAGCCGGTGATGTACCGACTTGTGCCGGTGGGGATTCTGGTGGTCACGTAGATCCGAGGACCGGTGTTCGGTCCCGTTGTCTGATCGTCGGCCAGCAAGGCAAGAATCTGGGTCGTGCCAGGGAGAGAGACCGTTGCCCACGTCTGCGTCGAGCCGTTCCAGCGAGCAAGGCCGTTGACTGTCAGCAGCGTCCCGCCGGGCTGCCGAGCCCGATTGAATGAGCCGCCGACCCACAGCTCGGGCTTCAGCGGTCCGGCGCCGTCCGGATCAAGAACCTCCAGGGCGTTCACAATGCCCGAGCCCGAATTGGGGAAGCTACCATTAGGCACGCCGCCGCCCAGCGGCTGGAAGTTGGTGCCGTCAAACATCGCGATGCCGTTGCAGAGCTTTCCGCCCGCGCGGCTGAACTGACCCGCGACATACAGCCGCGGGCCATTCCCATCCTGCGCGTCGTACATGATCGATGCGCGAATGGTCCCCTGAACGCCGGGGAACTCGAAGCCGTCCGCGAATCCCGGGGTGCAGGTTTGGGCCATCAACGGCGTGCTCGTGCACGCACAGGCCGCCGCCAACGACAATCCGAACGTCAGTGTCTGCCAACTCGCGAACATGCCCATGTCGATACTCCTGTGATGGGTGGCTGCAAACGTGATGCGGAGGTGCCCAGACGTCTGCTCGAACGAGCGCGCGCTGACGCTTCTGTTCTGTCCGGACGTCAGCTTGCCGCTGGCCATCCGTCGGAGCACGTAGGGGGAAATCCCATACAAACTACTCCAGAGTCACTGCAACTCTACTTGATAGTCAAGTCCTGTCAAGTATACTCTGGTGAAATTCTTGCCGATTTCCGTCCCCACTCGATCCTTGCAGGACCGCCATGCACCCTCCTTCTCTATCCGCAAAGCCTTGGGCATCCGAACCCCTTCCCGGGTTTACCAAGCCGTTCTCGCCCGAGGAGATCGCGCAGATCCAAGCACTCTGCGACAGGCTCCGCGGCGAGCTGCTCGCCATGCTCGAGCACGTCCCGCGCTCCGGTCGCTCGTCGCTGGCTCTGGCTCGCGATCTGAACCTCAACCGGAACGTTTGCCAGCGCGTCACCGAGTGGCTCAGCTGCGGGCTGGAGCCCGTTGAGTCGCTGACGAAGCTGCCCAGTCCCGAGGGCGTCCAGATGTTCGTCGCGGCCCTCCTGCATCGGACCGGGCGCAGCGGCGTGCAGGTGCCCTTGCTGACGGCCGCCAACGCGTTTGAACGGTTTGTCATCGCCGCGGCCGGCAGCCGCGCTTCGCTCATGCGTCGTGTCGAGGCGACGCTGCTGAACAGGGCAAGCGATCCGGGCGGCGACAACCTTGCGTGCCGCAAGATCTTCTTCGACGCGGCGACGCAGCTTAACGGGCACTGTGTGGATACGACGCTGTCGATCACCCTCCTGCGTCCGATGCCCCAGTCGCCGGACTTCATCGAGGGCGTCAACGCGCACGGGCTCATCGGCGTCCGATCGCTCGCGAGCCCCGTGTCGCTGGTGTCGTTGAGCCACTATTCGCGGAATGTCATCGGTGATCTGGCCCACGAGATGAAGACCGTTCCCCTCGCGCCGCCGCGGGAGGGAGGTCCCGATCACGGCAGCTCCCTGCTGCTGCGAGAGTTCTGCTCCGACACGCTGCCGCCCGAGAGCGTCGATCTGGGCGAGGGCGTGTGTCGCACGGTGATCGAGCCCGATCCGCTCCAGCAGCGTGGCGCTGTCGACGTGGTGCGGGGAAGTCGATGGTTCCCCGATGTGCACCCGGCCCTTCAGCCCGATCTCAACTACTACTGCAGCCTCTCGATCCGGCGCCCCAGCCGACGGATGGTCTTCGACGCGTATCTGCACCGGAGCATGGCCGCCAAGTGCGTCCCCTCGACCGCGGCGTACTACTTCCATCCCGGCCTCACCGGCAACCCCACCAGGCACTGGAACGATCGGCTTCCGGGCAAGACGCCGCTGGAAGTGCTCGGTGTGGGCGGTTCCCAAGCGCGAGCCGACGCCTGGCCGCGCTACGCCGATCTGTCACGGCGGATCTTCGAGCTCGCCGGCTGGCCCGCCGACGAGTTCGTCGGATTCCGATGCGATGTGAGCTATCCAATCTGGTCGGGAATGTACTACATGATGTTCGATTTTTCGTCGTCTCGCGATACACCTTGATGCGATCGGACTGAAGACACCACCGCGGGGCGGGGCGTGTCCGCCGCCATTACCCGCGGCCGCAGGCGGGGGCGACGCCGACGGTCGCGCGGTCGGCGACGGTGCCCGCAGGGAGGACCCCGGCGACGCTGGTCACGCGGCACATCTGTCCTGCCCGCGACGCGATGCTCTACGGCTTCTCCGCCGCTCGCTCGGCGGCGGACACGAGGCCCTTGAGCATCCCCCTGAACACGATCCCGTGCAGCGGCAGCACGGCGTACCAGTACGCGATCCCCAGGAGCCCGCGCGGGCGGAACCGGGCGGTCATCACCAGCCGCGTGCCCGCGTCGCCCGGCGGCGGAGGAGAAACGTCGAAGCTCAGCGTGGCGACGCCCGGGAGCCGCATCTCCGCCGTCAGCACCAGGCGGCACGGCGGCTCGATCACGATGACGCGCCAGAAGTCGAGCGCATCGCCCAGCCAGAGCTGGGCCGCGCTGCGCCGGCCGCGGCGCAGGCCCGGCCCGCCGGCGAGCCGGTCCATGACGCCCCGCACGCGCCAGAGCCAGTCGGCGGCGAAGTAGCCGCGCTGCCCGCCCAGCGAGCACACCGACGACCACACGGCGGCGGGCGGGGCCTGGGCCCTTACCTCGCGGCGATCGACGAACACGGTGCCCCCCGCCCACGACGGGTCGCCCCGCATCACGCCCGCGTCCGACCACGCCGTCTCGACATCGCCCGCGTGCACCTTGGCCAGCGCGGCGTCCATCGCCTGCCGGATGGTGAGACACGTGTGGGGCATCAGCCGCGTCGCCTCGTCGCTCCGGCACACGACGCGGTTCTTCAGGCCCTCGGCCAGCGGCCGCGCGATGCTCGAGTTCAGCGGCGTGACCAGGTGGATCCAGAGCGAGCTCAGCCGCGGAGTCAGCACCGGCACGGGGATCACCAGCCGCCGCCGCAGCCCCAGGGCCGACGCCATCTCGCGCATGATGTTCGCGTACGACTCCACCTGCGGGCCGCCGATGTCCAGCGTGCGGCCGATCGTCGCCGGGGTCTCGAGGGCCGCGATCAGGTAGTGCATGACATCGCGCACGGCGATGGGCTGCGACTCGGTGCTGACCCACCGCGGCGTGATCATGATCGGCAGCCGCTCGACGAGGTAGCGGAGGATCTCGAACGACGCCGAGCCCGACCCGATGATCATCGCGGCCCGCAGCACCGTCACGGGCACGCCGCCGAGCCCGAGCGCGGCCTCGACCTCGCGCCTTGATTTCAGGTGCCTGCTCAGCCCGTCGCCGGTCTCGCCCAGGCCGCCGAGGTACACGATTCGCGGCACGCCCGCGCCGGCGGCGGCCCTCCCAAACGCCCCGGCCAGCGCGAGATCGCGGGCCCGATACTCGGGCCCGGCCGAATCCATCGAGTGCACCAGGTAGTACGCCGCGGCGCAGCCGCGCAGGGCGTCGCCGAGCCGGCTTTCGTCGCCCGCGTCCCCCTCGACGACCTCGATGTTCGGGTTCCCGGCCCAAGGGCGGGCCCGCAGCTTGGCCGCGCTGCGGGCCAGGCACCGCACGCGATAGCCGCGCTCGAGCAGCCGCGGGACCAGCCGTCCGCCGATGTAGCCCGTCGCGCCGGTAACGAAAATGATGATGGGCGCTTCTTCGGGCATCTTGATGAATCGTAGCGAAGCGGCCGCAGACCAAGTCTCCCCCGACGCCATCACCCGGGCCGCAAGCAGCGGCCCCACAACCGCGCGGCGGCCAAGGGCGACCGCGACCGCCGACCGGAGCATCGAAGCCGGCCAATCGATGCCAACCAATCCGGGAGGCGCGTCGATGTCGCCGATCCAGAGACTCCTGGCCGCACTCCTGCCGCGAGATTGGGCATCGGCGATGGAAGCCCAGTCGCGCTCGTGGATGGTGCCCTGCCCGTGCGGGTTCGCGCGGTCGGTCTGGGCACTGGGCGGCATCCGCGGGAGGGCCGCGGGCAGGCCCCGGCGGCTCATGAAGTGTCCACAGTGCGGCCAGCGCGGCCGGCACACCGTGGTGCACGAACCCGCACGCACCGACGAGGGCGAGTAGTGGGCCGTCGCGTAAGCCGGCAGAGCAGCGTGGATGGTGGGGACGACCGCGGTGGTCGTCGAGTCCGGTCGCGACAGCACGGCGCGTGCCTGGGTCGCCGCCGTCGCCGCAATGTCCGACGACGGCCCCTTCTCACCGCGCGCGTCGATTCAGCAGGTCATGCAGACCGCTGCCCCCCGACCGTGCCGCCCGCGCCGGGCCTGAGCCGGGCCCCACCGCGAGACGGGCCGGCTCGGGCCGGCCGTCGGCTGGTCGGCATCGACGAGTCCGAGCCGGGCTCGCAACCCGGTCACGCCCCGCGGCTCGCCGCGCCGCGTCGGGCGGCCTTCATCCGCCGGGCCCGGTGCGTGCGTTGGCCGCGCGGCGGGGCCCACGACCACCCGCGGCCGGCCCGCGGGCGCGGGCGGGGCGGCCTGCCCCGTGCTCACCAGCACACTCGCCGCCCGCCCTATCCTTACTTCCGCGATTCCTTCTCGTATCGGGATCACCATGAATAACACGCTCGCCATCTCCTCCATCGTCGTCGGCACCGACTTCACGCCCTGCTCGGCGGTCGCGCTTGGGCAGGCGATCCGCATCGGCGCGTGGTCCAGGGCCAAGATCCACGTTGTCCATGTCATCGACACGGCCGTAGTCATCGAGCTCGAAACCGCCCTCTCGGAGTTCCAGCAAGGCATCCGGGATGGACTGACCAAGGACGCCGAGAACGCGTGGGCGGACTTTGCCAAGGGCGTGCCCGGCGCGGCAGGGCTGCCGATCGAAGTCTCCATCAACAACCGCATCGTCGGCATCCTGCGGCGTGCCCGCGAGGACAGGGCCGACCTGCTCGTGATGGGCGCGCTGGGGCATCGCACGCCCGACGTCGGCATGGGCACCGTCGCCACCGGCTGCGTCCGCAAGAGCATGACCGATGTGCTATTGGTGCGAGACACGCGGCCCGAGATGGGGACCGCGCCCTTCAGGACCATCGTGGCCGCGGTGGACTTCTCGCCGACCTCGCTGCGGGCGGTCGAGCGAGCGGCCATGTTCGCGGCCAAGGACGGGGCCGAGCTGCACCTGCTGCACGTCTTTGCGGCCCCGTGGCACCAGCTGCACTACCGCGCGCCCACGCCGCTAACCCTGACGCACGAGCAGAAGCAGTACCGCGACGGGCTGGAGCGCCGGCTCGCCGAGTTCTGCCGCCCGGCGATCGAAGGGCACGCGGGGTTGCGCACGAGCACGGTCGTGCACGACGACAACGCCCACCGCTCCGGCATCGTCGAGTACGCGGAGAAGGCAGGGGCCGACCTGATCGTGCTGGGCACGCGGGGCCGCACCAACCTCCGCGACCTCCTGCTGGGCAGCACGGCGGAGAAGGCGCTGGCGGAGAGCCGGTGCTCGATCCTCGCCGTCAAGCCCGAGGGCTTCGAGCACCCGCTGGCCAGGGACCAGACGCCCGCGCCCTTACCGGCGAAGTGGACGACGTGATCGAGGGTCCGCGGACGCGTGGCCGTGCCGGCCCGGTGAGGATCGTGCATGAAGGTCGCCGTGTTTTCCAGCAAGGCCTACGAGAAGCCGTTTCTTGACGCGGCCAACGCCGACCCGCGGCACGACTTGCTGTACCTCGATGCGCCGCTCGCGCCGGCAACCGCGGACCTCGCCAAGGCCTGCCCCGCGGTCTCGATCTTCGTGGGCGACGACGCCTCCGCGCCGGTGCTGCGGGCCCTCTACGCGGGGGGCACGCGGGCTTTGGCCCTGCGCTCGGCGGGGTTCAACCACGTGGACATCGCCGAGGCCGACCGGCTGGGGCTCACGGTGCTTCGCGTCCCCGCCTACTCGCCCCACGCCGTGGCCGAGCACGCCGTTGGCCTCATGCTCACGCTCAATCGCAAGTTCCACCGGGCCTTCAATCGCGTCCGCGAGCAGAACTTCGCGCTCGGTGGCCTCATGGGCTTCGACATGCACGGCAAGACTGCGGGCGTGGTCGGCACCGGCAAGATCGGCGAGGTCGTCTGCAAGATTCTGACGGGCTTCGGCTGCCGCGTGCTGGCCTTCGACCCGGTCAAGAACCCCGCGTGCGTGGCGATGGGCGTCGAGTACGTCGCATTGGCGGACCTCTACGCGCAGTCGGACATCATCACGCTGCACTGCCCGCTGAGCCCCGCGACCAGGCACCTGATCAACGCCGCGGCGCTGGCGATGATGAAGCCCACGGCGATGCTCATCAACACCAGCCGGGGCGCGATCATCGACACGCGGGCCCTGATCGCGGCCCTGAAGCGCGGCCGCATCGGCTCGGTGGGCCTGGACGTATACGAGGAGGAGGGGGACCTGTTCTTCAAGGACCTCTCCGCCGAGGTGGTGCAGGACGACGTCTTCGTGCGGCTTCTGGGCTTCCCGAGCGTGCTCGTCACCGCCCACCAGGGCTTCTTCACCCGCGAGGCGTGCGTGGCGATCGCGGAGACCACCATCACCAACGTGAGCGAGTTCGAGCGCGGCACGCCCAGCGCCGCCAACCTGGTCACCATTCGCCACATCGCGCCGGCCGCGTCAAGACGCTAGCGGTCGACACCCCGGAGAGCGTGCCGCTGCAGCGCCGCCGTGGCGGCCGCAATCTCCGACCACGGCCCCTTTTCGCCCTGCGTGTTGACCCAGCGTGTCACAAATACGGCCGCTTTGCCGCCTTCGCCGGTCTTGAACTCGGCGCGGAAGCTCGGTTTGGTCGTCATGGTCAGGAAGGCCAGCACGGCGGGGTTCGTGGGCGCGGACTCATCCGCATCGACGAGTTTCACCCGCACCTCGGCCCCGAGCACGCCCGCGGGCCGGGCGCGGCTCTTGGGCATGGACTCATCCGGCTCGCTTCTCTGGCCTGCGCTGGGGCGCAGTCGGTGCGTAAGCCGCTCACCGCTCTTGACCAGCGCGAACCGCCGCATCGG
>JBBQRT010000054.1:0-22872 GCA_038214505.1 Phycisphaerales bacterium | reverse complement strand
TTCGAGGCGATCGACAATGCCTACGTCGGCATCTCCGCCACCGCCGCCGAGGCCGCCGACCAGTGCGCGGATGCCCCCACGATCTCGCCGTTCGGGGCTGTGCAGTATCCGTTCACGACCGACGGCACCACGGCCACGCCCATCGCCGGCTCGCGCGCAAACAGCGACACCGGCCCGGACGCCTGGTTCCGGTTCCTGCCCACAGTGACGGGCAATGTGGATATCTCGACCTGCGGGGCCAACTTCGACACCGTTCTCCGCGTCTTCGACACCTGCGCCAGCGCCACGCACATCGTCTGCAACGACGACGCCTGTACCGGCGGCCCGAGTGTGGGCAACACCTTCGCCTCGCGCGTGCAGTTCCGCTGCCAGGCGGGCGAGGACTATCTCATCCGCATCTCCGGCTTCAGCGGCCAAGCCGGCTCTGGCAACCTGACGTTCTCTGTCGTGCCCGATTGCCGCGCCGACTTTAACAACTCCGGCGGGCCGCAGAACGTGGCGGACATCTTCTCGTTCCTCAGCGCGTGGTTTGCTGGGTGCTGAACGTGGTTGCGGCGGAGAGAAGAGCTGTGGGGGACGCGGTGCGGAAAGTCCGAGCATTGAGGCGGACTCGTGAGGTTGTCTGACCCCGCCTGCTCGAGTCTCCGCGGGTCTTGAGTCTTCGCGGCTGAAGCTCACGTCGAGCCACCGGAATCGAACTAACCCCGAGATCCGACCTCGGTGCCACCCGTGGGTGGCTGGGCGGTCAGCAGCGGGCAAACCACGCGGAGAGAAACGCGAAGATGTCGCCCACTTCGATACCGTTGACGCCGTTGAAGTTCGCGCGGGGGTCGTTCGCGAACCAGGCGCTGAGGAAGGAGAAGATGTCGTTGACGTCGACAGCGCCGCTTGAGTTGAAGTCAGCCCGGCAGGTGACCGCTGGCCCGGTGCGGAACGACACGCGTGTCAGGTTGCCAAACGTGATGTTGGTAAAACTCACCGCGTTAACGGGCGGAAAGAAGTCCGTTGAAATGCGCTGGTCGAAACTCCACGTCGCGAAGTAGTCCGTGTTGGGCTGGAGCGCGTTGGCAGGGATCGTCCGCATCGCCGTCGGCGTTCCGATCGTAGTGAGGCTCGACCAGACCGTCGGCCCGGGCAGGATTCCAAATCGTTGGCTGATATCAAGACCGCTCAACTGACCGTTGCTGGGCGGTGTCGTTGCGAACCCGTTCACCTCCACCGATCGCGGCAACGCGGGGTTCATCGCTTGCAGCCCGGTGTATGACGCCGGAGTGAATGCGGGCACGACCGAAGGCCACGCGCCCGCCGCCGAGGGTTGCGGCAACGGGAAGTCCGTCGATACGAGATCCTCATCGATCCACCTGAAGGTGTATGTCCCAGAGGGCCAGTCTGCCATCAGCGCTGCCCGCGACGGGTATGTGAACAACGCCGTGGTGTAGAACGTCCCGGATCCCGAGGTCGGGACAACCGCCGACGACGGCTTGATTACATCCAGCGAATCGACGGTGCCCGTCCATGAGTCTTCAAACACGAGGAACGCGCTGCACCGGTGGCTGGAGCTTGGCCCCGGCGGGCTGGTGCTCGTCTGCGTGTGGAACGCCTGGTACTGGATAACCAACGCGCTCACCGTGCTCGTTTGCCCGAGGGTGGGCAGGCACAAAACCCCCCCCCCGCGAGCACCGCGGCGACAACAACGCATGCACCGTTGAATATCTGGATTCCTTTTCAGTCTTTCTTGAAAAGGCAAGACTACATCACTTTCCGAGAAGTTCAAGGAAACTCCATGATCGGGAGAGCTTGAAGACCCGCGCGATCAGCGTCGACGCTGCTCCCACCCCACCCCCACCACCCCCACCACCCCAACACCCCACCCCATTCCCATGCCTACCCCCATCGCCACCCATCCAGAGTGGCCGCCGCGCCGGTCAGCACCCGGCGAACCACGCCGAGAGGAAGGCGAAGATGTCGCCCACTTCGATACCGTTCACGCCGTTGACGTTGGCGCGGGGGTCGCCCGAGAACCAGGCACTGAGGAAGGCGAAAATATCGGAAACATCGCGGGTTCCCGAGCCGTCGAAATCGGCGATGCAGACTTCGGCGTTGGCGGCGGTGCTCGTCGATGACCCGCAGGCGTTCGTAATTACGAGTGTATATGAACCAGCGTCGCTGCGCTGCGCGTTGGCAATACTCAGGCTGAGGCCGGTGAAGTCGGCGGCGGTCGAGATCGTGCCGCTCGCGCCGCTCACCACGCCGCCGCCGAGGCTTGCACCGGCGGGGCCGACGGTCACCGGCACGTTGTTGCGACGCCACTGATAAGCGATGGGCGGAGCGCCGCGAACCTGGGCCAGCACGAGCACGGTCTGGCCCCGATTGGTCCGTACTAGCGCCGGAGGTTGAACCACTGCCGGGCAGCGCGGCGCGAGCTTCACCTTGAGGGCTGGGGCGAAGTCGGGCACGCTCCACTCTTTGGTAAACCACGACTGATTGTCATTGCTGGCGTCAAGGCGCTTGGCCAGGAACGTGAGCCGGCTATCGGTGTCGGCGTTGATCTGCTCGATCAGACGCGGGCCGGCAAAGAAGAACTTGTCGGGCTGGTAGTTGTTCTGGAAGTTGGAGTTGTCGAGGAAGTACGTCGACATCCAGCGGGCGGTGTCGGCGTTGGCTTGGCTGCCGCTGCCACTGTTGCCGGCGGCCGTCGACCAAGTGACGAAGCCCGGGCCCGACTCGTTCCAGAAGTCGGCCCCCGGTGCCTGCTTGACGGCGAAGACGTTGATCAGGCGTCGGCCATCGCCCACGCCGAAGAATGTCTGGCTCAGCGTGCCCACGGCGTCCAGGACGTAGTTGTGGGCAAGGTTCAGCGATGAGAGATCCAAGCGCCAATACGAAGCGGCGTGGAACGCGCCCTGCGCGGCCGAGTTGAAGGCGCCCATCGAGTTACCGCTGCCTTCGTCGCTGGGGAACGCGCGGTTGAGGTTGGTGTCGGCTCCGACCCCCGCCCAGGTGCGGACGGTGGTGAAGGTCCGTGTCGGGAACAGCGCCGACTGGGGGATGATCTGCCTGGGCTGGCTGGGGCTCTGCCAGAAGAGTTCGACGGAAGCGCCGAAGCCGCCTTCATAGAACTCGACGACGAGGTCGTAGTCGCGCGAGGAATCGAGCATTACGGTCGCGCCGCGCTCGGTTGGGCCCTGATCGAACCAGTTGCCCACGATCAGACGACCATCAAGGAAGATGCGGCTGCCGTCGTCGCTGCGGACCGAGAGCGTGTAGGTCTCGTTGAAGCGGGGGCGGAGGCGGCCGGTCCAGCGGGCGGCGAAGTTGTCAGCGGGTACGAGCGGGTCGGGCGAGCCGAGGTCGTAGATGAAGTTGATCGTCGGGTCGATGCGTGTGAGCAGCGGCGCACCGTTGAAGTCGCGGTTGTTCCAGTAGGTCGCCAACAAGCCCGTGCCGCTCGAGACGCTCGAATACGTGAACGGCGCACGCGTGCCCGCGGTGATGGCGTTTGCCGCCGTCGCCCGATCCGTTAAGCCCGAGATCGAGAGGACGTAATCGCCTGTGGTCATGGGCGAGGTTGTCAGCGTGACGCTCGTGCCATCGGCCGAAAGCGCCGCGACCTGCACCGTCACAGGCGTCGCGCCGGTGACGGTGTAGTTGCTCGTCGCTACAGCGGGGCCAACGCCCAGAGGCTCGCTGAAGCTCAGCACGATCCAGCGCGGGTCGAGCCCGGTAGTGATGTTCACCAGCCGCGGGGCCACTTCGTCGGCATCGGTCGAAGCGTCCAGGGCAGAGCCGCGGGCAGACTCAATCCCCGCGCCGTTGACGGCCGCGATGCGGTACTCATACTCGTTCCCGTCGGGCAGGCCGATCTCCACCAGCGCAGGCGTCATGGTGGCGCGATAGAAGACGCTGTCGCGGTACACGTTGTAGCGGGCGATGCCCGACTCTGCGTCGGTGCTCGCGTTCCAGGACATCGAGATCGAGTCGTGCGAGTTCGAGACTAGCGTCGGGGCCGCGGGCACCGAGGCGGGCGTGGCGTCCACGACGTAGCCGTTGTAGAGGGCGATCTGCCCGCCGCAGTTCGAGTGGATGCGGCCCAGGGGGAGCATGGCGCGGGTGAAGTCTCCCGTGACGCCGTTCCTGGTCTCGCGGACCCAGACGGCGTAGAAGCCGTCGTTGACGTAGCAGCTCTCAGGCAGGCTCATCGAGAGGCTGGACTCGTTGTTGATCACGATGGGACGGGTGCGATCGCTGATGACGGTGGCAGGGTAGATGAGCCCGCCCATTATGGCGGCGCGGGCGCGGTTGCGGTTATCGAGGGGGATGGAGGCGCCCTCGGTCTTGAGGCCCAGGACGTAGAGGTCGCCGCCGTCGTTGATGATATGAGTGAAGGTACTGCCTTCGGGGTTGAGTTGACGGGCCCAGACTTTCTGGCCGGTGAACGTCATGTTGGTGCCGACGAGGTTCTCGATAAAGACCTTGCCGCCGGGGACGGTGTTGCGATAGGTGATGTCGCCGTCGCGGATCACAAGCGTGTTGGCGGTCGCCTGCTCATACTGCACACCGCCGCCGGTCTGCGCGGGACTTTGGAACGAGGTGTTGATCCCGCTGAAGTGTACGATCGCCTGCGAGCCCGGGGGCACGCGGAAGACGGGCTTGTCCTCCGTGGTCAGCGGGGCGTTGAGCGAGAGATCGGACATCAGGCCTTCGACACGCTGAACGGCGGGGCCGACGGTGATGGTGTCGCTGACGTAATAGAGGCCCGAGGGGAAGTACACCACCGGGGCCCCGCTGCTCATCGCGGCCTGGATGGCAACCGTGTCGTCAAGGTTGTCGTTCTCGACAGCGCCGAAGGTCTTGACGCTGGCCCACTGGGCCAAGGGGATCGCCGGGGCGTCGGGGGTTTCTTCGATCGGGAGATTGAGGATTGCGCTGGGCGTGGCGTTGAGCGAGGCGGGGGCATCGGTGGTGAACTGCGAAATAAACCCGCCCGGCACCAGCACCGGGTTGGTTGTGCTGAAGCTCTTGTCGCTCACGATATTGGCGTAACCGGTGGTGGTGATGTTGCGCAGGATCAGCACGCCGCCAGAGTTCTCGTTGCTGATCGCGTCGGTCCCCGGCGCACCGCCGGTGAACGTGCCGCCGTCGATGACAACATGACCCGAGGCGCCGGGGTTGCCGTCGTTAAAGAGGACGGGGACAGAGTTCTGGCTGACGAGGTTGCGGATCTGTAGCGGGAGACGCCAGACATAGATTCCGCGGGTTCGCTGGTTTCGGAGCGTGAGGTTCTCGAAGACGACTGAATACTCCTGCGGAGCACCGACATAGCCCGTTTCGAAGCCGTCGATGGTAAGGTTGCGGATCAGAAGCGGCCCGGGGAACTCGAAGCCCTGGTTCAAACCCGTCAGTCCGCGCTTCTGCGCGTCACTGGAGCGGATGGTGACGTTCTCGATCCGGCCGGTGTTGTTCGCCTGGAACTCGAGGCCGATCGCGCCGAGGTTGTTGGCCCCGATGTCGATGGTGACATCGCGGAGGTAGTTGCGGAACTGGTTGGCGGTGTTGCCCTCGTACGCGTCGATGAAGGCGCGGGGGGCGGCGGCGTCGGTAAAGCCCACGGTGGAGTCATTGAGTTTGAGGATCACGCCCGACTGGCTCTCCCCTTGCATCGTAAAGAACCCTCCCAAGCCGATGCCGCCCCAGTTCAGCCGGCCGGAAAAGTTGTACGTTCCGTTGGGAACATACAGAATGCGGCTGGTGCCGACCGTCGCATTCAGCGCGGCTTGGAACGCGGCCAAGTCATCGCCGGCGTCGTTGGCGATAGCTCCGAAGCTCAGCACGTTCACCACGTTGGCATCGGTCGGGTACTGCACGCTCTGCCCGTAGGCGCACGCCGCAATGGCGAGCATCGCGGCACCGATAGACGACGCGCGAGCGCACGCCTTGACCATCCGTGCTGGCCAGATTGGGACAGCCGCCAAGAACGATTCGACGCCGCGTGAGCGCATCATGCACACTCCATTTGATTCGACGATTCGACCCGGAGTGACTGTGACACGGCCATGCGACCACTGCCAGAAACCGGCCAATTCATTCACCGTGAAGCCACAAGATTTACATAAAGCAAGCGACAACTTTGCCGCGCGGCAGAAAAAGCGGCCATATTGATTGATATAGCCACCGTCGAGTCAGGGTTATCGCGATCGCCAGATCCGGTGAACATATTGTGGGATCGGGAACCGGTGCCGGAGAGATCGCACGCCCGCGGGTCGGGAGGCGTCGCGAGCTCCGCGTTAGCATCGCCGTCATGGCTCACGACGTGGCGTTCGGCAAGCCGCGAACCAGATGCTGATGCACACGAATGAGTGGTTGAGCGTGAGGACGGGAACTCCATCAACTTCGCCTCGCGGGTTTTGGGCGAACCAAGCGTTGATGGAGATGACCATGTCGTCGACGGTGTGGCCTGCCCCCATTTCCTGTGCCACCGTCTATGAGAGTTGATGGTTGAGGATAGGGGTGATGGCATACGCCGCTGGCCGGGCCGGAGCGAGGGGCGCATCCCCGACCGGAGGACCGGCCAGCCGCGACGCGATGACGAGCCGGGCCGCGTAGACCGCCGGAGGGACGTAGCCCAAGGACGAGTGCGGACGCCGGTGGTTGTACTCGTTGCGCCACGTTGCCGCCAGCGCCTTGGCTTCACGCACATCGGCGAACTCCTCGGTGTTGAGCAACTCATCGCGCAGTCGCGAGTGGAAGCTCTCGGCGTGGCCGTTCTCCCACGGGCTGCCCGGCGCGATGTACAGCATCTGCATCCCCGTGATCTCACCGTCAACCTCAACCCCGACGGCTCGGTCACGCTGCGCTGGAAGCCGAGGGACGCGAGCGTCTCCAGCGGGGCGATCTTCGACGTCTCGCGCCGCGTGGGCATCAGCGGTCCGTACGTCGGCGTCGGCGCGTCCGTCCCCGCGGGGCGCTCGGCCTTCGCCTTCACCGATTCCACGCTCGCCTTCGGCACCGACGTGTGCTCGTACATCTTCACGCCGCGCCGCGGCACCCGCGTGGGCACGCCCAGCCCGTCGGTCAACGTCCAGCTCGGCACCGCGGGCGGGCCGCCGGGGTCGGTGTCCATCGCCGGCGTGAACATGCCGCTGATGAAGATGGCGGCGTAGAGACGTGGGATCGGGGGATCGAGGGATCGAGGGATCGAGGGATCGAGGGATCGAGGGATCGAGGGATCGAGGGATCGTGGGAACCGGAGTCCAGGGATCAGGGGGGAGAGTGAGAGTTGCTCCGGCGGCCCGCCCGGTCGTCTCCCGCGCGTTGCGGGACCGGCAGGTCGGGATCGAACGGGAGGGCGTCGGGATACGCCCCTCCCCGCCCCGGGGCCGGCGTAGTGCGTTCGTCGCCGGGCCTCACGGCATGGGCCGAAACACGCACGCAGTCTGGCTCCTTGTTATGTGTCCCCCGCGGCACGTCCCGCCCGTCGGAAACGACAGGCGGGCGCGTCGCGGGGGTTTTTTTCTGTTCTTGATTGGGGTGGGGCGGGGCGGGGGGGATCGGATTGGGCCGTTGGCCCTTCGGCCTTCAAGCCGGGACGGCGCTTGAGTCCATCCGCGGATCGACCTGGCTGGCCATCTCTCCCGGGTGGACGCCGCGGCTTGTCCATTGGGTGCCTGACCTCCTAGTGTCCCCTCCCCATGGGCAAGACACGCGAGATCAAGAAGCGCATCAAGGCCGTCGGCAACATCCGCCGCATCACCAAGACGATGCAGATGATCGCCTCCAGCAAGTTCGCCAGGGCCCAAAAGGCCGCCACGGCGACCAAGCCCTTCACCGAGGGCGTCTTCGAACTCGTCCGTCAGATCGCCGACAATCTTGGCGGCGGGGCCGGTGGAGCGGGCGGCGAAGGGGGCGAGATTTCCCACCCGCTCATCAGCGGGCCCTCGGGCGTCGATGCGGCCACCACCGCGGCGGCCAAGAAGGTCACGCTCATCATCACGTCCGATCGCGGGCTCTGCGGGCCGTACAACGGTTCCATCCTCCGCACCGCCATGGCCCGGTTCCGCAGCGATCCGGCCGCCAAGGCCGGCGAGGTCGAGATCGCCGGCCGCAAGGGCGCCTCGTTCCTGAAGTTCAACAACGTCGCCACCAGCCAGCAGCACACCATCGGCGACAAGCCCGAGCACGCGGCCATCGAGCGGCTGGCACAGAGCTACATCGAGCGATTCGTCGCCGGCGAGATCGCGTCGGTCCACGTGGTCTACATGCGGTTCATCTCCGCCGGGCGTCAGAAGCCCGAGGTCATGCAGCTTCTCCCGCTCCAGCCGCCGCCCGCGGCCGCCGCAGCGGGGGCCGGGGGGGCTGGGGGGGGCGGGGGGGGCGAGAGCCGCCAGCCGGTGCAGTACGAGTTCAGCCCCGCCGGCCCGCAGCTCCTTGACACGCTCTTGCCGATGGCGATCAAGAGCATGCTCATGCAGGCCGTCAACGACGCGATCGTCTCCGAGCACATCGCCCGCATGGTCGCGATGAAGTCGGCGACGGACAACGCCGGCAAGATGGGCAAGCGGCTCACGCGGTCGTACAACCGGGCCCGCCAGGCCCAGATCACCACGGAACTCACCGAGATCATCTCGGGCGCCGCGGCCCTCGAGTAAGCACGCCGAGCAAACACGAACGACCGATCGGCGACGGAGCTCCATGCGGGCTCCGTCGCTGGCTTTCCGGAGTGCCTCGCTCGATGAGCGCGACCCGCTACTGGTTTGCCGCTTCCCCACCCTCGACGATCAGCTCGATGCGGCCATCGTCCCTGACGACCTGCCGCAGGGCCTCCCGCACGGCCTCGGGCGTGAGCGAGCGGTAGAACGCTGCCCCTTCGACCACCTCGTCGATGTCCAGCCCCATCGCCGCCGCCCGGCTCAGGAGCCCGGCCCAGTAGCCCGGGTCGCGGACGTAGCTTTCGACGGTCGCGCCGAGCTGGACCGCCTCGCGTGAAAGCTCGGCGGCGTCGAACGCCTCGGCGGCGCCGGCGGCGAGCGTCTGGCGGAGAATCCGGGCCGCCTCGCCGGCGTGCCGGGCGGGCACGTCGGCCGTGAGAACCAGCATCGACTCGCCCCCACCACCCACTCCCGCGCCACCCCGCGGGCTGAACGTGACGCCCGCACCGACGCGGTTCTCGGGGGTCGGGATTCCGGCGGCCGCCAGACGCCGCCGGGCCGAGAGCTCCAGCATTCGGGCCCCTGCCCGCAAGGCCCGGGTGCGGGCGATCTGGCTTGAATCGGGGCCGAAATAGCCGAGCAAGACGATTGTCTGCCCCGGCTCGCCAGCGCCGGCGCATGCCTCCAGCCGCCCGACCAGCGGCCCGGGATTCCGCGTCGGCCACGCCTTGCCGCCCATCGCCTCGAGCGTTTCCGGCCCCGCGCCGGGGTTGCCCCGCGGCCCGAGCCCGCCCAGCGCCGCCCGCGCGATCGACACGGCTCGTTCCAGCGGCAGATCGCCGACAACCGCCGCCTCCACCGGGCTCCCGCTGGCACCGGCGTCGGTCCCCGCGTGCCGCTCAAGCCAGGCCCGCACCATCGCGGGCGTCACCCGCGCGACCTGCTCGGGCGTGAGGGGCGACAGCCGCGGATCGCCGCCGCCCGAAGCGCCGCAGAGCAGCCCATCCATGGCCCCGCGGATCTTGCCGCGGGCCGACCGCTGGCGGGCCTCGATCTCTCGCACGACCGTATCGCGGGCCGCGATGATCCCCTCGTCGGAGAGCGTGGGCCGGCCGACTAACCCAGCGAGGATCGCCGCCGCGTCTTCGACGGCCTCGGGCGAGCCGAGCACCCGGAAACGGAGCGCGTCGGGCCCCGAGGCGACCTCGATGCGCAGAGCGTCGTCGTTGATCCCACCGGCGAGTTCGCCACCCCGATCGCCACCCAGCACCCGGGCCAGCACGGCGCTGACGCCGCGGTTGGAGGCGTCTTCGAGCGATTCGGCCCCGCCGAGCGTGACGACCAGGCAGGCTTGGCCCGAGTCGATCCGTCGCCAGTGCACGAGAACGCCATTGCTCAAGGTTGCCGAGACGACGCCGGCCGTTCGGGCCTCTCGCAGCTCGACGACGCGGGCAGGAGCCGCGGCCGCCTCAAGCCCGGACCAAGCAGGCGACGCCGCGATCGCGAGCACCAGCAGTGCCGAAGCGACACGAGCGATGCCCGCGACTGCGATCGGCGTGCTCGGCACGCACGTGTGAAGAAGGATGGGACGCACACCCATTCATATGCCCGCCCCGCCGCGGCGTTGCGGCAACGGACCCGGCTTGGCGGAAGCCCTTCGCAGTTACCGGCCGCCCAGCAGCGTGCAGTCCCCGCCGCAGTCCTTTTTCGGGTCGAAGCGCCCGGCAAGGATGCCGTCGACGGCCCCGTCGATCGCCTTGCGGACCTTGTCGTGGCGGATCGCCGAGAGGGCGATCACGCCGCGCTGCCCGGTGGCCAGCACCCAGTACTCGGCGAAACCCTCCAGCCCATCCGCGGCCGGGTCGCCCGTGCCGAAGAGGTGCGAGAGGGCCATGGCGTAGATGCCCAGCTGCAGGTCGTCGGCCTTGGGCTCGGTCTTGGCCTTCGTCGGCCCGCCGGTCTTGTAGTCGATGATGCGCCAGCCCAGCCGCCCGTCGGGCATGGTGATCTGGTCGATGCGATCGATGACGGCCGCGAACCCATGCCCCGAGTAGTCGAAGCGGACTCGCTTCTCGAGCTCGAGGATCTGGCCGTCGGGCTCGTGGAGCTGCTCGACAACCAGCCGGAGCTGGGCCGCGACCTGCTCGATCTGCCCGCGATCCACGGGCAGGCCCTTGGGCCACATGCGGAAGAACGCGGCGCGTCCGAGCTCGATGAGCCGCGCGAGCGTCGGCGCCGGCTGGCCCGTCGCCTCGGCCTCGCGAGTGGCGACGAAGAACTCTTCGAGCGCCCTGTGCACGGCCAAGCCGACAACCTGGGCCTGCCCCGCGGCGGGCGTCAGGCCCAGCACGTGCTTCACATAGAAACACCCCGGGCACCGCATATACGTGTCGAGGTACGAGAAGCTCAGGTCCAGCGGGGCCTTGGGCTGCGCCGGGCCGCCTGCCCCCCCGGCCCGCGGTCGCTGCACCGCTTCGCACCGCTCGAGCGCCCGCTCCACCATCGCGCGCACAGGGCCGTCGCTGATCCACGCCGGCGGCTTGCCGTGCACCTGCGCGTACGCCAAGGCCGATAGCCGCCGGGCCGCATCGCCCAGGGTTTCCGAGGCTTGCTCGATCGCCGCGTCTTCGGCGCCCGGGTCGTCGGCCCGCTGGAGCGCCGCGGCGGCCATGGCCCGCACATCGCGCCGGGCCGCCTCGAACACATCGCGACGCCGCTCCTGCACACGGAACCCGCGGCCCTCGGCGTCGATCTCGCTCCCCGCCCCCCCCTCACCATACCGGGCCGTGCTCAGCCCGAGCCCGAGGCTCGCCGCCCGGGCAAACACGTCCTGCACCTTCACCGTCCGAACCACGTTCGCAAGCGGGCCGCTCGCCCCGGCGACGGCGACGCAGATCTCCTCGAGAAAGTGCGTGCTCTTGCTCGCGCTCTTGTTTTTTTTGCCTAGGAGTAGCAGCCGGCGCTCGGCCCGCGTGCAGGCGACATAAAACACCCGCCGCTCCTCGCAGAGCTTGCGCGTCACGGCGTCGCCGGCGCCCGCCCCCGGGCCGCGGTCGATCAGGCCCTCGGGCAGGTCCAGCCCCTCGTCGCCCCGCGTCTTGGGATAGCCGTTGCCGGGCGTGACGCGCGGGACAAACACCGTGTCGAACTCGAGCCCCTTGGCCGAGTGGGCCGTGATGAGCCGAACGGCGTCGATCTTTTCGCCGTCCGCGGTCTCGCCGTCGATCCGGTCGTCGACCGACGAGATCCGCATCGAGCGGTCGTCGGCCGAGAGATCCGAGTAGTACCGCCAGAGCGCGCCAAGGTCGCCCGGTGGGTCCAGCCGCTCCTGCCGGTCGCGCACGAAACGGATCAGGCAGATCAGCGCCTCGACTCGCGACGCCCGGGCCCGCGGATCCAGCAGGTCCACGTGGGCCGGATCGGTCGCCGACACGGTGCGGAACACCGTCTCGGTGGCGGGCGAATGGGCGTTGACGGCCACGAACTCTCGCCGCAGGGCCCCGAGCCTCGCGACGCAC
Organism: Phycisphaerales bacterium; assembly: GCA_038214505.1. Taxonomy (GTDB): domain Bacteria; phylum Planctomycetota; class Phycisphaerae; order Phycisphaerales; family UBA1924; genus UBA4658. The sequence continues at coordinate 10,709 of JBBQRT010000054.1, read as the reverse complement.
GGCTCGTCCGGGAACGTGCGCTCGAGAAACTCCGCGAAGCCCCCCGGGTCGGCGGCCCCGGGCATCCCGTGCTCGTGGCGCGAGAGTGTCCCGCGGTACAGCCGCTCCCAGGCCGCGACCTGCTCGATTCGTGCCCCGATGCCGGGGCGGACCAGCAGCCGCACGACCGGCAAGGTCGACGCCGGCTCGGCGATCGCCTCGACCCACGCCAGCACGTCGCGCACGCCCTGGTCGTCCTCGGGCGAGGCGGTCCGGGAGACGAGCACCGGTATCCCCTCAAGCTCGAGCGACGCGCGAACGCGGTCCAGGTCGCCGTGGCTCCGCGCAACGACGGCGTAGTCGCGGTAGGCCCTCGCGCCCTTGGCTCCCGCCATGTCCAGCAGGATCAGCGACGCGATCGCCTCGCCGTCCTGCTTGTCGTCCTCGAGGTGGACCACCTCGACAGGCGGCGCGTCGGTGCCGGATCCGGCGGCGACGATCGTCTTATCGGGGGCGAACCGCGTGGGTGCCAGCGAGATAACGTGGTTGCTCAGGCCCACGATCGTCGGCGTGCTGCGGTAGTTGGTCGCGAGCTCGACGACCCCGGCCCCCCGCCACATCGCCGCGAACCGCGCAAAGGCCCGCTCGTCGGCCCCGCGGAACTCGTAGATCGATTGATCGTCGTCGCCCACAACGCAGAGGTCCGGCCCGCCGAGGTCCTCCCCGCCGCCGCGGTCGTGGGCCGGTGGTGCGAGCAGTTCGAGCATCCGGATCTGGGCGGTGTTGACGTCCTGAAACTCGTCGACGACCAGGTGTCGCCAGCGGTCCCGCACGATCGCCGCCGCCGCCGGCTCGTCGCGCAGGAGCTCGATGGGCAGCAGGATGAGGTCGTCGAAGCCCAACCAGCTGCGTCGCCGGCACTCGTCCTTATAGAGCTCGATGGCCCGCGCGGTCTCCTCGAGCATGGAGAGGCGGACGCGCTGGGCCGCGATCCCCGCCGCGTCGAGCGCGGCCCCGGTCGCCGAGCGTCCGAGCTCGAGCGACTTCCAGGCCCTATCGAGAAACTCCCGCAGCTCCGCCGGCCCGATCGCCGCGTTGGAGAGCGCGTCGAGCCGCGAGATGACGTATCCGACGCCCGCCTCGACGCCCTGGGCGCGCGAAGAGGCGAAAAGCCCGTTCTCCAGAATGATCTCGCGGAGCAGCCGGCGCTGCTGGGCCGAGTCGACAATCTGGCCCGCCCCACGTCCGCCCTCCGCGCCGCCCCGCATGGGCATGTAGCCCAGGATTCCCGCAAACTCCCGCACCAGCCGAAGGCCCAGCCCGTGAAACGTCGACGCGACCACGCTCTCGCCCGCGGGCCCGACCAGCTCCCCGAGCTTGGATCGCAGCTGCCCGGCGGCCTTAACGGTGTACGTGACGGCAACAATCGACTCGGGCGCAAAGCCGCGCTCCAGCACCATGTGGGCCACGCGGTGCGTGATCACGCGGGTCTTGCCCGTCCCGGGCCCCGCGAGCACCATCAGCGGCCCGTCGTCGTGCTCGACGGCCCGCCGCTGCGCTTCGTTCAGCCCGCTCAGCATGTCCCCGCTCGCCATGAGCCGAGTGTACCCGCCCCCGGGCCGCTCAGGCCCGCATGTAGAGGTGAACCGCCTGGCTGGCGTACTCGTGCGTCTCGGGACCGCGGGCGCCCTCGATGCTCAGGTCCACCTCCTCCCGCTCGATCCGGAATCCGCCCGGCACCGCCTGATCGGGCACGGCGTTGAGCACCTCCTCCGCCGCCCGGCTCTCCTGGATGATCCGCGGAACGTCCACCGCGTCGCCCTCCCACGATTCCTCGTCGATCCCCGCGTCGATCACGTCGCGCTGCCCCTTGTACCGCCGCCCGCTCGGCGGCGGGAGATCGCTCCGCAGCACGCCCTTGTAATCAAAGGGGTTCCGCGCATCGCCCAGCGGCACGACGTGCCCCTCGGAATCGGTCACCGTCACGTGCCGGAACGGCCAGGGCGTCCGCAGGATCGCAAATCCCTTCTCGCTCAGGTTCGCCGTGATCAGCCGCGAGAGCTGCCGCGTCACGCGGGCCCAGCCGTCGGGATCAAGCACCAGCGGATAGGGCGGGTCCAGGAAGATCATGTCCACCGGCTTGGGGCACCGCGTCAGGGCCGCCGGCCCCAGCACATCGGCCCGCAGGACCTCGGCGCTCTCCTCGCAGCCCAAGCTCGCGATGTTGCGATCAAGCAAGTCCGCGGCCCGCCGGTCCTTCTCGACAAACACGACTCGCTCGGCCCCGCGCGAGATGGCCTCGAGCCCGATGGCCCCGGTGCCGGCGAACCCGTCGAGCACGGTGGCGCCTTCGAAATGCCCGCGCAGGAGATTGAATATCGACTCCTTCACGCGGTCTGGAATGGGACGCGTCGTCTCCGCGTCGCGCGGTGAGAGCAGCTTGCGAGACCTGAACTTGCCGGCAATGATGCGCATAGTCCACCAGCCAAGCACCCCCGAACCCTCGGGTCAAGCCCCGCCCCGATTCCCGCCGCCGGTTCCGGAGAATCATCCGCCTTCGCCAACGGACGCCCCCACGATGCCCGACCCGGCCCCAGCCCCCCCACTTCCCCAGGCCGCTCCCCCAACGCCGCCCGCCGCCGCCTGGCGCGACGCGCCGGGCCTGTATCCCGCGTTCGTCACGCCGCCCCCGCCGCCGGCCCAAAGCCCGCGGCCGCCCCTGTTCCTCTTTGAGGGACCCATAGAACAGGACTATTCCCACCCCCTCTGGCACGAGCACCACAACACCGTCCCCAGCGTCCGCACCGACGTCCGCGGTCGGGCCACGCCCGACGGCAAAGAAACCTGGGAGCCCGCCGCCGGACCTCACGACACCGTCCGCTCCTTCGTCGTCCGGCTGCTCCGGCTCATCGATCTCGTGGCCCCCCACTTCGGCCCGCGGAACACGCCCCTTCGCTGGTACGCGATCCCCGCCGCCTGGGGCGGCCTGATCGAGCGCGAACTCAAGACCTTCCCCAACCTCATTCCCCTTCTCAACCATCCCCTCGACCGCCTCGCGTCGGGCCGCCGCGCCCCCTTCGCCAATCGCGGCATCGCCGCCAACCGCGCCTGGACGAGCGAGTTTCTCGAAGACTTCGCCGCCGAGCTGAAGTTCCGCCGCCTCCCAACGCCCCTGGCCATCATCATCACCTCCGAGAACGGCGTGGGCGACGACTTCGGCGGCCACTTCGGCAACCCCGACGTTGGCTGGGTCCCCGAGGCCCTGGCCGACCCGCGAGCCGACGACCCCGACCACACCATCGACGGCGAGCGCACCTTCAAGGCCTTCTTCGACCAGGCCCGCACCCTCGACGACCAGCCGATCCCGGAATACGACCACTCGGCCGGGTGGAGCAACCCGCCCGGCCGCTCGCCCAAGAACGCCGAGTCGTCGGGGCGATACCGAGCCGCCATGGAACTTCTCTGGGACTATGCCCGAGATCGGGCCCTGGGCTCGCTCGTCCGGCGGCATTTCCCCGGCGAGTCGCGCCCGCTGGTGGGCGAGTATCAGTCGGCGTGCGATTCGCACTCCTCGCCCGTCCGCCTGCTCCCGGGCATCTGGCGACACCACATGAATGGCCGCTTCCGCGCCGATCTTCAGGTGCCCGACTGGTACGGATCGTGGCCAAGCAAGGTCGACGACGTCGAGTTTGCCACCGCCGGCCCGGGCGTTGCGACGCGACGCAACTGGCTCCGATCGCGGCCGATCGCGGCCGCACACGCCCTCGAACCCGCCCAGCTCGAGCGCCGGCTGGCGCTCGAGATCGCCAAGGACCAGGCCGAGCAGCACGCCCGCGCTGCGCCCCATGCACCCATCGCGCCGTATATCACCATGAACGACGGCACAGGCGTGAACGACCTGATCGACTACTGCCGCCACTGCCGCTCGGTGGGCGCGACGGCGTTCAACGTCTTCATGCCCGTCACCGCTGGACGCGAACTGCTCGACAAGTGGAAGTCCGTCGTCGAGGCCGTCAGCCGATGACGCCGTCCCCGCCCGGCCCGACCCGGCTCGTACCGAGGTCGCCCGTACCGACCTCTCCGAGCTCGATCGCGTCGGTCCCGATCCGCCACCGCATCACCCGCGGCCCCACGCGCCCGGTGATGAGCCCCCACGCCGACAGCTCGCCCTCGGCCCCCCACCACCGCCGAAGCTGCCCCCGCGGGTCCTCGGCGTAGACATCCAGCGCCGCCGTGCCCACCAGCACCAGCCGCTGGATCAGCAGCAAGTCGTCGCCCACAAGCTCGTCCTCCGCCGCCACGCCCGCGACGGCGTCGACGACCCGCCCGAGCAGCGCCGCATCCCGCCGCAAGAGCGTCTGGGCCTCGCTGATGACAAAGTATCGCCGCTTGAGCACGTGCCCATCGTCGCGCCCGCGCTCGGGACGCCGCCGCAGCGCCGCCCAAAGGCCCCCCTCGCCCCCGAGCCTCGCGTCAACTCTCCCGAGCCCCGCGACCCGACCGAAATGCTCGCACACCGACGCCATGTCCGTCATCGTCCCGCCGTCGAGCACGCACACCTCCGTGCCCTCCATCGATGCCAGCGTGGTGCCAAGCCGCGCGACGAACCCCGCCCGCGCCGCGGCGTTGGCCGACCAGGCGCAGACATGATGCTCCTCGAGCGCCGATGCCGCCCGCACCCACCATGGCTCCAGACACGCGCCGCCATCCCCGACCCTCCCACTTGCTCGATCAGGCAACACTCTGCCCACGGCTGGCAACCTCCCGGCTTCACCTTCCCCCCGCGACGCTCCGACGACCAACAGTGCCCCACGCCCGCGAACCCGCCACCCCGCCGTGCGGATTCACCACGCAAATCCGCGTGCAAATACGAATGTTTGGTTGCGCGTTGTCGCTCTCGCGGCTTTCTCCGCGGCCGATACCGACAATATTCAAGGGTGCTTCCCGGTTGCGGGGAGCCCAATCGCGCGCCGACTGCCGCTGTCCGACCTCGCCGCCGATCGTCCGCTCAGCCCGGCAGGCCCGTGCGGCGCGTCCCGCCGAACGCGTCGTACTCGACCCGCACAGCGCCCCGCACGCCGAACGTCTGGTCGGGCGTCCGCACCCGCGCATGGGCGTCCTCCGAGCCAACGCCCTCTTCCTTCAGCAGCCGCACCTCGATCGCGCCCCGCGCGACGGTGATCGCCGGCAGGCTCCCGCCGCCGACCTCGGCGGCACGCTCGATAATCACCCTGCCCAGCCGTGCGATCGTGATCTCGACGGCGTCGTCCACGACAACTTTCACGTCCGCATCGATCCCCGCGCGGACCTCGATCCGCCCTTCGACGCTCTCGCCCGCCTCGGGCGAACGCCACGCCGTCGAACCGGTGCGCCACTGCGCCTGCGACGGGTCGCCGCTGACGCTCCGCAGGCTCACACGCGCCGGCCCAAAGCTCGCCGGCGCGGGCATCCGCGAAACGATCCGATCGTCCAGCAGCCCCACGCCCTGCTCACGCGCCGGCGGGACGTCCCGCGGCGATTCGGCGATCGCCACGCGGGCCGGCGCGGGCGGAGCCGACACGCCGGGCTCGCCATCCTGCACCGCTATCGGCGCGGCCACCGGCGCGGGCGTCGCCACGCTTACCGGCGTCGGCTCGATCGCCGCAACCGCGGCCGCCGGAACCGTCGCATCCGGACGTTGAACCTCAACAGCACCGGGTGTCCGCTCGGCCTCGCGCACCGGCGCGGGTGCAAGCTCGGGCGAGGGCTCGGCCGCGGGCTCAACCGCCCTGACCACCTCGGGCGTGACCATCGGCTCGGCCGCCCGCTCGATCACCGGCTCCGCCGACCGTCCCGCCGAACGCAGCACGATCCCCCGCGGCTCATCCCGCACGGGCTCATCCCGAACGGGCGGGGCCTCCACCGCCGGAACTAACGCGGACCCTGCCACCGGCATCGACGGGCGAAGCTCCGTAATTGCAACAGGCTCGGTCGCTGCCACGGCCGGCGCCGGGGCCAGCCCCGTGAAGATCTCGCTCACCACGACCCCGGGCTGCGATGCGAACCTTGCTGGCTCAATCGAAGCCTCCGGCGCGACGCGCTCCGCCACCCGGCCCGCGGCCGCCGCGTCTATCGCCGCGATCCGCTCGACCGCCGGTGCGGGCACCGGCGACGGCACCGGCACTGGTATCGCACTGCTCGCCGCCGGCGTCTCCGGCTCGACCGCCCGCGGCACCTGCCTCGGGATGGGGGCCAGCAGGTCCCGTGGCAACACGCCCGGCGTCGCGGGCTTGTCCGCGAACGGCGGCGCGTCGCCCGGCAGCACCTGCCCGGGCCGGCGGTCCTTGGCCATCCGCTCCAGATCGATTACCGGCCGGCGCACGCCCTTGGCTCGCGCCGGCTGCACGGGCCCACCCGCTGTCGCACGCTCGTCGCGCGATGCCGCCGGGCCGCTCTGTGCCAGGCTCGTGCCCGCGCTCAGGGCCGCGATAAGTCCCGCCGCCGTTGCCTGCTGCCACTTCACCGTGCGCTTCATGATCGTGCTTCCATCGGTGCGCGAGGGCCGCGCGCCGGGTTGAACCTGTCCATCGTCTGCCGGAACACTCCGCCCCTTCAATCCGGGTACTTCTCGTCGGGTTTGGGTGTCGGCGCGGGCTTGGGCGCAGGCTTTGCGCTCTTGCCATCGCCCGGAGTCGCCGGCAGTATCACCCCATCGGGCCCCACCGCCGCGGGCTTGAGCCGCCCCGCATCAAGCTCGACGGCCGGCCCGCGCGAACCCGCCGGCACATCGGGCAGCGGCTCGCTCCGACCTCTCGCCTTGCCGCTCGCCGCAGTCGCCGCGCCCGCCAGGGTAACCGGCTTGCCGACCTCGGGCAGCGCCTCGCTCCGCCCGCTCGCCGCCCGGCCGCCGGCGGTCGCTTTGTTCGCCGCAAGCTCCGGCAGCAGCTCGCGCTCCCCGCCTGCAACCGCCTTCGGCGCCGGGATCGCCGGGAGCTGGGCCCGCTTGACCCCCATCGCCTGCAGCTTGTCCTGCATCTGCCCCACCAGCGAGACCATCTGCGCACCCGTCAACCCCTGGAACACGGGCAGCTTCTGCGCCAGCACCCCCGCGCCCACCAGCCACTCGACCGCCTGCTCGGGCGTCCTCGCCACCTTCGGCTCCGCAACGGCGCTGAGCATCACCGCCACCTCCCCCACCGTGACGGCCTGCCGCCCTGGGCGATTGAACGCCGGCGACACATACCCGAGCTTCCGCGCAAGCAGCACGCGATGCTCGTAGTTCTGCCCGCTCTGCCCCGTTCCCAAAAGCAGCACGGCGTGCACCGCGTCGTCCTGCGCCGCCAGAGGCCGAAGCTCCAGATCGTCGAAGAAGTTCAGCTGGCTCTGGCTGGTCTGGCCGACGACATTCTCCGCCGCGCTGGCCCGCACCATCGGGCGGCTGGACGCCGAATCCACCCGGGCCGCCTCGCCCGTTGAACCGTTCGACTCGCAGCCGCTCACAAGTCCCAGAATCCCCAGGAGCGCCGCGGCCGAAACCAGACTGTGGATCTGTCGCTTCATGGAACAACCCCCGCGGGAAGAGTCAAACTACCAGTCCTACGCCGCCGGACCCCCTCCGGCCCCCCCGGACCCCCGCAAGAGCGTATCGGGCAAACTCCCGATCCGGGGGAGCAACCCGAACGCGCTTCGTGCGGTATCGACTGGGCGGAGAACCCTGCATGAGTGATTGCCCAACCCCTGTCGCCGACACACCAACCCCGCTGGTTGGGCTCATGCGGGTTCGGCTCGTGCGGGTTCGGCTCGTGCGGGATCGGCTCACCAGCATCCTTCTGTACGGGGCCTTGGCCATTCCGGCACTCCTGATCGTCGCCGGGGCCCTGCTGCCCAGTTAACTCCTCCCGGGAGCACGCAGCAACCCGAGCCCGGGGATCCATCGGGCCCGCCGCTTATCATTCCCTATGTCCCCTACGTCCCGATTCCTACTTGCGTGTCTTCCCGTCTCAATGTTCTTGCTGGCCGGCTGCTCGGGTCCCAGCGTCTGGGAACAGGGTTTCATCCCCGACGACGCGCGCACCGCCGTCGCGCTCTCCACCTCGGCCCCGGTCCGCATCCGCGAGGTGCCCTGGGACCGCATGAGTGCGGCACTCCGCGAGCTTGACCAGCGTCTTGCCGCCAGCGACCGGCCGCCCTCCGAGTGGACGTCTCTGCAGCGGCTGGACGCCAAAGCCGTGCTCCTCCGCTCGCTCCAAGTCTCCGCCGATCCCGCCGCGGTCGACGTCGTGGGCCGCAGCGACTTCCGCACCACCGACTCCATCGTGCCCCTCGGGGCCGACCGCGATTCGCTCGAGCGTTTCGCCCGCGGGATCGGCGCCACCGACGCCGTCTTCGCGGCCCGCTCCTTGGGCAAGGCCGACAAAATCGTTGATCGCCCCGTCACCAGCACCGGCTATGTCAGCGTCTGGGGCTCCTCGCGCCGCGACCGCGACCGCTGGTGGGACGACAGCTACTCGCACTCGTCCACCACCTGGGTCCCCGTTCGCATCTCGGCCGAGGAGACCGGCTTCGTGGTCTTCTTCCTGCAAACGCCCTGAGCCCGCGGGGACATCTCACGTCCGCGCCCGCTCCCGAAGCCGCCGACTCAGCAGCGCCCACGCCTCGATCACGCTCTGCGGCGCTGAGCCCTCGGCCTTGTTGTTGACGATCAGCCACGCCAGCCGCCCCAGCCGCACGGCCTGCTCCACTAGGCCTACCACCGACCCGCGCACCGCCGGATCGTCGTCAACGATCCGGTCAAACGGGGCATACCGCTCGCGCGTGCCCTCGTAGGTCTCCCCCTCGTGCAGAAGCCAGCGGCAGACCGCCGCGGGCCCGACGCGATCGCCCACGACCTCCATCTGCCGCGCGATGCCCCCCGGCATCGCCGGATGCGCGCAGAACCCGTGCGACACGCCGAACTCCGCGAGCATCCGGGCATACCGCTCGGTCAGCAGCTCCGGGTTGCGGATCTCCACGGCATAAAACCCCGCGCTCGCATCCGTCCGCCGGGGCAGCCGCGACAAAAACACTTCCAGCCGGTCCAGCACACGCTCGGGCGTCAAGGCGCCCGCCCCGCGCTCTCGAAGCCGCATCGGCGAGAACTGAAACAGGATCGGCCCGCACGCCGCCCCGAGCCCGCGCACCGCCGGCTCGACGACCATGTCCGCCGCATAGCCCGCGTCGAGGAAGAGCTCGTTGCGCTTCCAGCCCCCGCCGGCAGAAACAGTCGGCTGCATGATCGCCGAGTGGGCCTTGACCAGGAACCGGAAGCCCGCGGGCACGCTCTCTCGTAAGTGCGCATACTCGCTCTCCGGGATCGGGGCGTAATAGGTCTTGTCGAGCCCGACGCTCCGCAGTATCGGATGGGCCGTATACGCCGGCAGGCCCCGCCGCGCCAGCGCCGCCGTGGTGTGCTCGCCCTCGTAGATCAGCCCCCTCCACCCGGGAAACGACCAGCTCGACGTGCCCATGAACATCCCCGCCGGCATCCCGGCGGCCAGCCCTCGCACCTCGTCACTCACCGCCGCCGGCAGCACCGGCGCATCCGGGTCCGGCTTCCCCCGTCCCCCCACGCCCGACCGTGTGGCCTTGGGCGCGGAAAGATCCACGCCGAAGAGGTTGAGCTGGGATTCGTCCGGGGACGTCGCCACGCCACAAGTATGGCGCACCGCGGCCCCCAAGGACAGATCGCGGGCCATTCCGGGTTGAGGTCGGGTCGGGTCGCTCAGCAGGCACCACCATGCTGGTGCATCGGCGCCCCTACTACGACGCACTCGAGGCCGCGAGCAAGGGCATCGAGGCGAGCGACTGGCTCGCGTGGTTTGCGGGCATCGCTCTTGAAGCGCAGGAGCGAACTCTTTCCCAGATTCAGTTCCTGATCGACAAAGCCCGCCTGCTCGACCAGCTCCGCGGCAAGCTCAACGACCGTCAGGAGAAGGTGATGCTGCGGCTGTTCCGCGAGGGACCGGCGGGGTTCACAGGCGGACTCAACGCTGGCAAATACGTCTCGATCGCCAAAACCTCGCCAGCCACCGCACGCCGAGACCTGGGTGAGCTGATCCAACTCCCTATCCGCAACCGTCTCGAACCGGTTCTCTGGGTGTTCTGGTCACCCGCTTTGAGGTGATCTTCTCGGTTAACAGCGGGCGTCGGGCGTCTGATAGAGGCCAGTGGCGAAGGGGCGTGAGCGTGCCGGGCCGGCGAAGAACCAGAACGGACAGTAACGTCGGGCAATAGGCAACCCCGCGTGCGGGCGCCGGCAGGCTCGTGTGCCACCTGGGTCCCGCGGGCTCGGACTTTCGACTGGGCAGCCGGCCTCCCACGCCTCGAACACCTCCCACGTTGGCAGGGCCGGGGCCCGAACTCGGATGAACGGTTGGGACCGCCGACCGCTTGATCTCTGCACGGTCGTCGTACAGATTGGCACCAGCAGACGTCGATGCATCCGCCGGTTGTGGGCGTCGGGGAAGGGTACCACGCCCGGCGCAACGAAATTGGCTTCAGAACGAGCCGACTTCGTTGGCACGGGTCGGACTTCAATGCCACCCGCCACCCGCCGTTGGCACGACTCGAACTCGTTGCGGTCAACTCTCTAACAGGACTCCTCCTCTGCGCTCCCCTCGAGTTGACGACCCGAAACTTCAGACGCATACGAAGTCCAATCTTCGCGAATCGAAATCGAACAGAGTTACGGGTTGGTGTCGAGTCGAACCGGA
>JBBQRT010000053.1:0-23487 GCA_038214505.1 Phycisphaerales bacterium | reverse complement strand
ATGGCGTTTCCGAGCTCGAACGTTGAGGCCGGAGAAGGCTCACCTGTACCCACGGTCTGCCATGTTGAAGAGGTGAGCCTGAACAGCGAAGACGTTGGCGTGCCGATGCTTGTGCCGGGGAGGAGTCCCGCCGCGTACAGGGCCGTCTCGCCGGTGCCCGAGGGGCCGGTGTTGAAGGCCGTGACGCCGATGACACCCGTGGGTGTGTCGGAGAGCGTGGTGCCGTCGTACACCGTCAGGCCGGTTGTTCGTGCCGTCCCGGAGATGTTCAGTGAGGAGTGCGCAAAGTACATTGCCTTGGGCTGCGGTCCGGCTCCGTCCGGGTCGAGCTCCTTGGCAGTGATGAAGAAGCCATTCGTCAGGCCGAGGTCGTCGGACCCGGAGAACGCCGACTCCATGCTCGTGCCGTTCCACAGCCCGATGTTCAGCAGCGTCAGCCCGCTGTAGGTTGGGAGGAACAGCCCGCGGTACTGCGGCTGAGCTGCGAGCAGAAGCTTTGTCCCGCCCGGGCCAGAAGCGTCCCAGTCGACCGGGAACAAAAAGCGGGCCGAGCCGGCACCATTGGCAACAGGAATCTCGCCCAGCACTTCAAAGGTGCCAGTCGATGTCCGCCGAGCGAAAGACGCGCCGGGAAGCGCGCCGGCCTGACCGTTGAGCAGGCGAGAGCCGACGACGTGAAGCTGCTGCCCCTCGGGGCCCGGGAACATCACCGCGTCGTAGGGGTATGACTTGTTCACGCCCGTGGCTTGGGTGATGAGCGTGCTCCACACCCCGTCCTTAAGGCGGGCCAGCGCCGACCCGGCGGCGGGGCCGCCGGTGTACCGCGCATCGCCCACCAGCAGGCCCGGCCCGTCGCCGATGTCGATCGTTTTGAGCAGGCTCGGCGCCCCGCCTTCGTTCGTCACGGAGGTTGTAGTGTTCACAAAGCCCGGGACCGCCAACCACTGCGTACCGTCCCACTTGGCCAGCCGCCGGGACAGCAGAAAATCGCCCACGAAGTCGAACGTGCCGGCGACATAGAGCTCGTTGTTGTAGACCGCCATCTTCTCGGCTTGGATCAGGTTGCCGGTGGTGGGGATCCCGCTCCCTACGCTCACCCAGTCCTGCAGGCCGATGTCCCACATCGCGATGTTCTCGATGCCGATCTCGGAGAACCCTCCGCAGGCGTAGAGGTTGCCGTTGTAGACCTGCAGATCGCGGATCTCGGCGGAAGAATCGGAACCAAGCGAGCTGCCCATGGGCAGCCAGTTGGTTCCGTCGAACATGATCGTGGTCGCGGGGATCGCGTTGGAGAACCCGTTGGCACGTCCGCCGGCGACGAGCATCTCGGGCATGGGGCCCGGGCCGTCGGGGTCGAAGATCTGAACGCTGTTGATGGAAGTCAGCGAGTTTTGCGGATCGGTGGTGAAGAAGTTCGGCCCGCCGACAAAGTTCCATTGCCGGCCGTCCCACTTGGCGATGTTCCCCGGCGATGTGATCTCGATGGGCGGCGTTGTGTTCAAGAGCGTGGTATCGAGCCGCCCGATAGCTCTGGACGCGAAAAACCCGACGGCGTAGAGCGCCGGGCCGGTACCGTCGTTCCAGATGACTGCGTCGGTGATGTTCGCACCCACGCCCGGCAGCGCGAACTGGTCCGACCAGGTCGACGTGCATGTCGGCTGTCCGTGGGCCGGGGCCGACAGAACGACCACCGCCAGCGTCCCGACGACACTGCCCACCCGCTTCAACGCTCGCACGAGTGCTTGAGGATTGTCCACAGACTTGCTCCTTTGTTCCGACGATGGCTTGGCATGGCCGAGAATGTGCCCTAGCCTGACTCTGAGACGATTATCGTACAATCTACTTGACTCTGTTTGATCCGTCAAGGATAATGCGTTGTGGGTTTGTCGAATTTCCAGCACTTCACCGAAGCCGTGTCGGGCAGCGAATCTGCCCTAGTGGTCGCGCCAGCCCGTGCCGCGGCGACGCTTGGCGCTGAAGAGCTCGGTGCCGTCGAGGCCGTCAGCCAGCGCCTCCGCTCCGAGCTTGCCCGCTTGGTCCGCGCGCTGCCCCCCGGCTCACGCTCCGTGCGCAGCATGGCCGCCATGCTCGGGGTGGACCGCAATACGTGCCAGCGCGTCATCGCCGCGGCCCAGCCCGCCGGCTCGGGCTGCGAGGCCTTCCTCCGGTTCCCGGGCATCAAGCCGCTGCGACAGCTCATCGCCCGGGCCAAGGCCCAGGGCGTGGAGGGCGATGTTGTTGAGAGCGTCGCCGCCGCCGTCGACCGCTTGGCCGAGGTCATCAAGACCCTGGACCACAGCCATCAACGGCTCAAATCGCGCGTCGATGCGACACTCATCGCGGGCACCCATCGCCCGGATCGCACGCAGGTGGACATCCGACGGATGCTCTTTGAGGAGCACGCGCGGCTGCTCCAGCGGCAGATGAGCGTGCACAGCCTCATCACCGCGATCCTGCCTCAGAGCGACGATTCAGAGTGTCTCGAGCAGGCATGGGTGCGTGGGCTGGTCGGCCTACGCGTGGATCCGCATGCCGCCCCCGTGCCACTGGGCTTGGCCGCGGCCGAGGACGACGCGGCGAGCAACGCGACGTTTGATCCCCTGGCCCAGCGCACCAGCCCGGGCAGCCGCAGGTCTGGCATCATCGCGGCGCTTTCGTCCTCGCCGGAGCCCACGCTCACCACCCGTCTGGCGGCGACCTCCCAGATCCTGGTCATCGACCCCGCGACGCTGGATTCAGCCCGCCCGACGGACGTGACCATCGCCACGCGGATGAGCGGCGTCGCCAAGCCCGACACGCTCTACCACACCTCGACCGTGATGATGACCCCCGCCGCACGCCTGGTGTTTGACGTGTATCTCCACCGCTCGCTGGCGATGGCCAGCCTCCCCTCCAGCGGCGTGTTTCAGTTCACCATGTCCTTCAGCGGCGATATGGACGAAAACTGGCCCTTCCGCCTCCCGGGCCAGTACCGCATGGAGCTTCTTGGCCGGGGCCTCGACAACAGTGATTCGCCCGCATGGGACAAGCACGCCCAAGCCGCCAGGCACCTGTTCGCCCAGACCGGCTGGTCCGCAGACGAGTTTGTCGGGCACCGCATGGACATCCCCTTCCCGCTCTGGGGCTCCACGGTCTATCAGTGGTTCGACTTCCGCTCGTCGGGATCCACGGGGCCCTGACGGCGAACGGGCCGGCTCGCGGATAGTCGATCGCTTCCCGATTGTCCCCGATCCCGGCCGGATCGCGCGCGCCCCCGGCCCGGCCCGGCACCGACCACGGGCGAATACTTCGCCATGTCATTCGGACTCTCACGCGGCAAGGGCCTCAGCGATGCAGGCGTCGGCATCACGCCCGCCGAGCTGCCCACACTCCCCGACGAGGCGATCACCAACCCGCTCGCCGGCCGCCTGGACCCCCGCGTCTGGTTCCCCGGCCCCGGGCACCCCTTGCACCTCGAGATCGGCTGCGGCAAGGGGAGCTTCCTGCTTCAGGAAGCCGTCGCGAGCCTGGGAGTGAACTACCTGGGCATCGAGTACGCCCGCGAGTTCTATCTCTACGCCGCCGACCGTGTGCGGCGGCGCGGGCTGGCCAACGTCCGCATGCTGCACACCGACGCGACGGCGCTGCTGGCCTGGCGCATGCCCGACGCCGTGGTCGACGTGATTCATCTGTACTTCTCCGACCCCTGGCCCAAGACCAAGCACCACAAGAACCGGGTCGTGCAGGATCGTTTTCTTGCCGACGCGTGGCGGGTGCTCGTGCCTGGGGGTGAGCTCCGGGTCGTGACCGACCACGACGAGCTGTGGGCATGGGACCTTGAGCACTTCAGTCGCTGGACCGGGTCGGGCGTCCCGGCGGATCTGGCCGCGCGGTTCGGGCTTCCGGGGGCGCCGTTCGAGATGCGGCCCTTCACGGCCCCGACCTGGGCGGAAGAGGGGGAGCTGGTGGGGACGAACTACGAGCGGAAGATGTGCGTGGACCGACCGCCGCACGCGTGCGTGCTTCGCAAGCGGACGGCGTAGGTCCGCGCTCGGGACGGGGAAGGTTCCCCGGGCGAGCCTGGTTATCGGGCTCGAGGCACCGCGGCGGTGGCCGCGGGTGCCAGCGAACCCCGAATCTATGGACCTTGACTCATTTCTGTGCGGGCAACCGTCGATTCCTCCTCAGGAACGGGTCGCCCCTGCGTGTCTGCGGGGGTGGTGATCCTGTGGCTCTTTGGAGACGAGGCAGTGACTCTCGCCCGCCGCATCCTTCTCGCTTCGGCTCTGGCTCTCTTTGGCCTCTGGGTGGCGCTGCACGTGGCGTCGCACCAGCTGCTGATCGGGGCGTTCTTCGAGCTCGAGCGCGTCGCGATGGAGCGGAGAATCGAGCGGGTGCAGGCCGCGATCGAGGACTCGGTCGAGTCGCTCAAAGTTCAGGCCGCCGACTGGGCGTGCTGGGACGACACATACGCGTTCCTGGGCGACCGCAATCCTGCCTATGCCGCGTCCAACCTGAGCGACGCGCGCTTCGAGACGCTGCGCGTGGACCTGCTGCTGCTTCTCGACGAGCGCGGCGACAGGATTCACGGTCGGTTCCGCCCGCTGCCGGGCGCCGAGCCGGCCGATCCTGAACCGGGCTTGGAGGCATCTCTGCCGGACCTTGGAGCCCTGCCGCGGGGCGGGGGTGCAGCGGGAGACGCCCCGCCGGTGCTCTCGGGCCTCGTCTCACTCCAAGGGCGACCGATGCTGCTTGCGGCCCACGCCGTCTTCACCAGCAGCAAGCATGGACCCAGCCGCGGAATCCTGGTGTTCGGGCGATGGCTCGACGGCGAGCAGACCCAGCGACTGTCGCGTCTCTCTGGCTCGCACGTGCGCGTCCGCGCTCCCGGAGAGCGTCCCGAAGCCAACCCAGATGCGGCGGCCCGGCGGAAGGCCGGCGTGTTTTCCCTTCGCGTCTTGCCGCACGAATCTGTGACCGGCACGAGCACGCTCTTGGACATCGCCGGTCGCCCCGCCGCCATCATCGAGGTGACCATCCCGAGAGAGATCGTGGCCACCGGCACGCGCATGACCGGGTATTTCGAGCTGGCTCTCACAGCTGCGGTCGGGGTGTTCACGGCCCTGCTCGCCCTCTGGATTCACGTGCAGATCGGTCGGCGGATAGCCCGTCTAGCTCGCGTTGTGGACAGTATCGCCGCGGGTTCCGAGGTCGGTGCCCGCGTGCCCGTCTCCGGCGACGACGAGATCGCCCGCTTGGCGGAGAACATCAACCTGCTGCTGTCCAGCAAGCAGGCTCAGGGACGCAACCTCGCCGAGCGGGCCGTCGAGCTGCATACGTCGCGCGTTATGGCCGAGGCCGCGAGCCGGGCCAAGAGCGACTTCCTGGCCAACATGAGCCACGAGATCCGCACGCCCATGACCGCGATTCTGGGCTACGCCGATCTGATCATCGGCGAGGACGGCAACCCGGCGCCCGCGAGCCTCCAGACCGATGCCGTCCGCACCATCCGCCACAACGGCGAGCACCTGCTCACGGTCATCAACGACATCCTCGACCTCTCCAAGATCGAGGCCGGCAAGATGGGCGTCGAGAGCCTGCCCTGCTCGCCCTTACGGATCGTCTCGGAGGTCCGCGAGCTCATGGCCCTGCGTGCCGCGGCCAGCAAGCTCGTTGTCGCCCTCGAGGTCGCCTATCCAGTCCCCGCGCAGATCACCACCGATCCGCTGCGCCTCCGCCAGATCCTGGTCAATCTGGTCGGCAACGCGATCAAGTTCACGGCCGCGCCCCCGGAGAGCCTGGGCCGGATCACCATTGCCGTCGAGGCCGCCGCGGCATCGGACGGGTCGCCGCGGCTCCGCTTCCGCGTCACCGACACGGGCGTGGGCCTCTCGGACGCCCTCCGCGAGCGTCTCTTCACGCCCTTCTCCCAGCACGACGCCTCCACGACGCGAAAGTTCGGCGGCACGGGCCTTGGCTTGGCGATCAGCCACCAGCTCGCCCAGATGCTCGGCGGCTCGCTCGACGCCCCGCGGCCGGACCCCGGCGCGCCACGCGGTGCCGTCTTCGAACTGCTGCTGCCGATCTCCACGGAAGCCCGGATGCTCGACGGCCCGGAGCCGGAGCAATCCGCGGCGGTCCCCGCACCCGCGGCCAAAGTCCGGCTGCAGGGCCGCATCCTGCTGGCCGAGGACGGCCCGGACAACCAGCGGCTGCTCCAGCATGTGCTCCGGACCGCCGGCGCGACGGTGCTCCTGGCGATCAACGGGACCGACGCGGTGGCCGCCGCCCGGGGGGCGACAGAGCCGTTTGACCTGGTGCTGATGGACATGCAGATGCCCGAGATGGATGGCTACGAGGCGACCGTTGCCCTTCGCGCGGCGGGGATCCGAGCACCGATCGTTGCTTTGACGGCGCACGCCATGGCGGGCGACCGCGAGCGGTGCCTGGCCGCGGGATGCAACGACTATCTCACCAAGCCCATCGACCGGGCGACATTGCTGTCGGCGTGCCAGCGTTGGATGGTTGCCCAGCGCGAGGCGGCGTGAGCGAGGCGGTGAGGGACGGAAGGGTGGCTGACGGGACTCGAACCCGCGACCCCGAGAATCACAATCTCGTACTCTAACCAACTGAGCTACAGCCACCAACAAGCGGGCGGCAGGCCGCCGCGCGGGAGGGAGTGTAAGGCGGAAGGGCCCGGAGCATCAAGGCACCCGGGGATTTGCGGGCGCGGAGTGGGGACTGGGTCGCTCGGGCCCAGCAGGTCCACGGCACCCGGGGCATTCACCGGTTCCAGCGGGCTGGTTTGCTGTTTCCAAACGCCGGGACTTACGGTACCCTGTCGACTCCGCCCACCCGCCCGGCGGCGTTGCGAGACCCATCGCGACGCGGGTCGGCGTCGACACCGGAGAGCCATCCATGACCACCGTTTCGCCCCAGAAACACGCTAGCGCCGCCCTGCGGATCAACCTGTCGCCCGAGCGGACGGTCCGCAACGCGGCCCCGGCCCGGCTGGTCGAGATGGCCTTGGCGCGTGGCGAGGGCGTTCTGGCGTCCAACGGGGCCTTGGTGTGCAAGACGGGCGACCGGACGGGCCGCTCGCCCAAAGACAAGCACCTTGAGGATGTGTCGAGCTATCACGACAAGATCTGGTGGGGGGCCGTCAACCAGCCGGTGACTCCCGAGCAGTTCGACGAGTGCCTGGCGATCGCGACCGAGCACCTGAACAGGCAGGACAAACTGTTCGTGTTCGAGGGCTTTGTCGGGGCCGATCCGGTCCATCGCTTGGGCGTGCAGGTGATCGCCGAGCAGGCTTGGCACGCGCTGTTCGCGGCGACACTGTTCATCAAGCAGGGGTCCAAGGCGGCGGGCGAGGGGGCCCAGTGGCGGCACGACTGGACGGTGATCAACGCCGGCAAGCGCCGCTTGAACGCCGACGAGCAGAAGCGCTGCGGGGCCAAGGGACCGGTGATGATCGTCCAGTCGCTGACCCGCAAAGCGGTGGTGATCCTGGGATCCGAATATGCCGGGGAGATGAAAAAGTCGCTGTTTTACGCCATGAACTACGACATGCCCGAGGTGGGCGTGTTCCCGATGCACTGCTCGGCGAATGTCGACAAAGTGGACCCCGCGAACGTCGCGCTCTTCTTCGGGCTCTCGGGCACGGGAAAGACGACCCTCTCGGCCGACCCCAACCGGGCGTTGATCGGCGACGACGAGCACGGCTGGAGCGACCTGCCGGGCGGGGGCGGCGGGGGCGGCGGGGGTGGGGGGGGTGTGTTTAACTTCGAGGGCGGGTGCTACGCCAAGTGCATCAAGCTCTCCAAGGCCGGCGAGCCGGAGATCTGGAACGCTATCCGGTTTGGCTCGGTGCTGGAGAACACGGTAATTGATGGCGACACGCGAGTGCCGGATTACGACTCGGCGGCGATCGCCGAGAACAGCCGCGCGACTTATCCGATCGACTACATCGACGGGGCCGTCATCCCGTCCGTGGGTGGGCACCCCAAGAACGTCATCTTTTTGACGGCCGATGCCTACGGCGTGCTGCCGCCGGTGAGCCGGCTCAGCCGCGAGCAGGCGATGTACTACTTCATCAACGGTTACACCTCCAAGCTCGCGGGCACGGAGCTGGGCGTGAAGGACCCGGAGCCGAACTTCTCGCCCTGCTTCGGTCAGCCATTCCTGCCGCGTCCGCCGAAGGTGTATGCCCAGATGCTCGCCGACAAGATCGCCAAGCACGACGCGAACGTCTGGCTGCTCAACACCGGCTGGACGGGCGGCAAGTACGGCGAGGGCTCGCGGTTCAAGCTCGCCTATACCCGCGCGTTCGTGACGGCGATCCTCAACGGGACGCTCAAGAACGCGAAGTTCATCCCGGACGCGATCTTCGGGCTGCCGATCCCCGATGCCGTCGCCGGCGTGCCCGCCGAGGTTCTCAATCCGCGGAATACCTGGAAGGACGGGGCGGCCTACGACGCGATGGCCCGGAAGCTCGCCGGCCAGTTCCGCGAGAACGACAAGAAGTTCGAGATGGCGGATGCGGTGCGGAGCGCCGGCCCTAGGGCGTGATCCGGTTGCTCGGGAACGCTGGCAAGCACCCGTCCAGCGGCGAGCCGTGTGCGGCTTGCCTGCTGCGTTTCCGGCGTTTGCCGCTCCGAAATGGGCCCGCCCCCGCTACCATGACCCCCACGGGCCGCGTTGTCCGGGCCCGCACGCGAACGGAACCCACATCATGCGCATCGACGTCGTCGGCAAGCACATCGAAGTCACCCCCGGGATCCAGGAGTACGCCGAGAAGAAGTCGGACCGGCTCCTGAAAGTCTTTGACGGCACGCAGCAAATCAAGTTTATCGTGGAGGCCCCGCAGGGCAAGAAGGCGGAGTTCCACTGCGAGGTTCTCGTGGATGTGGTCAAGCACAAGGACTTCATCGGCAACGCCGTCGAGACCGATCTCTACGCGGCGATGGACGTCGCGGTCGACAAGGTGCACCGCCAGCTCCGCGACCACAAGGAAAAGCTGCGTCAGTAACCGCTCCGGCATCTCTCGCCCGCGCCCGGGGCCGGGCCGCGGGGGATTCTTTACGGGCCTATTTCCCAAGCCACGCCTATGAAACTCAGCCAGATCGTCAAGCGCGGGGCGATCGTCCCGAGGCTCGCCAGCCCCCTGCGGGACGAGGTGGTCGCTCAGCTTATCGACGCACTGATCTCCTCCGGGTCGGCCGATGCGTCGATCCGCCAGGAGCTCATCAACCGCGTGCTGGAGCGTGAACGTCGCGGCTCGACGGGCTTCGGCAAGGGTGTCGCGGTCCCGCACGTGAAGCACCCGTCGGTGCGGCAGATCGCCGCGGCGATCGGCCTGGCGCCCGCGGGGGTGGACTTCTCCGCCCTGGACCGCCAGCCGGTGTACACGGTGTTCCTCGTGCTCAGCCCAGAGGACAGGCCCGACGACCATCTGCACGCGATGGAAGTGATCTTCAAGCACCTGAGCCAGGAGACGTTTCGGCGATTCCTGCGCCAGGCCGCCAGCGTGGACGACGTGGTCACGCTGATCGAGGAGTCCGACGGCCCGATGCCCTGAGCATCCGCCCTCACACCCCCGATGCCCCGCACCAGCGTCAAGGTCGTCATCACCAACAGGCTCGGGCTCCACGCCCGGCCGGCGATGTGCTTCGTCGACGCGGCGATGCCCTTCGGGGCCGCCGTCAGCGTCAAACGCGGCGAGCAGGTGGTCGACGGCAAGAGCATCATGCAGATGATGATGCTTGCGGCGACCAAGGGCACGGAGCTCGAGATCGTCGCCGAGGGCGACGACGCCGACGCCGCGTGCGCCGCGCTCAAGAAGCTCGTCGACTCGGGCTTCGACGAGGAATGACCGCGGCGGGGGCGACGGGCCGCCGCCGACCGTCTGCTGATATGCTGTTGCCATGCTCTACCGCACCATCCGTGTGCTGGCCGTCGTGTGCTTGGCCGCCCTGTCCGCGTGTTCCGCCGCCCCTCAGGGGCCCGAGCGGGGCGAGGCGGTCCGGGTCCACGAGCGGGCCATGTTTGTCGCCGCGGCCGATGCGCCGCGGGGGATCGATGCCCAGGCCGTCGCTGATCTGACGCTCCGCCCCGACGCGCGGGGCGCGTGGACGATGGCCTCCGCGCCGGTCCGCTTGGATGCGCCGTTCTACGAGGCGCTCGTCTCGTTCAACGCCGATGTGCCGCCGGCGGCGGGGCTGGCGGTCGACCTGCGGGTCTCGCGGCCGGGCTTCGTCTCGCCGTGGCTGCGCCTGGCCCGCTGGGGAGAGGCGGTGGTACCGGGCGCGCCGATCCGCGAGTTCCGCGACGAGGCTCTGGGCCTGAGCGGCATGGTCGATGTCGACTACTTCCGGTCCGCGGAGCTCTGGGAGACGATCGAGTATCGGGCGATCGCGGTGGGGCCGGCGGGCGGTGATGTGCGGCTGCGTCGCGTCTCGATCGCTGCGACAACGGCGCGGCGGGCATGGACGCAAGGCGCGTTCGGACAGGAGCGAACTGAAGGCGGGGACATCCGGCTCGACGTCCCGTTCCGCTCTCAGAAGACGCCCGACGCAAAGCTCTCCGGGCGGCTGTGCAGCCCGACGAGCCTGGCGATGGTGCTGGCCTATCGCGGCGTCGAGCGGTCCGTCGCCGAGGTCGCCGGGGTGTGCTTGGATGAAGACTTTGATCTCTACGGCAACTGGCCCCGGAACGTGCAGGCCGCGGCGGGGCTGGGCGTTGACGGCTATCTCACGCGCGTCGGCACGATGGCTCAGGCCGAGGCATACCTCCGCGCCGGCCAGCCGATCATCGCGTCGATCCAGGTTGAGCGCGAGGGCGAACTCCGTGGCGCCCCGTACAAAGCGACCGCGGGCCATCTGATCGTGCTCACGGGGCTGACGGCCGCGGGCGATTTTTACGTCAACGACCCCGCCGCCGGAACGCCCGAAACGGGCATGCTCGTGTACCGGCGCGACGACCTGCGGAACGTCTGGCTCGCACGCACCAAGGGCACGGCGTACATCCTGCTCTCGCGCACAAGCGGGGAAGCCCGTGCCGATCGGGCTCGGCCATGACCGGCACTCCCACCACTCTGAACGCGAGCAACGGCGTGCTCGCCGGGGCGGCTCCGAAACGCCTCCTGTCGCTGGACGCCTTTCGCGGCTTCGTGATCTTGGTCATGTTTCTGGTCAATGTCGGCGGCACCGATGCCGCGTTCACGCTGGGCAACTGGGCCCCCGAGCAGTATCGCCGCTGGATGCCCCACATGGGCTGGAGCGGCGGCCGCATGGGCAACGGGCTGGCCGACTATGTCTTCCCGTGGTTCCTGTTTATCGTCGGCGTGGCTATCCCGTTCTCGATGGCGTCCGGACGCGGGCGTGACAAGCCGGCGCTGCTCCGCGTCGCCCAAGCTTTCCGGCGTGGGGTGGTGATCTATCTGCTGGGCACGCTGCTCTGGATGGCGAGCATCGGCTATGCGCCCGCGGCGGGCGACTCGAACGCGAAGTGGAACGGGCCGATCACGATGTCGGTGCTGCTGCACTGGGACATATTGCCGCTGATCGGGTTCGGGTATGTTCTCGCAACGGTGCTGGCGCTGACGCCGCGATGGGCCCAGCTCGCCTTCGTGGCGCTCGTTCTCGTGGGCAAGTGGGCCCTGCTCAAGATCGGCCTGCCCGAGGGCACGACGGACTTTCGCCTGGCGATCGACGCGAAGCAGACGCTGCAGCAGACCCTGGGCAGGCAACTGGGCCTGCCGAGCTGGTGGTCGACGCTCATCACCCAGGGCCTGGCGTTCGGCTCGCTGGTGGTGCTTGGCTCGCTGGCGGGCACGGTGCTTCGAGACGAGTCGCTCGGCTCTCAGCGGCGGGCGCGGGCCCTGCTCGTCTGGGGCGGCTCGCTCTCTATCGCGGCGCTCGGGTGGTGGCTCATCGGCGACTTGCCCTTCAGCAAGGACCTGGTGAGCCCGACCTACATCCTGATCACCGCGGGCACGGCGGGCCTGCTCCTGGCCGGCATGTACTGGCTGGTCGACATCCGGTCGTGGACGAGCCTGACGTTCCTCCGCGTGCTCGGTGTCAATGCCCTCTTCGCGTACCTGCTGGCCGAGCTGGTGTGGAAGATGGCTCTGGTTCGCTGGCGTGTTGCGCTCCCGCCGGGGTTTGGTGAGCCCGACGCGGTCGCGATCACGGCGTGGAAGGCGTGGCTGCAGCACTTCACGACCCCGATGCTGGGAACGTACTTGACCGTCGCGCTCTACATAGCCGCAATCTGGCTGGTCTGCCGCGCGATGTACACGCGGCGGTGGTTCGTCAAGGTCTGACGCCGCGGCGCAGGGAATGGCGGCCGGACTCGTATCCTCCGACAATGGCCGGTCCAGCAACGCCCAACCCGTCGACACAGATCCGATCGCTGGACGACTTCCTGCGTTTCGCGGCCATGGCGGCCGACGGTTCAACGGTCGCCGAGATGCGGGCCCAAACCGAACGCTTCATGCCCGCGATCAACGACGCCGGGCCCGGGCCCGATCCCGTCGTGGCCCGCGTCCACGAGCGGGTGTCGCTGGGCGGGATGGCCCGCGGGGCCGCCCAGGGCGTGACGGCCGACGTGCTCGTGCCCCGGGGCGAGGGGCCGTTCCCGGTGCTCGTCTATGTCCACGGCGGGGGGTTCATTTCCGGCACCTCGCGGTCGTATCGGCGGCTGGCCTCGCGTTTGTGCGAGCGCGGCCTCGTTGTGGTCGTTGTCGCGTACCGGCTCGCGCCCGAGGCGCGCTGGCCGGCGCAGGTGCACGACGTGCTGGCCGCCGTGCGATGGGCGGGGGTGCACGCGCAGGAGTATGGCGGCGACGCGACGCGCCTGGTGATGGCCGGCGACTCGGCCGGGGCGAACATCGCCGCCAGCGCGGCGATCATGGCGAGGGTGACAGATACCGGCCTGTCGATCCGAGGGCTCGGGCTGCTGTACGGGATCTACTACCTGCCCAAGCTCCTGGCCGACTTCGCGTCTACGCCCGGTCCGGGGTATCTCTCGGCGCCGGGCGTGAGGCTCATGGTCGAGAGCTACGTCGACCCCGCCGACCGGCCCGCGAGCTTCCGCGCGCCGACGCTCAGCCCGATGTACGGGGCCGCTGCAATGCCGCCGACCATCCTGGTCTGCGGCGAGGCGGACCCGCTGCTGGGCCAGACGCGGATCATGGCCGAGGCGCTCAAGGCGGCAGGAGTTGACCACTCGCAGACGGTTGCCCGGGGCGCGCCCCACGGCTTCTGCCAGGTCGAGTGGTACCCCGCCGCGATCCCGAGCCTGAGGAAGGTCGCTGGTTTCCTCCTCGATCGTGCCGGCTAGGGCGGCCGCGGCACGCCGGATGGCGCGGCGCAAACGTAGCATCGCCCCACTATGGGCCCCCCCAATCCCTGGACGTTCGCACTCGAGCGATTCGCCGTCTTCCTGCGAGACGTGATCGAGCCCGCGGTGTACCCGATCGCCGTGCCGCTGGCGGCCGAGGCGTTCCAGTGCGCCGAGCCCGTTCCCGCGAAAGAGGCGCTCAACGCGGCGTTTGCGCCCGTCGCGCTCGGCTGGCAGTGGGGGCCCCGCTGGTCGACGGCGTGGTTCCGTCTCCGCGGCGTCGTCCCCGCATCGATGGCCGGGCGGCACGTCGTGCTCCGCTTCTCGACCGACACCGAGGCCCTGCTCTGGCTCGCCGACGCGAGCGGCACGCCCGTTCCCCACCACGGCCTCGACGCCAACCGCGATGCCGTCACGCTCTTCTTATCCCCGAGCGGCGGCGAGCCGGTCCAGCTGCACGTCGAGGCCGCGTGCAACCACATGTTCGGCGACCGGGGCCTGCAGTGGGACCCGCCCGAGATCCACCGGCGCTGGAACTCGGCGACGCCGGGACTGTTCGAACGCTGCGAGCTGGCGGTGCGAGACGACGCCGTGTGGCGGCTGCGATGGGTCTACGCCTTTGTGCTCGATCTGGCCCGGCAAGTGTCGCCGGATTCTGCACGCGGGCAGCAGCTGCTAGGCGTGCTCCGCCGGGCGACGAACGTGATTCCCGACGACGCCGTCGCGGCGGCCGCCGCGGGCGCAGCGGTGGTGCTCGAGTCGGCGCTCAAGCCCCCCGCGGGCGGGGCCGCGGGCAGCGCGACACTCTGCCACGCGGTCGGTCACGCCCACATCGACACGGCGTGGCTCTGGCCGCTCCGCGAGACGAAGCGCAAGTGCCTCCGCACGTTCTCGACGGTGCTCCGCAACATGGAGGCCGACCCGGACTATCGCTTCCTCTGCTCGCAGGCCCAGCAGTACGAGTACGTGCAGGAGCGCTCGCCCGAGCTGTTTGCGCAGATCAAGCAGCGCGTCGCCGAGGGTCGCTGGGAGCCCGGCGGAGCAATGTGGATCGAGCCCGATTGCACCTGCCCGTCGGGCGAGAGCCTCATCCGCCAGTGCCTCTATGCCGACCGATACTGGCGGCACCACTTCGGCGACACGCGGGGTCGCCAGCGATTCCTCTATCTCCCCGACACCTTCGGCTTCCCGGCGCAGCTCCCGCAGATCATGCGACACTGCGGCCTCGACACATTCATCACCAACAAGCTGCACTGGAACAGCCACACCACCTTCCCCCACACCACGTTCCTCTGGCGCGGCCTGGACGGTTCCGAAGTTCTGGCCCACCAGACCCCGGGCATGGACTACAACGCCTCCAACACGCCCAAGGAGCTGGTCCGCGGCGAGAAGACGCACAAGAACAAGGACCTCCCGAGCATCGATGCCGCCGGTCCGGGCGGGGCACGCTGGCTCCAGCCATTCGGCTTCGGCGACGGCGGCGGCGGGCCCACCGACTGGTCGATCCTGTACGCCCATCTCGCGGAGAACTGCGATGCCCTTCCGCGCGTCCGCTTCTCGTCCGCGACGGAGTTCTGCGAGGCGCTCCACGCCGACGTTCGCCACGCCCTGAATGCCGATCCGCACGCCGTGCCGCTTCACGATGGTGAGCTATACCTCGAGCTGCACCGCGGCACCTACACCACCCATGCCCGCATGAAACAGGCGAACGCCGAGTGCGAGGAGCTGCTGCGGCAGGCCGAGATCCTGACGTTCGCGGGCCCCGTGCGCCTGACGGCGGAGCACGCCGCGCGGATCAAGAGCGAGCTCGACGCCGCGTGGAAGCTTGTTTTGCTGAATCAGTTCCATGACATCCTGCCCGGCTCGAGCATCACGTGGGTCTACGACGACGCGGCGCGGGACTACGAGGAAGTCCGCCGGATCTGCCGGCCGCTGATCGACGCGGGCGCGGCGCGCTGGGCCGCGGCCTTGGCCCCGTCGCCGACCGACCTCGTATGCACCGTCAATCTCTCGAACGTCCCCGCCCGCCCCGCCGCCGATGCGGCCGGGGTGTCCACGCCTCACACCGCCCCCATGTCGATCCGGCTCGGCGACGGGAGGGGCAAGACCTCCGAGCGCGACGCGCTGGAGCGCAACGGCCTGACGATCCAGAACGACCATTTTCTTGTGCGATTCGACGAGCAGGGACGTATCGCCGAGCTGTTGAGCCGCAACCCGGAAACCGGCGCGGCGCGAACGCGGTACTGTGGTCCGGGCGTTCCCGGTCGCTCGTCGCCGCTGAACCAGCTCGCGCTCTACGAGGACCGTCCACGCCTCTGGGACGCGTGGGATATCGACGCGGAGCACGTTCAAAAGCCCATCCCCGTCGACGGCCAGGGCGTGCACGAGGTGCTCGGCGAGGCTCCGGGCCAGATCACGCTGCGGTTCTCTCGGGCCTTGGGGCGGGCCAGCCGCGTTATGCAGACGGTCTCGGTGTCCGTCGCGCCGCACGCTCCGCCGGTCATTTCCTTCGACACGCAGATCGATTGGCAGGAGGAGCACAGGCTGCTCAAGGTGCTCTTCCCGCTTGGCCTCCGCCCCGAGCGCGTCCGCCTGGGGACGCAGCTCGGCTGGCGCCGCCCGCCCTCCTCTCCCGCGGCGTTCGAGGTGCCCTTCCAGCATTCGATCGTCGAGGACGACACGGGTCTCTCCTGGGCATTCCCCGACCGCTACGGCGCGTCGATCCTCGGCGGCACGCTGGGCGTCTCGCTCCTGCGATCCACGCGATACCCCGATCCGCGTGCGGACATCGGCAGCCAACGAGTGCGCTATGCGATCGGTCTCACAGGCGACGTGCCGGACAAGGGCTGGTGGACCGACGGCTTCTGCCGCCCGCCGTTGGCCGTCGCGCTCCCGACCAAGGCCGCGGCACCCGGACCAACCAATCCCACGCTCCCCAGCGATCCGCGTCGGTGGTCGCCGCTGCACACTTTCCTTCGCGTCGAGGCGATCAAGCGAGCCGAGGACGACGATCGTCTGATCGTGCGTCTCTCTAGCGGCGACAAGCCCCGGACCCGCGAGCCGGTAAGCTGGCACATTCCCGTTGCCGACGTTCGTCCCGTCGACGGTCTCGAGCGGCCCCTGGGGCACCCCGGCGTCGAGCACGATGCGGCGGCGGGCACGACCTACCTCTCGCTCCGCCCGTTCGAGATCGTCACGCTGGCTGTCCGGCGCGCGGACTGAACGAAGCGGACGCCCGCCGGACTCAGCCCTCCCAAGGCCACGCCATCGCCACGCCCTGGCGAGCCATCGCCTGCTGAACCTCGCGCACGCGTGCAATGTCATCATGCACCCAGTGCGGCTCCTTCCCGTGGGCCACGCACCACGCCGCGAGGATCCCCGCGGCCTCGCCCACGGCCCACTCGGTCGTGTGCATCCGCGTCGACGCGTTGACAACGTGGCTCACGCCCATGCACTTGCCCGCGGCCAGCACGTTCCGCACGCGCTTGGGGATCAGCGCCCCCATCGGAACCCGGAAGGGGGCGCACGGCACGTACACGCTGTTGCGCCCGGCGCACGAGGGGTGCAGGTCGATCGTGTAGTGCCCGATCGCGACCGAGTCGTCGAACGCCTCGCCGCTACCGAGGTCGGCGGGCGCACCGGGCGAAACCGCGCGTTCCTCGGCACGGCGCTGGTCGCTGCCGACGTGCCCCTCGTGCATGATGGTGCGTGCGATCAGCCGCCGCGGCTCGCGGATGTAGACGTGCTTGGCGAATCCGTCGTCGGTGCCCAGCTCCTCGCCGCGGGGCCTGAGGCCCGGGTAGCCGGTGCCGCCGTCGTGCCGCGGCGCGTCGGTCTGCATCCAGTACAGCAAACAGCGCGACTGCTCCTTGGCCTCGCCGAGCGCCTCGGCCCGCAACTCGGGCGAGACGCCCAGCAGCGGCTTCCGCCAATAGTCCATCTGCACCATGTTGATGAGCGAGACGTCGGGGTGCTTGTTCGCCGGGTCGCTGGAGCACAGCCCCGCGTCGACGATCCGCCGGTACCGCCACATCTCCCACTCGCCCGGGCCCGGCTCGTCGGGCCAGGGGACGAGACGGAACGTGCGGCGGCCCTCGGCGTTGTGGCTCGGGACCGTCCAGCTGAATAGCGGGCCCGTCCACGCCGTGCCGTCGCGCATCTCCGGGACGTATGCCTTCCAGAAGTCGTACGCCGCGGGACGCGGGATCACGTGATTTTCGCCCGGCCGGTGCTCGACGGCGAAGCACCACGAGCACGCCTGCTGGTCCAGAGGGTGCGTCTTGTCGTCACGCCCGTGCAGCTCGCCGTATACGGCCCGGTGCTCGCCCCCGATCGCGTGCTCGATGCCGCAGAGCTCGAGGGCGTCGCCCAGCTCGGTCGCGTCGAGCACGAAGGTGGCGCTCAGTGTCGCGAGCGTGCCGTCGGGCCCGCGGAGCGTGATCGCCTCGACCCGCTCGCCCGCCTGGCCGCCCAGCTCCGCCGCGAGAAGCTCGTGACCGAGCAGCACCGTGACCCGCCCGTCGCGGATGAACGGTTCGAGCATCGACACGATCACCTCGTGCCACACTCGCGGCTCGGCGCACAGCCGGCTGACCCACCCGCCGCCGGGGTTCAAAAGAGGATCGGCCATCGCCGCCGCCGTCAGCGGTCGGTGCTCACGATACCACCTGCGCACGCCCTCGCGCAGCGCGGCATACGAGCGGTTGCAGCCGAAACTCTCGACCCACCGATTCTCGTCTGGCGGCACGGCCTGGGCCGTGAACTGCCCACCCAGCCAGTCCGTCGGCTCGGCGATGACGACGCGGGCCCCGGCGCGAGCCGCCCCCAGTGCCGCCGCCACGCCGCCCGTCCCGCCGCCGATGATGAGGATGTCTGGAGGAGTGTTCAAGGGGGAATGGTGTGTGGGGGGGAGGTGTCGAGCGGAGCAGCGTCGTCAAAGAGTTGCCCAACTGTCCCGAGTCTTTGTGCCTTCGTGCCTCTGTGCCTCTGTCTCTCTCCACCCCTCGGCACCTTGCCACCTCGACACCTCTTCTGCCTACATCACCCCTTCACGCCCCCCGCCAACATCTGCGGCTTGAACCATCGCTGGCTGATGACAAACACGAGCAGCACCGGGATCAGGCTCAGCACGCTCCCCGCGTAGGCGTACCGCATGTTCGTGCTGAACACGCTCAGCAGCTGGTTCACCGCGACCGGCAGCGTGTAGTTCTCCTCGCGCTGCAGCACGAGCAGCGGCCACAGCAGGTCGCTCCACGCGGCGATGACGCTGAAGAGCCCCAGCGTCGCCAGCGTCGGCACGCTCAGCGGCAGAATCACCCTGGTGAAGATCTGCCAGCTGCTCGCGCCGTCGATCCGCGCCGCCTCCTCGAGGCTGGTTGGGATCTGCAGGAACGCCTGGCGGCACATGAACACGCCCAGGGCGCTGACGCTCATCGGCAGCACCAGCGCGATCAGCGAATCCGCCAGGCCCATCTGCACCACGGTGCGGAACATCGGCACCACGATCACCTGCTCGGGGATCATCATCGTTGCGAGAATCAGCACGAACAATGTGTTGCGGCCCCGGAAGCTCATCCGTGCCAGCGGGTACGCCGCCAATGCCGCGACGAACACGTTCAAGCCCGCGCGCAGCAGCGTCGTCGCGACGGAGTTGACGAGCGGCAAAGCCAGCCCGCCCTCGCTCCAGGCCCCTTGAAAGTTCTTCAGCGTCGGGGTGAACAGCACGCTGTTGATCTCGGTTCCCACCGGCTGCAGCGCGATCAGCAGCAGCCAGGCGGCCGGCCCGACCGCCAGCAGGACGAGCACCGCCGCGCTGGCATAGAGCGCCGCGCTCGCCCACGCGGGCCGTCGCCTCGTGCTCGGATCAACGCCCGCGCTCACGACTTGCTCCCCCCGCCGGAGAGCTTCAGGTTGATCAGGCTCATCAGCAGGACGATGACAAACAGCACGATCCCCACCGCCGACGCCATGCCGTAGTCGCCGCGCTCCACCGCCCAGTCGTACACCAGCGGCACGACGGTCTGGTGCTCGATGGGCACGCCGCGGACGGTCACGAAGATCTCGTCGAACACCTTCATCGCGGAGATCGAACTCACCACGCCCACCATCACAACCGTCGGCCAGATGTGCGGGATCACCACGTTCCGCATCACGCCCAGCCGCCCCGCGCCGTCGAGCTCCGCTGCCTCCTCCAGCTCCCGCGGCACGCTCAGGAGCGCCGCGAGAAAGATCATCATGTAGAAACCGAAGCCCTTCCAAAGCGTGACCAGCATCGGGCTCACCAGCGTTAGCGGATAGCTCGTTAGCCACGCCTTGGGCTGAATGCCGATCGACTCCAGCCCCGCGTTGAGCAGCCCGTGGTCGTCCAGCAGGAGCCGCCACGCGACGGCCCCGACGATCGTCGGCGTGATCACCGGCAGGAACAGCAGGAGCTGGATCCAGTTGCGCCCGCGGATCCCCGACCGCACGACCATGGCCGCCCACAGGCTCAGAACGATCAGCGCCGGCGTCACGAGCAGGTAGATAGCGCTGTTGCCCAGGCACGCCCAGAAACGATCGTCGCTGAGCAGCCGCCGGTAGTTCTCGAGCCCGACAAAGGCCGGGGCCTCGAAGGGCGTGTATCGCGTGAACGAGTATCGGATCGCCTGCACGAAGCTGTAGCCCACGAACGTCGCGAGCACCGCCACCGCGGGCAGCGCGAACGCGTACGGCGTGAACCACCTGTGCACGCGGCCGCTGGTCATCGTGTCCGGCCCCCCGCTGCGGGCCCCGGCGTCGGGACCGCGTCGGCCGGCGCGTCGCCCGCGGCCAGGAGAACTCGGTCCCACTGCGTGTTGATCTCCCCCAGCACCGTCTCGACGTCGCGCCCGTCGAGGAGTGCCCCCTTTATCCCGTCCTCGAACGTGCGCCGCAGGTCGGGCCAGGCGATCAGCGCGGGCGTGAACGCCACGGCGTCGGGCAGAGCCGCCGCCGCGATCGCGCGGGCCCGCGCCACACTCTGGTCGGTCCCCGGCGCCGCGTCCTCGCCCGTGACCACCGGCGACCGCGAACCCTCGATTGTTCCGGGCAGCACGGGCACAAGGCGGCACAGGCCCAACTGGCTCTCGGTCGATGTCAGGAACGCCGCCAGCCGCGCCGCCTCGGGCTTGTGCCGGCTGGTGCTGGTCACGCACAGGGTCATCACCGCCAGGTGCTGGCGCCCAAGTCCGCCCGTCACGCCCGCCCGCACGGCCGTCTTGGCGAACACTCCGGGCGAATCGCCCTTGACCCGCGAGAGAAAGTTCGGCCCCGTGTCGATCATCGCCAGCTCGCCGTTCTTGTACATCTCCGTCAGGTGCGAGTGGTTCCGCGTCGCCGCCGTCCGCGGCATGGCCCCCGAGCGGTAGAACTCGACCCAGCCGCGCACGTACGCGACGACCTCGGGGTCGAGCAGCGCCCCGCGCAGGCGCCCGTCGGCACCGGGCCTCAGCGGCGGGATCCCCGACGAGAGCAGCATCACCGGGATCTGGCTCTCGGCGCCCAGGGGCTGGCTGAAGAGATACTTTCCCGTCTTGGCGTGGTACGCGCTCGCCTGCTCACGCAGGTCTTCCCAGCGGTGGGAGAGGTCCGAGGCCGCAAGCCCGCCGCGGGCCAGGAGCTCCGTGTTCATCATGCTCACCTGCGTGGTCAGGTACCACGGCAGGGCCATCACCCGCCCGTCGATCTTCCCGAGCCGCAGTGCCCCCTCGAGATAGACGCTCTCGGGCGGCTCGGGCAGATCCGCCCGCATGTCGGCCAACGCCCCGAGCCCGACGAAGCGACCGAACTGCAGGTCCGAGAGGTTGACCACGTCCGGCGCGCGGCCCGCCGCGGCGGCCGCGATCAGCTTGCGGTCCAGCGCCTCGAACGGCAGGTCGATCCACTCGACTCCGACGCCCGGGTTCGCCGCCTCGAACGCCGCAAGGCGCTCGAACATGTAGTCGTTGAACGTGGGCTTGAGTGCGAGCGTCCAGAGCTCGAGCCGCGTCTCACCTTGCGGCGATCTGGCGGGCGCGAGCGTGCGCAGGCACCACGCCAGGGCCGCGATCACGACGGCCCAGATCAATAGCGGGAGGATCGCGGGCCCGGCGGGCCCGAGCGGTTGAGCCCTCAAGCGATGGGGCTCACGGCGTGTTGAGGAAGTTGAGGTTGAACGGCGACCAGAGCACGTCGCCGCTGAGCCTCTGCGTCGTCTGATTGAGGATCTGCTGCGGCGACTTCACGTCCACGTGCCCATCAAGGAACCCGATGACCGCCCCGCCGCGGATGGCCTGGAAGTTGTCGTTGCGGCGCGGGTGGCGGTAGTAGGGGAGATACGCCTTGGTCGGGACGGCGATCTCGGCCGGGCGGTTGGACGGGCTCAGGCTGCCCATGTCCGTCACGCCCACGCCGCCGCCGAAGCGGGTGAATGGGTTGCCCTGGGGCCCGATGGTCGAGTTGGTGTACCACCGCGTCTGGCCCGTGGGCGAGTTTCCAGGCGAGAGCACCCATGCCTCGGCGGTCAGCAGCAGCTTGCTGGGGAAGTCGGCGTCGGCGTTCCACGAACGGTCCTGCTGCGTCGCGGGCGGGTTGCTCCCGCCGGGGCGGGAGATCTGCCGCGTGGCGCAGTCCATCGATGTGTACGAGCTGGCCCAGAAGTTCATCGAGTACGAGCGGGCCTGGTCGCCCACAGCGCTCGGGCAGATCATCACCGAGCCGCCGACGGTCGCCTTCTTGTCGCCGCACTCGTTGGCCTGGGGGTTGCTCGCCGAGGCCCCGGTGCCGATCGCCTCGAACTCCCCGCCCTCGATGTACTGGCCCATCCGCGGCACGTCGAACCAGTAGTCGTCGGAGCCGGTGGCGTTGGGCGGGAGCCACTGCTTGTTGTCGTTGGAATAGAGCAACTGACCCAGCACGAGCTGGCGGGCGTTGCTCAGGCACTTGACCTGCCGCGACGCGTCGCGGGCCTTGCCCAGGGCGGGCAGCAGGATCCCGATGAGCAGCGCGATAATCGCGATGACCACCAGGAGCTCGATGAGCGTGAAGCCGGCCGCTCGGCGTTGACAACCAACGGCACACTCGACTGGGGAAATCTTCTGGGCGTTCATCGCTGCGCTCCTGGCTCTGGCCCGGCCTGCATCTTTACAGGCCGCTGCGGTTCGATCCGTTCCTACCCAAGATACGAGCGGCCCGGCGGGTCTGTGCCCGTCGGGCCGCGGTTGGTCACCGATTGATGAAGCCCGTCTGCGTCCCCATTCCCGAAACCATGCCGGACAAGGTCTCCGACGGGAGCAGCGGGCCCGACGAGCTGCGGACCACAAGCTCCGATGACAGCAGCGTTCGCTGGGCCGGCGGGCGGTCCTCGCCGATCTGCTCGAAGAGCCCCTTGGCCGCCAGGCGTCCGATCTGGATCAGCGGCTGGCGCAGCGTCGAGATCGGGGGCGAGAGATGCTCGGCGCTGGGCGGATCATCGACGCCCACGATCGAGACGTCGCGACCGATGACCAGCCCCGCGGCCCGGGCCGCCTCGTAGACGTCGAGCGC
This sequence comes from Phycisphaerales bacterium, assembly GCA_038214505.1. GTDB lineage: Bacteria > Planctomycetota > Phycisphaerae > Phycisphaerales > UBA1924 > UBA4658. Next base: position 624 of record JBBQRT010000053.1, on the reverse strand, counting down.
GAAGTAGTATCCCGCCGCGAATATGCCCGTGGGCCGCTGCACGCCTTTGAGCAGGGCCAGCAGGCGGGCCTTGTGCTCCTCGTCCATGCGCCAGCCCGTGCCGGTGACTTCTTGAGCGCCAAGGTGGTCAAGGCCCAGCCGGTGGCAGGCCAGACGGAAGCCGATCGCCCGGTCGCGGTCGTTGGAGACCCCGCCCGAGCCGCCGACCAGCGCCACGCGCCGATGCCCGAGCTGGAAGAGGTGCTCGACCGCGCGGACGCCCAAGCCCACGTTGTCGGTATCGATGCAGCTCACGCCCGGCCGGTCGAAGCTCGCGCCGACGATCATCGTCGGGTGCCCGCCGTTGCCGGTCTTGTGCTTGGCCCCGAACCGCACGGGCCGGTCCAGCTGAGCCTCGAACGGGTTGACGTAGAGATACCCCTGGCACTCGTTCCGCCAGTCCTCCCCGAAGCGGAGCAGCACGAGATCGACCCCCAGCTCGTCGGCGGCCTGCCTCACGCCCTCGAGCACCTGGCTGTGGTAATAGTCGGCCAGGCTTGATTCGGAATGGAACACCAGACCGAACCGCAGCCCCGCGGCCGTCTGATCGCGCCGGCCATACTCCTCGTGTACATACGTCCCGCG
>JBBQRT010000052.1:0-23849 GCA_038214505.1 Phycisphaerales bacterium | reverse complement strand
CACAGGTGGATCCGCTCGGGGCGGCCGAAGTCGAGGATCTCGCGCAGGGCCGCGAGGACCGATCGGCCGGTCATGATCACGTCGTCGCAGAGGATGATCTCGCGTCCCTCGACAGAGAAGGGTACGTCCGTCTTGCCAACCCGGGCCATGGCCCCCGTCTCGGACAGGTCGTCGCGGTAGAGCGTGATGTCGATCGAGCCCACGTCGGTGATGTTCAGCCGCTCGGCCAGGCGGGCCGCCAGGACGTCGCCGCGGCGGCGGATGCCGATGAAGGCGATGGCCTCGGGCCGCTTGCAGCCGGCCCGGATGTCGGCGGCCATCTGGTCCAGAATCTTCTCGACTCCCGCGGCGTCGGCGATGGGCTTCATGGGCCGAGTGTAGCAAAACCGCCGGTCCACCAACGCACGCTCGGGGTGCGTGCGGCCCGCCGATGACCACGCCTGAGCTAGCGAAAGCGATGCCCGTCGGACGCATGTTGGACTGGCAGTCGGTGGCGCGGGCGGCCTTGCGGGCCTTGCCCAGCGCGGGCAGCAAGAGGCCCATCAGCGGCGCGATGATGGCCATGACCACCAACAGCTCGATAAGCGTGAAGGCGTTCGCGGCGACTCGACGGCGTCTCTTCACGGGCGGCTCTCCGCGTGGTGTTCGAGCAAATCCCCCGCCGGGCCTATGGGCCCGATCGGGGGGAAGGGAGGGTCGGCTGGGCGGGCCCGACGATCAGCAGCCGGCGAACCAGGCGCTGAGGAAGGCGAAGATGTCCGCAACGTTGCGGGCGCCGGAGTTGTCAAAGTCTGAGCCCGGGGCGCCGGCGAACCAGGCCGAGAGGAACGCGAAGATGTCGGTCACGTCGCGGGTCCCGTCGCCGTTGAAGTCGGCCGGACAGGTGATGGTGAGGGTGCCGCCGTCCTGCGGCCAGGGGGCGCCGATGTAGCGGCCGATGCGAATGATGTAGGTCTGGCCCGCCTGGGCCTGGAGCTGGACGGAGTCGGCGGGGAAGTCGCCGCAGGGCAGGCCGCAGACGCTCGGTGCCGAGGCGCAGGTGTCCAGCACCGCGATGACGGCCCCGGCGCCGAAGGTGTCGTTGAAAAAGTACGGCTCGCCGTCGTTGACGCGGATGGTGAGCGGGCCGGTGCGTGGGGCGACGAAGCGGAAGAAGATGTCGGCGTTGATCGCGGTCGTGCACGGGTCGGTCTGGCAGGTGGGAACGGATCCGCACGACTGCGGGGCCTGGGTCGCGTTGCTCATGCTGAACGGGATCGTGCCGAGCCCAGCGAGGACCTGGGCCGACGCGCACGAGTCGTTGCCGGGCGGGGCGGGCGCTCGGACGGGGCCGACGTAGAGCCGGCCGGTGGAAGGTGACGGGAACGGCACGTCGGCGGCGATGCGGATAAGGACCTGCTGGCCAGCCACGCCCTGGAGAATCAGACGGCTGAGCTGCGCGCCGGTCATGGTGTCGTTGGCCGTGGCGGCGATCACGGTCGGCGCCGAGCCCCCGCAGTTGCTGGTGACGGTGATCTCGGCCGTGCCGATGCCCTGCCCCTCGACGAGCCCGATCTCGAAGGGACCCGAAGCGGGCGGGATGAACCGGAACCACACGTCGTTGATCTCCGGGTCGCCCGAGCAGGGGCGGGCCCCATCCGGGGAAGCGTCGAGCAGGTCAAAGGGGTGCTCGCCGGCGGCGATGAGCGTGGCGCCCGAGCACGGATCGTTGGTCGGTGGGACGACGCGGCGGATCTGGAGATTGACCTCGCCGCGGCTGAACGGGTTGCCGTCGACGGGGCGGCCGGCGCCGGCGACGCGGACGAGGTATGGGGTGCCCGCCGTGAGGGTCACGCGGGAGTACACCGATGAGAAGCCCGAGTTTGCGCAGGCGATCGCGGTCGCGGGTGGCTGCGCAGCTGCGCAGGTGGCGAACACGGCGGTGGCGACGGCCCCGATGGGGACGCTCAGCCCGGCGACATCGAAGCCGGCGGCCAGGTCGTACGAGGCCGTGGCGGCCGGGGTGAAGCGGAACCAGATGTCGCGGCCGCTGCCGAATCCGCCGACGCCGAAGGGATCGTCGACGCACGCGTCAACGCCGTCGGTGCCCGCGAAGGTGTTGTCGCCGATGTTGCTGCCCTCGACGGCGGTCAGGGCGTTTGCGCACTGGTCGTTGGCGGGGATCACGCTCGCCGGCAGGAGGGCGAGGGTGACCTGCCGCGTCGCGGGACAGGACTGCCCAAGGCGGATGTAGACCGGGACGCCGGCGGTGACGCGGGCCTTGGCGCGGCAAGGGGGAGAGGCGAAGTCGTCGTCGTTGAAGTTCCCGCAGTCCAGAACATTGGTGGCGCTGCAGCCCGAATAAAGGGCAACCGAATCGTTGCCGGCCTGGCCGCAGACGCTGGCGACGAGCCCGCCGCTGGCGGCGGGGATGTACACGAGCCAAGTGTCGGTAAACCAGTTGCAGGCGAAGTCGAGCTCGCCCACCGAGCCCGCCGTGGAGTACACGTTGGCACCAAGCGTCGCGGGGACGGCCGTGGCGCACGTGTCGCCGGCGGGTCCGACGGGGTTCTCGACGATGCGCAGGTTGCCGAAGGGCCGGCCGGAGGCGGGGGCCGAGACCCGCAGGATCACGGGAACGCCGGCGGTGGTCTGCAGCTTGGTCAGGCCGTTGGGAGCGCACGGGTCGTCCGAGACGGAGCACACGTCAAAGAAGGACGAGAAGTCGCAGCTGGGGCCGGAGCCGACGCTCTGCACGGTGTTGATGGTCACGGGCCCGCCGGTCACACCGGTGAGGTCGACCGCGACCAGGCCCGAGAAGGTCGGGACGTAGGTCAGCCACTGCTCGTAGGTGGGTGTGCCATCGGCGCAGAAAGCCGCCCCGGTGCCGTTGCCCGGGGCGGAGATCGTGCGGAGGTCGAAGGCGTGGACGCCGGGCCCGACAGGCTGGGCGCTCGAGGCGGTACACGTGGCCGCGAACTGCGCGTGCGCCGCGCCCGTCACGGCGGCGGCGGTACACGCCGCCAGAAGGATGCCCGGATGGATGAACCTCAAGGTCGCGCGAGATTTCTTGAACATGATTCGCTCCAGATGGCGCTCGAAGGGCACGGACTTCTGCCCGCGGACGAGCGTCCGGGGCGGTGGTGGACGGGGGGGCCGACGCGGCCCAGGCTCGGGCCGCGGGCCCACGAAAGATGCTCGAACTCGTGCAAACCTACAGCCGCGTTGAGCCGACGCAAGTGATTTTGGGAAACGTCTTCAAAATCTAGCCCCGCGGGGCCGAAAGAGCCTGTTTGAGGTATTCTCCATCTATGGCCACGACGCGAACGCCCACCCGACTCCCGATCCAGAACGGTGCCCCGGCCCCGGCTCTGGAGCAGGAGGCGCTGGGCGTGCTCTCGAGCGTCCGCACGACGCTCCAGGCCGTGCTGAGCGAGCTGCCCGTCGAGCCGCTCCGCCCGCGCGACCTCGAGCAGGGGCTGGGCATACATAAGACCCTGGCCTGGCGGGTGATGCGCGTGGCCCACGGTCGCGATCCGCTGGCCGATGCGCAGTACATCCCGGGAGCCGAGGGGATGGAGATCTTCCTCGCCGCAGCCAAGGTCGCGGGGGCCCGCAAGGCGTCGATCGAGAAGGTCCGGACGTCGGTAGTCAAGTTTCAGTCGCTGGTGAGCACCCATGCCGGTGATCGGCCGTCGCTGGAGGTCATGCTGCGCAGCATGACCGAGGCCGCCGAGCCCGCCGCCGATCTGCGGGCCCCGCGCCGGGCGGCGTTCAAGTGCGCAAGCTATACCTGGGGCTCGCAGACGCTCGTGCACGTGCTCTCGGCGGTCTTCTCGCCGGCGGGCGACGGGCTATGCGATCTGGCGACGCTGCGGGGCCACGTGGGAATCCGGCTGGTGCGTCGCGAGGCCAGGCCGGTGCTCTCCCGCACCGTCGAGAGCGCCACCGACCGCCCGGGCCCGCGGGCGGCGCGGGTCGAGGCCGTCGAGCCCGAGGGCCTGCTGGGGGGCGTGCCGCTGCTGCGGGATTTCTGCACCAAGCCCCTGCCGGCGCTCGAGGCCGTGCCGGCGTCGAACAACAACGTCGACTACCGGTTCGCCGATCAGGAGGTCGGGGCCCGCGGGGCGATCACGGCGTACACGGCCGAGATCCGGCGCGGGCTGCCGGGGTGTCTGCACCGCGACGCCTCGAACACGATGAACGCGCTGATGCTGGGCGTCCGGCGCCCGATCCAGGCGGCGGTCGTCGACATGTGGATCCCGCCGAACCTGCTGGGCGGGAACAAGCCGCGGGGCCTGACGCTCTGCGCGATGATGGACGATCCGGTGCGGCAACCACCGTCGGGGTGGCGCCGGCTGCCGATGGCCGAGACGGCCCAGCGTCTGGGGCGCGGGCTCAACGCGGCGGCGCTGGACAGCGCGCCGGAATACTCGGGCGCGATCGGGCGGGTGTTCGAGCGGCTGGGGTGGGACCCCGAGGGCTTCGAGCTCCACCGCCTGAGCGTCGAGTTCCCGGTCATGGGCACGAGCCTGGCGCTGGTGGTCGACCTGCCGGAGTGAGCCTCCGCCGGTTGTTTCAGCCCGTCGCCAGGCTCATCACGATGATGACCAGCGACAGCACGAAGCAGTTGTGGATGAAGTGGCCCACCGCCGGGGCGATCAGCGAGCCGCGCCACTCGCGCAGGAGCGCGAACCAGAAGCCCAGCGTGCCGACGATGAACAGCTGCGCGACCAGATAGCCGTGGAGCACGGCGAAGACCATGCACGAGCCCAGGGCCGCGACCACGAGCGGCCAGCGCCGGCGCAGGTGGCGGAACAGCGCTCCTCGGAAGATCGATTCCTCGACGATCGGGGCCCAGACCGTCGCCAGCAGGAACACGACCGCCAGCATCGCCGGCGTACCCCCCTCGACGATATCGACAACCTTGTTCGAGTCGGGCGTGATCGACTCGCCGCCGGTCAGCGCGCTGACGATGAACATGACGATGACGACGATGATCGCCATCGCGAAGTACAGCGGCAGGCCGGCGCAGTAGCCCAGCACGCCCCAGCCGACCTCCTTGAGCACGCCCTCGCCCCGGTGCCAGCCGATCTCCTGCTGATACCGTGCCAGCGGCATGCCGCGGAACACGGGCCAGAAGATGGTGAGCAAGAGCGACCACTGGCCCAGCAGGGACATCCAGGTGAGCGTGGTGCCGTCGATCCCGGGCCAGCCCGCGTGAATGCCCGCGACCACGAGCTTGAGGCCCAGGAAGCCCGCGAGGAAGACGACAACGGTCTCGAGCCAGACGCTCGACGGGGCTTTGGAAAGACCATCGCTCGGATCTGCCGCGGCGGACCACTCTGTCGCGGGGCGCGGCCGCCGAAATCGGAAGGGCAGCCGCCCGGAGGCCAGCGCGACCACCGCGAGAATGAGCACCACGAAGCCCGTGAGCCCCGCGACGCCCACGGCGGTCATGGCCAGGGCGATGATGCCGATGATGAGCAAGCCGTCGGTCACCGCCGCCGTGCGGACGGGGGCCTGGGCGACACCATGGGCGAGCGCGAGGCGGGCGAACCAGCCGTGGCGGGCTTCGAGCGCCGCGCGGTCGGCCGGATCAACGCGGTCGGCGGCGGGCCCGGGCTGCTCGGCGAGATAGATGTCTCGGAGCGTTTCGACGTCCTGGTTCAGGTCCGACTCGGGGTCGAGCTGGGCCTGAATCTGGTCCAGCCGCTTGGCCATGGCGTCGGGCCCGAGGTTCTCGCCGGCGAGGATCGTGCTGCGCAGCCGCTCATGGGCGGGGAAGCGGAACGGGTCCCTGGGCTTGGCCACCACGAGCATGCCGGGGCCGTCAAAGCCAGTCATGGCGTCGGCCTGGTCTTGCATGGCAGCGCCGTTGGCGGGCGAAAGCTCGCGGAAGGCGAGCATGAGCTTGCCGATGAGGATCAGCGCGTCGGCCCGCGGGGCCTTGACCGGGGCGAGCCCGACGGCCTGGCTGCGGGTGCGGCTCGGATCGGGGGCGTCGGGCCGCTGGAGGTAGGTGACTGCACCCAAGAGTGCGAACGCCAACGCCCAGAGCCAAACGGGCGACCGCCCCGCGCCCTCCGGCGGCCCGAGCGAGCCTTGCGAGGTTGGCGGAGCGGGGGGGGTGGGGATGGGCGGCGCTTGGTCGTTCATGAAGTTCATGGATTATCGGCCATCGGACGGGATGGGTTCGGGATTGCTGGTCGGGCCGGACCGGGTCGCTCGGTCCGACGCCCGAGGTCGTCACGGCGGCTTGACCCAACCGACAGTCTGGCTATCCTGCTCCTCCCCGCGACGGCATGTGGGGCCCTTTTGACAAGCTTGCCCGGGATTCTTCGCTGACGAAGATGGATCCTTGGCCCGCCCCGCCCGGTAGGCGGCGTACCAGAGCGGACTTCGCTCGTTCCGCCCGTCGGAACGGGAAAAGGACGCGGAAACAGAAGCCTCGGCGTGAGCGCGGTTGTGCGCCCCGTCGCCAAGCAGATTGGAGCGCTCACGCATGCGTCGGGAAACCTATCTCGCCACCCCCCAGACCGTTCCCGCCAAGACCTGGCGGCTGGTGGACGCAACGGACATCGCCCTGGGCCGCTTGGCCGCGGACATCTCGCAGGTGCTCATGGGCAAGCATCGCCCGGAGTACACCCCCCACGTGGACTGCGGCGACTTCGTGATCGTGGTCAACGGCACGAAGGTCGGCCTCTCTGGTCGCAAGGGCGAGCAGAACATGAAGCAGCGGTACACCCGCTATCCCGGCGGCCTGAAGGAGGAGTCGTACGCCGACCTCCGCGAGCGGCGCCCGGAGAAGCTCATCGAGGACGCCGTCAAGCGGATGCTTCCCAAGAATCGGATCGGGCGGCACATGCTCGACAAGCTCAAGGTCTATCCCGGCGCGGAGCACCCGCACCAGGCCCAGGCCCCCGTGAAGATGGAAGTCTAAGGCCCGTCCGCCGAACCAACAATCCCCGGGCCGGTGTCCAGCGACCGACGGCCCATCAGAGAACCCAATGTCCAGCCTGAACCTGCCCGCCCAGAACACGATCACCGGCCTGTCGACGGTCAACCCCGCGCAGGAAGAGAAGCCCGCACAGCTGACCCGCAAGGTCCGTCCGCCCGCCCAGGCCAAGAACGGCTGGTGGTGGGGCACGGGCCGCCGCAAGCGGGCCGTGGCCCGCGTCCGCATCCGCCCCGCCACCGGCCCCGAGGGCAAGGTGCAGATCCAGATCGGCCGGGACGAGTACAAGAGCATCGATCAGTACTTCGCCGAGGCCCGCGACCGCAACGACGTGTACGCCCCGCTGACCGTCGCCGGCCTCAATGGCAAGTTCGACGTGACCGCCCGCTGCGCCGGCGGCGGCTACATGGGCCAGGCCCAGGCCGTCCGCCTCGGGCTGGCCCGGGCCCTGCGTGATTACGACCCCAACCTCGAAGAGGCGATGCGCAACGCCGGCTTCCTCACCCGCGACGCCCGCGAGGTCGAGCGGAAGAAGTACGGCCAGGCCGGTGCCCGCCGCCGGTTCCAGTTCTCCAAGCGTTAAACCGCTCGGCGATTGCCCCGGACCCACAAGAGCCCTCCGCGTGTCGGGGGGCTTTTTCATTGCAGTCGCGGGAAGACACCGGCAAGAACGACCAACGAGCCCGAAGCGCCGGCGAGGCGCATCCTGACGACCTACTCAAGCACATCGGGCGACCCGAGCGATGCACTGTCTGCTCAGGATCCGGTCTCCGGTCACCCGGTGCGATTCATTCGCGCTCCTGGCTGGCGCTTCGGGCTCGTGCGATCGGGTTTCTACACTCTCACGCGTGTTGCCAGACCGCCATCACATCCTCGCCATCGAGATCTCCAACCCCGGCGCGGGCGTGCGGGGCGGGGACGGCGCCGGGGCGCAGGCCTCCGGCCCGGGCGTTGCGCTCGGGCGCGTGGACGGCCCGGGGTGCGTCGAGTTGGCGAGCATCGAGTGGCTCAACGCCGCGGCGGCCGGCGGCGGAGCGGTGGGTCGGTTCGGCGGGCTGGACGACGATCTGATGCCCGCCATCTCGCGGCTGTTTGCCCGCGAGGGGCTGGTGGCCCGAGCGTGCTTGCGTGCGGTCGCCGTCAGCATTGGGCCGGGGGGCTACACCAGCCTGCGGATCGCCTGCGCCGCGGCGAAGATGATCGCCGAGGGGGCCGGGGCGGCGTGCATCAGCGTGCCGACGGCGGCCGCCGTGGCGGCGGGGATGGGCGCGGAGCACTGGGACCGCCCCGTCGGCATCGCGCTGGCAAGCAAGGGCGATGCGGCGTGGCTGCAAGTCTTCGAGCGCGGCGAGCCGACGGGCCCGGGCCGCGTGCTCTCGGGCGATGAGGCCGCGGGCGTGATCGGCGGCGTGGGGACGCTGGTGGGCGATGCGCACCTGCCCGGCGCAATGCGGCTGGCCGCCGAGCGTGCGGGGGCGCGGATGATCGAGCCGGTGTTCAGCCCGCTTTCGGTGCTCGTCGCGGCCGCGGGCCGGCCCGAGATCGACCCGGCGCTGTGCAACCCGCTGTACCCGCGCGAGCCGGATGCCGTCACACTCTGGCGGGCGCGGAAATAGGCGGAAGGCGCATGGGGACAGAGGCACGGAGGCTCAAAGAAAAACCCCGAGCCGACGGCCCGGGGTCTTTGGTTGAACTTCGTGCCTCTGTCCCTCTGTGCCTTCGTCCCTTCCCCCGCTTACTTCTTCCCGCCGCCGGCGGCATACTCGTTGTTCATCATGGTCACGAGCTCGCCGGTGATGTCCAGGGCTCCGTCGGCGTAGATCATGCGCCGGAGAGCGATCGCGCGGGTGATGTCGTTTGGGTCGCCCTTGGGGATCTGCACGTTCTGGTCGCTGGCGAGCACGAGGCTGTAGCCGTTCTTGCGGGCCAGGCGTGTTGATGTGTCGGAGATCTTCAGGTAGAGGTCGCGGAGCATCTCGCCCTGCAGTTCGACGAGCAGCTTCTGGGCATACTGGGCCTCGAACTCGGCCCGGATGGCCTTCTCGCGAAAGGCCTTGACGGCGCCTTCCTTGCCCGTCCCGGCGGGCATCTGCTCGAGCTTCTCGCCCTCGTTCTTCACGTCCTCCTGCAGCTTCTTGACCTTGGCCTGGGCCTCGGCGAGGCTGCCCTTGAGCGAGCCCTCCTTGTCGGTCCGCTCCTTGAGCTGCTGGACCACGGTCTCAAGGTCGATGGTCGCGACCACCGGCGAGCTGGGCGGGGCCATCGCGCTCGAGCGAGCGCCCGCGACGCCGGCGATATAGCCGACACCCGCAAGGGCCAGCACAGAGCAGAGAACAGTCAGAGAGGTCGCCAGGGGACGCTTGGTCATTGTGCTTGCTCCAGGGTTCAACGGGCTTCGGAGCCGACGCATCGCGGCGCTGGCGAACCGGGCGGAGACGGACAGCTCCGGCTCGCGCCCTTGACTTCATGATACGCCCCCGCGCTCGCGCCGCGTCCGCCCAAGGCTCACGCCGGCGCGAACTCGAAGACCAGCGCCGGCCGCCCGGCCTGCTCGCTGAACTCCACCCGCGCTCCCACTGCGCCGCCGGGCCGGCGCTGGTACACGATGCGGGCCACGTCCGCGCAGTGCTGGTAAGCGACAAACTCGGCCCCGTCCTCGCCGACCCGGTCCAAGCGGAGCGTCATGGGCGACGCTCTGTCTTCCTTTGCGACCAGCGTGCCGGAATAGTGCCGCAAGCGCAGGAACACGCGTCCGGGCTCGTCGATGCTGGGCTCGTGGGTGATGCTGAGCATCTCAAAGACCATGGGGGAGCCGTCGGGCTTGAGCCACCGGAAGCACCCGATCATGCTCGTCCCGGCGGGACTGCCCCACGTCTCCTCGACCAGCGAGCCGTTGGATCTCAGCTCGCGCCGCGAGCCGGCGAGGAACGCCAGGGGCTCCAGGGGTCCGCGCAGTTCGGGAGCCTTGGCCGCACGGACGCCCACGCCCGACGAGCATGCCGACACACCACAGGCGAGCGCGACGATGATGAGGAGGGCGGTCCACATGGGCATACGAGGTGCTCCGGGCCCTCGCCGCGGGCGGTCTCCCCCGCGGCGGTTGACGGGCGTGCCGGTACGATCGCACAAGGGCTCCCGCATGTCAAGAACGCGGTTGTGCCCAAGGCGACCTGATATGCCCCTGCACCCCGGCTCGCGAGCGTGCATCTACGGCGGAAGTTGAGTACACTCGCTCAGGCAATCCGGCCGCGATCGCCATCACGCCCCCGTTCTTCCCGATGCTCGACGCCCTCTTCTCGCCAACCGCCGTCTGGTTCAGCGTGCCGGCCCTGCTGGGCTCGGCGTTCTATCTGCTGCGCGTCGTGATGCTGCTGCTGGGCGCGGGCCACGACGCCGGGCTCGACCATGCCGACGTGGGCGCGGGCGATGCTTCTCATGGCGACTCCGGCGGCGCGTTCGCCGTCGTGAGCACCCAGGCCGTCGCGGCGTTCCTGATGGGCTTCGGCTGGACCGGTCTGGTCGTGCTGCACTCGACCGACGGGCGGTGGCCGATCATGGGCGTGATCGGTGTCGCCCTCGCGGGCGGGGTGGTGGTGTGGCTTGTGCAGGCGACGCTGCTGCGGTCGATGCTGCGGCTGCAGACCAGCGGGAACATCTCGATCGGCCAGGCCCTCGGGGCCGTGGGCACGGTGTACACGATGGTGCCCGGTCCCGGGCTCGGCTCGGGGCAGGTCCGGCTGGTGGTGGACGGGCGGCAGCGGATCTTCGGGGCCGTGTCGCAGGGAGCCGAGCTGGCCAGCCAGACGCGGGTGAAGGTGATCAAGGTCAACGACGACAACACGCTGGTGGTCGCGCCGGCCGAATAGCCCGCGGAAGCGGAGGGAGAACGCGCATGACGTTTCTGATACTGGCCCAGGCGGGGCCGAAGGTGGATTCCTCGACCACGGCGCTCCTGGCGGCGATCGGCGTGGGCGGCGTGCTGCTCATCTTCGCGTTCGTGGCGCTGATGGTCGTCTCGCGATACAAGCGCTGCCCGCCCAACCGCATCCTGGTTATCTTCGGCAAGACCTCCGGCGCCAAGGCCAGCAAGTGTGTGCACGGCGGCGGCGCGTTCATCTGGCCGCTGGTCCAGGACTACACGTTCCTCTCGCTGGAGCCGATCGTCATCGACATCCCGCTCGAGGGCGCGCTGTCGCTGAACAACATCCGCGTGAACGTGCCCGCGACGTTCACCGTCGGCGTCTCGACGGACCCGGTGCTCATGACCGCCGCGGCCGAGCGGCTGGGCAGCATCAACAGCCAGCAGATCCGCGAGCTGGCCCAGGACATCATCCTCGGGCAGCTGCGGCTGGTCATCGCGACCCTGACGATCGAGGAGATCAACAAGGACCGCGAGAAGTTCATGCACCTGATCAACGCGAACGTCGGGCAGGAGATCAACAAGGTGGGCCTGGAGCTCATCAACGTGAACATCCGCGACATCACCGACGAGAGCGGGTACATCCACGCCCTGGGCAAGCGGGCCGCGGCCGAGGCGATCAACCGGGCCAAGGTCGAGGTCGCCCAGCAGGAGCGCGACGGCGCGATCGGCGAGGCGCTGGCGGTGCGCGAGCGAACCGTGCAGGTGGCCAACGAGACCGCCACCGCGGTCAAGGGGCAGAAGGACGCCGAGCAGAACCGGCGCGTCGCCGTCGCGGCCATGGAAGCCCAGGCGGTAATCGGCGAGGCGGAGTCGAACCGGAACATGGAGGTCGCCCGGGCCCAGCGCGAGGCCGAGGCCGTGGCGGCCAAGAAGCAGGCCGAGCAGGAGCAGCGTGTCCGCGTCGCCCAGGCCGAGGCCATCGCCACCACCGGCGAGAACACCGCCCGCGCGACCATGGCCGAGAGCAACGCCAAGCTCGCGGAGATCTCGGCCAGCAGCCGGCAGCGCTCCGAGGTCGCCGCCGCCAACGCCGCCCAGGCCATCCTCGTGGCCCAGCGCGAGCAGGAGCTGGCCCGCCTAAGCAAGGAAACCCTTGCCGGCCAGGAGATCGAGCGCAAGCGCATCGAGATCGCCGCCGACGCCGACGCGACGCGGCAGCGAATCGAGGCCCAGGGCGCGGCCGACGCCATCCTCTCGAAGTTCGAGGCCGAGGCCATGGGCACCCAGAAGGTGCTCGAGGCCAAGGCCGAGGGCTACCGCAAGCTCATCGAGGCCTGCGGCTCGAACCCCCAAGTCGGCCCGACGCTCTTGCTCATCGAGCGCCTGCCCGAGCTGGTCGCCCAGCAGGTCAAGGCCGTGCAGGGTCTCAAGATCGACAAGATCACCGTCTGGGACTCGGGCACGCAGAACTCTGCGACCGGGCGCAACACGACGGCGGATTGGGTCAGCGGCCTGGTGGGTGCCCTGCCCCGCTTGCACGAGCTGGCGAGCCAGGCGGGCATCGAGCTGCCGCCGGTGCTGGGCAAGGTCAGCCGCGACAACAGCGAGCCGCAGGACAACCACAAGCGCTGACCGCCCGTTTCCTTCAGGCCGGCCCCGGCTGCAACATTCGGGTGCTCTGGCGGTAGCATTCGGCCCGAAGCCCGCCCACCCGGAGCCCCCCCGATGCCCGCAATGACTTGGACCCGCCGCCCGTTCGCGATGCTTGCCCTGCTTGTCGCCGGCCCGGCCCTCATCGGTTGCCAGCAGGCCGACTACGCCGCCGACGTGGTGAACCGCACACCGCAGCCGGTGTTCGCGCAGCTCTTCACCAAAGAGGCCAATGGCGCGATGGCGGGCATGAGCCGGCGGCTTGGGCCCGGCGACCGCGCCAGCATCGGCCCGGTGCGGGCGTATGTGAATCGCGGGGCGTACATCAGCGTTGACACACTGTCCAACCCGGGCCGCCCGGTCGATGCCGACCTGCTGCCGGGGACGAGCTTCTTCCAGATCATCCAGGACGGGCAGGACGTGAACAGTCCGATCCGGATCGTTCCCAAGCAGTAGTCGGAATCGTCGGCGAAGCTCGGGCGCCTTGAATACCCCGCCGGTCCCCGGCGGGTACTTTCTGTTTCGAGATACCGAGTGTTCGCCCGAGGTTCAACGTTGATTCGTTGGAGCGGGGGTTCCCGCGGCCCGCGACGTCTCCCGCGGCAGGGTCTGGCAGGTGATGAGCAGCACCCCGCCGCGGGACTCGAGCTTGAGCAGGCGGACGCGTCGCCCGTCGCCGATCTTCACCGTCGCGGTTCGCATGGCGGCGATCTCGCCGGTCATGACCTTGAGCAGGTCCTTGGTCTGGGGCAGCTCGCGGATCGACTCGGGCACCTCTGCAACGTTCATCTTCGCGTCGCCCGCGGGCGAGAGCATCCACGCCGCGGGCAGGGCCAACCGCCCGAGGCCCACGCTTTGGGCCGGCATCCACAGCGAGCCGTCGGGCCGCAGCTCGGGCCTCAGCGACGCAGAGAGCACCTGGGCCTGCGAGCCGCTCTTGGCCCCGCCAGCGTGCACGCTGGCGGCGAGCGTCACCATGCCATCATCGAACGCCACCTGCACCTGCCCGAGTTCCTTGGGCCAGCGCACCTTCGCGTCGCCTTGAGACTCCAGCCAGCGCCCCAGCCGCGTTGCCAGCCACGCGTTGGCGTCCTCGGCCTTGAGCGCGATCGTCCAGGGCGGGCCCAGGGCCTGCCCGTCGCCCGCGGCCCGGATCTTGGTGAGCTGCGTCGCCGCACCGTTCTCGATGAGCTGGGCCTTGGCGGCCAAGGCCGGATCCTTCGCGTCGATCACGCGCCACCACGACGGGGGCTCCTGCGCAAGCGCCGCGCCGATAAGGGCCGCGGCCCCGGCGAAGACGATCAGCGTGAACCCGGTGCCCACGCCGATGCGGCGCCACGACCGGCGCGGCGCCGCCGGGACCGGCTCGGCCAGGCATGGCTCGAACGACACGGCGTGGGCCGATGCAGGCAGGGCCGGCCCGGGCCCGTCGTCGGAGGTGTTTGCGTCGGGGTTCATCACGAAGAAGAACCGTAGGACAAACCGGGCCCGGCCCGGGGACGCTCAATCGCTCCCGTCGCCACGGCGGCCGCGCTTCGTGTCGCCGCGACGCTTCTTGCCGTCGATCCGTCGCTGCACGCTCGCGCGGCTCGGGCGGGTCTTGCGGCGGATCTTCGGCTCGGCCAGAGCCTCGACCAGGAACTCGCGGAGCCGTTCGAGGCACTCGGACTTGTTCTGCGACTGCGAGCGGTGCTCGCCCGAGGCGATGATGATCTCGCCGCCGATGGTCCGGCGCTGCCCGGTCTCTTCGTCGATCAGCTCGCTGGAGCCCACGATCCGCCGCCCGGTAATCTGGCGGAAGCGGGAGCGGACGCGTCCCGAGATGGGCAGGTCTTCGACAAGCACCCGCAGCTCGGCCTTGGTCTCGACCTTGTTGACGTTCTGCCCGCCCGGGCCGGAACTGCGGGCAAAGCTCCAGCGCAGAATCGACTCGTGGGCCCACACGCCCGGGGCGATGGCCAGCATCCCGGGCCGATCGGTATCGTCGGATCCGGGGGAAGCGGGGGGGCCGGGTTGGCTGGGCGGGAGCGACAAGGGGGAATCTCCGGACGACGCGGCAGGCAGGTTGTATGCTCCCGCAACGACGCGGACCTCCTGGGGATCGCGAGGAGAACGCCGCATGATCACCGCCCATTTGCCGCTGTTATTCGCCTCGACCCTCATGGCCTTGGCCGTTCCTGCCTCGGCCGCGGGCGTGGCGGCGACGGCGCTGAGCTTCGAGCTCCAGCCCGCCGAGCAGTCGGTGGATCAACCCGCGTCGACCCCGGTCGATCTGGCGGCCCCTGCGTCCCCGGCCTGGACGATCGAGCTTGAGCCGACAATCTGGTTCGCCGGTCCCTCGGGCAAGCTGCGGCTGCCAGTGACATCGGGCACCGGTCCAGGGGCGTTCACGAGCTCCGGGGACAAGCTGCAGATCGACGACGTGAACCTGGATACGCCCCGGGTTCGGCCCAAGGGGGCCTTCCGCTTGGGCTTCGACGACTGGCAGGCGAGCTTCAGCGGTGCCGACTATTCCTCGAGCCGGAGCGTGACGGCCGACGTGGACGGGCGGCTGGGGGCCGTCGCGTTCGCCTCCGGCGAGCGGCTGGACACGGATTTCTCACTCGGGGCCTACGAGCTGACGCTGGGCTACCGCGTCTGGGACAGGGCGTTCTCGACGGACTCGAAGAACCCCGCCGCCGCCGACGATATCCGGCTTCGGCTGTATGTCGTGGGCGGAATACGCCTGACGGACGTGAGCATCAGCGTTGCGAGCACCACCGGCCCGAGCCGCTCGGCCGACGTCAACCAGCTCTTTGCCGAGCCGATCCTCGGGGCCCGGCTCGAGGCCGATTTGACCGAGAGCTTCGGCATCAACGTCCTGGTCACGGGCGGCTATCTCCCCGTCGACGACCGCTCGTCCTCATCCATCGACATCGAGGCCTCGTTCCACTACCGCCCAACCGGGTGGCTGAGCCTCGAGATCGGCTATCGCCAGCTCGCCTTCTCCTTGGAAGATGGCGAGGGGCTGGGCAAGTTCGAGTACGACGGCCGGCTGGCGGGCCTGTTCACGGGCGTCACGCTGCGGTTCTGATGCCTCCGCCCCCCAACGGCTCCCTGCACTCACCCCGTTTAACCCTTCCAATGCTGGCCGCCACCCCTGCCCCGGGGGGGCCAGCAGCGTGGCCATCTGGGTAAGACGGTGAAGACAGACAAGCACGCCCGGGTGTCCCGGGCCCGGGAAGTCCAGAAATCGGCCAGTGAAAGCGGGATCTGTCATTTGGTACCTAAGTTGGGTATTGACCGGGACTTGATCTTTCGGGATACTGCTGCACCGTCGCCAAGGGCGCGGCGGGTTCGTGCAAGGTGGTTGCTTGGTCGCCGCGGAGCGATGCCGGTACCCGTGGGTCTTCACGGGTGATCGCGGCAAACTCGAAAGGTTCGGGAATCCCGGTATGGGCACGGTGACCAAGAAGGATCTCATCGACCGCATCGCGGCCAAGACGCGGTGTACGCGGGCGGATGCCAAGCGTGTCGTGCAGTCGTTCCTCGACGAGGTGATCGACGAGCTCGGCCGGGGCAACCGCCTTGAGTTCCGCGACTTTGGCGTCCTTGAGGTCAAGGAGCGGGCCCCGCGGGTGGCCCAGAATCCCAAAACCCTCGAACGCGTCAATGTTCCCGCCAGGCGCACCGTGAAGTTCAAAGTTGGGCGTTTGCTCAAGGAGCGGCTGGACCGGGCCGCGACCGGGCCGCAGATCGTGGTGAGCCCGGAGCTGATGTCCCGGGCCGGCGCTCCCCGCCACCCTCGCCCCCCGCGGCCCGCCTGAACGTCCCGAACACACGACCTTGAACCAGTATTCAACCTGCGAGCAGCTCGCGTCCTGCCGCGAGCGCCGATACTGCATCCATGCGTGGTGTCGAGATCGACTTCCATGTCCACTCCCGCGCCAGCCCGGACGGGCTCGACACGCCCGAGCGGATGCTCTGGGCCGCACGAGACGCCGGGCTCGACGCGATCGCTATTACCGACCACGACCGCTCGGCCGGGTATCGCCGCCTGATCGAGCTGGGCCTGGCCGATCCCGCCGGGCTTCCGGTGGATGGGTTCCTCGTCATCCCGGGGGTCGAGGCTTCGACGACCGCCGGTCACGTTCTGGTCATCGGCGCAAGCTTCGATACGCCCGCCCGCCGCGGCGGGATCAGCGTCGAACAGCTTGCTCGCCGGGCCCGGTCGTTCAACCGGGCAGCGGACGCCGATCCGCCGCCGCTGCTGGTCGCGGCCCATCCGATGGATCGGACCCGCGCGGGCGTGGGCGAGGAGATCGTGCGCGTGGCAGGGTTCGACGCACTGGAGGTGTTCAACTCCAAAACGCTCGACCGCTCGGCCAATGCGCGGGCGGGCGTGCTGGCCCGGGCGCTTGGGCTTCCGGGCATCGGCGGGTCCGACGCGCACTGTGCCGCGGCGGTGGGCCGGGCCAGAACGGTGGTCGAGGTCGAGGCGTTCACCGTCGCCGGCGTGCTCGCCGGGGTGCGGGCGGACCGGACGCGCGTGATCGAGGGTCTGCACACGCACGCCGAGATGGCGGCGTGCATCGCCCGCGGCTGGCTGATGCGCCCATGGATCGCCGACTGGCTAGGGCGGGCCGCCGCGTCGCTCGTGGGCGAGTCGAGCGCCGAGCCCGCGACCTGAGCCGGAACGAAAAACCCCGACGCGGGGCGCCGGGGGTCTTATGTGTCGAGCTGCGGAGGGCGTCCCGGCTTAGCAGCCGGCGAACCACGCGGAGAGGAACGAGAAGATGTCCTGCACGTCGCGGACGCCCGAGGCGTCGAAGTCGGCCTGCGGGGTGGCGGCGAACCAAGCGGAGAGGAACGAGAAGATGTCCTGCACGTCGCGGACGCCCGAGGCGTCGAAGTCGGCGCGGCAGGGTGGATCGTTGGGCACGTCCAGGCCCGAGGCGGTGATTATGCTCGGGTCGTTCGTCGAGATACCCGGCTTGAACAGGCCCAGGCTGACGGTGCCGGGCTTGGGGGCCATGTTGGAGACCATGCGGAAGTTGAACATCCCGCTCCAGCGGATCGCGTTGGCGTTCTGGTTGGCCGTCCAAGGCTGCGTGGACCACGAGGCCGAGGTGGTCTCCGAGGCGTTGGTCCAAGGCATCATGCTGTAGGGCTCGCCCGAGTGGTACTCGATGCCCTTGAAGTGATTGGCCGGGAACGTGACGCCGACGGCGGCGGCCTTGGGGATCGAGAACGAGGAGACCCCGCGGTCGGAGTTCATGTTGAGGATGGCGTACTCGTAGTTCCACGTGCCGTCGCCGCGGTCGGTCGCGCGGCTGGCGATGTAGATGCGGCCGTCGTTGGGCACGTCGACGGTGACGACCTTGACGAGCGGGTCCGCGGCCCGCCAAGCCGCGAGGGCCGGCTGCTGGGCGACGGTGGGTTCGGACGAGGCGAAGGTGAGCAGATAGCTCTGCTGGCCCCCGGCGCATGAGTTGTCGCTGGAGGTCGCGTTGCCGAGGTTGCCGCGGGTGAGTTTGCGGTAGGAGTAGTTGTTATACCGCTCGCCGGGCCACTCGTCGGTGATGATGTACACGACTTCGCCGAAGAACTGGGCCCCGGGGTAGTTCGCCGGGTCGAGGTCCGTCGTGCGAACCAGCAGGCGCTTGTTGAGGCAGCCGACGCTATTAGTGCCGTTGCGGACCCAGGGGTAGGGGAACGACCCGGACCAGGAGTTGACCTCGGAGCGGGGGCCGAGATAGCCCTGCCCGCCGTTGAGCCCGGCGGAATAGGTGTCGGTCGCGCGGCCGAAGCCGAGCCAGTCGCACGAGCTGGCACCGGCGGGGATGCCCGTGTCGTTGACACAGCCGGTGGGCTGGCCGGGGCCGGTGGCGGAATAGGGGATCGAGGTGCAGCCAGCGGGCGACCCGCCGCAGGAATCGGCCGCGCAGAAGCCGTGCTTGAGCCAGGACTGGCCGATCTGCTCGAAGCGGCCATTGAACAGGCGATAGATCTGCCCGCCGATGACGGGGTGCTGGTTGCGGTATTGGCTGGCGGTGTTGTCGATCCAGATGGAGGCGGCCCGCCCGATGTTGCACGAGTCGGAGGCGATGGCGTACGCGCCGATACCGCCCGAGGCACCGTAGAAGTTCACGCCGTTGCTGTTACGGGCCCCGACAGAGCTGACAATGACATCGGGGAACGCGCCGGCCCGGGGGCCGATGGCCGCCCCGACCTCGTTCTGAGCCATCGCGGGTAACGCACAGCCGGCAACGGCGATCAGGGAGAGCAACGCTTTGGTCTTGGTGGCGCGCATTCTGGGAAACCTCCGGGCGTGAGCCAGTCTTTCGCGTGGGCCGATCGGTCGGATCATCGGGGAGTGCCCGAGTTTCCGGCAAAGGCCGGTATGTGGATCGGTTTGCCGAATCGGGTGAAGAGAGCGAGTCGTGGAAGCACACCCTTTGGCAACCCAGGGCCGAGAATCGGCCGCAGAAGTGTCCTAGGCGTCAGGGTGTGGTACGTCCGAAATCAACCTATCGGATGCAGTATCTCCTGTAGGGTGTTCAAGAATGCCACCGGACTGGCGACCGTCCACTCAGAAAACAACCCATTTGGACCGGAATTCGAGCTTCGCGGCGAGTCGAACAGCCTGTTCGGGTTGCGAGCGGCGTGCACAGGCGGTGCGTGGTCGGGGTGTCGGGTAGGGGACGAACCGAACCGCTCGGAGGGCGAAAATGTCCCACGCGAAACCGGAGGAGTTGAAGAGCACCGGTAGCTCGTGACGGGCCCGGAGAACTGCAAGACCGAAATGGCCGAAAACGCGGCGCTTTGCTGCTCTCGATTTCCTTCATTCGCGTGCTCAGCAGGCGACGCCGCGGGCAGTGAGGGCTCGATGGCCAAGGACGGCCGGAGTTTCTCGAGCCCTCTTCCGGCTTGGGCGAATGCTCAAAATTGTCCGACTGAATGCTTGCCGCAGACCGGAAGCGCGTGTACGGTAGGACAACCTAGTTTGGGGGAGAGAGAGACACCTCCCACATCTAGGAAGTTTGACCAACGTGCAGTCGCCGCGGCTTGTCCCGTGCGCAACACGTTCTTCGGTCGTGCTTGTCCACCCGAAGAAGGGGCTCAAGCAGATGAGCCCGAGGGAAGGCCGCGGGTCGGGAGGATCGGACGAGGCAGTCCGAGGCGGGGCGGGTTGTCCACCCGTCGAGCTGGGTCGGCGGGCGTGTTTGGAACAATGGTTGATCTCGGGGTTTTTCCCGATCAGCCTAATGAGCTCTCTCTCGCCGGGGTGGCGAAAGCCCCCCGGCGGGTTTGTTTTTGACCCGGCGCGAGCGGTTGGGGGGGGCCGGGTTGACGGAAGTGAAAATATTTGCATAACCCTTGCGGACTCTGCAAGACATGGTAAACTCCCCTCGCAGGACTCCGCCGGTGAGAGGGCAGGATCTGCAACAACGAAACGTCTTGAGAGAGACGAACGAACGCACGCCCGAAAGGGCGTGTGTTCGTTTTGGCTCGTGTTTGGCGTGCGTGACTCCCGTTTCGCGGCTTGCCCGCTCAGGGGGCCGCGGGGGCCGTTGGGACGGCGTCGGGCTTGAGTGCTGGGCGGGCGGCCTGAGCTTGATGAGCCAAGGTTCGGATGCGGGGGGCGAAGGCGGTGCCGCCGAGCTGCGGGTCGATGAGTTCCAGCCGCGCGATCTGCACGAGGATGTCCGCCGACCGCTCGCCGGCGGTGTTGAGGTTCTGCTGGATCTCGAGCATGCGGACCCACGCTTGCCAGTACTCGTGCGGGCGTGAAACGCTGCCGGCCTCGGCCTCGAGCGACTCGGCCACCTCGCGGAGCGTGACGAACGCGCCGGGCTGGTCGCCGGCGCGGGTCTTCGCGTCGGCGAGCGCGAAGCGGAAGCGCGGCCAGAGCGGGCTCTCGGGATGATCGATCGGGCCGCCGGAGAGCGCTTCGAGCGTCTGGAGGGCCTCGGGCCGCCCGGCGGCGAGCTGGGCCTGGCCCAGCACGAGCGCGTACTCGGGCTGGCGCTGCGGGTCGGCGGCCTTGGCGTGCTGCTGGGCGACGCGGGCGAGCGAGAGCAGTTCGGCGGGCGGCACCGCGTCGCGCGACTTGAGCACGAGGCGGTACAGCGCGTCGTTGACGGCGCCGCGGGCGTCGGAATGGGCGGCCTCGGTGAGCATCGCGAGGGTGAGCTCGCGGGCCCGGGCGAGTGCCGGCTCGACAAGGCCGGGAGCGGCCAAGTCGATGATCGCGAGACGGACGCCCGCCAGCCGCCAGTCGTCGGCGCGGTCGCGGGCGATGAGCGTTGCCAAGGCCGCGTCGCGGAGGCCTACCAATCGGCGGAGCGGCTCGGGAAGGGCGACGGAGGGCTCCTGACGCCGCGAGAAGGACTCGAACACGCGGCGGGCGGCGGGAAGCGCGTACTCGCTCTCGGGCTCACGCGTGAAGACCTCGCCCAGGGCCTGAAGCTCGCGTGATTCGTCGCCCGAGGATGCGACAATCACCGCCGATTCCCACAGGGCCTGGGCCCGCAAGGCGCCCGGCGCATCGGTGCGCTCGGAGACGGTCCGGAGGAGCGCGAGCGCCTCGGCCCGCGGCCGCTCGTCGCTCGGGCCGGCGGAGCGGGCGACGCTGATGGCCTTGGCGAAGCCGGCCTCGGCGGGCAGCAGACGCAGGGGCACGTCGCGCCCCAGGTTTTCGGCGATCTTCTGGTACACCGCCGGCCGCCGGTCGGGCGCGCCGAGGCTCACCTGCTCGGGCGTCGGCGCCGAGGCGATGAGCAGTTTCACGCCCGAGGAGAGCAGTTCAACGCGATCGACGACGGACCTCCGGGCCCGCGAGAACGCCAGCGCCGCTCGGGCTTCCATGCCGAGCGGTTCGAGCTCACGCTGCACCGCCGGATCGGGGCTGGCGACCGGGAGCGTCTCAGCGCGGCCGGCACGAACCAGGCCAAGCGCGGCCCGGGCCCGCAGGCCCGGGTCTAATCCCGAGGTCTGCTCGAGCGCGAGCGTGAACTGGTCGGCCGCGGCCCGCAGCAGCTCGGTCTGATGCTCCGTTTCGGCGGCCTGGACCAGCGCGAGGCCCAAGGCGCAGAGGCGAGAGGCCCCCAGGGCCGGCGTGGGGGC
Organism: Phycisphaerales bacterium; assembly: GCA_038214505.1. Taxonomy (GTDB): domain Bacteria; phylum Planctomycetota; class Phycisphaerae; order Phycisphaerales; family UBA1924; genus UBA4658. The sequence continues at coordinate 2,292 of JBBQRT010000052.1, read as the reverse complement.
GGGCAGATCCTTGAGCGTGCGGACCGCCGCGGTTGCGAGGGCGACGCGTCGAGCCGGGTCGCCCGTGCAGCCGGCCAGGAGCGTCTGAGCCAGCGCGCGGAGGTAGGGGATGCGGCGGGCCTGTTCGAGGTCGACCAGATGGCGGAGACGCTGCTCGATCTCGGCGGTCGCCGCGGGATCCAGGGGCGTCATGCGGTCGAGCAAGCGGGATTCCAGCCGTGCGACGGCCTGAGCCGAGGCGGCATCGGCCCGGGCGAGAAGGTCCAGGGCACGCTCTGCGATGGCTTGGGCCTGCTCGATCTGCTCGCGCGTGGGTACGCCCAGAAGGACGACAACGTCGAGCCCGCCGGCACCGGCCTGATCGAGCGCGTAGGCGGCCCGGTCCGCCAGCCACGTGGCGGCGAGTTCGTCGTCGGGGCTCGAGGCGAGAAGGCGGGCCCGCAGCTCGTCGGACTGGGCGAGCCGCGACCTGCGCTGGGCCGGGTCGGGGCTTGCGCTCGGCCGCGCGTCGTCGTGCCGGGCTTGCTCGAGCTGGGCCTTCAGTTGTTCGAGGCTCTGGGCGAGCGCGTTCGGGGCCGTGTGAACGGCGAGCAAGAGGGCGAGGATGGCGGATCGCGGGCGGGGCACGTTCGGAGGGTACGTGTGGCAGCGCGGCGGGCTATTCGCTGACGGGAGTCTGGTCGGCAACATCCGAGCGGCGCGAGCCCAGGAGGTCTTGCTGGCGCTTGATGACGCGGTAGCCCACGCCGCCGCCGTGACGCTCGCCGATCGCCTGCATGATGCCCGTGGGGTCCTCGTCGAGGAACTGGATGGTCTGGATGAGCACGCGGCGCTGCCTGGCCGGGCCGGAGGCGGGGTTGAGTTGTTCCAGTCGGCCCATGGTGGATTCAAAGCCCTGCTCCCAGACCCCGCCGCCGGAACGCTGGATGGAACGGGCAAGAAGGAAGACGGCATCGGGCTTGAGCGACAGGGCGGCCTCTAGGCCCGTAAGCGGGCCCGAGCGGCCCGAGGGTTCGACGCGGGTCAGCCAGTCGTGCAAGAGCTGGCGGGCGCTGGGCGTGGCGCGGACGAGCACGGGCGCGAAGGCCTCGGCCGCGGGAGCCGCCTCGCCCGAGCGGCGGCACAGCACCACACCGAACTTCTGCGTCGGGGCGAGGCGCGCGACGGAGCGCTCAAGCTCTCGGACGACGATGGGCAGGCTGGTGACCATCGAGCCCGAGACGTCGACGACATAGACCACCGAGCCCACGCCCGTGGCCCCGAGGCCGGCGAAGCTGACCGAGGCGCTGCCCTTTCCCTCGCCGATGCCAGCGGTCATAGCGACCGCGCCGCCGGAGACGCCCGTTTCGGCCGCCCCGTCGCCCTCGCCGATCGACGAGAACAGGCCGCTGGTCAGCCCGGACATGGAAGACCCGGCGAGTGAGGCGGGTGCGGCGGGCGTGTCGGCGGCGAGCTCAACGCCGCCGCCGGAGGCCAGGCCCCGCAGCGGCTGGGCGGCGGGAAAGTTCTGCGGCGGGAGCACCGGCTCGAGTAGCGCCTCGAGCCCGCCCTCGGGCCCGCGTTCATCGGGGCGATAGCCGCGCTCGCCAGAGCTCCCGCGCGAACCGGGGGCGGCAGTGGAGGGCGTCTCGAAGCTCAAGAGCCCGGCGGCGGGGTGATCGGGCGACAGCACGCCGGTGTGCCAGACCACCGACGCCATCGCGACCAGCAGCCCGAGATGCACGCCGACGCTGACTAGGAGGGAGACGGCCGGCGTGAGCGGCGGCCGCGGAGCGCGGGGTGCGAGGCCCCCCCACGATGACGGTGTAGCTGCCATCGGGCCGCCAACGCTGCTCGCGACTGAACCGGCCTCCAGATCCCGGGTTGGTTCGAGGGGTTCGTCCACAGGGATACTCACCCCGGTTCGGGTCATTTGTCGCACGCCAAACACGGCCCAATCGCCCCGGCAAGCCAATCTGCAACGTCGGCCGAGCGTCTATCGGCCCGAGTCGGGGTGGTGGCATCATACAACCGGCGGCGGACGGTCCCCGCAGCAAACCGAGGGCTCTCCCGGATCGGGGACGCGCGACTGGGATGGTCGTCGACGGCAGGGCGTGGGCGTGGGAGAGGGCACGAGGGGGCCTAAAATGGTGTGCGCGGGCGTGGCGGAACTGGCAGACGCGCGGGACTTAGGATCCCGTGGCCGCAAGGCTGTGCAGGTTCGATTCCTGTCGCCCGCATTGTTTGGTGTTGAGCCCGATTGTGCCAAGCACTGCCGGGTCATGCACTTGTGAGGGCTCCGGCGAACTCGCC
>JBBQRT010000051.1:0-23853 GCA_038214505.1 Phycisphaerales bacterium | reverse complement strand
GGAAACGGTGTATTGGTCCGCGCCAAGACCCCGTGCTCCGACCACGCGTTCGTAGCAGCCGCCCAGGCAGATGCCGCCCGCACCAATGGCAAGGACGAAGAACCAACGGGCAACAGAACGGGTGCGCATGGGCGGCTCCGGAAGTGAACCCAACGATAGGGGCTCCAGCCCGCCACGCAAGGGCCCGATCAACGTCGCCACCGGTCGGCCGCGGGCTCAGACTGCGCCGCTGCCTTGCAGCGATTCGACCACCTTCGCCGCCGGCGTCTGCAAGAGGAACATCACCGCCGCGCAGCCGACGAGCCCGATCACCACGCCCACCAGAAGCACACCCAGCGAGAGCGATGCCCGCCGCGCCGCAACCACCGCGATCGCGGCCCCAACCACCATCAGCAGCACAACGCCCAGCAGCCCCCCCGGTGTCCAGAGCCACGCGCCGATGTCGAGCACCAGCGTCGTGGGCCGCGACAGCCCGAAGCCGAAGTCTCGGAAGAGCTCAGCAAACCTCGGGGAAACGACCGCGATGAGCGCCAGCGGCGACAACGCTGTTCCCACGCCCACCAGCCCGGCGACCATCTGCCCAAGCCAGCCGCGGCGTGAAGAGGCCGGCAACGGCGGCGGCGTGACCGACGGGAACGATGTCGGGGTGAACGTGCTCATGGACGATCCTCCGCCTGCGGCGAACCGGGCCCCGGCGACTCCCGACCGGGACGTCCCAGGATCGATCGCGCGAGCGGGAGTATAGGGGTTGTCCCTCCCTGGGCCTCGTCGCCCGCCTCACCCCCCGGCCCCCCCGGCGACCGCTTGGGCGCGAGGCTGATCTGGTGCCCCGGTTCCGACGGCAGCTCGGCGGACTGGCTCAGCGTCTGCTCGCCCATCGCGCTGATCTGGGCCTGCCGAATCCGGGCCAGCGTCGAGGTCGAGCCCGGCCCCGGCTGCTCGCCGCCGGCGAGCTCGAAGCCGACCTCGAGCACCTCGCCCACGCGGATCATCGAGGGCGAGCGGGCCAGCGAGAAGTGCGAGTCGGCCTGGGTGTCGCCGTCGCGCCGCTCCACGCGGTTGAGCAGGCCCCGATCGGCCAGGCGAGCGACGATCATCTGCACCGGCCCATCGCCCAGGCCCGTGGCGCGGGCGATGCTGCCGGAAGTGTGCGTCTTGCCGATGACAAACGCCAGCGCGAAGGCATTCATCACCACCACCGCCGCCGCCGGGTCGACGAGCGTGGGATCAAAGTCCAGAATCGGCGTCGCGCGGGTTTTGAACCGGCCGTGCTGGAGCTGGTACGTGACCTGCAGCCCGAAGAGGATGATCATCCAGGTGAGATACACCCATAGCAGGAACAGCGGCAGGAGCGCCAAGGAGCCGTACAGCCGGGCAAAGGAACGCTTGGCCGAGAGATCGACATACTCGACGAAGCCGAACTTGAGGATCTCGAACGCGATGGCCCCAAACACGGCCCCGCCCAGTGCGGGCAGGAGGCGAACCTTGGTGTTGGGCACCACGGTGTAGAGCACCAGCAGCAGGAGGGCCGACACCACCACCTGCCCGGCGGCCAGCAGCGCTATCAGCGGCGTGGCAAGGGCCGAGAAGCGGCCATCGGTCACCAGCTGCTCGGTCCAGCCGCCGAACTGCCGGCCCATGTAGAAGGTGAGGAACAGGCACAGCGGCGCGTAGACGATGAGCGTGGTGTAGTTGGTGAACCGCCGCGCCCACGAGCGGCCCACGGGCACGCGGAAGATCTGGTTGAAGGCCCGCTCGATCTCGACGATCATCGAGATCGCTGCGTACACCAGCAGCGCCAGCCCCACCGCGCCGATCGCCGCCACGTTGATCCGCTCGATCTGCCGGAGCAGCTCGTTGATCCAAACATCGAGGCTGGCCGAGACTTCCTTCGAGACCAGCGGCATGGGCCCGACGAAATCGTCGCCCGCCGCAGACTCCAGCGACTGCGTGTCGATCGCGATCTTGTCGAGCCCGAGCACTCCGATGAAATGATTGATGATCGACCGCAGGCTCTGCTGGTCGACGAAGCCCTTGAGCATCACCAGCCCGAGCGCGAGCACGGGCACGAGGCCGAAGATCGTGCGGTAGCTTAGGGCCGCGGCCATCTGCGGAAGGCGGCTCTTCTGAGCGTCCGCCGCCGCGTCGCGCAACACCTTTACGCGGGCGTCCATCGCCGAGCCCTTGCTCAGTCCCAGCGGCCGGGCGATGAAGCCGGGGAGCTTCATCAGCCCTCGCCCTCGAGCTCGGGCATTTCGCCGGCCGTGCTCGCCGGCGCGGCGGGGGGAGTCGAATCGTCCTCGGACACCTCGATGTCAGAAGCGGGGGGCTTCGATGCCGCGCCCGCCCGCGCCGGCTTGGCCGCCTTCTCCGCCGCCTTGCCCGCCGCCTTGCCCGCCCGCTCGGGCGCGCCCTCGCGGCGGACCGGCTTGTCGAGCCCCGTCGCGCTGCGCAGGCTCGCCAGTTCGTCCTTGGTCAGGTTCCGCCACTCGCCGATCTTCACGCCAGTCATCCGCAGCGGGCCGATGCCGATGCGGTCGATCCGCTTCACGTGCAGCCCCGCCTGGTGCAGCACCTCGTCCAGAGGGTCCACGCGCCCCTCGCGGAGGGTGATCTCCAGCACAGAGTTCTCGCTCTTGGGCCCGCGAGTCGTGTCGTCGGGCGTCTTCATCACGCGCACCGCCCCGGTCGGGTTGCCGTGCGGGTCAACCGCGTCGCGCTTGCCCACGCGCCGCTGGATCGTCTCGATCGCCTCCCGCGGCGGGGTCCCGCCCACGAGCACGCGGTACACCCGGCCGATGCCGTAGCGGGCGTGCGTCAGCCGCTCGGCCAGCAGCCCGTCGTTGGTCAGCAGCACCAGGCCCTTGGCGTCGTAGTCCATCCGCCCGATGGGGTAGAGCCGAGCGCCCGAGGGATGGTTCACCAGGTCCACGACCGTCTTCCGCCCGCCCATCTCGCGGGCCTGCTCATCGCGCGTGGCGCAGAGCGTCCGATCGGGCTTGTTGAGCATGACATACACGCGCTCGGCCGAGTGGCTCAGGCGGCCAGGCCGGTCCGCGCGGCGCGTCGCCACGAGCTTGCCGTCGACTGTTACGCGGTCAACGCGGGGATCGACAAATGCCGGCAGGGCCGTGACGGCCGAGCCGTTCACCTCGACCCGCCCCGCCTGAATCAACTCCTCGGACTCACGCCGCGAGGCGATCCCCGCATCGGCAAGCACCTTCTGGAGCCGGATCTGCCCCGGCTCGGCCGTCGAGGGCTTGGGCGAGGGCCCCTTGGGCCGCTTGGGCGCCGCCTTGAATCCCGCCGCATCACCAGAACCGCCCGCCCCCGAGCGCGAACGTCGTTGGGCCTTGAAATCCGCCGCGGACTTCTCGCCCGGACCGCCACTCTTGAATCCGCCACCACCCCCTCGCGCCGCCGGACCGGGACGCCCGCCAGGTCCAGACCGACCGCCGGCCCCCGTCCCGGATCGAGCGCCGGGCCCCGACCGTCCCCCCGTTCCCGGTCCAGACCGAGCCGATGGCCCGGACCACGTTCCGGGCCCGGATCGACCGCCCGCGCCGGGCCCCGACCGAGTTGCGGGTCCTGATCTTGCGCCCGGTCCGGATCGAGCTCCAGGCCCCGACCGGGTCCCGGGTCCGGACCGGCCGCCAGCTCCTGGCCCGCTTGGGCGATCATCTTGGCTTGGGCGTCTCCCGCCCGGGCCGCCTCTGGGTCCACCCTGACCTCCCCCGGGCCCCCCTCGCGGCCCCGCCGCTGGACCACTCCGCTCGCCGCGTGCAGGCCGATCGCCGTCCATCGGACGGGCAGGTCGGGCGGGGCGGGCAGGGCGGGCCGGCCGCGCGGCCCGGGAATCCGAGGAAGGGGAGGACTTTGCAGACGGACGGGGACGACCGGGCTTGGGCATAAGCAGATGGTATGGGTGGGGCGGGGAAGTGGCGGAGTGCAGAAGCGGCGAAGTGGTGAATTGGTGGGACTTGAACCGACTCTGCCAGTTCCCCCGACCCTTGGCATTCAGATTGTGGAGAACCCTCCGGGCGCGTGTCGATCCTGCCGTGGCGCAGGTCGTGCGCGTGGGGACCGTGATTCGATCGGGAAGCCTGTCATGACCAGCCGTGGTGGAACCGTGCCTGCACATTCTCAGACCGGCGTAATGAGCACCGAAGGCGGGGCCTCGGCCCGCGTGGTGGTGAGCGATGTGTTCGTCTCGCCGCGGGTCATCGACCGGCGGGCGTATTCGGAGCTGTCCAGCGAGCTGCGCGAGCTGATCGCCCATGCGGCGAGCGAGCGGCTGAACCTTGTCAGTCACTTGGACCAGGCCGGGCGGGCCAGCGAGGACTTCCGGTCCCGCGAGGCGGCCCAGGCGGTCAACCTTGATCTATGCGCCAAGGCCATCCGGCGGATCGACGAGCGGGCCGCCCGCGTCGAGACGGTGCTGAGCCAGGCCTCCGACGTCGGCAAGATCATTGCGACCATCGAGGAGAAGACGGCCCACATTCTCGAGAGCAAACTGCAGTCTATGGAGGCCAGGGCCCAAGCCATTCAGGCCGCCGCGACGGCCCACACGCAGGCTTTGGAAGAACGTCTCAAGCGGGCCACCCGCGAGCTGGAGCAGCGGATCGAGGCGATCCGGCGCGACGGCGACGCGATCGTGGGGCCCTCGGCGGAGAAGCTCGAAGGCCTGTGTACGCGGGCGATGCTGATTATGGGAAACGGAGCGGCGGCAACCCAGACCGGCCCCGCCGACACCTCGCTGGCGGGCCTGATCGCCCGGGCCGAAGGAATCGCCGAGAAGACGCAGGGCGCAATCGACCACATGGACCGTGTGCGGACTCAGGCCGAGACGGAGAAGGCCGAGCTAGACGCTTGGATCACCCGTGGGCACGAGCGGCTCGACGAGATCCAGGCTCGCTGGAAGCAGGTCGACGCCCTGTCGGCCGAGCTCGCGGGCCGGAGCCAGACCAGCATCGAAGAACTCCGGTCGCGGCTGGAAAAGACCGCGAGCGTGATCCGCTCGACGCTCGACCAGGCGATCACGGCGGCCCAGACCGCTGGCGAGGGGGCCGTTTCCAGTATCCGCCTCGCGGGCGAGGCGGCCCTTGGCGACACCCAGCGGCTGCTGAGCGAGCTGAGCGACAAGATGGTCTACTCGCGTCTGGAACTCCAGCAGATGGCCCAGCAGATCGACGAGCGGACCGGGGGTCTGAAGCTCGAGACCGACCGCGTCATCGCGGAGGTCAAACCCCAGGCCGACTCGGCCACCGCCGGGCTGCTCGACGCCGTCCGCCAGTCGCACGCGGCCCACAACACCACCGGACTGGCCCTCAAGCTGCTGGAAAAGGCTTCGGTCAGCGCCGGGCAGATGCTCGAACGGCTGCGGCCCTGGGAAGGCGTGCTCACGGGCGATCAGGAGCGCATGCCCGAGCCGATCGCGAAGATCATCGAGGGCGTGCGCCGCGAGGTGCACGGCGACCTGTCGAGCATCGCCACGGCTTTGCGCGACGCCGCAGGCCGTGCCGAGCGGGCCGGCGATGCGCTGGCGGGCCCGGCGACGGGGACTGCCCAGCCCTCGGGGCGTTACGAGATCATGCTGCCGCGGGTCCGCGTCGACCTGGCACAGTCGGCGGATTAGAACCCGAGCATCGGCCCCGCGACGCGTAGGAGCACCTGCACCACCAGCACGGCCTGCACGCCGGCGATCAGGTCGTCGATCAGGATCCCCCAGCCGCCCGAGAGCCGCTGCAGGCCGCGGGCCGGGGGGAGCTTGAGGATGTCGAGAACCCGGAACGCCAGAAACGCCGCCGCGCAGGCGACGGCGATGCGCAGCGGATCGGGCGTGGCGATGGGCAGCAGCATGAGCGGCAGGCACTGACCGGCGGTCTCGTCGGCGACGACTTGCCCCGGGTCCTTCTTGCCGAACTCCGCCTCGGCGCTGGGGCCGAATCGGACGCAGACCCACGAGAAGAGCACCAGAACGGCCGCCAGCACGCCGTGATAGAGCCAGGCGGTTGGGCCCACGGGCAGCACGCCCGTGAGCATCATCAGCCCCGCGAGCGCGACGCTGGGCATCGAGCCCCATGTGCCCGAGGCCGGCCGCATGAAGCCAAGACCGAAAGTGGTGATCAGCAGACGGCCGGCGGAGGATCGCATCGGCGGAGTGTACCGACGTCGTCCGGGCCCGCGGGCGACCATGGCTCAGGACTGCGTCTTGCGGAACGCCCGCATGGCCTTGGTGATGTACGGCACGCCCGACCATGCCGTCACAAGCACGGTGCTGTAGACCAGACCGAGGATGGCCCAGGTGGCCCACTCGCCCGGACGCCGCGACTCGCCCTCGCCGGCGGTCCCGCTTCCCACGCCTCCGGGCACGTTCATGAGCACCAGCACGGCCGGGATGCACACCGACTGCAGGATCATCTTCCACTTGCCCGAGGCTATCGAGCCGAAGCGGATCCCCCTTCCTTCGGCCTCACCGCGGATGCTGGTGACCAGCAGTTCGCGCCCGAGGATGACCGCGACCATCCACGCCTGCACGCCCGTGACCGAGCCCGAGACGTTCTCCGGCAAGTCCGGGCGGAACGGGGCGTGGAGGATGGATCCGCCGGTGTGCGTGAAGCCCGGACCGGCGAGGAAGATGAACGCGCCGATGACCAGCAGCTTGTCGGCGAACGGGTCCATGATCCGCCCGAAGGTCGTCTCGGCGTTCCATCGCCGGGCCAAGTAGCCGTCGAGCGCGTCGGTGATGGCGGCGACGACGAAGATCGCGGCGGCGAGCAAGAGCCACCAGTCCGGGCCTGTCCCGCTGGCCAGCGGGCTCTGGCGATAGGTAAACGGTGTGAGCACCGCGAAAAACGCTACAGCCAGAATGATCCGAGCTCCCGTCAGCGCGTTGGGCGTCGCACGCTCCCACGGGCCGGCCTTCAAGGCTGGGGCGGGAAGCGGCGGAGGGGTCGAGAGCGGGCGGGAAGTCTGGGCGGCCTGACTCATTGGGGTGGACGATGAGGGTGAATCTAGAAGTATCGTACGGGCGGACCATGAGCCACGCCCCATCCAGAGGGGGAGATTCGCACGTCCATGCCGCTGTCGCTTGCACGCGAGCCCGAGGCGGTTGAAGGTCGAGTGAGCACCCACTATCCTCCGCACTCTCCGAAAGTCCGGCGACCGGGCCTTGGAGCGTCGACGGGAGCGGGTTGAGGGGGTCTGTCTCGCGCGTCGAAGGGCGGCACACGCCCGGGAACGCTCTGGAGTCTTCCACTTGGGCGGCTTGGCGAGTCCGATCCTTCTCTATGCGGCGTGCGTGATCGGCGCTCTGGGCATCGCGCTTGCGCTGCCCCGGCGTGGTGTCTCGCCGCAGATCATCGGGGCGCTGGTCGCGGCGCTTGGGCTGGGCGTGCTGTTTGTGGCCATGGGCGTAAGGTCGCCCGGGGCCCTGCCCAACGTGAACTTCTACATCTTCAGTATCGTCGCTCTTGGCGCGGCGGTCCGGGTCATCAGCCACCCAAGACCGGTGTACTCGGCGCTGTACTTCATCCTGACGATCATCGCCTCCAGCGGGCTGTATGTCCTGCTGGCGGCGGAGTTTATGGCCTTCGCCCTGATCATCGTTTACGCCGGGGCGATTCTGATTACCTACCTGTTCGTCCTCATGCTGGCAACCGAGTCGCCCACGGCGGACCAAGTCGAGGCGCTCAACGACTACGACCGTTACGCCCGCGAGCCGGTCCTGGCCAGCATCACGGGGTTCGTCCTCATCGCGGCCATGACCGCGATGATGTTCGGCGGAGTGAACAGTGGGTCGCTGCCAATTGTGACTACTTACGCCGGGGCCCAGCGGCTGGAACTGCTCCCCAAGAAGATCGAGAGCTCGCTCCGCGAGGCCCGCCTCATCGACAAGGACGAGAGCATCGCCCGCGACCCGGCGACCGGGCAGTACTTGATTGATCTTTTCCCCAAGCCCGGAACCGACGCGGCCACGCACGTGCCCTCGGTCATGATCGGCTATGGCGACGGGCGGATGCGGGCCATCGGCCCCTCGACGCCCGGCTGGCCCAAAGACCTTGTGCTCAGCAACGTCGAGGGCGTGGGCTTTACGCTTCTGGCCGACCACCCGGGCGCGATCGAGATCGCGGGCGTCGTGCTGCTGATGGCCATGCTGGGCGCGACGGTCCTGGCCCGCAAGAAGGTCGAACTCGACGAGCGAGAGAAGCTCGCGGCCCAGACGCGGAGCCTCGCGGGCGAGTTCGAGCCCGAGAAGAGCCTGCTTCGCGCCCCCGAAGTTGCGGGCGGACCGACGACCCGCGACGCCCCGACGCGGAGCTTGGGCGAGGCGGCCCGCGGGTTCCTCGGCGCGGGAGGGCAACCATGAGCGACCTGATGTCGACCCTGGCCCAGGCCAACTTTCCGTCGCCCATGGCGCCGGCGACCTTGGCCCACTATCTGGCCGTGAGCGGGATCATGTTCGGGCTTGGGCTGATCGGGTTCATCACCCGGCGGAACCTGATCATCATGTTCCTGTGTACGGAGCTGATGTTCCAGGCCGCGGGGATCGCGCTGATCGCCTTCAGCCGCTACCACATGAACCACACGGGCGAGACGTTCGTGATCTTCGTCTTGACGATCGCGGCGGCGGAGGCGGCCCTGGCGCTCGCGCTGGTCGTGCTGCTCTTCCGGCGCAAGGAGTCGCTCGACGCCGGGCGGTGGTCGGAGATGCGCGGGTAGACGGAGCCTCCGGGCACTCGGCACAAGGCACCAGAGCATCGGTGTCCGGCGGCGGGCAATGAGGGACGACGAGCTTGCAGACTGAACTTCTCCAACTTGTATCAACGCTCGGATCGGCGCTGCTGGCGGCGCCGGAGGCCGGGCATGCCGCGCACGGGACTGCACAGGGGTCCGCTCACGCCGCCGCCGTCGTGCCGGGGATGGGGGCGATGGGGCAGTGGGCCCTGCTGGTCCCGTTCATGCCGCTGCTTGGGTGTGTGCTCGTGGGCCTATGCGCCATCGGCAAGGTCCGCAGCAAACTGCCCGCGTGGATCACGATCGGCTGCCTGGCGGTGTCGTTCGCCGCCGCCGTCGCGATGCTGATGCAGACCATGCACGGCAACGCCGGCCAGGGGCAGACGTCGATCGTCAAGGCCTGGGACTGGATCAACCTCTCGTTCTCATCCAAGGGCGACATGACGGGCACGGCGGCGGCGCTCACCCAGTCGCTGACGGCCAACTTCTCGTTCTACATCGACACGCTCACGTGCCTGTGGATGCTCTTTGTCACCGGCCTGGCGGCGGTCATAGCGCTCTACGCCAGCGAGTACATGAGCCACGATGTGGGGCCCGGCTACATCCGGTTCTTCGCCGCGTTCAACCTGTTCGTGTTCTCGATGGCCTGCCTGGTCATGGGCGACAACCTGGTCCTGCTCTTCCTGGGGTGGGAGGGCGTTGGCCTGTGCTCGTACCTGCTCATCGGGTACTTCTACAAGAAGGCCCCGGCGGTGGCGGCGGCCAAGAAGGCGTTCATCGTCAACCGCATCGGCGACCTGGGCTTGAGCATAGGGATCATGCTCATCTTCGTGGTCTTCGGCACGGTCGAGTATTCCAAGCTCTTCGCGATCATCCAATCGGGCGTGCTGCCCACGGGCGAGACGCTCCGCGACCACTGGGTGGTCTGGGTCGCGCCTCTCCTGCTCACCGTCGGCGCTTTCGGCAAGTCGGCCCAGATCTTCTTCTACGTCTGGCTCCCCGACGCGATGGAGGGGCCGACGCCAGTCTCGGCCCTGATCCACGCGGCGACAATGGTCACCGCGGGCGTGTTCCTCATCGGGCGCATGTACCCGCTGTTCACGGCCGACCCGCACCTGGTTGCCCTGACGGTCGTCGCCTGGAGCGGCGTCATCACGGCGTTCTGGGCCGCCACGATCGAGATGGCGATCTTCGACATCAAGCGGGTCATGGGCTATTCGACCATCTCGCAGCTGGGCTTCATGTTCGCGGGGCTGGGCCTGCTGACGCCCACGGGGGCCGCGTTCCACACCTTCACACACGCGTTCTTCAAGGCGACCTTGTTCCTGGGCGTCGGGGCCGTCATGCACGGCTTCGGCGGCCAGCTCGACCTCCGTCGGCTCTCGGGCGTGATGTGGATGAAGGGCTTCGGGCTGGTGGGCATCGCGATGCTTGTTGGGTCGATCAACCTCGCGGGCGTACCGTTCACCGCGGGGTACTTCTCGAAGGACTTGATCCTCGCCCAGGGGTTCGCCACGCCCCAGGGCATGATCGCCGGGTCGCAGTGGATCGCGTGGATCCTGCTGCTGACGGCGGGAATGACGGCCTATTACACCTTCCGTACATACATGCGCGTCTATGTCGGGCCCAAGGAGTTCGTGCCCGGGAACGACGCCGAGCTCGTCGAGCTGGGCCGCCACCCCAAGGGCACCAGCCTCGACACGTGGCACGCCCAGCACGGTCATGGCGGTCATGGCGATCACGGGCACGGCGATCACGGGCACGGCGGGCACGGGCACGGCGGGCACGGGCCCGCTGATCACGGTCACGGCACCGACCACCGCCACGCCGCCCGCTACGACTTTGATCCGACCACCGAAGAGTTCGACCCGCATCCGCCCGGCGCGGCGATGAAGGGCGCGATCCTCATCGCGATGGTGCTTTCGATTCTGGCGGCGGGGCTCTACTTCTATAAGCCCATCCACGCCGCCGAGCATGGCGGGTGGGTCGCCGGACTGGTCAACACGTCCGCCGTCGCGGTGTCAAACCCGGTGGTCGAGAGCGCCCGCGGCGGCCTGTTGTTCGGACAAGATCCCCACAAGCTGATGTACTACGTATCGGCGGGCGTGGGCTTTGCCGGCATCCTGATCGCGGCGTTCCTGCACGGGCCCAAGGGCCTCGGCGGCCTGTTCATCGGCAACCGCACGCGGGCGGCCACGAGCCGGGCCGACGTGCTGGTGGGCCTCTTCGGCCCGCTGACAAAGGCGGCGCGGAACAAGTACTATGTCGACGAGATCTATCACTGGCTGATCGTCCGTCCGCTCAACGTGCTCGGGCACGTGTTCTTCCTGTTCGACAAGCTGGTGGTCGATGGCCTGGTGAACCTCGCGGGCTTCGCGCCCCGGGCCCTGGGTCACGCGGCCAAGGGGCAGCAGTCGGGCGTGCTGCACGACTACGCCGTGCGGATGGCGGTGGGGGTGGCGGCGATCGTCCTGATCGCAATGCTGCTGGGTTCCGGAGGGCTGAGCTGACATGGAATCGCTTGCCCTTGGCCTTGGCGTTCTGATCCCGCTGATCTTCGGCGTGCTGTGCGCCGCCGTCCCCGCACGCCAGTCGCGCACGATGGCCATGGCGGGCACGCTCGTCGCGGTGGCGTGGTACATCGGCGTTGCGTGGATGTTCCCGTGGATGGACGGCGCCGGCGACCGGATGAGCTCGACGCTCGCCTGGTACCCGCGACTGGGCCTGGAGTTCAGCCTCGGGGCCGACACAATCAGCATGCTGCTGGTGGGCCTGGCCGTGCTGCTCGGGCCGATCTGCGTGCTGGCCAGCAGGACGGCGATCACCAACCGCGAGCGGACCTACTACTCCTGGCTGCTGATCCTTCAGGCGGCGATGACCGGCGTGTTCTTCGCGCGGGATCTGGTCCTCTTCTACACGTTCTTCGAGTTCACGCTCGTCCCGATGTACATCCTGATCAACCTCTACGGCTCGACGAACCGCAAGGCCGCCGCGACCAAGTTCTTCCTCTACACCTTCACCGGCTCTCTCATCACCCTCGCGGGCCTGGTCTTCGTCGCCTACCAGCACTTCGCCAAGATCGGCACCTGGACCTTCGACTTCGCGGCCCTGGCAAGCTTCTCGACCCAGCAGCTCAGCCCGACGCAGCAGGCCTGGGTCTTCTGGGCACTCATGGCCGGCTTTGCGGTCAAGGTCCCGCTCTTCCCGCTGCACACCTGGCTCCCCCTGGCCCACACCGAGGCGCCCACCGCGGGCTCGGTCGTCCTCGCGGCCGTGCTGCTCAAGCTGGGCACCTACGGCATCTACCGCTTCGCCCTGGGCATGGTCCCCATGGCCTGCGTCGAGTTCGCACCCGTGATGGCGGTCCTGAGCATCGTCGGCATCCTCTACGCCGGTCTGATCTGCTGGGTGCAGACCGACATCAAGAAGCTCGTGGCGTACTCGTCGGTCAGCCACCTTGGCTATTGCGTGCTTGGCATCTTCGCGCTCAACAGCATCGGCCTGACGGGCTCGATCCTCTACATGATCAACCACGGCCTGTCCACGGGCGCGCTCTTCCTGCTCATCGGCTTCATGTACGAGCGTTACCACACCCGTTCGCTCAAGGAGATCGGCGGGCTCGGGGCCAGGATGCCCATCTGGTCCACGTTCATGGTGTTCTTCGCCATGGCCTCGGTCGGCCTCCCGGGGCTCAACGGCTTCATCAGCGAGTTCATGTGCATGCTCGGGGCCTTCCAGGCCGCGGGCGTCGGCTTCGCCTCCGCGACCGCCCCGGCGGCGGGCTCGCCCACGCTCTTACCGGGCGCGACATGGGGCGAGCTCGGCCCGTGGTACGCCGTCGCCGCCGGCGTGGGCATGATCATCACCGCGATCTACATCCTGTACATGCTGGGCAAGATCGTCTGGGGACCGCTCAAGGAGCCCCATGGCCACGGCACGCACGGGCACGACGCGCACGCGCCGGCGGCCCACGCGGGCCACGGCGTGCTCCCCGCCGATCTGACCGGCCGCGAGATCCTCGCCCTGGCGCCGCTGGCCTTCCTGTGCCTCGCGCTGGGCCTATACCCCAAGCCGCTGCTGGCCGTGCTCGAAGCGCCCGTGGCCCAGCAGCAGTCGGCGCTGCACATGGCCCGCGTGAAGCTCGAGGCGATACGGAACGCCGAGATCGGCTCGCCGGTGAGGACGACAGAGGTACGGCCCTCGGACGCCGACGCCGCGACCACCGGGGGGGCGCAGTAAAGCCATGGAATACAAGCTCGCACTGCTCTGGCCCGAGATCGCGATGTTCGCCACCACCTGCCTGGTGCTCGTCCTGGGCCTGTCGCGCACGCGGCTGCTCCGCCAGAGCTGCGCGCTGGTCTGCGGCGCAGGGCTGCTGGTCGCCGGCGTGCTCGCGGTGACGACCACCCCGGCCGTCGCCACGGCCCTGCCCAACCTCCCGCTCTATGCCAAGCTGATGGTCGCCGCCGTCGGGCTGGTGCTCACGCTGCTCATGGCCGGCTCGGCCGACCGCGAGCTGGAGGCCGAGGTCTCCCGCGGTGCCAAGTTCGATCCGATCCGCTCGGTGCGGGCGGAGTTCTGGGCCTTCTACATGTTCAGCCTCACGGGCCTGATGCTCTGCTGCTCGGCCGACGACCTGATCTGGCTGTTCCTCGCCCTGGAGCTCACGAGCCTGCCGACCTATGTCATGGTCGCCATCTCGACGCGGCGCAACCGCTCGATGGAGGCCGCCGTCAAGTACTTCTTCCTCGGGGCCCTGGGCGCCGCCATCTTCCTCTACGGCTTTGCGCTCATCTACGGCGGCACGGGCTCCACGTCGTTCCTGGCCATCCGCGACGCGATCGCGCTCCAGGCCTCCGCCGCCGGCGGGGGCGAGGTCAATCCGCTGGTCATGCTCGGGCTCGTGCTGGCGCTCGTGGGCGTGAGCTTCAAGATCGCCGCCGTGCCAATGCACTTCTATACGCCCGACGTGTACGAGGGCTCGTCGGCCAGCATGGCCGGTTTCCTCGCGTTTGTCCCCAAGGCCGCCGGCATGCTCAGCATCCTGGCCCTGTGCTCCATGGTCGGCTGGCGGTTCAGCCCGGCGGGATCGGGCACCACGACCCTCGGCGCCGCGGCGGGCCTCGGCGGCGAGCAGCTTCCCGACGTGCTCCGCGTCCTGCTGATCGTCCTGGCCGTCCTCACCATGACCATCGGCAACGTGCTGGCGATCATGCAGCACAGCATCAAGCGCATCCTCGCCTATTCCTCGATCGCCCACTCGGGCTACATGCTCGTGGGCGTCATCGCCGGCCCCGGGCCCGCCGGCAGCGATTTCACCCGCAACGGCGTCTCCGCCGTGCTGTTCTACCTCTTCTGCTACGGCATCATGACCATCGGTGCCTTCAGCGTCGTCGCCTGCCTCGAGAAGAAGTCCCACGACCCCTCGGGCGAGGAGACCGTCGAGGCCGACGACGTCGACGACCTCAAGGGTCTCGTGCAGACGCGTCCCGTGCTGGGCTGGACGATGGTCATCAGCTCGATGGGCCTCCTGGGCCTGCCGCCGCTCCTGGGCTTCTTCGGCAAGCTGCCCCTGTTCACCGCCGCCATCGGCGCCGGCGAGATCCCGCTGGTGCTCATCCTGGGCCTCAACAGCGCGATCGCGGCGTACTACTACCTCCGCCTGGCCTACGTCTGCTTCGTCTCCGACCCCGAGCGCGTCCCCAACGCCCCGGCCGTCGTCGAGGGCCCGTTCACACCCCGCAAGATGGCCGGCGTGGTGTCGATGGTCTGCGTCGTCGCCCTGGCCATCGGCGGCTCGCGCCTGACGGACTGGGCAACGCTGGCCGGAACCTACCAGCCCGCCGTGCTGGGGCAGGGTGCCCAACAGGCGACCCCGGCGGTCGAGTCGCTCATGCCGGTGGCGCAGACGCGGCCCTAGAGCGCGGCACCGGTCGATTGCAGTCAGTCGCGCCCCCAACGGCATCTTTGACAAGCGATACTTTCAGCTCTCTGATGCCCAGGGCAGCATCATCCGCACACTGAGCCACGGCATCGCGGATGTCTCCTACTCGGGCCCGGGCGGCTCACGCCCCGGCATCCCGATCGGCTCGGTGGCCGACGAGGTCGAGTACGAGCTCTACGGCCGGGCCCGGCGGCTGCGGCGTGCACCCGCCGACTTCAACGGCGACGGCACCAGGAACACCACCGACATCTTCGCGTTCCTGAGCGCCTGGTTCGCCTCGGCCAGCACGGCCTCGCTGGGGGCCGCGGACACCATCTCCGACCCGATCGCCGGCAACCCCTACGGCTACTGCGGCGACTACTTCGACGCCGAGACGCATGGCAGCCGTTTCTACACAACGCACAACCCCCTGTCCAAAATCTCCGGCGAGCCAGAAAATCGGACAGGGGGTCGTATCAAGCGGAGAGGGGGGGATTCGAACCCCCGTTACGGTAATACCGTAAATCGGTTTTCGAGACCGACGCGTTCAACCACTCTGCCACCTCTCCGGCGGTGCCGCGGCTTGGGCACTGGCCCCAACCCTCGGCATGTGGACCGTCCATCTTTGGGCACCTCTTGGCCACAATCAAACCGCCCCGCGGCGGCATCTCCGCACCCACCCCCAAACCCCATCCGCCCCCAAGCTCGCCTAGCCGAAGTACACTCGGCCCCGTGATCGATTCACCTCCTCCGTCGCCGCCGCGTACACAGCCCTCGCGCCGATTCCTCCCGGACTCCACCGGCCGACCGGGCGTGGGCATCAAGCCCACCTGGGAGCCTTGGGCGGCCGTGATTCTCGTGCTGTTCGCCGTGGGCTTCGGGTATCTCGTTCTGCAGCGCTCGGCGTTCCTCAACTCCCGCCGCACCGACGCGGGCGTGTTCTTCCGCGCTGGCTACGCCGTGCGCGAGGGGCTCGATCCGTACCGCGTCACCGATGACCGCGGCTGGTTCTTTCTCTATTCCCCCGGCGTGGCGCCGCTGCTGGCCCCGCTGGGCGACCCCCCGACGCCCGAGACGCCCCGCATGGAGTCGTGGCGAGCCCCGGGCGACACGGCTCCTCCCGCTCCCCTCCGCGGCCAGACGTCGACACCATACTTGCCCTATCCGGCGTCGGTCGTCATCTGGTACGCGTTGAGCGTCGCGTGCCTTCTGCTGACCATCCACTGGCTGGTCAAGGCGCTCCAGGCCCACTCGCCGGATCCGCACATCCGCGCCCTATCGCCGTCGCACGGCGGCTGGTGGAACGTCCGTTTCTGGCCGCTTGTCGCGTGCATGCCCGACATTCTCTCGACGCTGAGCCGGGGCCAGATCTCCACGGTCCTGCTCGCGATCATCGCCGCCGGCGCGTGGCTCTGGGCCAACAACCGGCGCACGCTCGCGGGGTTCTGGTGGGGGTTCGCCGCGTTCGTGAAGGTGTTCCCGGGCCTGCTTGTCGTCTATCCGCTCGCGCGGCGCGATGTGCGTGGCATGACGGGCTACGCGATCTGCTTCGTGCTCGCGATGATCCTCCTGCCGCTGGTCGTCTTCGGGCCGCAGCGCACGCTCGATTACAACAGGACGTTCGTGTCCCGAGTGCTTCTCGCGGGGCTGGCCAACGACTCCGAGCAGACCCTGGGCGCCGGCACGAGCTTCACCAACACCGACAACCAGTCGATCCAAGGCTCGCTGCACAACCTCGTCAACATCGCCACACCCCGCGGCGAGCGCCCGCCGGCCGCGGCGAAGTGGATGAAGTTCGTGCACTACGGCGGGTTCGTGGTGCTCGTCGCCGGCACGCTCCTGGTCGGGCGCACGCGCCGCGCGTCGCGCAGCGGCGGGGTCGGCGACACGCGATTCCGCCCCGACGACACGGCCCTGGAACTCGTCCTGCGCGTCGGCATGCTCTGCTGCATCATGATCGCCTGCCTGCCCATGACCCACCGCCACTACGCGATCTTCATACTCCCCGGCGTCGTCGCCCTCGTCTGGGTCAACATCATGTCGTCGCGGCTGGGCTTCCTCCGGGGTCCGGGGCTCGTCCTCACGCCGCTGCTCGCGATGGGCCTGGCGATCCCGAAGATCCAGCAGGAGGGTGTCGTGCGCGATCTCCCCCTCACCATGATCGCCACGCTGACGGTCTGGGGCATCAGCGCCGTACTGCTCCATCGACTCGCCAAGACCCGCGGCGAACTCCATCACCCTGCGCCTGTCTGAACGCTTCTTGAGCCCGTCGAGAACTCTCAGCCCGGGAGCCGATAGACCATCTCCATCGGCAACCCATGCTCGTCGACTTCGGGCGTAGACGGGACCGTGCGGAGCACATTGTCGGGTGCCGCGGCGCACACCGCGGCGACAACGGCGTCAACAACGTCGTCGGCAGCAAGCACCGACCTCGGCCATCGCGTTAGCGCGTCCGCGAGCATCTCGCCAACGGCCGGCACGTGCTCGCGGAGCAGCTCGATGCGCTCGCCCCTCCCCTCTACGGTCTTCTTGTTGTGCCCCATCGGCCGCCCGCTCAGACCCATGAAGCACAGTTCCGGGTGGCACTCGCGCACGATCGCGCGGGCCGGGGGCGTTTGACGCAGCCATGCGTCCACCTCGCGGACCCGCGGCAGGATGTTCCACATCTGCCGCTGTACCTTCACCGCCCGCCCTTCACGCTCGCTCTTGAGGCCGTCGGCCTCGGCAAGGCTCGTGCACGCCAGCAGCCACCGCTCGGGCGATGGGAACACGCTCGATCGGCGCGACCCTAGAGAACGCCGCGCCGCGACATCGCACGCGCGTCGCCCGTGTTCCATCAGCCCGATTGGAATGTCCAGCAGCACCCGCTCGGCCCCGCGCGAGGCGTCCCAGACGGCGCCGATCGACGCGTGAACGGCGATGCTCCACGCCCCGCGACCATCGGTCGCGACGCAGACCCACGCCCCGCCCTTGCAACCATCGGCCCCCACAAACCGCGAGTGCTTCATTGCGGCAGTCTACCAACCGCATTGGGATTAGCAGCGGAACAACGGCCCGGCCCGGGCGAGGAGGGCGCCCGAGCCGGCCGTGCGGTCAATGGTCTGCTGCGGTACTTACTTCTTGGCGTCCTTGACCTCGAACTCCGCGTCGATCACGTCGTCCTTGCCGCCGCCGGCCCCGTCGCCGGTCTCGGCCTGCTCCGCTCCGCCGGTCGCTCCGCCGGTCGCTCCGCCGGTGGCGGCACCCGCGGTCGCCTCGTAGACGGCCTTGCCCAGCTCCATCGACGCCTTCTCGAGCTCGCCCATGCTCCGCTGGATCGCCGCCGCGTCGTCGGTCTTGAGCGTCGACTCGAGGGCGGAGATCGCGTTCTCGATCTTGCCGCGGACCTCGGGACCGACCTTCCCGCCGTGCTCTTCGAGGCTCTTTCGCGTCTGGAGCACCATCGCGTCGGCCCGGTTCTTGAGGTCGACCAGCTCGCGCCGCTTCTTGTCGTCGGCCGCGTGCAGCTCGGCATCCTTCTTCATCTTCTCGATCTCGTCCTTGCTCAGGCCGCCCGAGTTGGTGATCTTGATGTCGGCCCGCTTGCCGGTCCCCTTGTCCGTCGCGCTGACGGTCAGGATGCCGTTAGCGTCGATCGCGAACTCCACCTCGATCTGCGGCACGCCCCGCGGTGCCGGGGCAATGCCCGAGAGCTCGAACTCGCCAAGCAGCCGGTTGTCCTTGGCGAACTCGCGCTCGCCCTGCAGCACGCGGATCTGCACGCTCGCCTGGCTATCCGCCGCCGTCGAGAAGACCTCCTTCTTGCTCGTGGGCACGGTCGTGTTGCGCTCGATGAGCTTGGTCATCACGCCGCCCAGCGTCTCAACGCCAAGGCTCAGCGGCGTGACGTCCAGCAGCAGGATGTTCTTGACATCCCCCGCCAGCACGCCGCCCTGGATCGCCGCGCCCACCGCCACGACCTCGTCGGGGTTCACGCTCTTGTTGGGCTCCTTGCCGAAGAGCTCCTTGGCGATCTGCTGGGCCCGCGGCATGCGCGTCGAGCCGCCCACCAGCACGACCTCGTCGATCTTGCTCGTATCCAGCTTCGCGTCCCGCAGCGCGTTCAGGCAGGGCTGCTTGAGCCGCTCGAACAGGTCGCTCGTCAGGCTCTCGAACTTCGCCCGCGAGATGCTCACCTGCAAGTGCTTCGGCCCCGCCTGGTCGGCCGTGATGAACGGCAGATTGACGGTCGTCTCCTGCATGGTCGAGAGCTCGACCTTGGCCTTCTCCGCGGCTTCCTTCAATCGCTGCAGGGCCATCGCGTCATTGCGGATGTCGATGCCCTCCTTCTTGCGGAACTCCTCGGCGAGGTGGTCGATGAGCCGCTGGTCCCAGTCGTCGCCGCCAAGGTGCGTGTCGCCGTTGGTCGCAAGCACCTCGAAGACGCCGTCGCCAATATCCAGGATCGACACGTCGAACGTGCCGCCGCCCAAGTCGAAGACGGCGATCTTCTCGTTCTTCTTCTTGTCGAGCCCGTACGCGAGCGCCGCCGCCGTCGGCTCGTTGATGATGCGCTCGACCTTCAGCCCGGCGATCTCGCCGGCGTCCTTGGTCGCCTGGCGCTGCGCGTCGTTGAAGTAGGCGGGGACCGTGATCACCGCCCGCGTCACGCTCTCGCCCAAATAGTCCTCGGCAGTCTTCTTCAGGTCCTGAAGAATGAACGCGGAGATCTGCTGCGGCGTGAACTCGCCCTGGTTGACCCTCACCTTGACGGAATCATCGCCCCCGCCCACGAGCGTGTAGGGAACCTTGCTCTCCTCGTTGCCGCCCTTGCCGTAGCCCGAGTCCCCGCCTTGGGAGACCTCGGACCGGCGGCGCCCGACGAAGCGCTTGATCGAGAAGATCGTGTTCTTGGGGTTGGTGACCTGCTGGTGCTTGGCCGGCTGGCCGACCAGCCGCTCGCCCTTGTCGGTGAAGCCCACGACGCTGGGCGTGGTTCGAGAGCCCGAGGAGTTGATGAGCACCTTGGGCTGCCCACCCTCCATGATGGCCACGCACGAGTTGGTGGTGCCCAGGTCGATGCCGATGATCTTGCTCATGGATGGCTCCTGTTTCGCCCCCGGATGGAGACGCGTGGTCGGTAGGTTCTGTGCAAAGTCCGGACCCGGCGGTCCAGTCGGATCGCGGGGGCGTGAACGACGAGGCAAGCCTGATGCCAAGGATCGTTCGCCGGTATGAGCGGATGGCGCGGGGGAAATTCCGCCCCAATCCCAGCCTTGCTGCTGGCTTCGGCCTGACGATCGCTCGGCCAAGTGGCCTTCACTCTGCCGATTTGGCAGCCCGGCCCGGCCAAAGCCGTAGAAAAGGACGGGCGGGGGAATCCTGGGAGTGCTCTGATGACCCGCAGAGGCCGCGTGTGCTTGGCAGCAATCGTCCTGGCCCCCGCCGCGTCGCTTGCCGCGTGTAGCGCGGCGTGCGATCCGGAGGTTCGGAGAATGTACGACGCCCTTCCGGTTGCCTCGTCGATCGGCGGTGCCAGGCACTTGGCGTATTGGCTTCAAGAGGACCTGAAGGCCAACACGACGGTCACCGACGCCGACAAGGCCGATCTGCGGGCGCGGGCCCAGATTCTGGCTGCCCAGGCCGACAGCCTCGATCGCGGCATGGAGGCCTATTGCCGCAGCGACCCGGGCGTGAGCAAGCGTGCGCGTGAGATCAGGACCGCCGCGCTGGACGTTGAGTATCGCACGCTCATGCGCGAGTGGATGGTCTGGCAGGTCAGGCACGGCCTGCGCCCCGCGTTGGAAGTGGGCGAGAATGCGGACAAGCGTCAACTCCTGGATGCGTCGTGGTCGAGGGGCGAGTAGCCGGAGGCGAGCATCTACACTGGCCCCGTGCCCACCCCGCCGCCAGACTCTGCGCCCGACGCCGCGACCGCCACGGGGCCAATCATCACCTTGCCCCCGCCGCCGGAGTTCATGGCCGCCGCGGGAGAGCTGGGGATCGAGTTCGAGCCCACGGACGTGCCGCGGCTGGGGCGGTACCTCCAGATGCTGCTTGAGGCCAACCGGACGACGAACCTGACGGCGATCACCGAGCCGGCGGAGGCCGAGGGCCGGGCCGCGCCCGAACCGGACGCGGAGGCACAGTGTGGTTAATCTACGAGGGCTGTGCAGCGCCTCGGCGGTCGTCATCGGGAGGGAGTTGCCGAGGCGAGCCCGCCTCCGTTAGTCCGCCGCCACCCCCCCGTCCATGTGTGGCCCGCGGTCCATCGCCGGCATCATCGTCCGTCACCACGATCGGTGCGTGAATGCCGAGCTTCCTATCTGATGATTGAATTTGAGGGATGGCCTGGGTGCTGCCCATAGTTAAGACATTCGTATGTGGTTATCTGTATTAAAGAAAAATAATTTAGAGGTCGGATTGCGAATGGCTGAGATTGAGATAGATTTTCGCGTCGTTCAAGAGAGTCCTCTCGCAAGGAGCTAAAATGTTGATATCGAAGCGATTCGCCCGTTCACCGCTCATGATCGGAGCCCTGATCGGAGCACTGGCCGTCTCGTTCCTGTCCCCTGTGCAGCGCGCGGCGTTCGCCTCCTCGCCACCCCGCGACTTCGACAACTATGTCGAAGACGACTATCTGAAGGCCGGCGACCTCGATCCCTCCGCGTGGGACCATCAGATCTGGGATGGATGGAACGACTTCGAGGCGACCAACGAAGCGACGTGGTCCGCCGTGTTCGGGAACACCGGCACCGCCCCTTCGCTGGCGTACACCCTTGCGAAGCCCGTTTCGGGCGGTGGCACGTACGACGCGGTAAATCACCTCGACATGCCGCTCACGGTCGATGCCCGCATCGTGTCGGAAGCGATCCGCGAGGATTCGGCTGGTAAGGAACTCGAGATGGGGCTGTCCTTCAGAACCGTGGTCGCGCGGCTGAGCGGGCCCGCCGGAGAGGACTGGATCATCGGCACGGTGCTGGAGTTCGATCATCCGCACCAGGGAGAGGTCACCCAGTTGGTGCTCTCCGGACGACTCGACGGGGACGAGGCGAAGGCTGTTCAGGCTCTGAATTCCGCTGGCGGCGCCACGGGGGGACAGGGTGGAGCGTCGTCAAGCGATGTCGAAGCGTGCGTTACGGCCGCGTTAGCCGTGATCGCTGCGAAACTCGCGAGGGCGACCGCCGCGTACGCGGCATGCAAATCGGCGGCGCATGTGGCGAAAGCAAAGGCACTCGCGAGGTGTGCCGCGATCGCGATCGTTCCGGGCAAGGGTTGGATCGGAGCGGGTATCTGTGCCGCGGCGGTGATCGCGTTCACGGTCGCAGCCAAGAAGGGGTGCGAGCGCGCTTACAAGGCTGAGCTCAAGCGCATCGCCAAGGATAAAGCCGACGCGCTGATCGCGTGCGGGATTGTGGTTGCGATGTAGCATTCCCCGAGTGGTCGGCATCCGATGGTCACGCCAACGGCTCCTGCTCCACCCGAACTCCTTCCGCCATGGCCCATTCCTCCAAACGTCCCAGCAGTCCGCCTGTTCGCCTCGCTCGAGCGATGATGGCGAACAGGCGGATACGCAGAGTTGCCTCTTCCGTGTTCGTGGCCGTGCTCGCTGCGACCATTGTGCGGTTCGGATACCTGAACGCCGCTCTCGTCGCTGGCGTTGTCTGCATCGGTTGGATCATACTGGATGCGCTCGCGCGGCGTACACCCGTTGAGTATGCTCGCCTGCATGACCTCTCCGGCCGGCTGTCGGCGTCCAAAGGGCTGGTCTGCACAGCGTGCCGCGAAGAACTGCCGGACCTCCCCGGTCGATTCGCATGCCCGTCCTGTCAGGCGATGCAGACGGTTGCTGCGGTTCGCGAGTACTGGGGATTCGATCCAACCGGCAGGTTTATCGGGAACGGCCGCGGCCTCTCCGCCGATGAACTCGCACGCCCGGCGTCCACCTCGGGCGCAGACGCTCGTGGGACGGCCCCGGCGGTGGCGAAATCCCCTGATGCGTGAGCGGCGCGGGCCCGCGGCTGGCTGGACGTACACTGGCCCCGTGCCCACCCCGCCGCCCGATTCGTCTCCAGCCCCCAAGCCTGACACCGGCCCCATCACAACGCTCCCGCCGCCGCCCGAGTTCGTCGCCGCCGCGGGAGAGCTCGGGATCGAGTTCGAGCCCACGGACGTGCCGCGGCTGGGGCGGTACCTCCAGATGCTGCTTGAGGCCAACCGGACGACGAACCTGACGGCGATCACCGAGCCGGCCGAGGCGTGGCGGAAGCACATCCTGGACGCGCTGGCGCTGGTCCCGCTGATCGCGAGCTTCGCGGCCGAGGCCGAGAGCCGGGCCGCCCCCGAGGGGGACGGGGTCCCCGTGCCGGAATCTGCGCCAAGCGCGACGCCCGGCCGCCCGCTCTCGCTCATCGACATCGGCTCCGGCGGCGGCGTGCCGGCCATCCCGTTGGCGATCGTCCTGCCCGACCTCCGCGTCACGCTCGTGGAGGCGACGGGCAAGAAGGTCGACTTCCTCCGCCGTGTGATCGCGGACCTGAAGCTCGGCAACGCCCGCGTTGTGCAGGGCCGGGCCGAGACGCTCGGCCAGGACCACCGCCTGCACCGCGAGCACTACGACCTGGGGACGGCCCGCGCGCTGGGCCACCTGGGCATCGTCATCGAGCTGCTGGGCCCGCTCATCCGGCCCCACGGCCTGGTGCTGGCGATCAAGGGTGCAAAGGCCGACCAGGAGCTCGCCGAGAGCAAGAAGGCCCTGGGGCTGATCGGCCTGAAGCACCTGCAGACGGTGGACACGCCGACGGGGCGCGTGGTGACGCTCGACAAGACGACTCGGACGCCGCGGCTGTATCCGCGGCGGGATGGGGAGCCGGCGCGGGCGCCGTTGAAGGGCTGAGCCGCGCCCGCGGGGTCGGGAGATCGGCAAAAACAAACGACCCCCGCCGAAGCGAGGGTGTGTGTTGGGAAGTGGAGCGGAGGAGGGTCGAACTCCCGACCTCGTCATTGCGAACGACGCGCTCTACCAACTGAGCTACCGCCCCATGGGTTGACAGGCCGGACTGTAGGCGAGCATCGATCCGCCGGTCTACATGCACATGGGTTGCATCTGGCCCCGAGCCCGCCAATAATCATGGCATGAAGATCTCCGCGAGCCCGATCGCCGTCGGCCTGTGCCTGGTCCTCTCGGTTGCGTCCGCGGTCGGCCAAGGCCCTAC
>JBBQRT010000050.1:0-26266 GCA_038214505.1 Phycisphaerales bacterium | reverse complement strand
GGAGTCTAAGCCCCGTCCCTTTCCGCCGACCCCGCCCCACCGCTTGCACGCGGCGGCCAAACTCGGTACGTTGCTCTCTCAGGGTTCGCCTCGGGCCACCCTCAACATCCACATAGGGCCCGAGCCGCACACCCTCCAGGAGCATCGACATGGCCAAGAAGACCGCGAAGAAGTCCGCGAAGAAGTCCGGCAAGAAGTCCGCCGCCCGCCCGCCCGCAAGGAAGGTCGCCAAGAAGGCCACCAAGGCCCCCGCCAGGAAGCCCGCCGGCAGGAAGGTCGCCAAGAAGGGCGCGAAGAAGACCGCCAAGCGCACCGTGATGTACTCCTCCGCCGGCAAGAAGCTCTACGCCAAGCGCGACGCCGACGGCAAGTTCAACGACATCCAGCAGTACAGCCGGGCCCACGCCGCCGACCTTCGCGCCCAGAGCAAGGCCGAGCAGCCCGCCGCCCCCGCCCTGAACTGACCTCTCCGACCACCCTTCGATTATTCCTCGACGACGCCCGGCGCCGCCCAGCGCGACCGGGCGTCGTCAAGCACGCCCCGCGCCTGCTCCACCAGCGACCGCTCCGCCGGCCCCGAGTTTTCTATCACATACCGGCACCGCGCCCGCTTTTCCTCAAGCCCCATCTGGGCCCTCTCGCGACGCTCGAGTTCCTCGCCCGACCACCCACGCGACGCCTGCACCCGCGCGAGCCGCACCGACGCCGGCGCCTCGACAAACACCACGGCGTCGCACTCCGCGTCCACGCCCGCCTCGAACAGCAGCGGCGCATCGACGATCACACCCGCCGCCCGCGCCGCCTTCGCCTCGCGGATCATCGCCGCCCGCTCCTGCCGCACGATCGGGTGCACCTCCGCCTCCAGCCGCGACCGCTCCTTCGCATCCGAGAACACGATCGCCGCCACCTTGCTCCGGTCCACCCGCCCATCCGCGGCCAGAATCCCAACCCCCCACCACGACACCAGCCGCTCCCGCACATCCTCCCGGTCGAGCGCCGCCCGGGCCCGCTGGTCCGAATCGATCACATGGCACCCGAGCTCCGCGAACGCCCTCGCCACCGTGCTCTTGCCCGCCCCGATCCCCCCCACGACTCCCAGCACCGGCAGCCGCGGCGAGCCCATCTCGTCCGCCGCCGAGCTCTCATCCGCTGTCACGGTGTTCGTCCGCTCCGGCATCATCGTCCCCGTCATCGACCCATTCCCCCCGCCGACTTCACCCCCGCCCACACGCCCCGCCTGTCCCACGCGGAGCCGATGCGCCTTCGCCTCGTCGATCACTTGATTGATCCGCGCCGCAAGCTCCGCGCAGTCGTCCACGTGCATCCACGCGATCGTCCCCGCGTCGCTCGCCGTCAGGGCCCCGATCGTCCCGAGACCGAACACCCGCTGCGTCAGCGTCCGCACCACCAGCACGTTGGTCACCTGCTCGAGCGGCGCATCGGCGCTCACCACGTTGAACACCCCCGAGCGCACGCTGATCCGCCGGTCCGTAAGCCGAAGCCGCATCGCGTCCCGCACCAG
Organism: Phycisphaerales bacterium; assembly: GCA_038214505.1. Classification (GTDB taxonomy): domain Bacteria; phylum Planctomycetota; class Phycisphaerae; order Phycisphaerales; family UBA1924; genus UBA4658. Next base: position 24,744 of record JBBQRT010000050.1, on the reverse strand, counting down.
CGACAGCCACGACAGCAACACCAGCGCCACCACCACCGCGCCCCCGACAGCCCACTGCCCAAGCACCGGCGCCACGCCCGTCACCACGAGCCAAACGCCCGCCCCCGCGATCGCCCCCAGCCCCACCAGCCGCCACAGCCCCATCACCACAACGCTCCGCAGCGCCGGGCGGCGCTCCAGGATCAACCGCTCCGGCCCGTCCAAGCCCTCGACCACGCCGCTCCCTTCATCTACTCCCCGCAAACCCTCACACCTCAAGCACGCAGATCTCCGGCAGGTTCCGGTAGAGCCCGTCGTAATCCAGCCCATACCCGATCACGAACTCGTCGGCGATATCAAACCCGACATACTCGACATCGACGTGCTCCTGCCGCCGCCCGGTCTGCTCGGTCTTGCGCAAGAGCACCGCGATCCGCAAGCTCGCCGGATTCTGGGCCGCGATCATCCGCCGAAGCAGACCCAGCGTCCGCCCCGAGTCCAGGATGTCGTCGACGATCAGCACGTGGGCCCCCGCCAGATCCGTCGGGATGTCCCCGCGGATCGCCGCCCCCTGCGAGCTCGTCGCGGTCCCCGGATAGCTCGCGATCGTCACCGGCCGGATCTGCATCTGCACCGGCATGTACCGGATCAGGTCGCACAGGAACACGAGCGATCCCGTCATGATCGGCACCACCACCAGCCGCTCACCGGTTCCCCGGCCCCGACCCGCATACTCGCGCGTCAGCTCCCTGCCCATCTCCTCCAGACGCTGGGCGATCGTCTCCCTGGAAATCAACACGCGGTGCTCCATCCCGCCAGTGTAGTGAACTCCACCACTTCTCGCCCCGCTTTACCCCGCCGACTTCGCCAATGAACAGGGCCGATCCGGCATTCCGGATCGGCCCCGCGTTCAATCACCGCGGTTCAAACGCTCGCAGGCAAGCGTCGAATCACTTGCCCTCGGGCGTCCCGGCCGGCGCGCCCTTGGGCTGCACCGGGACCAGGTTCTTCACCGCCAGCAGCTCGACCTCGAACGTGCAGGCCACGTTGCTCGGCCGCTTGTCGGCGTTGGGCGCGCCCGGCGTCGTCACGTTCATCTGCGCCGGCACCTTCAGGGTCCGCTTGCCGCCGACCTTCATGCCCTCAAGGCCCATCCCGATCGCCTGGTGCTCGCCGGGAACCCAGATGAACGGGCTGTCCTTGCTCGCCGACTCGATCTCCTTGCCGTCCTTGTCCAGCATCCGGTACGCCGTGACGGCGACCGGCCGCGGGCCGACCTCCTCGCCCGTGCCGACCACCGTGTCGGTGATCTGCAGCGCGTCCTCGAGCTGGATGATGAAGACCAGATCGCTCTTGGCCGGGATCGTCGGGGGCCGCCCCTCCTCGCCATACGCCTGCGTGTACGGGATCGTCAGCCGGCGGATCCCGCCGATCTTCATCCCCGGCACGCCCTTCTGCCAGCCCTCGATCACGCCGTTGAGCGGGAAGGCGACCGGCTCGCCGCGGTCGAAGGAAGAGTCAAAGACCTTCCCGTCGGCCTCTAGCGTGCCGTGGTAGAACGCGACGACCGAGTCGCCGGCCTTGACCTCGTACCCGTCGCCGACCTTCAGGTCCTCGATGACCAGGCCGTTGATCTCCTGCTTGCTCACCACGGGCAGCTCGCTGGGCACCGGGATTCCCTTCTTGACCTCGACAACGGCACCGGGATTCTGCTGGGCCATGGCCTTCTGGGCCGCCTCCTCGATCTGCTTGCGGATCGACTCCTCGTCGGCCACCTTCCTGGCCGCATCGGCCGCCTGCTTGGCCGCGTCATCCGCGGCGAGCGCCACACCACTGGCCAAGGCCATGCTCAGAACGACAGTCAGCGTCGGGAACAGCTTGCTCATGAGTCGGGATCCTTTTCGGGGTTTGCAGGGGAGGGGGAGGGTAGACCGGGCGGGGGACGGTTGGCCAATCGGGACGCGATCATGGAAGGCGGGGGCCGCAGAGGCCGCGGGGCGTTCGGCCCCGCCCAGCAGCCGGGATACGCGCTCCGCACCCGCCCAAGGGCCTCGAGCAGAGCCGGAACATCGTCGCGCACGGTCTTGAACACGCGCTTCGCGTCCACCCTGCCGGTAGACATGCACCATTTGGTTCCGATACTGCCGGACCGTCCGCCACGGCACCTCCGGATGACGTGTCCGCACGTCCTCGGGCACCCTGCCCGGAACCCTCGCCAAGCCGCACGAACGCGTAGCACACGGCCTACACCGCGGCCCTGCTGGCGGCGAACGACCCGGCTGTCAGGCCGTCGCCGAAGGCGAGCATCTCTCGGCAGTCTTCCGCCATCGCCCGCACGACGTCCTGCCAATCCTCCGGCGACCCGGAGCCGGTCATGCTCGACGCGGCTCCTGAAATGCGGCCGCAGGCCGGGGTGGTTCTCGATGACATCCACCTGGCGGCCCAGCGGGTCCTCCAGGCGGATCGCGATGTCGGCCGGCGTGGTCATCGACGCGTCGGCATCCGTCCCGAACTCCACCAGCACCTCCACATCGCTCTCGGGCTTGTCGTCGCCGCGGGCGACGGAACCGAACAGGTACAGCTCGGCCACCCCCGGCTCGGCCCTCGGGGCCGGCAGAGCGCCGCGGAGCTTCCTCATGACTTGGTCGCGCAGCATCGGTGCGATCTTATGCGGCCGCCCTGAGCATCGACCGCCCGACGCCGTCTATCCCCCCCTCCGCACTCCCCCCTCGCCCCTCCCCTCACGCCGCCTGCCGCACTCCTCCTACGGGCACTAGCTCCAGGCTCGCCAGCGGCCCCATCCTCCCCACCGCCCCGCCGCGCATCGGCGTGATCGTGTAGCCGACGGTTTGAACGCCCACGGGGATGGACTCGTCAACATACGTGCTCGTCCGCCGCCCCGCTCCCGGGCTGCCCACCACGTCGATCAGCTTGAGCGGCCCGCCGTTGATCGAGCGGGAAACGCGGTAGCTCATCCCCGCGCCGGCCCCCATCATCGCACCAGCGCCGCAGGTCCACTCGACCTTCGCCCTCGCGAAGTTCAGCGGCGTCGCCGTGCAGGCGCGGACCCGCGGCAGGGCCTCGCTCTTCTCGCTCGCGCTCCGCCGGCCCGGCCCCGGCTTCTCCGGCGCGCCGATCCCGGCCCGGACAAGCACGCCCGGGTCCCGGCTGACCGTCGCGTGCGCCTTGATGCTCATCACCGCCGCCCCGCCCACGCGGCGCAGCTCGCCCGCCGCGTCCTGCCAGGCCCGCGTCGCGTCGATCGACGCCCGCCGCGCGGCCTCGGCCGCCGCCAGCGCCGCGGCCGCCGCCCGCGTCGCCGCCGCCACCTGGGCCGCCTGCTCCTGGCCCAGGCCGATCGTGCCCGCCTGGGCGACCCACATCGGGGCATGGACCTGAAAGAACGCCAGTTGCGACGCCGGGTTGTCGGGAAGCACGGTGCCCATGCCCCCGGCATCGGCCCAAAGCGCGGGCGACTCGAGCGGGCGTTGCCACGTTCACGACATTCGCTCGACCGCCCGCCCCGCCCGCTCGACCTCCGGGCTCGGCCGCTCCACCGCCCGCCAAGTTGGATCAAGCGGACATCTGCCTCGCTCGACCGGCCGCCCGAAGAGTTCGACCGGATCCCCCATCCGCTCGATCTCTTGTCCCGTTCGCTCGAAACGATGGGCTATCCACCCGCGTGGATGCTCTAGCCACGGCCACGGATGCCCCATCCGCGCCCGTGCTCGGTCCATCAAGAAGGAAGCGCCTTCGGCTCTACAGGCTTGGCACCCCGCCGGCCCCCGAGGGGTCGGCTGAGCAGACGTACGCGATCCCTCTTGGGGGGTTAAAGCCTGGATTTTCTCACGAGTCAACTTGCCCCGCCCGCGTCTCTACAGCCGCCACCGTCACACTGTTCGGTGGAGACACGTCGGCAACGATGACGTCGACGTTATCAACAACAACCTGTGGGGTCGAGAATCCTGAACCAAAGCCCCTGTCGTGCCAATCAGGCTCCTCGAGCCAATATACCCGTGGAGGGCTTCGAACAGCGGATACTGCTGGACAGGACGAGGACTTGGCTTACGTTTGACAAGTTGGTCGTACAACTCGACTCACCTTTGAGGACGGTTTTTTGCGAACTCTCTGGCGACATGGCCGGGAACAACGAGTCGATTCTGTTGTGCGAGGAGCGCGAAGACGCGTTCGACCTCCACAAGCGATCGAGCCCCTGCCGAGTAGGGAAGCAACAAGGCGTTGGTGTCGAGAAACACGAACGCGGAGGATTTTCAGGAATCGATGGAGTCGGCTGAGCAAGCAAACGCAGCCATCGCATCGGGGTAAATCCGATCGAGTGCCGACGCCGGTGCCGCGGACGGCTTTGGACTTTGAGAAGCTTCGTTGGCCACGACGAATCCAGTCCGAAGGCGTTACCCCTTCACCGCCGCGCACACCTTCCCCGCCGCATCGCTTAGATCCGTCGCGGCCTCTAGCGTCGGCACCAGGTCCTTCGCGTCGCTCAAGAGCTTCCGCCCCGCCTCGACGTTCGTGCCCTCGAGCCGCACGACCAGCGGCACCTTGAAGCCCGTCGTCCCGTCGGGGTTCACGTAGCTCTTGGCCGCGTTGATCACGCCCTGGGCGATCACGTCGCAGCGCATGATCCCGCCGAAGATGTTCACCAGGATCCCCTTGACCTGCTTGTCCGACAGGATGATCTTGAACGCCTCCGTCACCGCCTCCTCCGTCGCCCCGCCGCCGACATCCAGGAAGTTCGCCGGCGAGCCGCCGTGCAGCTTGATGATGTCCATCGTCGCCATCGCCAGCCCCGCGCCGTTGACCAGGCACCCGATCTCGCCGTCGAGCGCGACATAGCTCAGGTGCGCCGCCTTGGCCCGCGTCTCGGCCGGATTCTCCTCGGTGGTGTCCTCCATCGCCAACAGGTCCGCGTGCCGGAACAGGCCGTTGTCGTCGAAGTCGAACTTCGCATCGATCGCCATGATGGTCTCTGCCGGTGCCTGGTGCCCGGTGCCCGGTGCCTCCGCGATCACCAGCGGATTGATCTCCGCCAGCGAGCAATCCTTCTCCACAAACAGCTTCGCCAGCTTCAGCATGACATCCGCCGCCTGATTGGCGAGCTTCCCGGTCAGCCCGAGCTTGTACGCCACGTTCCGCGCGGCGTACGCCTGCAGACCCATCGTCGGGTGCAGCGGCTGCTTGATGATCGCCTCGGGCCGCTCGTGCGCGATCGTCTCGATCTCCACCCCGCCCTCGCGCGAAGCGATCAGCACGTTCCGCCGCGACGCCCGGTCCGTCGTGATCGCGAGGTAGAACTCTTCCTTGCCCCCGCCCTTCCGATCAGCGATGTCCACCCCCGCGGCCACCAGCAGCTTCTTCACCTCGAGCCCCTCGGGCCCGGTCTGCGGACTGACCATCTTGTTCGCCAACATAAAGGTCGCCGAAGCCTTCGCGTCGGCCGCCGTCCTGACGAGCTTGACAAACCCCGCCTTGCCACGGCCGCCCGCGTGCACCTGCGCCTTGATCACCGCCAGCGGCGTCGCCTGCCCCGCCGTCGCCTTCTTGAACGCCTCCTCGGCCAGCAGCGCCGACTCGATCATCACGCCTGAAGGAACGGGGATGCCGAAGGATGCGAGCAGCTCACGGGCCTGATATTCGTGGATCTTCATGGGAGCCGAGTGTATCGGCCGCCCGCCCACCTGTCCGCTCCAGTTTCACCGACCCCGCGTTCCGCAAGCAGTTGAAGCACACATGTCCCCGCTCCGGTCTCAACTGCTCGCTCGGTCCACTCCCCACTAGACTCCCCCGTGACCACCCCAGACACCGCGACACCCGCCCCGACCGACCTCACCTGGACCATGCTCCTCGCCCACTGGACCGCCTTCGCGCAGTCCTCCCTGGCCCTCCCCAAAACCGACGAGGGCGACCGCTTCCGCGCGGCCGTTCCCTCCATCATCGGCCTCCAGGCGATCACCCTCGCGCTCAACGACATCGACCGCCTCCCGGCCACCTCCGACCCCGAAGGCGAGCGCGCCCTCGGGGTCGACAAGTCCACCATCCTCATCCGCCAGTACGCTGGCGACCTCAACTCGATCTTCAAGGGCGTCCCGCTCCACCCCGAGGTTGCCGTCCTCATCGACGACGCCCGCACCGCTCTCAAAACCGCCCGACACTCGGGCTGGGAATGGCGGGTCGACACCGACCGCCTCGCCGCCGAGCACCCCGCCGAGCTCATCGCCCTCGTCCTCTCCACCGGGTTCCACGGCGACCTCTTCATCGCCTCCCCGGGCATCGATGTTTTCCGCGAGGCCCCGGCCGCCTTCTGCCGCCAGCCCGACGGCGGCCGCCCGAGCGAACGCGTTATCCGCGCCATCAAAGAGTTCCTCATCGACGTCGGCCGCCCCGAACGCACCCCGCAGATGCGCCAGGTGTACCGCCAGTTTGATTTCGCCGCCGGCGCCGCCGTCCGCGACTTTGTCGCAACAATGGACGCCGAGCTCCCCGCCGGCCAGCCGTTGCTCGTGCCTGCCATCGTCGAGGGCCGCGCCGTCCGGGTCACGCTCCCGCCCCGCCGCGGCCCGCAGATGCCCGCCGTCCCCGTCGTGTTCGCCGAGACGGAGTCGCCGCGGTGAGTCCCGCCCGGCCCGCCCGCTTCATCTCTCTCGGGCTGCTCGGGCTCCTCGCCGCACTCGCCGGCTGCGCCACCATCGAGCCGCCCGCGGCCGACCGCGGCACTACCACCGCCGCCGCACCGTTCGACGTCATCCCCTGGCCCGAGCGCGACGCCGCCTGCTTCAACCACCCGCTCTGGCAGACCGCCCTCCAGCAGTCAGCAAACCGCCTTGTGATCACCGTCGCCGAGCAGCGTGGCGGCAAGCTCGTCTCCTCCCGCCGCTCTGTTCCCATCACCCGCCTTTCAACCCACCCGGTGCCCCTGGGCCTGGTCAGCGAGTTCCAGCTCCGCATCACCGAGCCGCCCCCCGAGCCGGGCCGACGCTTCGCGTTCTTCTCCTCACGAACGCCCGTCGTGATCGAGACCGATCTTGCTCTGGATATTGCGTCGACGAACCGCAGCTCTGTTCCGCCGTTCGCCGCGACGACAACCCTGACCTTTGAACGCCTCTGGCCGTTCCATGTCACGAGTCCGAGCCCGAACCCGGCCCCGCCGAACGTGACCGTCATCACTCCCGTCGCCACCCGCATCTTCCCCGCCGACGCAACGATCGTCCGCGTCTGGCCCTTGCCGGCCGGCGTCCCCCTCCGCGGCTACGCCGTCACGCTTCGCCCCATCGCCGGCCGGGTCTACACGCTCACCACCCTCAAGCGCCTCCGCGACGACGGCTGGCAGATCATCGAGTCCGGCCTCAACCTCGGCCGCGACTTCGCGCTCCGCCAGCAAGCCCCGGCAACACCACCTCCTCCCCTCACCCCCCTCACCCCCCTCACCCCCCTCACCCCCCCGACCCCCGCCACCCGCGCGACCCCCGCCGCCATCGGCGCTCGGCTCGCCACCGAGGTCGACCAGTCCTTCGCCGAACTCGCCTTCGCCCTCGAAGCTGTTGTCGGCCGCCTCGATGCCGAACGCGCGGATCAAGCCCGTCCTCCCATACTCATCGTCGGCTTCTCCGGGGGCGCATTGGCCGCCCCTGCCATCGCCGCCCGCCTCGAACCCCGCGTCGCCGCCGCCGTTCTTGTCGGCGGCGGGGCCGACATCTCCCGCATCCTTCAGACGAGTTCCCTCGTCAGCTCGGGCCTCTCGCTCCAGCCCGGGGCTCCGTCGCTCAATCCCGCCGACGCCGAAGCCCTCCGCAGCGCGTACTTGCAGAGCACCGCCCTCGACCCCGTCAAGACCGCCCCCCGCCTCGCCGGCCTCCCTGTGTTGATGCTCCACGCCGCCGACGACCGCATCGTGCCCGCCCCCACCGGCGAGCGGCTCTACACGCTGCTGGGCCGCCCCGAGCGCTGGACGCTCGACACCGGCCACGAGCTGCTCTTCTGGCGACTCTCCGCTTATGCCAACGACATCGCCGGGTGGGTCCGCACCGCCGTCCCCCTTCCGCCCCCCGCCCCCCGCCCCCCGGCGACTCGGCCCCTGAATCAACACTCACCCCCGGCTACCATCGCCCCCGTCCGGTTTCCCGCACCTTTTTGCCCCCTTCCAAGAGGTTCCGGCTCATGCTCAAGCGTCCCAAGATCTCCGTCATCGGCGCCGGGAACATCGGCGGCGAGTGCGCCCGCTCCATCGCCATGAAGCAGCTCGGCGACGTCGTCCTCGTCGACATCCCGAGCAAGGACAAGCCCGAACTCCACATGCCCAAGGCCAAGGCCCTCGACCTGGCCTGCTGCGGCCCGATCGAGAACTTCGATGTGCGGCTCACCGGCAGCTTCGACTACGCCGACACCGCCGACTCCGACGTCGTCGTGATCACCGCCGGCCGCCCCCGCGGGCCCGGCATGAGCCGAGACGACCTCGTCCAGATCAACGCCGGTATCGTCAAGAACGTCGCCGAGAACGTCAAGAAGCACTCCCCGAACGCCATCCTCATCGTCGTCTCCAATCCGCTCGACGCCATGGTGTATGTCGCCTGGAAGACCACCGGCTTCCCGGCCCACCGCGTCCTCGGACAGGCCGGCGCCCTCGATGTCGCACGCTACAAAACCTTCATCGCCATGGAGCTCGGCGTCAGCGTCGAGGACATCCAGGGCATCCTTTTGGGCGGTCACGGCGACGAAATGGTCCCCCTCCCCAATCGTACCAGCGTCAACGGCATCCCCATCGCCGACCTCCTCCCCGCCGACAGGATCCAGGCCTGCGTCGAGCGCGCCAAAGCCGGCGGTGGCGAGATCGTCAAGCTCATGGGCACCTCCGCGTGGTATGCCCCGTCCGCCGGCACCGTCGAGATGGTCGAGGCCATCGTCCGCGACAAGAAGCGCGTCATCGCGTCCGCCGCATACTGCGAGACCGAATATGGCGTCGATGCCCCGAAGGGCAAGGGCCTCTTCGTCGGTGTCCCAGCCGTTCTGGGCGCCAAGGGCGTCGAGAAGATCATCTCCTTCCCGCTGGACCCGACCGAACAAGCCTTTATGAACAAGTCTGTCGCCGCCGTCCGCGGCCTGATCGACGTGGTTACCAAGCTCTACCCGGAAATGGCCTGACCCGGCCACCTCGAGGTTCGCTCCGCCCCGCCCCCCCTTCCCCCCCGTCCCCCCCCGGCCTCCCACGCGCCCGCCTCGCGGTTTACACTTTGTCCATGACCACCCTCGCCCTCGCAACCCTCCTCGCCGCCGCCGTGGCCCAGGCCGATCCGTCGACCAGCCCTCACGACGCCGTAACCGCGTCGCCAGCCGACAAGCCCCTGACCATCGCCCCCGCAGCCTCGCCTCTGTCGACCAGTGCTCAGGTCGAGCGCGTCCTCAACCTCCTTGCCGGGCAGTTCGAGGCCCCCGCGGAGGGGTCCCAGCCCGCCCTCCACATCGGCGCGGCCATCGTGCCCGTCGAGGGGCTCATCGGTGGCCGGGCCGTCCTGCTGCAGATCTCCCCGAAGTCTCGTCCCGCCGAGCCCGTCCGCGTCGCTCTGCTTCACCCGTACTCGCGGCAGGGCCAGCTCCGCCTCCGCGTCTTTGATCTTGTGGGCGCATCGGGCTTCAAGGACGCCATGGCGGGCCTCTGGGCCGCACCCGAGGCCGCGCCCACGCTCTCTCTGCAGACGCTCTCGACCAGCGTAGATCTTCCGCTCTCGGCGCTCGGCGCGGCGCAGCCGGGCTTTGAGGGCACGACCGAGCGTCCCTTCCCCACCACCCGCGACGGCGCCATCGAGCTCACCTCCGGCATCCGCCTCACCGAGGCTTCCATCGAGCTTGCCGATGCCGGCTTCGACGCCCAGGGCAATCAGGTCTGGGGCGTCAAGGACAACGCCCGCATCGTCTTCGCCCGCTCCGACGCCGCCAAGCCCGCCGTCCAGTCCTTCGAGGGCGGCCTGGTGGTCATCACCCTCGTCCCACCCGCTCTCGCCGCCCCGAAACTGCAGGACGCCGGCGAGCTCACGGCCCACTACACCGGCTGGCTTACCGACGGCACACGGTTCGACACGTCCCGCCAGCCCGGCCGCGAGCCCTTCAAGATTCGCATCCCCGGCCCCGTCATCAAGGGCTGGAACGAGGGCCTCAAGGGCATCGCCCAGGGCGAGCGTCGCCGCCTGATCGTGCCCTATTCCCTTGCATATGGCGAGCGCGGCCGCGGCTCAATCCCGCCCAAGGCGACGCTTATCTTCGATGTCGAGTGTCTGAGCGTCGACAACCAGCCACCCGCGGGCCTCACGCCGCCGCCCATCCCGCCCGCCAATCCCGGCGCTATCGCGCCTCGAATACCCAGGCCCGCCGACCAGCCCAACAACCAGCCCATCGGCAAGCCCCCCGCCGGCGCAACTCCTGAGAAGCCCCGCTGATCGGGTTCCAGAGTCTGAATCCTTCTCGAGCCCCCCACCCCGCGTCGCACGGAGGCACGCACGGATGAGCAGCAGGCGGCCCGCAGCACCACTCCCCGACCACTACGCCGTCCTCGGTGTGCCGCCGCTCGCCACCGCCGCGCAGGTCAAGCGGGCGTATCGCGAGCTGGCCAAGTCTCACCACCCCGACGTCAACCAGTCCCCCTCGGCGACCCGCCGCTTCGCCCAGATCGCCGCGGCTTATCAGGTCCTCTCCGACCCGGCCCGGCGCGGCGACTACGACCGTCGCCTCCGCGAGGCCGCCGCCCCGCCGACGCCGCGCGAGCCCGTCGACACCCGGGCCCACTACACCTGGACCAACATCGCCGCCCAGGGCTCGGCCCAGGCCCAGGCCGACAACCGCGCCTCCGAGCTCGACGAGCTCTATGACACGTTCTTCTCGCCGCCCCCGAAGCCGCACGCACAATCAAGCAAAAACCCCCAGCCCAAGCGCCGTTGACTCGGCGTCCCCGGGGCCTGACCCTGCTTCCCCCGCCACTCAACGGGCAATGATCCCCGGGCCTCCGGGCTTGAGCGCACGCCTCCACACCCCTTCCGAGCACGCCTTGCTCAAGCAGCAGCACCAGCTCTTCGTCGGCCTGCTCGCCATCGCCGACGGCGCCGTCATCACCGCCGCGTCCTTCGCGGCCTGGCTCCTCCGTCGCGGCCTGCTCAACTATCCCGACTGGTGGCCCCGAAGCCTCGAGAGCTATCCCAAGCAGGCCCTCGCGCTCTACACCGTTCCCATCACGCTTCTGAGCCTCCGCTTCTTCGGGCTCTATCTCGCCCGCCGCGACCGGTCCCTGCTGAGCGAGATGGCCGAGGTTTGCAAGGCCGTCGCCCTCGCGCTCATGGGCGTGCTCGCCGTGCTCTACGTCTTTGATTCCTCGATCTTCACCGAGGCCGGCCCCCACCTCGCCCTCCGCACCGGCGGCGAGCTCGACCCAGGCCGCGTCCAGCTCGCGGCCCTGGCGGTCATCCTCCCCGCCGCGCTGCTGATCCACCGCACCGCCTTCCGCGCCGTGCTCCGCTTGATCCGCCGCCGCGGCTGGAACCTGCGCCACGTCGCCATCATCGGCTCGGGCCGCCTGGGCCAGATCGTCGCCCGCACGCTCGACCGCAACTCCTGGACGGGCATCCGCGTGGCCTACTTCATCGCCCACACCGACACCCCCCGCCACCCCGAGACTACCGAGATCATGGGCCGCCCGCTGCTTGGCGGGCTCCGCGACCTCGAGGCCCTGCTCGGCGAGCACAAGCCCGACGCCGTTTACGTCGCTCTCCCGGCGCGGCAGGCCGCCCACCTCCCCGATGTGCTGGCCCGTCTGGAGAAGTTCCCCGTCGACGTCCGCATCGTCCCGGACGTCTCGCCGCGATATGTCCCCCAGAGCATGTCCGTCGGCGAGCTCGACGGCATGCCGGTGCTCTCGTATCGCGAGTCGCCCACCACCGGCCTGGGCGGCCTCACCAAGCGCCTGCTCGACATGCTCGGCGGCGTGGCCGCCCTGGTCGCCTTCTCGCCGGTCATGCTCCTGGTCTGCCTCCTTGTCCGCATCTCCGGCCCCGGCCCCATCATCTTCAGGCAGCGCCGCGTCAGCCTTGGCGGCCAGACCTTCGACATCTACAAGTTCCGCACCATGTTCCACGTCTCCGACGAGCGCCACCCCGCACGCCGCGCCGCCCAGCCGCCCGCGACCGCGACCACGGGCTCGCACCCCGAGTGGACACGCCCCAACGACTCTCGCGTGACCCCCATCGGCCGCTGGCTCAGAAAGACCAGCCTCGACGAGCTCCCGCAGCTGTTCAACGTCATCGTCGGCGACATGTCCCTGGTCGGCCCGCGCCCCGAACGCCCCGAGCTGATCGAGCGTTTCAAGGAAGACTGGCGCGGCTACATGCTTCGCCAGCACGTCAAGGCCGGCATGACCGGCTGGGCCCAGATCAACGGCCACCGCGGCAACTCGAGCCTCCGCAAGCGTCTGCAGTACGACCTCTTCTACGTCAAAAACTGGTCGCTGACGTTCGACCTCAAGATCCTGTGGCTGACGCTCTTCAGAGGTTTCATCCACAAGAACGCGCACTAGGCCCCGGCACCCCGCTCCGATCCGAACCGCGCCCGTCAGGAAGCGGGCTCTGGTTCTTGCCGTGTATTCCGACCCCCCGAGGCGCTGATTCCTACACACGCAGGAGTCGGCGTCTTGCTCTCCCGGCCAAGGCCGGAACGCAGAGCACACGGAGCGACCCAAGAAAACCGGTTGAGGAACTCGGGTGCGAACCCACAGGCCCTCCTCCGATCTCCTCCGGCTCCTTCGGACCCGCTGCGTTCCCGCCTGAGCCTCGCTTCGCGGCCTTCGGTCTTCCTTCGTCTCCTTCGCGTTGAAACAACAGTGACTAGAAGCGGCGGATCGCGAGGGATCGCGGCCGAGGGTGAACCGTTCGAACGCGAAGGAAGACGAAGGGAGACCGAAGACCACCAAGGACGACCGGAATACAGACGGACCCGAGAGGCGGAAACAACCAGAGCAGGTCCCGCGGGTTCAAACCCCATCCACACTCTGGTTCTCTCTGCTGTCTCCGTTTTCGCCGCGTTCCCGCCTGTGGACTGAGGCGCCAACTCCCGCACATGCAGGAGTCGGCGTCTGGGTCCGAAGGTACAAAGTGACAGAGGCACTGAGGCACGAAGGAAGTACAGGAGCAGCATTCTGCCCAGCAGAGCGCTTCGAACCCGACAGACCTCCCTGTCTTGCCCCACTGTGCCTCGGTGCCCTCCTCCCCCCCTCCCTCCCGGACACCCGCTAAACTCGCCCCACGTTGACCGCCTACGCCGACACGCTCATCGCCACCATCACCGTCGGCAGCCTTTACGCGCTCGTGGCGCTCGGATACACGCTGGTCTACGGCGTGCTCAAATTCATCAACTTCGCCCACTCGGACATCTTCGTGCTCGGGGCGTGGACCAGCTTCACCGTTGCGACGGTCCTCATGGGATGGCTGGGCATCGGGGCCGAGGGGGCCCCATGGTGGCTGGGCCTCATCGTGCTCGCCGCGGCACTGCTGGCCTGCGGGCTCACGGGCTATCTCATCGAGCGCTTCGCGTATCGCCCGCTGCGGAAAGCGCCGCGGCTCAACGTGCTCATCACCGCGATCGGCGTCTCGCTGCTCATGCAGAACGTCGGACAACTTCGACTCGTGGACGTGGCCAAGGGCGAGAACGGCCAGTCGCTGGCCAGCCTGCCCTTCGGCCCGTCGCCCAGAAACATGCCGTCGCTGCTGCCCGACGGCGTGATCAACCAGACGACCCTGGCGACCGGGCGGCTGGTGTCCGAGAAGCGCGGGTTCGTCAAGCTCGATGCCCCGCTCGAGATCGTGGCCGACCGGCCGCACAGCCTGATCATCGATCGGGCGGTGGGCGAGGGCGGCGGGCAGACGCGGCGCGACACCCTGCAGATCGCGGCCGAGCCCGGGCGATACGAGCCGGGCACGGAGCTGGCGACCTCGCCGCGGCGGTCCGTCGCGGACACCAACGGCGTCGAGTATCGGCTGGTGCGGGGCCCGCTGGTGCCGATCCGGCTGACGGACGTCCTGATCGTCGTGAGCTCGCTGGGGCTGATGGCGGCGCTGCAGGTGCTGGTGTTCAGGACCAAGCTCGGCGCGGCGATGCGGGCCCTCTCGTTCAACGCCGAGACCGCGGCCCTGATGGGCATCAACGTCAACCGCGTCATCAGCTTCACGTTCATCCTGGGCACAAGCCTGGCGGCCGCGGCGGCCTTCCTCTACGCCCAGAAGTACCCGGGCCTGCAGCAGACGGCCAGCAGCGTGTGGGTGCTGCTGGGGCTCAAGGCGTTTGTCGCCGCCGTCGTGGGCGGGATCGGGAACGTGCGGGGGGCCGTGCTCGGCGGCTTCCTCATCGCGGCGATCGAGTTCTTCGGGGCCAAGTTCTATCCGCCGCTGCGCGACGTGTACGTGTTCGGCCTCCTGATAATGGTGCTTCTGGTGCGTCCCAACGGCCTGCTCGGGGCCGCGGTGCGGGAGAAGGTGTAGCGGGCATGCTCACGCTCGGCCAACGCACTTCGGCGGTCCCCGCCTCGCGCCGCTTTCGGCCGATGGTGATGGTGCTGCCGTGGCTCGCGTGCGTGCTCGGGGCCCTGCTGGTTCACTTCGGGCTCCCGCTCCTGGGCGTCGACGAGTACTGGCAGAGCGTGCTGCGGCGGGCGGGCGTTCTGATGATCGCGGCCGTCTCGCTGAACATCGTCAACGGCTACGCCGGGCAGTTCTCGATGGGGCACGCGGGGTTCATGGCCATCGGCGGATATGTCGCCGCGGCCATCACCTACTACGGCTCGCTGTTCTTCCATGGCTCGGCGGGCGACCCGGCCTTCGCGGCCCAGGGCACGGGGCTGATGCTCGCGGGCATCCTGCTCGGGGCGCTGGTGGCGGCGGGGGCCGGATACCTCGTGGGCCTGCCGTCGCTGCGGCTGCGCGGCGACTATCTGGCCATCGTGACGCTGGGCTTCGGCGAGATCATCCGCGTGCTGCTGGAGCTCACGCCCTCGCAGATCGATACCGCCGCCGCCGTGCGCGAGCATCCGATCAGGGCGCTCATCAGCCTCAACGGGCCGACGGGCTTCTACGGCGTGCCGGCGTACGCGACGCTGTTCTGGGTCTGGCTGCTGGTGCTCGTGACGTGCGTCGTCGCGTACCGTGTGAAGCAGTCGAGCTCTGGGCGGGCGTTCCTGTCGATCCGCGAGGACGAGATCGCGGCAAGGTCGATGGGGATCGACCTGACCAGGTACAAGGTCCGGGCGTTCGTGCTCGCGGCGTTCTTCGGCGGAGTGGCCGGGGCCGTCTACGCGCACACGGGGGCCAACCCAAGCCCCCAGGACGCCGGGTTCCAGCGGTCCTTCGACATCATCATCTTCGTCGTGCTCGGCGGGCTCGGCTCGCTGAGCGGCGCCGCCCTCTCGGCCCTCCTGCTGAGCCTGCTGGGCGAGGTGCTGCGCGGGCCGGGGCCGGTGCTGGACGCCTGGGCCCATTGCCTGGCGGCGGCGGCGGCGCTGGGCATCGGGGCCGCGGTGCTGCGGGGGCTTCGGAACCGCGGCTGGGTCGTCGTTGCCGCGATGGCGATGATCCCGGTGCTGCTGCTGGGCTTCGCGGTGCTCAGCGGCTGGGCCAAGGCGCGGCTGGGCATCGACCTGGGCGAGTATCGCCTTGTGCTCTACGCGATCATGCTCATTCTCGTGATGCTCCTGCGGCCCAACGGGCTCCTCGGGGTCCGCGAGATCTGGGAGCTCTTCGGACCGATGACCGACGCGGACAAGCGCCGCAGGACGCTCGGGCCGGGCGGGCCGGGCGGGCCGGGCGGGCCGGGGGGTGGGACATGAGCGACCTGCTCCTCAACGCCCGCGGCATGGGCATCGCCTTCGGCGGGCTCAAGGCCGTGCAGGACCTGACGGTGCAGGTGCCCGCGGGCGGCCTGCACGGGCTGATCGGGCCCAACGGCGCGGGGAAGACGACGGCGTTCAATCTGCTGACGGGCGTATATCGGAGCCAGACAGGGAGCATCGAACTCGACGGCCGCCGCGTGGACGGGCTAAGGCCCCACGAGATCGCGCGGGCGGGGATGAGCCGCACGTTCCAGAACATCCGGCTCTTCGGCGAGCTCTCGGTGCTCGACAACGTGCGGCTGGCGTGCCACGTCCGCGGGCGGCACTCGATCCTCGCGACGGTGCTGCGGCTGCCGGGCTTCGTCGCGCAGGAGGCGGCGATGCGCGACCGCGCAATGGAGCTGCTCGAGGTCTTCGGGCTCGAGCCGATGGCGGGCGAGCAGGCCAAGGGCCTGCCCTACGGCGACCAGCGGCGGCTGGAGATCTGCCGGGCCCTGGCAACCGAGCCGCGGGTGCTGCTGCTCGACGAGCCCGCGGCGGGGATGAACCCCAGCGAGAAGCAGGCCCTGGCGCGAACCATCCGCGAGATCCGCGACCGCTTCGAGCTGGCGATTCTGCTCATCGAGCACGACATGAGCCTGGTGATGGAGATCTGCGAGAAGATCACGGTGCTCGACCACGGGTGCCCGATCGCCTTCGGCGAGCCGTCGATGATCCAGAACGACCCCAAGGTGTGCGAGGCGTATTTGGGCCAGCCCGCCGTGGCGGAGGACGAGCCATGAGCGGGGACGGGGCGAACGCGACGGTGATGGAGACAACGCGCGGCGCGGGCAGCTCCGCCGCGGCACCGGACGTGATCCTTGAAGTGAAGAACCTCTCGGTGCGCTACGGGGCGATCCGCGCGATCTCGGACGTGGGCTTCACGGTCGAGCGCGGCCGCATCCTCACGCTCATCGGGGCCAACGGCGCGGGCAAGACGACCACTCTGCGGGCGATCTCGGGGATGGTCCGGCACAGCGGCTCGATCACGTTCGAGGGGCGCGACGTCTCGGGGCTGCGGCCCGACGAGCTCCTGCGTCTTGGGCTCGCCCACTGCCCGGAAGGCCGCGGAATCTTCGCGAACATGAGCGTCGAGGAGAACCTCTCGCTCGGGGCCTTCACGCGGAGCGACCACGCCGATATCGATCGCGACAAGGCCCGGGTCTTCGAGCTGTTTCCGCGGATCAAGGAGCGGCTGAGGCAGAACGCCGGCACGCTCTCGGGGGGCGAGCAGCAGATGCTGGCGATCGGGCGGGCCCTGCTGAGCCGTCCGAAACTCCTGCTGCTCGACGAGCCGTCGCTGGGCTTGGCGCCGCAGCTCGTGCAGACGATCTTCAAGATCATCCGCGAGATCAACGAGCGAGGGGCCAGCATCCTGCTGGTCGAGCAGAACGCGCACATGGCGCTCAAGGTCGCGCACGAGGCGGTCGTGCTGGAGGTCGGGGGCGTGGCAATGCGCGGGCCGGCGAAGGAGCTGGCAAAGAGCGACGCGATCCGGAAGGCGTACTTGGGCGGGCATTGAGGCGGCCCTTCGAGGAGCAACCATGAACGAACCGACGACCCCATCGTCCGACGGCACTCCCCCCACTCCCGACCCGCGGCAGGCCCGCGAGCACCTGCTCAAGACCGCGCTGACGGCGTTCAAGAAGCGGTACAAACTGACCAAGCTCGATCAGGAATCTAAGCTCGGCGGCGGACGCCCGACCACCAGCGGGAAGTCCTCCAACATGGCCGGGATCATCCCGCCCCGCGAGTTCGCCCGGGATGTGTGGGACGAGCTGGCCAAGCAGGGAAAGATCAAGGACCAGGGCGGCGGGTTCTTTGGGATGCTTTGAGCGGAAGTTATCGGACACCGCTCACCACTCGGGCCCGCCGGTGTACCGCCCATACACGTCCGCCATCGCCTGCACCATCTCGCCCAGCGTGCAGTTGGCCAGAGCACCGTCGACCAGGGCGGGCATGACGTTGTCCTTTGCCAGGCCCTGGGCGACGTTCGCCGGGTCGCCGCTGCGGCACGTCTCGCGGATGCGGTCCAGCGCGGCCTCGACGCCGGCCCGGTCGCGACGCGACTTGAAGGCCGCCAGCCGCGAGCACTGGTCGGTCTCGACGGCGTGGCTGATCTGCAGGATGTCGATGGGACGCTCGTCGGAGCCCTCGGTGAAGGCATTGACGCCGACGATCACGCGGTCGCCGGCCTCGCACTCCTGGCTGAAGCGATAGCTGGCCTCGGCGATCTGGCGGCGGAAATAGCCGCGGTTGATGCCGGCAATCGCGCATCGGCCGAAGGTGCGGCGGAGTTGGTAGGCGGGGTGGGTGGTAAGGTCCCGAGCGGGGACGGAGCCACGGCTCTGATGAGCCGTTCCACCATCGGCGGCCTTCCAGTCGGCATAGTCGCCCATGCGGTCGATCTCGTCGATCAGATCGAGCGCATCGGCCTCCATCTTGTCGGTGAGGGCCTCGACGAAGTACGAGCCGCCGAGGGGGTCGACGCTGCGGGTGACGCCGGTCTCGTAGGCGAGAATTTGCTGGGTCCTCAGGGCGACGGTGACGGCCTGCTCGGTGGGCAGGCCGAGCGTCTCGTCCATCGAGTCGGTGTGCAGACTCTGGCACCCGCCGAGCGCCGCGGCCATGGCCTGATAGGCGACGCGGACGATGTTGTTCAGCGGCTGCTGCTCGGTGAGCGAGCAGCCGGCGGTCTGCACGTGGGTCTTCATGAACCACGACCGCTCGCTCTTGGCCGCATACCGGTGCTTCATCACGCGGGCCCAGATCCGGCGGGCGGCGCGGAGCTTGCAGATCTCCTCGAAGAACTCGTTGTGGCTGTTGAAGAAGAAACTCAGGCGCGGGGCGAAGCTATCGATGTCCATGCCGCGGGCGAGGCAGGCCTCGACGTACTCCATGCCGTCGCGGAGGGTGAAGGCGAGTTCCTGGGTGGCCGTCGAGCCGGCCTCGCGGATGTGATAGCCGGAGATCGAGACGGAGTTCCACTTGGGAACGAAGCGGGACTGAAACTCGATGGTGTCGACCACAAGCTTGACGGAATGGTCGGGCGGGTAGATAAACTCGTTCTGCGAGTGGAACTCTTTAAGGATGTCGTTCTGGAGCGTGCCGCCGAGCGTGTCCCACGAGATGCCGCGCTGCCGGGCCATGGCCAGGTACATGGCCCAGATGACGGCGGCGGGCCCGTTGATCGTCTGGCTGACGGTGACGGCCCCGACCGGGATATCGGCGTAGAGCCGGTGCATGTCCTCGATGGTGTCAATGGCGACGCCGCAGCGGCCGACCTCGCCCGCGGAGAGCTCGTCGTCGGAATCGCGCCCCATGAGCGTGGGCAGGTCGAAGGCGGTGGAGAGGCCGGTGTTGGCCTGCACCTTTCCGCCCGAGCCCCCCACCTTTGCCTGTTCAAGGAGATACTTGAAGCGATTGTTGGTGTCGTCGGCGGAGCCGAAGCCGGCGAACTGGCGCATCGTCCAGAGACGGGTGCGGTACCCCTCGGCGAACAGGCCGCGGGTAAACGGATACTTTCCGGGGGCGTTGATGTCCCGGTCAAAGTGCTCGATGGATTCGGCTGGGCGATCCGGGCCGTAGACGGGGTCGATGACCAAACCGGAGATTGTCACCGTTTGCGGGTCAATACCCCTCGGCTGACCAGCGGCGGGGGCCTGTGGGGCGGTCGGGCGGGAGGGGGCGGTGGTCATCGGTGGTACTCCGGCGGGTGAACTGGGGCCAGCCGGAGTATAGATCGGCGGGGCGCGAGCTCCTTGCCGAAGCGGCAACGGACGGTCTGCTCCAGAGACAAATTTGCCCCCGAGGATCGACAGATCCCCGGCAGGGTGTATGTTTGAGCCCGGCAACCGGCGGACGATTTGGCACGAACCCCGGGTGTCGGCTCGTTCGACGTGTTTTCGGACTGTTCCCCGAGGCCTTGCCCTGCGAATCGCGGGGCGGCCCCTTTGCAAGAGGTAGGCGTGCCATGATGCAGGCTCGGCGTTGGATCGGTATAGTTTTCGCCCTGGCCTCGGGGCTGCTCGCAAGCGCGACGGCCTCGGCGCAGATACTCCGCACGCAGACGGTCGCAACCGGACTTGCCCAGCCCGTGGGCGTGTATGCCCCGCCGGGCGACACCGCACGCCTGTTCATCGTCGAGCAGAACGGCCTGATCCGAATCCTGAACCTCGCGTCGGGAACGATCAACCCTGGGCCGTTCTTGAACGTGTCGAGCACAGGCCTCAACCTCACGGCGGCGAGCGGGGAGCGCGGGCTGCTGGGCCTGGCCTTTGACCCGAACTTCGCAACCAACGGGCGCTTCTACGTCAACTACACGACCCTTGGCACACCGTTCAGCACGCGCGTCGATCGTTTCACCGTGACGGGCACGCCCGCGACGGCGACCGCGGCCAACACCGCCAGCCGCACGACGATCATCGAGTTCGTCCAGGACTTCGGCAACCACAATGGCGGGGCGCTGGTCTTCGGTGACGACGGGATGCTGTACGTCGGCTCGGGCGACGGCGGGTCGGGCAACGACCCGAACAATCGGGCCGTGAATCTCGACCAGTGGCTTGGCAAGCTTCTGCGGCTGGACGTCAACGATTCCTCGACGACCGACGGCGACGGGCTGTACGTCCCCGACAACAACCCGCTGCGGACCGGTGCCGGGCCTCGGCCTTATATCTGGGCGTACGGGCTCCGCAACCCCTGGCGCATCACCAAGGATCGCGCGACAGGCGACCTCTACATCGCCGACGTTGGCCAGGACGCGCGGGAAGAGGTCAACGTTCAGCCCGGCGTGACGGCGGCCAACGCCGCGTCGCTGGCGCTGCGTCACTACGGCTGGGACTGCCGCGAGGGCCTGATCGCGGCGACGGCCGGCGGCCAGGGGTGCAGTTCGGCGGCAGCCGGCATCTACACCAATCCGATCAAGGATTACACACACGGCGGGCCCGACAACGCCTGCTCGGTCACCGGCGGCCACGTGTACCGCGGCTCAGCGATCCCGGAGCTCGTAGGCACTTATCTCGTCGCGGATTACTGCGGCAACTGGGTCCGCTCGTTCCGCAACACCGCGGGCGTCGCGACCGACATCCGCGACTGGACCTCGCAGCTCAACACCACCGGCGTGGTCAACGGCCTGGTGGCCATCAACGAGGACGGCGCGGGCGAGTTGTATCTGGTCAGCATTAACCTGGGCCGCGTGGACAGGATCGTCCCGCTCTCCACCAGCACCTGCGGCGCAGCGTGCCCGGCGCCGGTCAGTGCGCTGGCGACGATCTTCAATGATCCGTTTGATGCCGACCTCGGCTGGACGGCCTCCCGCGGCGCGGGCGCGACCGATGGCGACTGGCAGCGCGGCGTGCCCGTCGCGGCGGCCAACGGCTACGCCTTCAACCCCCCCTTCGCCTCGGGCGGAACGGGCTCGGCATTCGTCACCGAGAATACCGACCCGGCCGCGGGCCAGACCACCTCGGACGTCGACGGCGGGGCCGTCATCCTGACCTCACCGGCCATCGATGGCTCGCGCGGACAGCTCACGATCTGCTTTGACTACTTCCTCGCGATCAGCGACGTCGGAGGCGCCAATCCCGACGGTCTCTTTGTCGAGGTCTCCGCGGCGGGCACGGCCGGACCCTGGACCCGCGTGCTGAGCCTGACCAGCAACCCCGCCGGGGGGTGCGTTTGGACGACGGCGACGATCACCACGGGCCAGTTGGCGGCGGCGGGCGTGACCACGCAGAGCGACGTTCGCCTGCGGTTCCTCGCCGCCGACAACTCGAGCCCGAACCAGTCGATCATCGAGGCGGGCATCGACAACGTCCGCGTACAGACTGGCAACCCGCCGCCGGACTGCAACGGCAACGGTGTGGCCGACGCGGCCGATATCGCAGCGGGCACGAGCACCGACTGCAACGCTAACGCCGTGCCCGACGAGTGCGATATCAGCACGTCGGTGATCGCCGCCATCGCTGCCAACAACACCGGCCTCCGTCTTGATCTCGACGGCGGGCCGCTGGGCTCCAGACTCTCGGGCGCGACGCTCTACAACAACACATGCTTTGGCTGCCATGGCACCGACGGTGCCGGCGGCACGCCCGGGCCCAACATCCGCAATAGGGACCGCTACTTCATCCGCGAGCGGATCGTCTTCAACCGCCCCGCCCTGCACCCCGGCGGCGGCTTCACGGCCTTCACGCCGCAGAACTTTGCCGATGTCGAGGCCTTCCTCGCCGACGGAGGCAGCCGTGGGCGGCCCGACGGGATCATCGACTCCTGCCAGACAACCCTGGCCGACTGCAACAGCAACGGCACCAGCGACGGCCGCGAGCTGGCGGTGGGCACCCAGGCCGACGCCGACTACGACGGCACCCCCGACGCGTGCGAGTGCCCGTGCGACATCGACGGCGGCGGTCGATCGGTGAGCGACATCTTCGCGTTCCTCAGCATCTGGTTCGGAAACGCCCCCGGCTCGGACTTCAATGGCGACACAGTCCGCGACGTCTCGGATATCTTCGCGTTCCTGAGCTGCTGGTTCGCGGGCTGCCCGTAAAGGGCGTGGCTCGCGGGTCCGCATCCTGAATCGTTCAAACACATCCGCCGGCGTGCCCAACAGCACGCCGGCGGATGTGTTCCTGCCCAGGACAATTCAGCGGCGGAGGTCGGTGTGCCGGACTCGCGCTGCGTGTCTCCCGGGTGCTGGCGATTCGTCGACGCTCAGACGCAGGCGGGGCCCGCGCGGCAGCCGCCTGTACTCGCGCGATATCCTGAGCAGTATCGGGCGAGGACTCCGTGCGACTCGGGTGCACTTCCCCGTCCGCCTTGGTGTCTCGCATGAATCGATGCCTTTGATAGGCTCAACGAAGGAGCACGCATGGATGAGCGTGAACTACGAGACCTGGCGCAGGCGGTCTCGGGATTGCTGAGGCCGCATCTTGATCGGTCGGAGTCATTGCGGCGGGCGCTTTCGCTCGTCGGCAAGTGGCTCATCGAAGAATCAGAGCGTGCGGCGCCGAGCGGGCATAGTCCGAGCGGGCAGCAACCCGCGACCCAAACGCCGATAGCGCCCGGATCCTCGACGAGCACTGTTCATCCGCCGGTTGCACCGGCAACGCCGCGGCCGGCGGTGGAGTCGAAGTCGAGGCTCCAGGCTCCGCCCCGGACACTGCCGATGTCGTCGGCGATCGTGCCGCTGCGGATCGGCGATACGGTCGTGCATGTTCCTCTGACGGGAACAACGGCGGAGCTCGGACGAGCGCGGGCGTCGGCCAGCGAGACGACCCACGAGCCCATCTACGGCGGCACCGACCCGGCACCCCCGCCGGAAGTCGATCTGCGGCTGGTCGATGAGCGGTGCCGGTTGAAGGCGGCATCGTGCCGGCTCTTCATCGAGCGTCGCGCCGCGGTCGGGGACCCCGACAGGGAGCGTGTCGCCGTCGAGCGGCTGAGCGAGATGCTTGCCAGGGCGAAGGCGATGACCAGCTGTTTTCTGTGGGTCTTCTGGCGGAACCAGACGCAGCCCCGAGACGCTTCACTCTCGCGGATCGCCGACTCGTACGACGCGCTCGCGGACGCGGCATCGCTTGTGCGGCGGCTGGACGAGGCGGCCGCCGAGCGGTCGCCGGAGGACGAGGTGTCGGCGCTGCAACTGCTCGCGGAGGCCGACTCGGCCCTGCGCGTCGCGCTCGCGGAGACGTGGCTGACCGAGGACGACCGGGATCAGATCGACGTGCACGTATGGCTGCGTCGCCAGACAGCTTTTCGCCGAGTGTATGTCGAACGCTACATGACCGTCGGCGACCCGGCCGACCCCGATTTCGCCGCCGACCTGAGGTTGCGCATCGGATTGCTGCAGGGGCGGATCGACCGGCGTGCCGCGGCGTCAAAGCAGATCAAGAACTCGCTCGGCCAGATCAAGTACCACGCGCGGCAGGTCGTCAAGAACGCGGGAAAGAGTTCGGAGGTGGACTGGGACCGGATCCGGAACGCCGTCGCGAGTCTCGCGGTGATGGGCGTCGCTGCGACGGACCGGCGGGTGACCGAGGCCGTCGGTCCCGCGGCGGCGGAGCTCTGGGCGGGAGACGCGGCGTCGAACGGAGCACTGGCGGGCGTGCTCGAGCGGGCCCGGTCACGCAGCGCCAGTCCCGAGAGCGAGGAGCAGGACACCGCGTCGGCGGACGCTCGAGAATGGAGCCCGCTGGTGCGCGAGGTTCGCGGGCTTCTGCGCGGCAAGCGGCTGGTCATCATCGGCGGGGACCGCAACGCATCGGCCGTCGAGCGGTTGACGGAGGCGTTCGAGCTCAAGGAGGCGGAATGGGTCGTGCTGACGGAGCATGGCTCCGGGGCGGCGATACGGGCGCCGATCTACCGAGCAGACACAGCCGTCGTGGTGGTCATCGTCAAGCTGACGGGCCACCTGCACGCCGAGGAAGCGCGTGAGTACGCCGGCGCGGCGGGGAAGCCGTGCGTGATGCTCTCGGGCGGATACAACCCGGAGCGGGTGGCGATGGCGATCGTCGAGCAAGCCAGCTCGAGATTGCAGCACGATCCGCGTGCCGACGAGTGACGCCGGAGCTCGCGGGACAGGCCGCGCCGGACTCGTCGCGCCGCGGGCGGATTTCTTCAAGGCGATTGGGGGGATCTTGGTCGCTTCCGGCGTCGTCGCCGAGCAGAATGCGGTGGGCCGGCGTCTCCATGTCGTCGACCTGACCCGCTCCGCGATCCGATCGTGCAGAAGCGCTGCATGCTGGGCATCGCCGAGTGCTGCGACGAGCGGGCCTGCCCGGCCCACCGCGTCTGGAGCCAGCACCGCGACGAGACCCTGGCGTTCCTGCGACGCACGAGCGTGGCCGACATCGCCGCACTCGAGA
>JBBQRT010000049.1:0-28296 GCA_038214505.1 Phycisphaerales bacterium | reverse complement strand
GGGCACTCCGTCGGGGCCCGCTCCTGGTGGGTGCGAACGTCCCGCAGGTTGATCCGGTACCGCTGCATCTGCGCCGCCACGAAGCGATCCAAGGCCTGGATCTGCGACGCCGTCGGCTGCTGCCGGTCGAAGTTGCCCAGCACCAGAATGCCGAGATTGTTCTCGTTCTGGTCCTTCACGTGCGCGCCCTGGAAGCGGATGTTCCGCCCCTCCCACACGCGCCCCTGCTGATCGACCACATAGTGGTAACCGATGTCCGCCCACCCCCTGCCCGACACGTGCGACTGCCGGATCTGCTCGATCCGCCCGCCCACGTCCCCCACCGACCGCATCGCCACCGGTGGCATCCCGTCGTGGTGGACCGTGATACGGCGGACCCCGTTCATCGGATTGATGTCCCCCGCCCGGGCCACCCCGCGGCTGGTCCACTGGCTCCGCCCCATCACCCCCGGCAGCGGCCCAGGGTCCAGCGGGATCCGCGGCGCCTGCACCACCGCCGGCGATCGGCCCGGACTCGAAATCACCGGCCCCATCGTCACCGGCGGCGCACTCGCCACGGGGTTCGCGTTCACCCAATACGGGTCCGGCAGCGCCGTCGTCCTGACCCCGGCCTGACAGCCAGCAAGCGTCAATAGCCCGAACGCAAGCCCCCCACCAACCACCTCGCGACGCGACAACACGCCCGCGGCGTCACCGGAAGTGCCTGCCAGACCTTCGCCGCGAATGCTCATAGGCTCTCCATCGACCAGAACCGGGCGGTCTCTGCACTGGCGGTTTCGGCCCCCCGCCCTCGCCCCAAAACCCTCCCACCCCGGCCCGCCTCACTCCGACCGGGCCACCCATTCCTCCTCGAACTTCGCCAGCTCCGCCCCAGCCAGCTCCCGATCCTTCATCAGGGCCTGAAACTTTCTGGCGTCGCGGTACACATCTTCGCTCGCGAGCTGATCGTCCATCGTCTTGACCTTCGCCGACAGCGTCGTGATCTCTGTCTCCAGACGCTCGTCGGGCATCCACGAGAGCTTCGTCTTGGCCCGGTCCTTCTTGGCCTTGGACGGCGCGGGATCGGGCTTCGAGGCCGCCTTGGGCGCCTCGGCCTTGGGCTTCGGGGCCGGCGCGGGCTGGCGGCGTTTGGACTTCTCGTCCTCCTCCCGCTTCTTCTGCGACGCCATCGAGATCTGCTTGGCGTGCCACTCGGAATAGTTGCCGTGAAACACCGTCGCCCCGCCGTGGCCGTCCAGCACGATCAGGTGCTGGCACGTCGCATCGATGAACGCGCGGTCGTGGCTGATCAGGATCAGCGTCCCCGCGTATCCGCCGATCTCCTCGTCGGCCATGAGGGCCTGTTCCAGCCGCTCGCTGGACGGGATGTCCAGGTGGTTGGTCGGCTCGTCGAGCACCAGCAGGTTCTTGGCGCTCGACAAGAGCCCCGCCAGCCGGGCCCGCGACCGCTCGCCGCCGGACATGACCCCGATGGGCTTCTCCTGGTCCTCGCCGGTGAACAAGAACGCCCCGGCCAGATCCCGCGCCGCCTGCTCGCTCAGAACGCTCTGCGGGTTCTCCCGCCGGATCAGCCGCTGAAGGTACTCGATGACCCTGATCGTCCCGTCCTCTTCCGGCGGAAGCTGCGCGTAGTACCCGGTCACCACGCTCGCCCCGACGATGGTCACTCCCGAGTCGAGCGGCAGTTGCCCAAGGACCGCCTTGATCAGCGTGCTCTTGCCCGCCCCGTTGGGCCCGATCACGCCCCAATGCTCGCCCCGTGAGATGGTGACGTTCATCTCGTCAAACAGCACTTTCCGACCCGTCGCCTCGCCCTCACCAAGCGTGTCCTCGCCCTCCTGATGGATCGGGTTGTTGTACGCCTTGCTCGCGTCCCGCACCGTCACGACGTGGTCGCCCGGCCGCGGGCCCTGGGGGAAGGCGAACCGCATCGTCGCCATCTCGGTGGGGCGAGCGATGGAGAACAGCTCCTTCTGCCGCTCAAGCTTGCTCAGGCGGCCCTGGGCCTCCTTGGCCCGCTGCCCGGCCCGGAACCGGCGGATGAACTCCTCTTCCTTGGCCCACTCGCTCTGCTGGTTCTCGTATGCCCGCATCTGCGTGAGCAGCCGCTGCTTGCGGATCTCCAGGAACGCGGTGTAGTTGCCCGGATAGTCGATCATCCGCCCCGACTCGAGCTCCTCGATGCTCTGGACCACCCGGTCGAGCATGTAGCGGTCGTGGCTGATCATGATCACCGCGCCCTTGAAGTCGTTCACCAGGAACTCTTCAAGCCACTCACGCCCCGCGATATCCAGGTGGTTGGTCGGCTCGTCGAGCAGCAGCAGGTCCGGCGACTCGAGCAGCAGCTTCGCGAGCGCAAGCCGCCCCTTCTGGCCGCCCGAGAGCTTCCCCACCGGGATACCGAACTGCGCATCGGTGAACCCCAGCCCGTGCAGCACGGCCTCCATCTTGTGATCGACGTCATATCCGCCCAGCTCGTCGATCTCGTGCTGCAGGTCCTCCTGCCGCTTGAGCAGACGCTCCAGGGGCGTGCCCGCGGCGTTCTCCGGCTGGGCCATGAGATGGAACACGTCTTCCAGCTCGGCGTGCTTGCGGTTGAGCTCGGCAAACCCCGAAAGCGCCTCGTCCCGTAGCGTCTTGCTGTGGTCGAGCTCCGGGTCCTGCGTGAGGTACCCGATCCGGGCCCCCTTCTGCTGAGAGACCGCTCCCGAGTCCGGGCGGATCCGGCCAGACAACACCTTCAGAAGTGTCGATTTTCCGCAGCCGTTGCGGCCCACCAGCCCCATCCGCTGACCCGGTTCGACAGACAACCCCACGCCGTCGAGCAGGACGCGGGTGCCGATGATGTACTTGACGTTTGAGCAGGCGAGCAGGGGCATATGTGGAAAGCCGGGATTATAGTCGCCCGCGCGGCAACTTCCCTGTATCCTCTGACCCGAAATCGCACGCCGCGGCGACCTGCGGCAACTTCCTCACCCCTTCAAGGCCCCGAATATGTTCAAAGCCCTGTTCCCCGCCGCCATTCTCCTCGCCCTCGCCGGATCCGCCATGGGGCAGGTCGGCCAGTCCGTCGATGCCACGCTCTCCACGGGCGAGACCATCCGCGCAACGCTTATCTCCGACGACGGCCAGACGGTCGTCTTCAACCATCCGCTGCTCGGCACGATCAGCCTGGCCAAGAACGCCGTCGCGTCCATCGCCCCGACCCCCGTCGCCCCAGCGCCAGACGCCGTGATCCCTGCCCCCACGGCCCCAGCCGCCTCGGCGGCGCCCGCCGAGGCGGCCAAGCCGCCCGAGGTCAAGAAAGATCCCGAGTCGTTCTGGGACGGCTGGGCCAGCAAGGTCGAGGCCGGCGCCACAGGGGCCTCGGGAAATAGCGAAAACTTCAACTTCCGCGGGGCCTTCGGGGCCAAACGCGAGACCAGCAAGGTTGTCACCACCCTCGACGCCCTCTATGTCTACGGGTCCTCCGAAGGCAGCAAATCCACCGACCGCGGCGAGGCCGCCCTCCGAAACGACTGGAAGATCGAAGACAGCAAGTGGCGATTCTTCGCCATCGGCAAGGGCGAGTACGACCAGTTCCAGAACTGGGACTGGCGGGCCAGCATCTTCGCCGGCGTGGGCTACGAGCTCATCAAAAACGACACCACCTCGCTCCTGGGCCGCGTGGGCCTGGGCTTCAGCAAGGAGTTCGGCGGCAGCGACAACCGCATCAAGCCCGAGGCCAACCTCGGCCTCGACTTCGAGCACAAGCTCGACGAGCGTCAGAAGATCGTCGCCAGCGTCGACTACTTCCCCAGCCTGCTGAACTTCCCCAAGGACTATCGCGTGATCGGCAAGGCCGCCTACGAGGTCCTCGTCGACCCGACCAACAATCTCAGCCTCAAGCTCGGCGTCGAGAACCGCTACGAGTCCCAGCCCGGCGACGACAAGAAGCGGAACGACCTGCTGTACTTCGCCACGCTGGTGTATTCCTTCTGAGGCTGCGACGGGTCGCGGGGGGACGAAGTCACGCGGTGAATCGTCGGAGCCTCCCGCGCGAGCGGGAGCGCATCGAATCGAGCCCGCAAAGCGGGCGACACATCCCCCCGACCCACGCGCAAATCCATCGCGGACCCGCCGCGCTCCATCAACGCACGCCCCCGCTTATCGGCCGGGTGCCCGCCCGGCTTGAGCCCGCGTCCGCACGTCCCCGCCCCGTGCCCGGACCGTCCGACCCCGTGCCCGAAGCGTCCGGGCACGGGTCCGGGCCGACCGGACACGCGTTCCCCTGGCCCGTCCCCGCGTCCCACCCGCCGGGCTCCGCGCCCGAACGTCCCCGCCCCGCGCCGTCCGCGCCCGGGCGGGACACGGAGGACGGCCTCCGTCGTCCGATCGAGCCGCTCACGGCCGCCCTGCGACCGACGCCGTGCCCTCGAACCGCTCGCGCCGACGCGAGAGGCTTGCGACGAGCCTCCGCCCCCCTCCGCCCCCCTCCGCCCCCCTCCGCCCCGCTCCGACCGTTCGCGGCTCCGCCCCTTCTGGACTTCGTCACTCCGTCGCTTCCCCATCCGGTCGCTTCTTCGCCAGCCCCCCCATCCACCTCGCCCACACGCTCAAGACCAGCAGCATGTACAGCCGCTGCGAATGATCCCGCACGACCCGCCCCGACGGCCCGGTGCCGAGATGCTCATCGAGCATCCGCCGCACATACCGCATGTTCAGGCCGATCCCCAGCCCCGGCGGCCCGAACGGCTCGGTCGAGCCCAGGTGGTCCAGGAGCATGCTGCGCAGTCCGCCGTAGTCGCTGCGGAACCAGTCGCCGATGGGGATCGCGAAGCCCTGCTTGGGACGATCAACGACGGCGGCGGGGAGATATCGGCGGGCGACCTGGCGGAGCAGACCCTTGCGCTGGCCGCGGGGCATCAGGACGCTCAACGGGGTTGAAAGGGCCCCATCGACAAGGCTGGGCGCGAGCAGGGGCGCTCGGACCTCGAGCGCAACACTCATCGAGGCCGTGTCGACTTTGCTGAGCAGGTCCTGGGGCAGATAGACCGAGAAATCCCAGGCCGGCGCGTCGACCTCGGGCAGATTGCGCGGTGGTACAGGGCCGTTCGGGCTTCCGCTCGAGGTCGGCGGCACACTCTCGCGTCGGCCATGCTCCCGCAGATCCAGCCGCTCGGCATCATCGGGGCCGAACACCCGGAGAAGGTCGAGGTATCCCCCGCCACGCGCGGCGTTGACCAGCCGGGCGACGCGCGAGCGTCGCCCACGCGAGGCGTCGGCCCAGCTCGATGGCAAAGGGATCGAGGCGAGCAACCGCCGCCAGCGACGCAGGAGGATCGCTGCACGGTACCGCTCGTAGCCACAGAACAACTCGTCCCCGCCATCGCCGCTGAGCGCGACGGCGACGTGCTCCCTCGCCGCGCGGCTGACCCAATAGGTTGGCAGCAGTGAACTATCGCCGAGCGGGAGGCCGACCTGTCGGATCAAGCGTTCCAGATCGTCGGCCGCGGAGCTTCTGCCCAGCCCGGCGCAGTCGAGCGTGAGATGCTCGGTGCCCAGATGATCCGCGACGTGCTGCGCGTGCGCCGACTCGTCGTATCGCGGATCCGGCATCCGCACGCAGAACGTTCGCAGCCGTCCGAGGCGCCCTAGCGCCAGCGCCGCGACGAGCGAGGAGTCAACGCCCCCGGAGAGGAAACACCCGAGCGGCGCGTCCGAGCCCAGCCGCGAGCCGACAGCATATGAGAGCGCAGCATCGAGGGTGTCGACGGTCAAGCCCCCATCCGTCTGCCGCGCCGGCGGATGCCAGAACTCTCGCGGCACGAAACCGCCCGCAGCCCCGGATTCCTCGCCGATCGTCTCCCCCGGCGAGACAGTACCGAGTGCTCGCGACGGTGGTCGAGCCCCGAACCCGTAGTGGGTCCAGTTGCGGAGCGAGTAGCTGGCCAGATCGCTGCCGGCATCGCCGACAAGCGCGTCGCCCAGCCGGGCAGGAGATCCGGCCTCGCTCGAGAAAACCAGTGTCTGACCGGGCAGCTTCCGGGCGTTGCGGAGAGACAAGTAGTAGAGCGGCTTCTCGCCGCAGCGATCTCGGGCGATCTGGGCGTGTCCGGCGTTCGCATCCCACACACAGGCCGCGAACATGCCGTCCAGCCGCCCCCACACGCCCGCCCCCCACTCCCGCCACCCGTGCACGAGCACCTCGGTATCCGAATGGTCGGTCGTAAACACGTGCCCGGCCCGCTCGAGCTCCGCGCGCAGTTCGCGGTGGTTGTAGATGCACCCGTTGAACACCACGCACACCCGCGCCGACCGAGCCTCTCGCGTAAGCGAGAAGTGAGGCGACCCAGTCGCATCGAGGCCCCGCATCTCGCTCAGGCCAGAAGCTCCGGCCGGCCCGTCGAGCCCCGGCCCGTCGCCGACGAGCTCGCTCGCCGCATCCCGCCCGTATAGCCCCAGCCCCCCACCCACCCCGCCCAGCGCCAGCCTGCTTCTTCCCACAACACCCGTCCCCAGCCCCAGCGAGAGCATCGGCTGGTGCCCGCCCGTGTGGTCGATGATGCTCAGACGTCGATGGACCAGCGCGACATCGACGACGCAGCCATCCGCCCGCACCGCCCGGTCGCGGAACCGTCCGCGCCCGTCCGGGCCACGGTGTTTGATGGCGTCGTCGATCGTGTCCAGCCACGCCTCGGGGATGCTCCGCCCGTGCGGCATCGCCAGCGCCTCCTCGCGCCGCTCCGCCGGCCAGACCCGCAGAATGCCGCCGATCCCGCACATGCAAACGAGCATAACGCCCGTCCGGACCACGGAACTGTCCGTGCGAAACGATCCGCGGGTAAACTGCGAACCGCTGATTATCCACGTCCGCCCCCGCCCCCACCCCCGCGCCCACCCCCACCGGCCACCGAGAACCCCATGGCCCAGCCACGCCCCGCCTCCCAAACGCTCTCTCCAACGGTCCTGTTCGCGCCGGCCGCCGAACCGGGCGGCTTCGACGCCCGCACGCGGCTGTACCTGTGGCTCACGGGCGTGTTCGTCACCTGTCTGCTGCTGGCCAACATCCTGGGCGTGAAGCTCTTCCGCTTCGAACTCGCCATCGGCGAGTGGCGCCTCCCGATCGAGCACACCGTCGGCATGCTTACGTTCCCGATCACCTTCGTGCTCACCGACCTTCTCAACGAGTACTACGGCCAGAAAGCCGCCCGCCGCGTCACCTTCATCGGCTTCGCCATGGGCCTTCTGGCCTTCGGGCTCGTCCTCGCCGCTCGGCACATCCCCATCCTCGAGGGCATCCCCGGCACCGCCACACAAACCTCGTTCGAGAACATCTTCGGGTCCGCCGCGCTTATGTACGTTGCCTCCATGGCGGCGTTCCTGATCGGATCCCTGCTGGACATCTCCCTCTTCGGCGCCTTCAAACGCCTCACCGGCGGCACCGCCGTCTGGCTCCGCGCCACCGGCTCCACCGTCATCAGCCAGCTCTTCGACAGCTTCGTGGTGACGATTGTCTTCTTCCAGGTCCTCCAGACCCTCACCGGCCGCGAGCCGGCGCCCATGGCCTTCGTCATCAAGACGGCCCTGACCGGCTACGTGCTCAAGTTCGTGCTCTCGATCCTGCTCACGCCCGCGATCTACGCAGGCCGATGGGCCATCCGCCGGTTCTGCGGATTGACACCCCTGCCGGCCGACGCCTGAAGCGGCCACCACCCGCCCTGCCCCACCACCGCTCACCCCGCCTTGGGCGGCTCGAGCTCCGAAATGGCACTCAGCTTCTCGGGCGCGGTCCGCCGCACAAGATCGAACGCCAAGCCGCAGTCCGGGCAGCGCTCGGGCGAATCCACCGGCATGGCCATGAGGTCATAGCCGCACCGGCGGCACAGCGCGCAGTTCATCCGATCGTGGGACCGCCGCTCCTGCTTGAGCATCCACAGCGTGTGGATCGTCCGCGCCGCGGTCATGCCCACGCAGAAGCCCACCACCGTCGCCCACACCGCCGAGAAGTGCATCGAGAGCATCAGCTGCTGCGTCCCCAGCCACAGCACGTACAGCAGCGGCGAGATCACCGCCCGCTGCAGCTGCACCTTCGTCGCGTCCTTGAAGAACGGCGTCTCCTGCACCGCCGCATCGGCGACGGCGCTGATCCGCGCCACCCGATGCTCCTTCAGCCAGGGCGCGTGGTTGGCGCTCCAATGCAGCGCGTAGTAGATCACCACGTCAAAAACGATGTCCGCGAAGAACGTCGCCCCGCCGATGATCAGCTTGTCCGAGAGGTGCAGCCGCTGCCCGTCGACCAGCCCGGTCGACAGGCCCCACTCCACCAGCCGCACCACGGCCAGAACCGGGAATAGCGCAATCACACCCGCGAGGATGATGTTGATGTTCACGTTGACGATCCGCCGGGCGTACCAGGCGATGACGCGTGCGATCATGCGGACAAATTGTACGCAGAGCACTCGCGGGGAAAAACGCTCGGAGCCCGCCCTTCAGCCGCCGCCGAGCCCCGAGTGCCAGCGGTCAACCTCCGCCAGCCGCGAGCGCGAGAGCTCCACCGCGCCGGGGTTGGTGTCGAGTCCAACGGCTCGCCGGCCCGCGCGTACGGCGGCGACCAGCGTCGTGCCGCTGCCGCAGCAGGGATCGACCACCAGCCCGCCCGGCGGCGAGCAGGCGCGGACGAGCATGTCGAGGAGGGCGATGGGCTTCTGCGTCGGATACCCGGTGCGCTCGGTGGCCATGTTGTTGAGGCTCGGGATGTCCAGCACATCGGTCGCCTTTTTGAGCAGCCCCTTCATCCGCTGGCTCGTCGCGGGCACCATCGGCGGGTCAAAGTAGTAGAGCTCGGGGTCGAGGCAATACAGCAGCAGGTCGTCGTGCTTGCGGGCAAAGCGGCGTGGGGAGGACCCGCCCAGGCCGTACGACCAGATGAGGTGGTTGACGAAGCGATCTTCGCCCAGCAACTCGTCCAGAAGCACACGCACGCGGTGGCTGGTGCGCCAATCCACGTGGAGGCACATCAGGCCCGTCGGGGCCATCAGCTGAATGGTGCCCGCGAGACGCCGCCGCAGCCAGTCGATGAACCCGGCGGCGGACCCGAAGTCGTCGGCGTACTCAGCATCGATCACCCGCCCGGCCGCCGCGGCCCCGGGGGGCGTCCGCTTGGCGACGCCGGTGTTGAACGGCGGGTCGGCGTAGAGAAAGTCGATCGGGGCCGCCGCGTGCCGCGAGAGGTCGAGCCAGTCGGCCTGTGCAATCCGGCTCGAGTCGCTCATGGTCCGAGTCTACGGCGGCACCCGATTCGTCGTGCCCGTGGCCGCCGGTACTCTCGCTCACGCGAGCCGGCCGCTCGCCCTCACTGCGCCCGCGACACGGCCCGACCCACCGAGTGATACTCGAACCCCGCCTGCGCCATCGACGCCGTCTTGTACAGGTTCCGCCCGTCGAAGATCAGCTTCCGCTTCATCAGCTGCGCGATCCGCGCAAAGTCCGGGCTCTTGAACTCGTCCCAGTCCGTCGCGACAACCAGCGCGTCGGCCCCCTCGAGAGCCTGGTACATGTCCTCGACGATCGTGACCGCGGAGCCCAGCTCGCGCCGGGCGTTCTCGTTGGCCACCGGATCGAACGCGGCACACGACGCGCCGTAGCCCAGGGCCTTCCGCATCAGCGTCAGCGCCGGGGCCTCGCGGATGTCGTCGGTGCGGGGCTTGAAGGCGATGCCCCAGAAGGCGATCTTCTTGCCCGTGAGCCCGCCCGAGTTCTTGAACGCGCCCTGGATCTTGTCGAAGAACCGGTCCCGCTGCTTCTGGTTGACGTGGTGCACGGCCTTGGAGAGCGTGGCCTCGATGCCCGCCTTGTCCCCCATCATGATGCACGCCAGCGTGTCCTTGGGAAAGCACGAGCCGCCGTAGCCGAGGCCCGGATACAGGAAAGCGTTGCCGATCCGCTTGTCGGAGCACATGCCCTCGCGGACCCGCGTGATGTTCGCCCCGTACGCCTCGCACAGGTTGGCCATCTCGTTGATGAAACTGATCTTCGTCGCCAAAAAGTTGTTGGCCGCGTACTTGACCATCTCGGCGCTGAGCACGTCCATGATGTAGATCGGGTGCCCGTTGCGGACAAATGGGTCGTAGAGGTCGCGCATCGCGTCGCCCACCCAGTCCTTCTCCACGCCCACCACCACGCGGTCGGGCTTGTTAAAGTCCTCGATCGCCGCGCCTTCCTTCAAAAACTCCGGATTGTCGGCGACCTCGAATGGGATCTCGGGCCCCGCCTTCTCGCGGATGCGATCCCGCACCAGGAACGTCGTCCCCACCGGCACCGTGCTCTTGACCACGATCACCTTGGGCTTCTGATTCGGGCCAAGGCCCTTGAGCGTCGCGGCGATGTCGTCGGCGGCCCCCAGAATGTACTTCAAATCTGTGTGCCCGCGCTCGTCGCTGGGCGTGCCCACGCAGATGAAGATCATGTCCGCGCCCGCGTGCGCCGAGGTCGGGTCGGTCGAAAACTTCAGCCGCCCGGCGGCGATGTTCCGCTCCATCAGGTCCGTCAGCCCCGGCTCGTAGATCGGGCACTGCCCCCGCTTGAGCATCTCGATCTTCCGCACATCCGTGTCCAGGCACAGGACGTCGTTGCCCGTGTTGCTCAGGCACACGCCCGTGACCAGTCCCACATACCCGGTGCCGACCATCGTCAGACGCATTTGGCAACACTCCTTGGCCCGCTTCTCGGCGGGGGGACGACTTTAGGCCCTTCAACATCTCCGCCCTTGGTGGCGCGTGTCTTCAGACCCGCGTGCCAAGTCCCAATCGGTCCCTTTTCCCCCCCGCTTTCGCCTCTCAACACTCAACCACCCTTCCGCTACACTCCGCCCCTTCCCCCCTCCCCCGACCCTAGTGATCCGAGCTTACGCCATGGCCCGACCCCCCCGTCCCGGACGACCCACGCCAGCCGCCCGCCCAAAAGCAGCGACACCCCGGACCAGCCGCGTCAAACCGAAACGCCCGCCCCTGGCCCAACTCGCCGATCGCAACGACCTCTACCAGCGCGCCGTCCAATGCGTCGAGGCCGAGATCGACTTCGTCGACCAGACCTTCAAAGCCCTCCGAGGCCGCCACGCCCGCGTCCTCCGCGAAGACTTCTGCGGCACGGCCAACACCTCTTGCGAGTGGGTCCGCCGCCGCCCCACCAACATCGCCATCGGGCTCGACCTCGACCACGACGCCCTGGCCTGGGGCATCGAGCACAACCTCGCGCGCCTCAAGCCGGCCCAGCGACCCCGCGTCGAGCTTCGGCGATCCAACGTGCTCGACCCGCACCCGGACCTCAAGGGCCGCATGGACACCGTGCTGGCCATGAACTTCTCGTTCTGGACCTTCGCCCGCCGCGCCGACATGCTCGCCTACTTCAAGCGCGTCCGCGAAGACCTGTGCCGCGACGGCGTGTTCTTCCTGGACTTCTACGGCGGGTTCGACGCCTTCAAACAGATCCGCGAACGCCGTGCCATCCCCCACGCCCGCAAGGCCGAGCCCAGCGTCATCGACTTCAACCATCCCTTCACCTATATCTGGCAGCAGGAGAGCTTCGACCCCATCTCCGGCAAGCTGGTCTGCAAGATCCACTTCGAACTCCCCGACGGCTCCAAGCTCAAGGACGCGTTCACCTACGAGTGGCGCCTCTGGACCCTTCCGGAGATCCGCGACGTCCTGGCCGACGCCGGCTTCTCCCGCTCGACGGTCTACTGGGAAGGCGACGACGACGATGGGGAGGGCAACGGCGTGTTCACCGCCAGCGAGCAGGGCGAAGCATGCGCAAGCTGGGTGTGCTTCATCAGCGCCGAGAAGTAGCGCCCGTTAAATGCTCTCTCCCGCCGCTCCCGCGCGAGCGGCAGAGAACCGCTTGAAGCGCAGCCTCAAGCAGGTGAGGGCGTGCGGAATAGGACTCGCTGAACCTTTTCAGTCGGTGCGCATGGAGACTGCCAACGCGCACCCTCGCGAGCTTGTCGCGGTCACTCCCATCCCCCCGCCCCATCCCCCCACCCCTCCCCAACCGCCGATCCCTCCACCCCCGTCCCTACTTTTCGGACCGATTCCGTCTTCACCCCGGGTTTTCCAAACGTCCGGACCGCTGCAGAGCTTGCTTTCTGCCAGGATGGTGTCATGCTCCAGATCGATGCCCCGCTCCAGGCCGTGAGTTGCACGGCCGGTTCGTTCGTGTGAATCTGGGCAACATTCTGGAGAAGAGAGATGAAGACTTTCGTGTCCGTCGCTGCGCTGTTGCTCGCCGGGGCCGCCTCGGCCCAGGCCGGGCTGATCTATGACGCCCAGGGCTTCGAGGCCCCGCTCTTCGCCCCCGGCAATGTCGACGGGCAGAACGGCTGGCTCGCCGATCCCGCTGGCCACACCCTGCACACCATCATCAATGGTGCCGACGGCGTGACGTCCCCGATCGGTAGCCAGATGCTCCGCATCTCGCAGACCACCGCCACCCGCTGGAGCTTCCCGGACATCTCCGCTCCCGTCGCCGCCCGCACACTGGGCGAAGACTGGATCTGGGCCAAGTTTGACATCAACGCCCCGGTCGCCAACACCACCACGGCCTTCTTCGGCGTGAGCGCCTACAACTCGGCCGGAGCCCAGCTTGCCGGTGCCCGCGTCCGGGCCTCCGACGGAGCGATCATCGCCACGCTGGATCCGGACGGCCCCGGTGGCGTCGCCTTCGGCAACTACACCCTCGGCACCCCCGCTCTGGCAGTCCCGCGTGGCCAGTGGATCAACCTCGGCGTCGCGGTCAATGTCGTCACTGGCGGCGTCGCGATCACCAGCGGCAACAACATCCTTATCGCGGGTACCGCCAACGCCGGCTTCGCCACCCTGAGCGACTTCGACGCCATGAGCGGCGGTGCCGCCTCCCTGACCCAGTCGATGTATCTCGACAACTACATCATCACCTCCGAGTCCGTCGTTCCGGCCCCGGGCGCTCTGGCCCTCCTGGGCGGCGCCGGCCTGCTGGGCGCTCGTCGCCGTCGTCGGTGATCAACTCCGCAATCAAGTAACTCGCACGCCCCCGGGACGGCCCGGGGGCTCTTTCGTTTTTGGTCAGGATCTCGGCGCCCTCTCCCGGCTGCGGGAGAGGGAACGCAATGCAGAGCCTTTCCCTGACCACGCTCGGCACCGCTACGGTTCCCCATGCCCCCTTCCGCATCGCCCCCACCCTTCAACATCCCAACCGGCGGCCAGACCCTTGCCCTCCTCCCCGTCCTCTCCGAAGCCATCGACCGCGTCCAACGCGAGTTCGAGCAGGCCCTCCGCTCCGACCTGCCCCCCGTCCAGCGCCTCGTCGAGCACCTGGAGAACTACCGCGGCAAGATGCTCCGCCCAGCCCTAGTCATCCTTTCCGGCCTCGCCGCCACTCCGCCACTCGCCGAATCCTCCACCTCCCCAAGCCATATCACCATCGCCGCCGCCATCGAGATGATCCACATGGCCACGCTCGTGCACGACGATGTGCTCGACGAGGCCGACATCCGCCGCAAGGGCGCGACCGTCAACCGGCTCCGCGGCAACGAGGCCGCCGTGATCCTGGGCGATTACCTGTTCTCGTCGGCCTTCCGCCTGTGCTCCTCCCTCAACAGTCAGGCCGCCGCGCTGCTCATCGGGCAGACCGGCATGACGCTCTGCGCCGGCGAGTTGCTGCAGCTGCACCACCGCGAGAACTTCTCGATCGACGAGCCGACGTACTTCGAGATCGTCCGCCGCAAGACCGGCTCGCTGATCGCCGTCGCCTGCCGCCTCGGGGCGATGCAGTCCGGCCCGGGCAGGGGAGACGGGGTCGGCGCGGTCGGCGCAAGCACCGACGAAATCCCCGCCCGCATGGAACGCGTCGGCATGGACCTGGGCGTCGCGTTCCAGATCCAGGACGACCTCTTGGACCTTACCGGCAACCAGTCGGTCGTCGGCAAGCCCCTGCGGCGTGACCTCGAGCTCGGCAAACTCACCCTCCCGGTCATCCACCACCTGGCCACGGCGACGCCCGAGCAGCGCGGCCGCACGCTCGCTCTGCTCGACACTCCGCACACCGAGCCCGGCACGTCCGCCGCGGTCTCCCGCGCGCTGCTGGAGGCCCTGGAAACCACCCGCTCGATCCAGCACGCCCGCGACGAGGCGGCCC
Source organism: Phycisphaerales bacterium (assembly GCA_038214505.1). Classification (GTDB taxonomy): domain Bacteria; phylum Planctomycetota; class Phycisphaerae; order Phycisphaerales; family UBA1924; genus UBA4658. The sequence goes on along the minus strand of JBBQRT010000049.1, from coordinate 14,148 downwards.
GACTGGTCGCCCGCGCAAAGGCCAACCTCGCCGCCCTCCCCGAAACCCCGGCCCGAGAGCTGCTCATGGTCATGGCCGACCAGGTCGTCACCCGGACCTCCTGAGCCTTCACCCGAGACACATCCCCCATGCCCACCCTTCCCACCATCGCCGTCGCGGGCGCGACCGGCGCCGTCGGCCGCGAGATGCTCGACATCCTCGCCCAGCGCCGCTTCCCCTACGCCACCATCAAGGCCCTGGCCTCGCCGCGCTCCGCGGGTCAGAAGCTCCCGTACCGCGACGCCGAGCTGGTCGTCGAGCCCCTCACCGCCGAGTCGCTCCGCGGCGTCGACATCGCCCTCTTCTCGGCCGGCTCCGCCATCTCCAAGCAGTTCTGCCGCCCCGCCGCCGAGCACGGCTGCACCAGCATCGACAACTCCTCGGCCTTCCGCATGGACCACGGCGTCCCGCTCACCATCCCCGAGGTGAACCCCGGGTCCCTCGGCGGCCCCGCGCCCTACCGCGTCCGCACGCCCGATGGCAAGGGCCGCATCATCGCCAACCCCAACTGCTCGACGATCATCCTCCTCATGGCCCTTACGCCCCTGCGCACCGCCTTCGGTGTCGATCGCGTCGTCGTGAGCACCTATCAGGCCGCCAGCGGCGCCGGAGCCAAGGGCATGGACGAGCTCGAAGCCCAGACCCGCGACGACCTCGCCGGCCGCCCCGTCCGCCCCGGCCTCGAAACCGGCGGCGTCTTCCACGAGCCCTACGCCTTCAACCTCTTCAGTCACAACACCGCCGTCGACCCGATCACCGGCCAGAACGTCGAGGAGACCAAGGTCATCCTCGAAGCTCGCAAGATCTGGGACGACGCCGGGGTCGCCATCAGCGCCACCTGCGTCCGCGTCCCCGTCCGTCGGGCCCACGCCGAGAGCGTCAATGTCACCCTCGATCGTGCCGCGACGACGCAGCAGGTCCGCGACGCCCTCGCCGCGTTTCCCGGCGTCTTGCTCGTCGACGACCGCGCGGGCAACCTGTTCCCGACGCCCCTCAAGGCCAGCGGCAAGGACGACGTGCTCGTCGGCCGCATCCGCCCCGACTCCTCGCGCTTGCCCGCAAACGCCGGCCCCGCCGAATACGACCGCCCGTGCCTGAGCTTCGACCTGTTCATCTGCGGCGACCAGCTCCGCAAGGGCGCGGCCCTCAACGCCGTGCAGATCGCCGAAATGCTCACGCTTTAGGCCCGTTCGCTCGGTTCCGAACGCCGCTCCTCGATCAACGCCGGCAACAGCTCCACCAGGTCCATCGCCGCCAGCCCACCGCTCGCCCTGCGGGCCCGGGCCCAGGCTTCGCCCGCCCGCGCGTGGATGAGCACGCCCAGCCGCGCCGCATCAAACAGGTCCAGCGGCCGCGCGGGATCCACCGGCATCCGCGGCGCCTTGGCCCGCATGTGCATGGCATCAACACCCGGCACGAACTGGGCGATGAGCCCCGCGATCAGCCCCGTCAGCACGTCCCCCGTGCCCCCGGTCGCCAGGCACGGGTGCCCCGCCTTGCAAGTCCACGTCCGCAGCCCGTCGCTCACGACTGTCCCGTGCCCCTTGAGCACCACGACGTGCCCCAGCCGCTGGGCCAGCTGCGTGCACGCGCCCTCGCGCGAGCCCGCCAGCCCCAGATCGTTCTTGAGCCCCAGACCGGCGCACAGCCGCTTGAACTCGCCCGGGTGCGGCGTCAGAACCGCCGGCGCGTGAAAGTCCCTGAACAGCTCGGGCGTGTGCGACAGGCACGTGAGCGCGCCGGCGTCAAGCACGACGCTCACGCGCTCCTGCTGCACGCACCTCAACACCGCCGCCCGCGAGCCCTCGCCCGTGCCCAGCCCAGGCCCCACTCCCAAGGCGTCGCAATGCTCGACAAGCGCGTCGATCGTTCGGGCCGCCGCGTGGGCCAGCGGCCCGCCCCCCTCCGTATCCATCACCAGCGGCACGCCCGTCGCCGCCGGGCACATCGAGAGCGCCGTGAGCAGCAACGGCTCGGGCACCACCAGCCGCACCAGCCCCGCCCCGCTCCGCACCGCGCTCCACGCCGCGAGCACCGGCGCCCCGAGCATCACCGCCGCCGCCGACACGCTCCCGCCGATGATCGCGACCGTCCCCATCGTGCCCTTGTGCGAATCCTCCCCACGCCGCGGCAACCCGGGCAGAGCATTCACATCACCGGATCGATCACCGCCGCTCATCGTCCGACCCCCCGGCCCGGCTCGGCCGGCTCGACCGCTTCGACCCGGATCTCAAGCGTCCCCAGCAGCGGCACCAGCCGCACCAGGTCGTTGCTCATCCCCTCGTCGGACAGCGTGCTGACCACCAGCCCGATGTGCGTCGCATCCGTCGGCGTCCCGGGCCCGAGCGTCGCGTCCAAGTCGATCCACCGCGGTCCCCGCTCGCCGTCGATCAGCGCCTGCGTCCACATGTGATAGCCGAACACCCCGCCTCCTCCCGCCCCCCCGCCGCGCTCGACATACACCAGCCCCGACACCACCCGCGACGGGATCTTCTGGCTCCGCAGCATCGCCGCCAGCAGCACCGCGTGCTCCGTGCAGTCGCCGCTGAGCGTCCTCGCCGTCTCGGCCGCGGATGCGAAGCCCACGTCCAAGTCCTTCTTCGTGATCAGCCCGTGCACGCCCCGCCGCAGTGACTCGGCCCGCTCGCCCGGACCGGCGTCCTTCAGGCCCGCCACCGCCCGCTCCGCGAGCCGCACCACCGCCGCGTCGCGCGAGGTAATCATCGCGCTGGGCGCCAGCAGCGCCGCGTCACCAGCCTCGCCGCCCTCGGGCTCGCTCCCACGGGCCCGGTCCACACTCACGCGGAAGCGCCGCGCGTCCAGCCGTGTCGCGACTTGCCCCCCGATACTCGGCAGGTCCGGCATCGCCTCCTCACGCGTCGAAACGATGTACGTCGCTCGTGCCGCGTCCCTTGGACGGCCGATCGCCCGGTCCGGCGTGATCATCGACGAGTTCAGCAGCTCCGGCGGCTCGGCCCGCACCATCGCCAGCTCGCGGTCGGCCAGCACGATCTCCAGTTCCAGCCCGCCGACGCTCGTCGTCGACCGCACCGCGCGGCCCGAGAGGTCCACAACCTCGCGGCTCTTTACCCCCGGGTACTTGTCCACGCTCGTGACCCACTCCACCCCCGGCACCTCCCGCCCCAGGGCCCGGGCCGTCGTCTTCTCGCCCACCGTGTACGTCGTTGTGATCGGCGCGAGCCCGGACGCCGGGTCGATCGACCGGACCACGAAGCTCCGCCGGCCATCCGCGATCGCCCGCGCCGTTGCCGCCGCCGCCGCCGCGGGCGTGAGCCAGTCGCCCTCGGGCCGGGGCCTGATCTCCTTCGTACGTTTCTCCGCCGGCCCGCGCGTCACCTCGACGCCCGCGGGCGTGAAGCGATACTCGACAAGCTCCGGCCCGGCCCCGATCGCCTGCTCGGACCTCATGCTCACCGGCGTGTGATCAACGGTCTCGACGAACGCGCTCGACAGCGTGACCGCGATCACCGACGTGTCCCGCCGAATCTTGAGCGCCATCGTCGACGACGTCGTGATGGTCCCGTCGCCCGTCCTGACCGTCTGCACCATGTGCCCGGCCTTCTTGCCCGAGATCTGCACGACGTACCACGATTCCTCGTCCGCCCCCCAGGCCGACGTCGCCCCGCCCAGAAGCGCCGCGACCAGCACCAGACCCAGCACAAGAACCCGAGCCAATCTGTTGTGCATATCCCGAATCCTATCAACACCCCTCCCGCCCCCTCCCACTACCCTTCGCCGTGATCGACACCCACTGCCATCTGACCTTCCCGGACTTCGCGGCCGCCGTGCCGCAGACGCTCGAATCCGCCGCCGCCGCCGGCGTCTCCGGCTGCATCAGCATCTCGACTACGACGCTCGACTGCCTCGACGCTCTGGCCATCGCCCGCGCCCACCCCCGCGTCTGGTGTACCGCCGGCGTCCACCCGCTCTACAGCGATCTCAACGACGCCCGCGCCGCCGGCCGGGCCGGCTCCGAGCACCACTGGGACAACCTCCGCCTCGTCGCCACCGACCCCAAGTGCGTCGCTTGGGGCGAGCTCGGCCTCGACAAGCACTATCCCGCCCCCGCACAGGACGTCCAGCTCCGCGTGCTCCACGAGCAGCTCGCCTACATCCAGTCCGTCAACCACGGCCGCTCCGGCGGCATCGGCAAGCCCTCGGGCCTCCCCGTCGTAATCCATTGCCGCGAGGCCTTCGCCGACCTCGTGCCCATCCTCAAGGCCACCGGCCTCGACCCGGCACGCTTCGTCTTCCACTGCTTCACCGGCAACGCCGCCGACATGCACGCCCTGCTCGATTTCGGCGCCATGGTCAGCTTCACCGGCGTGCTCACCTACTCGACCGCCACCGATCTCCGAAACGCCGCCCGCGTCCCGCCGCTGGACCGCATCATGGTCGAGACCGACGCCCCGTTCCTCCCGCCTGTCCCTCATCGCGGCAAGCGTCCCTGCCTCCCCGCCTACGCCGCCGACACGGCCCGCGCCCTGGCCGATCTCCGCGAGATCCCCTTCGACACCCTGCACAAGCATCTCAACGACAACACCCGCCGCTTCTTCGCCATCGACGCCCACTGACCCCGCCCTTTCCCGCTCGCCGGAAAGTCGGCCCAGACCTTCGCCACCCCGAGTCTCCCGCACATGCTCACCCTCGCCGCCTATTTCCACGCCCTCGACCCGTTCATTCTCCGCATCTCCGGCGACCTGGGCATCCGCTGGTACGGCGCCGCCTACATCACCGGCTTTGTCGTCGCTTATCTCATCCTCCAACGCCTCGCCAAGCGCCGCCTCATCCTCATCCCCGAATCCCGCGTCTACGACGCCATGGTCTGGCTCGTCCTTGGCACCATCGCCGGCGGCCGCCTCGGGTACGCGCTCGTCTACGACCAACCACTCCTTTACACCTTCAAGCCCGCCTTCCCCTTCTGGTCCCTCCTGGCCATCAACCAGGGCGGCATGGCCAGCCACGGCGGGATGGTCGGCCTCGCCGTCGCCTGCTGGCGCATCAGCCGCGGCTGGCCAGACGACACCGGCCGAATCGTCGGCAAGGCCCCCGTCCTGCACATCATGGACTGCGCCGCCCTCCTCGCACCCTTCGGCATCTTCTTCGGCCGCATCGCCAACTTCATCAACGGCGAGCTCTTGGGCAAAGTCGTCTCACCACCCGGCACCCCCGGGCCCTGGTGGAGCGTGCAGTACCCCCAGGAACTCCTTGACCGCCTCTCCTCTCCCGAGCGCCTCATCCAGACCCCCGAGCAGTGGGTCCGCATCGACGCCCTCTCGCAGACCGTCGCCCCCGACCAGAGCACCGGCCGAAGGATGGAAGCCCTCGCTCGCAGCTACGGCCGCTATCAGCAGGAACTCGCCCCGCTGCTCAGCAGCCGCCACCCCAGCCAGATCTATCAGGCCATCGCCGAGGGGCTCATCCTCACCCTCGTCCTCTGGCTCCTCTGGCTCAAACCCCGCAAAGCCGGGCTCTACACCGCGTTCTTCCTGATCGTTTACGGCGTGGGCCGCGTGCTCACCGAGTTCATCCGCCTCCCCGACGCCCAGCTCGCCGTCCAGCGCTTCGCCGGGCTCTCCCGCGGGCAATGGCTCAGCACGGGCATGGTTCTCATCGGTGGCCTCCTGCTGGCCTGGGTCCAGTCCCGCCCGCGCCCGCGCTTCGGCGCCCGCCCCTCGCCCGTCCCCGCACCCTGAACACCGGCCCCGGGCCCACGTACCATCCTCGCTCATCGGGGCGGAATCACGGGCTTTGGGAGTTGCTTCCTCATGACGGTCCTAGTCACCGGCGGCGCAGGCTACATCGGCTCTCACGCGGTCCAGCGTCTCCTCCGCGATGGCCGGACCGTCGTCAGCATCGACAACCTCTTCCGCGGCCACGCCCAGCCCATGGCCGCCCTCGCCAAGCAGGCCCCCGGCCGCCTGCACTTCGTGAACGCCGACATCTCCGACGCCGGCCTGCTCGCCAGCCTACTCGCACAGCATCAGGTCGACACCGTCATGCACTTCGCCGCCATGGCCTACGTCGGCGAGAGCGTCACCCAGCCCCTCCGCTACTACCGCAACAACTCCGCCGGCTCTCTCTCCCTTCTCGAGGCCGTCCAGTCATCCTGGACCATGCCCGGCGGCGGCGTCAAGCGCATGGTGTTCTCCTCGACCTGCGCCAGCTACGGCGAGCCCAGCCGCGAGCACATCCCCATCCCCGAAACCACGCCCCAGAAGCCCATCAACCCGTACGGCTGGTCCAAGCTCTTCACCGAGATCATGCTTCGAGACTTCGCCGACCAGGCCAAACGCGACAACCGCGACTTCGCGTTCGCCGCGCTCCGATACTTCAACGTTGCCGGCTCCGACCGTTCTGGCCTTATCGGCGAGCACCACGAGCCCGAGACCCACCTCATCCCCCTGTGCCTCCAGGTCGCCCTCAAGCAGCGCGAGGCCCTCACCGTCTTCGGCACCGACTACCCCACGCCCGACGGCACCTGCATCCGCGACTACGTCCACGTCGAGGACCTCGTCGATGCCCACGTCAGGGTGCTGGGCGTCCTCAAGGCCGGCGAGCAGCGCATCTACAACGTCGGCATCGGCAAGGGCTATTCCGTCCGCCAGATCATCGACGCCGTCGAGCGCGTCACGGGTGTCAAGCTCCCCGTCAAGGACGGCCCCCGCCGCCCCGGCGACCCGCCCGAGCTCTTCGCCGACCCCCGCAAGATCCGCGCCGAACTCGGCTGGGCAGCACAGGTCACCGACCTGGATCAGATCGTCTCGAGCGCCTGGAACTGGTTCAAGGCCCACCCCCGCGGCTACCACGACGCCAAGCCCGGCTAACCCCCACACACCCGACCATGCCCCTCGACCTCGCCCTCAGCCCCTACCACCTCGCGACGCGCGAAGCGCCCGCCATGCTGGCGCTGATGCTGGGCGACCGCGTCGTCACGCTCATGCCCCGCCCCACGCGGGGCCAGAGCCGCGAGGGCGTCCGCGAAACCATCGAGGCCGCCCCGCGCTATCTCCGACTCATGGAGTCCTGGCGTTGGAGCGCCCCGCTCTGGCGCTCGGGGGTGATCTCCTCGGCCTACCAGGGCGAGGACGCCTCCTGCGAGCTCGAGGGTGTCTACGCCGAGATCGACTCGAGCGCCGCCCTCACCAGCCTCCGACCCCTGGTCCGCTCCGCCGCCAAGCGCGCCGCCGAGAGCCCCGACCAGTCGCTCGACCTCATCGCCGCCGACGTGCTCAAGGGCGGGCCCGACCCGGGCATCAACATCCCCATCACCGCCGCCATCGACCGCTTCGCCGTCCGCCACGACTGCTGCGTCGTCCGCGGCGGGGTCGCCTCCATCGCCCAGCGCGCCGAGTCCCGGCTGGGCCGCAGGGCCTTCGCCGTCGCGCTCCCCATCCTCCTCCGCGCCGGCGGCGGACGCCTCGAGCGCCTCCGCACCGACCTCTCCCCCGCCCTGGCCGACCTCCGCAGCTCGATCCTTCGCTGCGTCCAGGCCTCGCTCTCGCCCGATGCCGACGCCGCCATGCTTCAGGCCGCCTGTCGAGTGCAGGACGCCGCCGCCGCCTTCGCCGCGGCGTTCAGCGCCTGGGCCCCGCTGGGTGCCACGGGCGACGACGAAAACAGCGAGCGCGTCGTCGCCGGCTACGTCAGCGTCGCCGGAATGGTCATGCCCGCCGACGCCGCCCTCCGCTCCAGCCGCGCCGCGCTGCGGGCCATGCACGGCTTCGGCACGGGCATCGGCCCCGCCGACGACGACACGCCCGACGAGCCGATCACCGGTGCCGACCGCCCGCTCTTCGCCCTGGTTGTCCGCGAGATGACCCTGACACCCGAGCGTTGACCAAGCTTCCGCTCAACCCCTGCCTGGGTACCCCGCCGGTCCCCGCCGCGCTCGCGTCACGGCTTCCCGCCCCCGGGCTCCATGTCACCGCTTCCGCATGACAACCTTCGGCCTCGGGTCCAGCGTCGTGCCCCGGATGAACGCCGGTTCGACGAACCCCTGCTCGCCCATCAGCTCGGCCATCCGCCCGTGCCGCGTCCGCGGACCCGTGTCGAGCGCCAGATACCCGCCCGGCTTGAGCACCCGCCGCGCCTCGCCGATCACCCGCCGCGTGTCCGCCTCCGCCAGGTGATGCCCCATCACCCCGCTGGAGTTCACAAGATCCACGCTCCGGTCCTCCAGCCGCTCGTCGTTCATCCACCCCTCGGCGATGCTCTGGCAGAAGAACCGCGGCCGGATCGGCTTGGATGCCCCCGACGCCATCGACACAAACTCCCCGTTCTGGGCGCGCCGCCGGGCCCACCGCACGAGGTTCTCCGACAGGTCCACCCCGGTGATCCGCCACGACGGGTGGGCGTACCGGCAGATGATCGCCGTCGACGACCCGGGCCCGCAGCCCAGGTCCACCACCACCGCCCCGCGCTCCGGCACCCGCCCCGAGAGCGTCCGCGGGATCTGCCGCTCTTCCACCCAAACCTGCGGCGCGTTGGCCGCCAGAAACTGCTTCTCGCTCATCCCGTCGTACACCCGCATCAGCCGCTGCCGCTCGTCGCTCCGCCAGTCGATCCCGTTGCTCTTCATCATCCAGTGCTGCCGCGTTTTGAGCACCAGGAGGTCCGCGAGCGTGCGCGAGTTGACCTTGATCACCGCCCGCGGGATCACCAGCGTCCCCGCCGCGGGGGCCTGGGGCTCTGTGCCGGAATCGATCGCCGAGGACGCCGGCACATGGAAGGTGCTTGACATACGGGTGTGGGTCCGTTGAGAGCCGAACAACTCGAAGGACAAACAATACCGCCCAGCCGCCTTCCGGGCGTGCCGCCAAGCCACTTCGCGGCTGCGTGCCCGAAGGGTGTTGCGGCCGGGTGAAACACCCATCATGCACGGAACCCAAGCCCATCAGAGCCTCTCGCGTAAGCGAGAGACGAACCCCGCCCACACCACGCATTCATCCACCCACCCACGCAAGACCCGCCAAGCCCATCCCGACCCCCCCTCGCCCCTTCGCCCGCGTACCCGCCTCTCGCGTAAGCGAGAGACGAACCCCGCCCACACCATCCGTCCATCCACCCACCGACGATCCGCCAAGCCGACCCCGGCCCACCCTTCGCCCCATCGCCCGCGTACCCGCCTCTCTCTTACGCGTAAGCGAGAGACAAACCCCGTCCACACCAGCCGTCCATCCACCCACCCACGACCCGCCAGGCCGATTCCGGACCCACCCTTCGCCCCTTCGCCCGCGTACCCGCCTCTCTCTTACGCGTAAGCGAGAGACAAACCCCGCCCACACCATCCGTCCATCCACCCACCCACCCTGGACCCGCCACGCCAACCCCGAACTCGCCCTCACCGCCTCGCCCGCGGACCCATCTCTCGCTTATGCGAGAGGCTCTGTAGTCAGCAGACACCGTGCTCGGGCAACCACTCCTCAACTCCCCGCACGCGGAGCCTCCGGTTCGGCGGGCACCGTCCTGTCCGCGGCCCGCCCCTCGACCACACCGGCACGACGACGGGTGCCGGCGGCGCGAACCTTCGACCAACCGAGTGCCGAAATTGCAGCCACGGAACGACGCCTCGGCCCAGCCCGACGGCCAGCGGCGCCACGGCCATACCCATCGCGGCCGGCGCCACACGCCCCCGCGTCCGAGTCATCGGAACAGCCCCCGGCGCCGCAGCTCGTCGAGCATCAGGCTCGCCACGTCCGCGTCGGACCGCACAACCAGGTGCTGCATGCCCCGGGCCGTCGCGAACCCGCTCAGCCCGTCCTGGTAGGTCTTGAGCCGGGCCCGGTAGCGCCCGATCAGGTCCGCCGTCGCCGTCACCTCGGCCACCCGTCCCGTCTCGGCATCGGTCAGGCGAAGGTCGCCCAGCAGCACCCGCCCGCCCGCCCCGTCGCGCTCGCTGAGCGGGTCCAGCTCCCCCGGCGAGAGCGTCTGCAGCAGCGTGACATCCCACCCCGTCCCGGCCCCCAGCAGCGCCGACAGCCCGCGCTGATACCCCTCGGGCACCAGCAGGTCGCTGAGCACCACCATGACCCCGCGCCCGCTCCGCGACCGCGCGATCGCGCTCAAAGCCTCGGTGAACGTCGCCGCCGCCCCGTCCCCGGCCCGGGCCCCGGCCTCCTCGAGCAGGAACCGCCCCGCCTGCTGCACGCCCGTCCGCCCGCGGATCGGCCCCAGCCGCGCAAGCCCGGGCCTGTGCCCGAAGACCCACACCGCCACCCGGTTGTTGTTCACAAGCCCCAGGTACGCCAGCGACATTGCGATTTTCTGGGCCGTGAGCAGCTTGCTGGGCGCGCCCGCGTCCATGCTCGCGCTCGCATCGAGGACCACGTGCAGGGCCAGGTCCTGCTCCTCCTGGAAGACTTTGATAAAGAAGCGGTCCAGCCGCGCGAAGACGTTCCAGTCGATATGCCGCAGGTCGTCCCCCGGCACGTACTGGCGATAATCCTCGAACTCGACGGATCGTCCCCGCGCCTTGGAGCGACGCTCTCCTTGCAGCTTGCCCGGAAACACCCGCCGCGAGGCCATGTCCAGCGTGTCCAGCGCCGCCGCCAGCCGCGGCGAGATCAGCTCGTCGATCGATGCGGGCCGACGTGTGGATCCGGAAGAGGCAAGCATGGGGAAATCGAGGAACTAAGGCATCGTGGGGTCATGGAGACGAGGCATCGAGGGATCAACACAAGCAAGCCTTCACTCGATCCCATGATCCGATGATCCCATGATCCGATGATCCCATGATTCCATCATCACTAGGTCCTCTGCGCACTCCCGCCCTCACCCATGCCCGGCCAGCTCCTCTTCGCCAAGGAGCTTGAACTCCTTGCGCCGCAGAATCTGCCCCGCCAGCGTCACGTCGTCCACGGCCAGCGCCACCGTCGCCACGTGCGACGGACACTCCATGAGCGGATAGGCGAACCGGATGTTCAGCTCCGCCCCCAGCAGATACAGGCACAGCCGCTCGAGCGTATGGTTCTTGGAAAGCTCCACCACCAGCACGTTCACCTCGCTGAACGGCACCTGGTGCCGCGCCAGCAAAAGACGCGTCTCGTGGCTGTTGCTGGTGATGAGCCGGACCACCGCGTGGTCCGAGGCGTCGTGCACGCTGATCGCGCAGATCCGCACCGCCGAGTGCTCGAAGGTCCGCAGCAGCTCGTGCAGCTTGCCCACGCGGTTGTCCAGGAACACCGAGAACTGTGTCACGGCCGGGGCCGCGTATCCCTGCGCAGTCTCCGAACCCATCGACGCTGACGACATGCCAAGGCTCCCGAACAGCCGCCCACCGCACCGTCCGAACCCCCCAGAGGGTACCATCGCCGGAGGTCCCGACGCAACACCTATTCCGCGGGCGACGGTGCTCAAAATGCACGCCGCCGGACCGATCAGGCCCGGCGGCAAACATCTTGATGCGGCGACGGGCGTCCTTCCCGCCCCGGCAGGTCCGGCGACCCGGGCCCGGCGGCCGCCGCCTAAGCCGAGAAGCTCGACCCGCACCCGCACGACGAGTTCGCATTGGGGTTGTTGAACACGAACCCGCGCCCCATGATCTCGTCCTTGAAGTCCACGGTCGTGCCGTTGAGATACAGCAGGCTCTTGGGATCGACCACGATCTTGATCCCGTGCTGCTCGTAGACCTCGTCGGTCTCTTTCTGCGTCTCGGTCAGGTCCAGCAGGTAGCTGAACCCCGAGCACCCGCCGCCCTTGACGCCCACCCGCAGGCGGATCTTGTCGGCGTCGAGCTCCTGTTGCTGGATGATGTTCCGAACCTCGCGGGCCGCGCCCTCGGCGAGAATAATGCCCGCGGCGGTCGTGTCCGGGGCGCTGGTGGTCGTCGTTGCCATGCTTGCAGCTCCATTCAACCGGTGCCAAAGTGCCCGCCGGTCTCATCCATATTCTACGTCCGGCCAAGGGCCGGCGTTCGTCCGGCCGGCCCCGCTTCCGCTACCCCCACCCCCCCGACACGTGCGCCCGAGGATGTTCTCGGTCCCGCCGCGGCTCAGTGCGAGCCCGCCGGGGCATGGTCGTGGTCGTGGTCCTCGACCTCGATCCCGTTCTTCTTCTTGTAGTCGATGATCGCCGCCTTGATCGCGTCCTCGGCGAGCACGGAGCAGTGGATCTTGACCGGCGGCAGGCTCAGCTCCTGCACGATATCCGTGTTGCGGATCGACTCGGCCTGATCCAGCGTGCGGCCCTTGAGCCACTCGGTCGCCAGCGAGCTGGAAGCGATCGCCGAGCCGCAGCCGAAGCACTTGAACTTCGCGTCCGCGATCTTCCCAGTCGCCTGGTCCACCTGGATCTGCAGCTGCATCACGTCGCCGCACTCGGGCGCGCCGACGAGGCCCACGCCCACGTCCACCCGCGCCTTGATCTCGGCCTGGGTGCCGAAGGTGCCGACGTTTCGGGGGTTCTCGTAATGGTCGATGATCTTGGGTCCGTATGCCATGGTCGCTCCTGCGAGGCTAGGCCCTAGGCAGCGGGCCCCAGGCACTAGCCGGAAAAGGGTCGAAATATCCGGGCCTAAAAACGTCTGGCCTTTATGAGTGCCCGGTGCCTAGTGCCCCGTGCCTACTGCCTCAGTGCCCCGCCCACACGATCTTGCTCAGATCGATGCCCTCGTTGTGCATGTCGTACAGCGGCGACAGCTCCCGCAGCTTCTTCACCGCCCCGATCACCCGCTCGATCGTGTAGTCCACCTCGGCCTCGGTCGTGAACCGACCCATCGACAGCCGAAGGCTCGAGTGCGCCAGGTCGTCGCCAACCCCGAGGCTCTTGAGCACGTAGCTCGGCTCCAGGCTCGCGCTCGTGCACGCCGAGCCCGAGCTCACGCACACGTCCTTCATAGCCATCATCAGCCCCTCGCCCTCCACGAACCCGAAGCTCACGTTGGAGATGTGCGGCAGCCGCTTCTCCGCGTGCCCGTTCACCGCGCACGTGTCCAGCCGCGACAGCACCGCCGCCTCGAACTTCTTCCGCAGCCCCAAAAGCCGCTGCCCGTCGCGGTCCATCTCCGCCATCGCGATCTCGGCCGCCTTGCCAAGGCCGACGATGCCCGTCACGTTCAGCGTGCCCGAACGCATCCCGCGCTCCTGACCGCCGCCGTCGAACATCGCCACCAGACGCACCCGCGGCTTCCGCCGCCGCACGTACAGAGCCCCCACGCCCTTGGGCCCGTACATCTTGTGCCCCGAGAAGCTCATCAAATCGACGTTGTCCCGCTCCACATCCGTGGGCATCTTGCCCACCCACTGCGTCGCGTCGGTGTGAAAGATCGCGCCCTTCTCGTGGCACAGCGCGCCGATCTGCCGGACCTCGTTGATCGTCCCGATCTCGTTGTTGGCCCACATGATCGACACCAGGATCGTGTCCGGACGCATCGCCGCGGCGACCTGCGCCGCCGTGATGATCCCGTCCTTGGGAGGCTCGAGGAAAGTCACCTCGAAGCCCTCCTTCGCCAGCCGCTTGCACGGGTCCAGCACGGCCTTGTGCTCGTGCATCGCCGTGATCACGTGCCCCCGCCCTCCCGAGCCCGCGGGGGCCTTCTCGTACATCTGCGCGATCCCCTTGATCGCCAGGTTGTTGCTCTCCGTCGCGCCCGACGTAAAGATGATCTCCTTCGCGTCGGCCCCGATCAGCTTCGCCACCAACTCCCGGGCGATGTCGACCCCGTCTTCGCTCCGCCAGCCGAACACGTGGTTCCGGCTTCCGGGGTTGCCGAAATCCTGCGTGAAATACGGCAGCATCGCCTCGACCACCCGCGGATCGCAGGGGGTCGTCGCGGCATGGTCCATATAAATCGGGGTCTTGACAGCGGGCGTGTTCATGGAATGCGTCCAATAGGCCCCGGGCCTGAGGTCTTTTCGGATCGAGTCGAACTAGAACTATTTCGATCGATTCTAGCCTTCAGATGCCCGTGCTGCGACTCATTCTCGATTGGCCCGACAAAAAGACAACGGCCCCAGGGAAAATCCCAGGGCCGCTGAGGAGAGTCGATTCAGGTCAGAGACTTCAGTTGCGGCGACGACGGGCCGCCAGCAGGCCGCCAAGGCCCAGGAGGGCGGCGGAGCTCGGAGCGGGGATCCAGGTGTAGGTCAC
>JBBQRT010000048.1:0-28316 GCA_038214505.1 Phycisphaerales bacterium | reverse complement strand
CCGTCTTGCCCTGCTCCTTGAGAGTGTGGATCTTCTTCTTGATGTCGGCCGTGCCGATCGGGTCCAGACCGCTCGTCGGCTCGTCGAGCAAGATCAACTCGGGGTCATTGATCAACGCCTGGGCCAGACCGATCCGGCGCTGCATGCCCTTCGAGTATTCGCGAAGCTGGCGATGCTTGGCGGCGTTGAGGCCGACCATGTCGATCAGGCGATCGACCCGCTTCTTCCGCTCCTTCGCCGAGATCTTGAACAGGCGGCCGTAGAAGTGGAGGGTCTCCTCGGCGTTGAGGAACTTGTAGAGGTACGACTCCTCGGGCAGGTAGCCGATCCGCTCGTTCTTGGCGACGTTGCTGGTCGGTTCGTTGAAGATCAGCGCGTCCCCTTCGCTCGGGAAGAGGAGACCGAGGAGCAGCTTGATCGTGGTCGTCTTGCCCGAGCCGTTGGGGCCGAGCAGGCCGAAGATCTCGCCCCGGCGGACCTCGAAGCTCACATCGTCAACGGCCTTGACGCGCTGGCGGAGCCAGAAGTCGCGGAAGACCTTGCTCAGGTGCTGCACGTTCACTACCAGATCAGCGCCGGCGCGGGGCGAGCCCGCGACGGTCGTGCGTGCGGCTCGGGCGGTTGTCGTCGGGAGCTCGGGCATGGTCATCCTGGGCGTTGCCGGGTCGGGAGTGGGGGAGCTTGCTCGCCGCTGGAGATCGCGACCTAGAGGCCGGGCGATCATTCGGAGTTCTTGGACGCCTCGAACCGGGCCCGGTCGGCCTCGCGGGCCCGCTTCTGACGGGCCTCTTCGCCCATGCGCTCCATGCGCTCCTGCTCAAGGGCCTTCTGCAGCTCGGGGTCGCGGTTGATCAAGAGCACCGTGCGGGAGAGGTTGGCCGGCAGGGCCAGGGCCTGCACCGTGTCGCGCTTCATGAACGAGCCCACGGCATCGGTCCACTCGTTTGAGAGAAACACCGACGGGTTGGCCCTGAACGCCTGCCGCTTGGCCTCGAACACGTCCGCGTCGCTCTCCGCGCGGGTGGCGACGGTGGTGCGGTACTGCTCGGCCTCGCCGACAATGCGGGCCACGCGGCCCGAGAGCGTCACATCGATCGGCCGGCCGTCCACGCTCGTGGCCCGGCGCATCATGACGTCGTGGATCGTGCTCAGCGTTGCCTCGGCCCCGGCGTCCTTGGTCGCGAGCTGCTTCTCGTAGGTGTCGATCATGGTCAAGAGCGCGGGGGCGGCCTCGCCGGCGGTCTCGGCTAGGAGCTGCCGGGCGTCGCCGCGGGCCTCCTCGACGGTCTTGGCGGACTCGGCCTGAGCGGCCTGAACGTTATTGAAGTTGTTGATGACCTGGCGGGGTGGCATCTTGTCGGTCATCTCGACGCTCTGGATCGCGATGCCCGCATCCAGCGCCTGGAGCATGCGGTTGGCCTCGTCGCGGGCCGGCTCGCGGGCCAGTCCGGCGAGCACCTGGTCGATGGTCATCGTCGAGGCGGCGTGGATGACTCCCCGCTGGACCACCGCGGCGACGAGGCGCTCCTCGACGCTGCGCAGGTCGACCGCGTCGGAGGCCGGGGGCTCTTGGGAAATGTTGCGGAGGCTTCGGCCGTCGTCCGTGCGCCTGTAAGTGATGCGCCAGCGGGCATGGACGATCGAGCCATCGCCGGTGAGCAGGACGCCGTCGAAGTCCGGGTCGAGGCTGTTGGACCCGCCCGAGAGGCTGTTCTCCCGCATCTTGGGGTCCGCGAGCATCTTCTCCTCGTCGGCGCTGAGGCGCGGGAAGAAGGCCTCCTTGATATCGAGGCTCTGCACGCCGGTGTTGACGCGGAGCATGTCGCCGATGGGCGCGGGGGCGGACCAGTTCGGGCCGGGCGGGATGTTCTCCTGGTCGATCTTGCCGAGCATCAGGCGGACGCCGCGCTGGCCCTCCTCGATCTGCTGGTAGCCGCTGGCGATGTAGAGCCCGACCATGAGCAGGATCGAGCCCTGCAAGAGGCGGAAGGCGATCCTGAGCGCGTCGGCGAGGGACCGGTTGGCCGGGTCCATCAGGTCCGACATGCTCTGGGTCGTCGCCTGTCCCTGCTGGCGGAGCGTGACGCTGGCCCGCTGCCGGCCGGGCCGGTTCATCAGGCCCGTGCCGGGGCCATTGGTGCTGTTGGGCGTCTGGCTCATGTGGGTTCCGGGTCCGTGGTCGGTGGCGGGGTGGGCACGGTCAGGGGATCGGTGATGCGGCTCACTCGCCCGAGCGGTCGGCGGCGGGCTTGATGATCGGGTTCTGCCGCAGCGGGGTGACGCTACTGGCGGGCAGCTTGCCGTCCTTGAGGGCCGTCGCGGTGTCGAAGTTGAGGAGGTTGAAGCCGGGCGTCGAGGTCGGGATCACCAGGGTGATGTTGCGGCCCCAGGTCGAGCGGTAGAAGTCCATGTTCTGGATGAACACCGCCAGCTGCGGGTCGACGTTCATCCGCTCGATGAACTTCGCGGCCTCGAGGTCGCCCTGGGTCTGCACGCTCTTGGCCAGCTGCTCGGCGAACGCCATGATCTTCTTGCTGTCGGCCTCGGCGTCGGAGCGGATCGTCGACGCCGTCGTCCGCCCCTGGCTCCGGGCCTCGTTGGCGATCTTGTCGCGGCTGGTCTTCATCCGCTCGAACACCTTGCTGGTGGTCTCCTGCGGCAGGCCGATGCCCATCACGCCCACCGCCAAGGGCTCGATCCCGTAATCGGCCAGGGCCTGCTGGGCCGAGCCCGCCGTACCCGGGGCCGAGGGCGAGCCCAGGGCCGAGCCCGCGGGCGAGGCACCGCGGAGCTTCTCGAGCATCATCGTCTCGAGATCCGTCAACCGGCTGGTCTTCTCGCCGCTGGCCAGAAGGTCCGAGGTCTTGAACCGGCTCACGGCGGCGGCGGCGAACGAAAGCTTGGGCTTGAGGATCCGCTCGGCCTCGCGGAACTGGTCCCGCGGCGAGTCGCCCACGTGGCTGAAGGACTTGTAGAACTTCAGCGGGTCGCTGACACGCCACGTGAGATAGCTCGTCACCAGCAGCTGGCTGTTGTCGGCCGTCTGCTGCGTCTCCTGGTCGCCCTGGAGGAGCCGCATCCGCGTGTCGTACTTGGTCACCTTGTGCAGCAGCGGGACGCGGAGCACCAGGCCGGGCTCCTTGATCACGTCGCTGTCGGTAGCGCGACCGAATGTCGCGCGGACCGCCTTCTCGTTGAAGCGCACGGTCTCGGTGCCGACAAAGGCGGCGACCACAATAACGATCAGAGCGATGATCAGGATGCGGAGGGGCACGGGGCGGTTGCTCCGGAAAGGGCGGATTGCTCGGGTGGGGTCTTCATCTGTCCTGCGCCCGGCAACGCCGGTCGCGGCTAGAAACTCGGATACTTCTTGCTGCGGCGGGGGAGGGGGGGCGGGAGGGGACACGCCCGCCGCGGCGGCTCACTCTTCCTTCCTCGCGCGGTTGAACATGTTGCCCCCGGTGTTGACGTCCTGCGCGTCGACCCGCACCTCGACGCCTTCGCCGCCGACGATGTACAGGCGGCTGTTGGCGAGCGCCTCGCGCATGGTCTGGAAGTAGATCTTGGAGGCGTAGACCTCGGGGCTGGCCCGGAAGCCGGCGATCTGACCCTGGTACGACTCGCTCTGGGCACGGGCGGCCATGTGGCGGACCCAGCGGTCGCTCCGGGCCTTCTGGATCACCGCCGCCGAAGCGCCGCCGGCCTTGACGACCAGGTCCTGCACTTCAAGCTCGAGGGCCGTCACACGCGTGGGAGCGGCGCCGGACTTGCGAGCCTCATTGAGCCGCTCGATCGCGCCGACGATCCCCCTGGCCTTGTCGACCGAGCCGGCGACCTGGATGAGCTTGTCGTTGGCCTCGCTCTCGGCCTGCAGCACGGCCGACGAGCGGTCGTAGGTCGCCTGCACCATGTTCTCGAAGCTCTTGGCCGTGTCCTTGGGCGGGTGCACGTTCTCGATGCCCACGAATGCCACGCTGATACCGATCCCCTGGCCGCCGTTCAACTCCTTCAAACGAGCTTCGATGGCCTGCCGCACCTGGTCGGCGATCTCGCCCCGCCCGTTGCCGAGCACGTGGTCCAGGTCCTGCTGGGCCAGGATCCGCAGCGCCTCGCGCCGCCCGATGCTCCTGATGAGCGCGTCTCGCTGCTCGGCGTCGGCGAAGGCCTCGAACTTCGAGAAATCGTCGACCCGGTAGTACAGCGGGACGACGACCGAGACCAGCGCATAGTCGAGGGCCGCGGCACCGGCCCCCTCGGCCCCGATTGTGCGGTCGACCCGCGTGGGCTGGACAGCGAAGTACGTCTCCGTCTGCCCGTGATCGTTGGTCCAGAGGATTGAGCGGGTGTTCTTGAGCTGCACCTGGGCCCCGCCCAGGTCGATGCGGCGGGCCGCCCTCGCCTGGAATCTCTCGATGCGCTCCATCGGCCAGGGGAGCTTGAGGTACGGCCCCGGGGGCAACGCCCCGCCCAGCTGCTGCCCGAAGCGGACCCGCAGGCCCTGCTCGTTGGGCTGGACGATCGCGAGGCTGGTCAGCACCCAGAGCACCGCGACGCCCGTGAGCGCCAGAGCCGCGACCGAGCGGCTGAGCAGCTGATAGAACCACGAGCTGGTCACGTCGAAGCCGAACTGGTAGTTCACGGCCTCGCCGATGCTCTTGGCGAGCCGGTCGGGGGCCGCGAAGAAGCCCAGGATGCGGGAGTCGGCCGCGGCACGCGGATACTCGCCGGCCCGGCGCGGGCTGTAGAGCCCGAGCAGGAAGTTCAGCACAACCTCGGTGCCGATGACGACCATCAGCCCGGGGACAATGATGTGCATCAGCCGCGCCAGCGTGTCGGGCCCGACGCGGTCCAGGAACTGGCCCGCCGCGTATACGAAGCCCACCAGCGCCGCGCCCACGCTCGCCGCCGCGCCGGCCCGCAGGTTGCTCCAGACCTTCTGCTTGGCCATGCCCGCGGCGTACCGCGCGAAGAAGAAGCCGACGATGGCGAGCCCCAGGCCCACGCCGATCGCCCACCCCGGCTCGGCCGCCGAGCGGAAGGGGCTCGTCTGCAAGTCCACGATCAGATAGGCCCGGCCGCTCTGCAGCCGCCAAAGGCCCAGGCCGATCAGCCCGGCGGCGTACAGCAGGCTCACGCCCGGCACGACCACCCGGTGCATCCAGTTCAACCGCTTGAGAGCCAGGCGGACGTCGTCGGCCTTCTCGTTGAACACCGAGCCGTCGCGGGTCCCGTCGGCCCCGAACAGGGCCTCGGTCTCGATCGCCTCGATCCGCTCACGCCGGTGCTGGTCGAAGACCACCGCCAAAAGCAGCCAGACGCCCGAGCCCAGCAGCACCATGATCGCGGCCGTCATTGCCGCGTGGTCGCCCCGGCCCGGCACACCGCCGGACCGGACTTCCTGCGGTGCCAGAATCGCGTAGATCAGCAGCCCGAGACCCATGGCCAGTTGAAGGCCAAGCCCCAGGAGGCTGACCGTCGCGGCACGCTGGTACGAGAGGTGGTCGGCTTTCATCCCGTCTTGCTACCTCTGTAAACAGTCCGATTCCGGATTCCACCGACGCACGCAGAACGCGCCGCCCGATGGTCCGGTTTGCCCGATTCCTGCGCCGACTGATCCGGATCGCTCCGGCCCGTCCGGGGAAGGGGGCCTGATTGTCCGCCAGGCGCGGCCCGGATTCAACTCGCGACGAGCGATCCGTGGCGTGTTGTGCAAACACCCGCGCAGTCCTTGCGCGACGCGGACCCCGAGGCCCCGGCCAAGCGGCCGGCTTGAAACTTCTCCCGCGCCACGCCACGGGCGCGAACCGGTGCAGGTCCCGCTACGTTGATGTACGACCTTTCCCCCGCTATGTTCGATCCGGTCGCGGGGAAACTTCTTCTCTCCGGTCTCGCCCGTCCGGGGGATGCTCGGTCCTGGCTTCGGCCGATCGTTCCCGTCCTGTTCGGGAGCGGCTCCGGGACCGGCCCGCTGCGTGTCGTCCAAAACTCCCTCGGATCCCGCCGGCAAACTCATGATCTCCCAGCTCGCGACCATCGCCAAGAACACGTTCCTCGAGGCGGTCCGCCAGCCGATCTATTTCATCCTCATCATGATCGCGGCCATCGCGGTGGTCCTGACGACGGCGACCACCGCCTACTCGATGGACTTCAGCTCCTCCGCCGAGGTCTCCTCGGACAACAAACTGCTGCTGGACGTCTGCCTCGCGACGGTCTTCATCTGCGGCATCCTGCTCGCGGCGTTCCTGGCTACCGCCGTCATCAGCCGCGAGATCGAACGCAAAACCGTGCTGACGGTGGTTTCCAAGCCCGTGGCCCGCCCGACGCTGGTGCTCGGCAAGTACCTGGGCGTCGCCGGGGCGATCCTGATTGCCCAGATCGTCATGACCACCTTCGTTCTCCTGGCTATCCGCCACGAGGTGCTCTCGACCACCGCCGACGATTTCGATCGGCCCGTTCTGGTCTTCGGGCTGTCGGCGATCTTCCTCTCGATCGCCATCGCGACCTGGTGCAACTTCTTCTATTCCTGGTCGTTCACGCAGACGGCCTCTTTGCTCATGCTCCCGTTCATGCTCGCGGCTTACTTCGGCGTGCTCATGGTCGGCAAAGACTGGCAGCTCCAGCCCCTCTCCAAGGACTTCAAGCCGCAGATCATGATCGCCTGCGTCTGTGCGGGGCTGGGCGTGCTTGTTCTCACCGCCGTCGCCACCGCGGCCTCGGCGCGGCTAGGGCAGGTGATGACGCTGGTGGTCTGTGCCGGGGTTTTCGCGGCGGGGATGACCAGCAACTACTTCTTCGGGGCTCGGGCGATCCAGAACGACTTTGTGGCCCGCGTCGCCTCCGCCGCCCCGCGGTCGCTTGGCCAGGTCGGCCTCAACCAGCCCGGCGACACCTGGGACGTGAAGCTCGAGCTCGAGCCGCGGGTGCCGGTGCGTCCGGGCATGGCCGTTTATTACGGCCCGAATCCCTCGGGCCACTCGATGCAGGTCTCGACTTTCGAGCCGTTCAAGGGCGATATCGCGATCGACGCCGACGTCCGCGACCGGACCAGGCCCCCGGCCTTGGCCGTGCTGAGCCAGAGCGAGCGGTTGCTCTCGATCATCCGCACCGGCCCCGAGGGCGTTCTCGCCGCCCGCGGCCCGCAGCGCGGCGACTTCATCTTCATGCGGCCGACGCGCTACAACCCCGTCGCCCTGAGCCTCTGGACGGTGATCCCGAACATCCAGGCCTTCTGGCTCGTAGACGCGGTCACGCAGAACCAGGCGATCCCGATGCGGCACCTCTGGACGGTGATGCTCTACGCGCTGGTGCAGATCGGCGTGTTCCTGAGCATCGCCGTCATCGTGTTCCAGAAACGCGAAGTCGGCTGAGCCGCTCGCGCCGCGCGGGCCACGCCCCTCGCAGGAACGAACAAGGCCGACCCGCCCGGCGGATCGGCCTTGCTGATCTCATTCTTGAACCGGTCGCGTCAGAGCTGGATGCTCGAAAGCAGCGGGCGGGTATCGCCCGCCAGCCGGATCACCACGCTCCTGGCGTTCTCGAGGCTCAGGCCCTGGATCGTCGAGCTGATCATCCCGGCGTTGGTCGACTTGAACGTCAGCACGGCGCGCTCGCGATCTCCGTCGCGATCGATCACGACCACCTCGAACTCGCGCTCGCCCGAGGGCAGGTCCAGACAAAACAAGTGCCCGGTCCCGCTCGCGGGGTCAAGCAGCAGCATCGCCTTGCTCGGGCGGCCGGCCACCGCGTCCGTTGCGGGCCCGGCGGGGGCCTGGGTGAACTGGACGAAGCGGGTGTTTGGGCTGAAGAAGCGGGGGCCGAACTGGCGGCCGAACTCGGACTGAAGATACTGCGAAACCTCGGAGTTGCGGGCCACCTGACGCATCTCATCGATGCTGGAGCGGAACTGCAGCGACACGAAGCTCATGGCGAGGGCGGCCGCCACAGAGGCGATCGCCGCCGTCCGCCACAGGCGGTGCACGCCCGTCGAGGGCCGAAGCTGACCAATCACACCGGCCACGAACGCGGCATCGCCCGCCGGTGCGCCCGAGCGCCGCCCGGCGACCTGCTGCATCGCCTCCCGCACGGCGGCCATGACGCGGGCCTTCAGGCCCACGGGCAGCTCGGCCGCAGGCAGCAGGGCGTCCATGCTGCTCAATCGCAGCTGCTCGCGCCGCACCTGGGCCTGCAGGGCCGGGGGGGCGGCACGGAACGCACGCTCGAACGCTTCGCGCTCCTCGTGGTCTAGAAGCCCCATCGCGTCCAGGTTGGCGTTCTCGATCAGATCGTGGGCATTCATGCCTGTTGCTCCTCGCCGGCGGCTCGTTCTCTGAGCCTGACCAGCGCTCTTGAAAGCGCGCTCTTGACCGTCCCGATCGGCGTGTTGAGTTCCTCGCCGATCTGCCTGAGCGTCTGCCCGCCCAGGTAAGCCCGTGTCACCACGGTCCGTTGCAGTTCCGGGAGCTTCGCGATGCGGTCCATCAGCTCGCCGAAACGTTCCTTCTGATCCATCGCACCGCCCGCCGCCGAGGGCTCGACCCGCAGCGGCTCGGACTGCCTTTCGTCCAAGGTCGAGGCCTTGACCCGTGTCCGCGTGCGCCTGAGACGGTCGACCAAGTGCCTCCGCGAGATGAGCATGACCCAGGTCACCAGTGCCGCCCGCTTGGGGTCATACCGATCGGCCGTGCGCCAGAGGCGGACAAAGACTTCCTGCACCGCGTCTTCCGCATCGGCCCGCGTGGGCATGGCCTGGAAGGCCAGCCGGAAGACCAGCGAGGCGAAGCGGTCGTAGAGCTCGTCCATTGCGCCCTGGTCGTTGGCGGCCACGCGGCGCATGAGCGATAAATCAATGTCCTGGCTGGGATCCAGCCCTCCGGCATCGACATCGGTGTGGTTCGGGTCTGTCATGGCCGACATGTCCGCATCGATCTAGCCGTCAACTTCCAACAAGGACCGCGAAGACGCCGTCGCCCCGCCCAGACCAGGCCCCGGTACCGACGGCCAAAGAAAGTCCGATAAAACCTACCGACTCCGGCCGCCTGGCATCTTGGCCCGGCCCTTTGGCCCCGAATCGGCAGGACGCCGACCCAGAACGCTGGTCCCGATACGTCAACCGACAGGAGAGGGATGCCCCGAACTGACCCATCCGGATCGATTCCTTGTGCAATTCCATAGTGAATCGTCCCGATAATCGCGGTAAGGAAGGCCGGATCCTCGACGGGCGTGTTCCCGCCCCGAAACGGTGGCCGTCGCGGAATCCACCTTGCCTGAACTGTGAAGCTCTGGTACAGTCTGTATCGGTTGGACGACTCGGGAGGACAACGTGCCGGAAGCCAGGGCATTGCCCCGTGCACTCACTGGGTCCCGTGAGGATGGCGCAAAGACGCTTCGGCTGTCGCCTCACCCATCCCGCACTGGATTCACGCTCATCGACCTGCTGGTGAGCCTCACCGTGATCGCCGTTCTGATCGCGCTCATGCTGCCGAGCATTTCGAGCGTGCGAGAACTTACCCGCCGCGTCGTGTGTGCATCCAACACACGCCAGCACGGGCTGGGTCTGCTGATGTATTCCGACGACTACTCGGGTGCCCGCCCCCCAAGCCTGTTCGAGGCCAAGCCCGGCTCGGTTCCGGCCCCGCACTTGATGATGATCGCCCGTACCGACCGCCCCTCGATGTGGGACGGCTTGGGCTATTTGTACGTGCAGGGGTACCTCAACGCGCCGCAGGTGTTCTACTGCCCCTCGCACACCGGCGACAGTCCGTACTCCGCGTTCGCGAGCGAATGGCCCAGCGACACCGGCACGCTGGTCACCAACTACCAGTACCGCGGTGCCCGCGTGGCCGACAGCACCGGCGTGGTCATCGTCGACGGGCTCCGGACGCGGCTGGACTTCAACCACAGGGTCGGCGCCAATCTTCTTCGAGCCGACCACTCGGTCCAGTGGTTCGCCGATGTCAGCGGGGCTTTCGCGAATTCTTTGCCCCAGAACGTCGGCGAGGCCGACGCGGCCATGAAGGTCGAGTGGGCCTGGGAGATACTCGACCGCATCAGTGCTGGCGGCTCGAACGATGTCCAGTCCGGTGCCGCGACGCAGAGCCCCTGACCGTGCAGGCCCGCGCACAAGCATGTCGATGCGTCTTCGGCCCGCGCCCTCGCATCGCCACCGGCGTGCTCGCCTGGGCTCTGTTCCTCAACGGCCTTGCCGTTCACGCCGAGGCGCAGATCACCCCGGTCCGGGCCTGTGTGACGCGCGACAAGCCGATCCCGGCGCAGGTCGCGGTTCCCGCGCCGTCAACCCCGGCCCCGGCTCAGCCCTCCACCCCGACCTCTTCGCGTCTTCTGCTGCTGGACCCCGCGGCCGCCGCCACGCCGTTGGAATCTGGCCCCCTGCCGGATTCGGGCGGGGCCCTCGACCTGGCCGAGATGTTCCCAACGCTCTGGAGCGCCCCGTCCCCGAGCGTCCGCGCCGTCCAGCTCGAGTCCGGCGGCAAGCGCCTCGGCCCGGCGCTCTGGCTGGTGCCGATGGTCCCCCCGGCGTATGCCGCCCGGATCGACCGCACCGGTGCGCCCCTTCTGATCCCGCCCCAGCAGCCCATGGCCGGGTTCAGCGGCTACTGGCTCTTGGTCGACAAGCTTGCGGTGGTCAGTACCGATAGCGGCCCGCTGACGTTCCGTCTGCGAATGGACCTGGCCCCGCGGAGCGTCATGGCCGTGCGGTCGCTGATCGAGCATGGGTTCTACGACGACACCCCGATCTTTCGCGTCGCCTCGCTCCGCGCTCGGCCCGAGCCCGACATCGTCCAGTTCGGCGACCCGACGGCCACCGGGCTTGGCGGCCCGGGCTTCTTCTTCGATCTTGAGCCCAGTGCGCTCAAGCACGACTACGGCGTGCTCAGCCTCGCCCGCGCCGCCGACCCCAATAGCGCTGGCTCGCAGTTGATCATCGGGCTCTCCCGCGAGGGCACGGCCCAGCTCGACGGCAAGTACACCGCGTTCGCCCAGCTCGTGGGCGAGAAGAGCGCGGCGGCCTTGGCCAAGCTTGCCAAATCGCCCGTCGATGCCGACGGCAAGCCGCGACAGACCGTCATCGTCGACCGCATCGAGCTCATCGACGCCCCGCCGCTGGGCGAGGGCGAGGAGCCCGCGAAGAATCCCGCCACGCCCCCGCCCGGCGGCCGCTGACCGGCTTTTTCGGCGAAACGGCTCTCCAGAGCCGTGGCTCAACGTAACCGGCCGGCCCTGGAGTGCCGAGCCTTGGAGCGGCCCACATGCCCACTGTCGACGCTGTCATGGTCACGCAGCGGGCCGCGAGCTTCAAGGCGCGCAGCATCAAGAACGCCGCCAAGGACGCGGGCCTGCGCCTGGCGATGGCGATGGTCGACCTGACAACCCTCGAGGGCAAGGACTCGCCTGACAAGGTCCGCGGCCTGTGCGCCAAGGCCCTCCGTCCCGATCCCTCCCGCGCCGAACTGCCCAGCGCTGCGGCGGTCTGCGTCTACCCGAGCATGGTCCCCTGGGCCGTCGAGGCCCTGGGCGAGAAAGCCCGAGTGAAGGTCGCGGCGGTGGCGACGGGCTTCCCGTCGGGCCAGTACCCGCTGAGCATCCGCATCGCCGACACGCAGGCCGCCGTGCGCGACGGGGCCGACGAGATCGACATGGTGATCAATCGCGGCGCGTTCTTGAGCGGGCGCTACGACGAGGTCGCCGCCGAGATCAGAGAGTTCAAGGCCGTCTGCGCCGCGTCGGGCTCGCTGGGCGGCAAGGCTCACGTGCATCTGAAGGTCATCCTCGAGACCGGCGAGCTCGAAACCTTCGACAACGTCCGGCGGGCCAGCGACCTGTCGATCGAGGCTCTGCTCGCCGACGGCGGCACGGGCCCGGCAGGCACGGGCTTCATCAAAACGTCTACCGGCAAGGTGCAGCCCGCCGCCACGATGCCCGTCACGCTCGTGATGCTCGAGGCGATCCGCGAGGCGTACCTGGGCACGGGCCACATGATCGGCATGAAGCCCGCCGGCGGGATCCGGGCGGCCAAGGAGGCCCTGCATTACCTGGTCATGGTCAAGGAGACCCTCGGCGACGCGTGGCTGCACCCCGACTGGTTTCGCTTCGGCGCCAGCACGCTGCTCAACGACCTGCTCCGCCAGATCGCCTGGCGAGAGAGCGGGAAGTACGCCGCCAGGTACGACGTTTCTGAGGCCTGAGCGGGCGGGCCGGCGCGCGGCCGGCGGGACGGCGTGCGCTGTCGGTTCCCGCCGCGTTTGAGCCTTGTACACTCCCGAATGCGAACCGCCACCCTCATCGCGTGCTGCGTAATGACCTGCTGTGTCGCCGCGTGCAACTCGACCACGCCCGCCAAGCCGGAGGCCACCCCCGTGGACAATGCTTCGGGCGGTAAGCCCGCCGTCGGAACCGTCAGCCGCACGGGCATCCTGCGCTCGGGGATGATGGCCATCGGCGGCGAGACAACGGGCTGGATGCTTCTGATCGACGGACGGGAGCCGCTGGAGGTGGACGTCACGCGGGTGTTCGGCGAGGCCCAGTCGCTGGTGAACAAGCGGGCGACGCTCACCGGGACACTGATTCGCAAGAAGTATGTCGAGCGGGGCGAGACGACCGTGCTCCGCGTGACCAAGGTCGAGGCCGCCAAGTGATCCCGGCCGCAACCCTCGAGTGTGCTCCCGCGATCGCGCACGGTTTCCTGGAAGCCAAGCCCGACGCTACCCTAGACCCCATGGCGGACCAGGCCGAAACATCGCGAACCGACCCGGCCCGGCGGCGACTGGCGACGGACACCAACGACGGGATGCTGCTGATCATCTCTGGCCCCTCGGGCGTGGGCAAGACCACGATCACACGGGCCGTCGAGCGGGCCATCCCCGGCGCGGTGTTCAGCGTCTCGGCGACGACCCGTCCGCGGCGGGAGGGCGATGTCGAGGGGGTGGACTATCACTTTGTCGACGAGGCGACGTTCGGCGGGATGATCCAGCGGGGAGAGTTCCTAGAGCATGTGCAGCTTTTCGGGCGGCGGTACGGCACGGTCCGGGGCTGGGTCGATGAGCACCTCAAGCGGGGGCGGCTGGTGATCCTCGAGATCGACGTTGTCGGGGCGATCAAGGTCAAGCAGCAGGTGGCCGACGCATTCGCGATGTTCGTGCTCCCGCCCACCGAGCAGACGCTGCTGGACCGCCTGCACTCGCGCAACCGCGAGGGCGAGGAAGAGATCCAGCGCCGCTTCGCCGAGGCCAAGCGCGAGATCGAGCAGGCCCACGCCAGCCGCGTGTACGACCATTTCATCATCAACGACCAGCTCGACAAGAGCATCGTCGAGGCCGTCGCGACGGTTCTGGGCGAGCGCGAGAAGCGCCGGCTCCGCCAGCTCGGCGGCGGCTGAGCCTGCGGGCCGGCACGCCAACAAGGTTCAGAACTCCTCGGCCCGCGGGTCGATGACCTCCACCGGCACGCCCTTGGGCAGCGCCTCGATGAACATCCGCCCGTAGCGGGCCGTGGCGATCCGCGGGTCGAGCACGACCACGCGCCCCGTGTCGCTCTTGGAGCGGATGAGCCGCCCGAAGCCCTGCTTGAACTTGATGATCGCTCTGGGCAGCGAGTCCTGCATGAAGGCGCTCGCGCCCGTCAGCTCGATCCGCTCGATTCGCGCCTGCGTCAGCGGCCGATCCGGCGGATCGAAGGGCAAACGCGTGATGATCACGTTGCGCAGCCGATCGCCACGAACGTCCACGCCCTGCCAGAAGCTCGCGGCCCCCAGAAGCACGCCGCCCTCGGACTCCATGAACCCCTTGAGCATCATCGACCGCGGCCCGTCGCGCCCCTGCACGAACATCGGGTAGCCCAGCTGCTTCAGCCGCCCGCCGATCCGATCCGCCACGGCCCCGAGCGTCGCTATCGATGTGAATAGCACGAAGGCCCCGCCCTCGGTCGCCCGCACGTGGTGCAGCACCCGCCGGGCCAGCGCGTCGTCGAACGACTCTGCGCCCTCGGCTTGGGAGCCACCGGCTCCCCGGCCGCCGGCCCCGCGCCCGGAACCCGGTCGATCGTTGCCGCGGGTCGAACGCGGGTCGGGCACGCTCAGGTCGACGACCACCTTGGCCTGGCGTCGATAGTCGAAGGGAGAGCCGAGCTGCAGCGTGTCGGCCCCGTCGACGCCCAGGTTTCCCATCGCGTGGGCGAAGGCCGTCTCGGCGTGCTCCTTGGGCCCGCCGGGCGTGACGGTCCGCGTCGCGAGCGTTGCGCTGGTCAGCACGATGCCCACGCGCCGGGCCGCGGGGGGCGGCGTGCCGCCGGTCGTTCCCGATGCGCGTGCCTTCCCGCCCGAGACCGGCCCGGAATCCGCTTCCGCGGGCGGCTCGTCGAGCATTGCTTCCAGGTCCGCCTCGGAGATGTGTACTCCCGGCTCGTCCAGCTCGTCGGTCGCGGCGGCGTTTTGGTCCTGCGGGTCCTCGCCCCCTTCGTCTATCCCCGCCTCGGCGACGACCGCCTCGGGAGAGAACAGGTGCTTGCGGAGGATCGCGGCCACGTCCACCGGGGCGCACGCGAGCGTCACCCGCGGACGCCGCGGCCGCCCGCCCGGCACGGGCAGGTACGCGCTCGGAAACACCGGACCGCCGACGACGCCGGGAGCGGTGGGGGGCGGATCGTCCCCCTCGTCGTCATCGGCCCTTCCCCCACGGCCCCCCACGGCCCGCGCCGGCCCGCTGGATCCGGCCGGACCGCCGGCATCGCCCTCGGCCTCGACCCAGTAGACAAAGTCGCGGAGCGTCTGGCCCACCATGGCCTCGGCGCAGTCGCCGATCTCCTGGGCCCGCTTGGCGAAGCTCGATAGCTCGAAGCGCTCGCTCTCGGAGGCCGGCCCCTCGCCGGGCACCTGGTCTTTGAGCATGCGGAGGCGAAGGGCAAGGTCGTGCATGGCGGGCGTGAGCGGGTTCTCGACGGCGTCGGGCGTGCGGAGGCGGCCGCCGCCCTGGCGGTGGCGTGCGTGGAGGTCCAGCAGATCATCGAAGAAGATCTCCGCCGCGTGCATGGCCTCGGAGACCAGCGAGAGGGCCCGGTCGACGCTCCCAACCTCGCCGATAAGCAGCGACTTGTCGAGCAGATAGCCCTTGCGACGCCGCGGGTTGAAGAGCGTCCGGAGCAGACGCATGACGCGGGCCTGCGTGAGCGAGAGCCCGAAGTGCTCGCTCGCCGCGTCCTCGAGCGTGTGGGCCTCGTCGAAGACGACGTGGTCGTACCCCGGCAGGATGGCCCGCACGGTGCCGCCCGCGCTCGCCCCCGCACGCACGCGGAGGGCGAGGTCCGCGAAGAACAGCGCGTGGTTGCAGACGATCAGGTTCGCCGACTCGAGCTCGCGCCGCGCCGACTGGTAGAAGCACTTCTGGTACGTCGGGCACTTGCGCCCCATGCAGTTGTCGGCGTCGGAGCGCACGTGCTCCCAGACCTCCGGCCGCATGACCTGCGGGAGCGAGCTGAGCGTGCCGTCGTGCGTTTGATAGGCCCACTGCTGGATCTGCTCGAGGCTCACGCGGCTCTCGGCGTCGTGCATGAGCGCGTCCTGCCTTGCGCTGGCGATCTGCAGCCGCCGCGTCGAGAGATAGTTCCCGCGCCCCTTGGCAAGCACGGCCTTGAGCGGGAACTTCTGCTCGACATCCCAGCGCTCCAGCGTCTCTTGGAGCAGCGGGATGTCCTTGGCCATAAGCTGCTCCTGCAGCGCGATCGTCGCCGTCGCCACGACGACCTTCTCGCCAAACATCACGCACCGCAGGATCGCCGGCACCAGATAGGCAAAACTCTTGCCCACCCCCGTGCCCGCCTCGACCAGCAGCCGCCCGCGCTCGTGAAGAGCCTTGGCCACCGCCTCGGCCATCGCCGCCTGCTCGGGGCGCGACTCGAAGCCCCCGCTCTGGGCCCCAAGGCGCTCGGCGACGGGCCCGCTCGAGCCTAAGAGTTCGGTACACGTCAGGGGCACGGGTCGAGTGTATTCGAGCCTCGGGGCGGGAGGAATCGTCGGGGCGTGAGTTTCCCGCGATCGTGAGCCGTTCAGACGCCTAACAGAACGGACAACCCGACGGGTTTCCGCTATCCTCAGCGTTCGGCTCTTGGCTTCGGGCTCAACGGAGCCCGGCACCTCTCAGACTCGCCCTTCCTCCACGGAGGCCCCTGCGCATGCTCGGCAAAGTCTTCAAGGCATACGACGTCCGCGGCACCTACCCCGACCCGCTCGACGAAAAGATGGCCTGGCAGATCGGCTTCGGCGTGTCCAGGTTTCTGCTCGCCGACGCCACCGCCGCCGGAGACACCAGCCCGATGATGAAGAACATCGTCGTCGGCCGCGACATGCGCAAGAGCTCGCCCAGCCTGACCAAGGCGCTGATCCAGGGCATCAACGACCAGGGCGGGCACGTGATCGACGTCGGGCTGGTCGATACGTCGTTCATTTACTTCGCCGTCAACCACCTCGACTGCGCCGGCGGGGTCATGTGCACCGCCAGCCATAATCCGCCGCAGTACAACGGCTTCAAGGTCTCCAAACGCCGGGCCAAGCCCGTCGGCGAGGCGACCGGCCTGGCCGATATCCGCAAGCACGCGGCGATGGTCGACAAGCAGACGCTCCAGCCCGCCGCCGGCCGCACCGAGCAGCGCAACCTCTGGGACGCCTACACGCACCACGTCCGTTCCTTCTTCGACCTCGCGCCCGACTTCGACAAGAAGGGCCCGAAAATCAAGGTCGTCATCGACGCCTCCAACGGCATGGCCGGCACCATGATCCCCATGGTTTTCGGCAAGAAGTCGTCCGCCGGCCCCGTCCCGGGCGTCGAGATCATCGAGATCAACTTCGACAACTCCAAGGGCGAGTTCGTCCACGAGCCCAACCCCCTGGTGGCCTCCAACCTCCGCCAGACCCAGGAACGAGTTGTCAAGGAAAAGGCCGACGTTGGCTTCTGCTACGACGGCGACGCCGATCGCTGCGTCGTCATCGACGAGACCGGCGCGGCCGTGGGCTGCGACGTCCTCACCGCCGTCCTCGCGCCGTTCTTCATAAAAAAGGCGGGCAAGGGTGCCGGAGTCGTCTATGACCTCCGCTCGACCAAGGCCGTCGGAGAAGACATCGCCAAGGCCGGCGGCGTCCCCATCCGCAGCCGCGTGGGCCACGTGTTCATGAAGGGCGTCATGGCCGAAAAAAGCTGCGTCTTCGGCGGAGAGCTCTCGGGCCACTTTTACTTCCGCGATAACTTCAACGCCGACTCGGGCGCCATCGCCATGTGCACGGTGCTTACTGTGCTCCGCAACAGCGGCAAGAAGATGAGCCAGCTTGTCGCGCCCGTCAAGCGTTACGCCCAGTCCGGCGAGATCAACTTCACCATCGAGGACAAGGACGGCGCGCTGGCCAGTCTCCGCAAGAACGCCGCCGCCTGGGCCCCAGCCGCCACCACCGACGAGCTCGACGGCATCACCATCGACGCCTTCGACAAGCACGCCGGCCCTTCCGGAACCGCCGGCGGCTGGTGGTGCAACGTCCGCAAGAGCAACACCGAGCCCCTGCTCCGGCTCAACCTCGAGGCCAAGGACAAAAAGACCCTCGACACCATGCTCGCCAAGGTCTCGCCCTTGCTGGGCATCAAGGTCGATCACTGACGCGGAGGGCACCAGTCAGAGGCCGTCCGCCGTCTTCCCTGGTGCCCGGTGCTTGGTGCCCATTCCCTCCTATGAACCTCACCCAACTCCTCGACCACTGGCAGATCACCGAGAATCCCTTCCGGGGCGAAGAGGCCCGGCAGGACCCGGTCTTCCTGCGCCTCGAGGCCGCCAGCCAGGGCGGGGTCAACGGCAACGCACGGGCCGCCGAACTCGACTCGCAGTACGCCCCGGCCCCCGGCGTGACCGCCCATTCCGAGTTTGAGAAGATCTGCGGCGACATCGCCCGCCCCTCTTCCTCCATCGTCTTCGGTGAAAAGGGCTCGGGCAAAACCGCCATCCGCCTGCAGCTCGCCGACCGTGTCGCCGCGTTCAATAAGGCCAGCCCCGGGGCCCGCTGCCTCTGGATCGGCTACGACGACCTCAACCCCGTCCTGGGCCGCTTCGTCGACCGCGGCGGCGGCGCCCGCGTTGACAAGAAAACCACCGTTTCCGACGTGCTCGCCAAGCTCCGGCTGGTCGACCACATCGACGCCGTGCTCACGCTGGTGGTCCCCGCGATCGTCGACGCGCTGCTCAAGGAACGCCCCGCGCCCTCGGGCTCGCCCCCGCCGGCGCCCGTCGAGCTCGAGGGCGAGCCGCGGAAGCTCGTCAAGAAGATGGAGCGCTCGGTGCGCCAGGATCTCTTGGTGCTCCAGAGCGTCTACGACCGCCCGGAGCAGGCCTCCGCCGCCGAGGACCGCACCCGCCGGCTGCGTCGCCTGCTCCGCCAGCTCCAGCCGCCGTCGTTCTTCGTGTGGACCGTGCTGGCGCTTACGGGCTGGGCCCTGCCAGCAGGCGTGGCGTACTACGCGTACTCGACGGGCCAGCTGCAGCTGAATCCAAGCAACAACATGCTCTGGTTCTTCGCCGGCGCCCTGGCCATCTACCTGCTGGTGCTCTTCAAGCGTTCGATCTTCGATCGCCTCCGCTACATCGCCCTGGGCCACCGCGTCCGCAAGCAGGTCCGCGTCTCGCTCCGCTCCGACGCCAGCCACGGCCGGTCGCTCCGCCAGCTGCCAATCGCCCTCGTAGACGCCGCCGTTCTGCCCATGTCGGGCGCCGACGACGTCCGATACGCGATGCTCGAGCGGCTCCGCCGTGTCCTGGCCCGCCTGGGCTACGCGGGCGTGTTCCTGGTGATCGACCGCATCGACGAGCCCACGCTGGTCGCCGGCGACCCCGAACGGATGAAGAGCGTCGTCTGGCCGCTCCTGGACAACAAGTTCCTCCAGCAGCCGGGCCTCGGGGTCAAGATGCTGCTGCCGATGGAGCTGCGGCACGCGCTCTTCCGCGAGAGCAGCCAGTTCTTCGAGAAGGCCCGCCTCGACAAGCAGAGCATGATCGAGCGTCTGGGCTGGACGGGCTCCATGCTCTACGACCTGTGCACCGCGCGGCTGCGGGCCTGCCGCCGCCCGGGGGCCGAGCCCATCGCGCTCATCGACCTGTTCGACCAGGACGTGACCAGGACCGAGCTCATCGACGCCCTGGACCAGATGCACCAGCCCCGCGATGCCTTCAAGCTGCTCTATCAGTGCCTCACCGAGCACTGCGCCTCGGTCACCGGCGACCAGCCCCAGTGGCGAGTCCCGCGCCTGATCCTCGAGCAGGTCAAGAAGGCCCAGGTCGAGCGCGTGCGGCAGCTCAACAAGGGCGTCCGGCCTGCCTAGGTCAAGGCCTGAATCCGGGTTGAGCTCTCATGGTCGCGTCGGCTCACAGGGCGTCGCGGACCCGCTGGTCAAAGTCGCGCACCAGCCGCCGCGCCGTCGATGCGTCGAGCCTTTGGGGAAGGTCGCGCCCCGGGTCGGCCTCGCGCAGCGCCACCAGCACGGCCTCTGCCACCCGCGACGGGCTGAACGACCCGTGGGACCAGTACTCGTAATCGACCCACGACAGCGTGAGCGTCATCTCCGATGCGTCGTTCCCCCCGCCCGCCCCGCCCTCCCGCCCACCGCCGGTATTGCCCGTGCCGCCACCGCCGCCGATTGTCACGCCGAAGGTCCACCCGCGGTCGTTCTCGACCTCGGTCTGCACGTTCACCGCGCTTGGCGTGCCGGATCGGGATGAGGGTGCGGGTTCGGGCATCTTCGATGATTATCCTAGAGCGGCCGCTCGCGCTCTTCGTCGCGCCGGGCGCAGAAACACGAGGCGAGGTGGTCATCGACCAATCCCGCCGCCTGCATGAACGCGTAGCAGATCGTCGTGCCCACGAACTTGAATCCACGTTTCTTCAAGTCGACGCTCACGGCGTCCGACAGCGGCGTCCGGGCCGGAACCTCCGACATCGCCGCACGCCGTGTCACGATCGGACGCCCGCCCACCTGCGACCAGAAGTGAGCGTCCAGCGAGCCCCTCTCCTGAACCAGCTTGATCGCGGCCCGCGCGTTGAGCACCGAAGCCTCAATCTTCAGCCGGTTGCGCACGATCCCCGCGTCGCCCATCAGCTCGGCGATCTTGTTCTCGCCATACCCGGCGACGGCGGCCACATCAAAGCCGTCGT
Organism: Phycisphaerales bacterium; assembly: GCA_038214505.1. Lineage (GTDB taxonomy): Bacteria > Planctomycetota > Phycisphaerae > Phycisphaerales > UBA1924 > UBA4658. Next base: position 8,128 of record JBBQRT010000048.1, on the reverse strand, counting down.
ACACCTCCCGGTACCGGGCCCGCTTGGCCAGGATCGTGTCCCAGCTCAGGCCCGCCTGGGCCCCTTCGAGGATCAGCAGCTCGAAGAGCATCCGATCGTCGTGCACCGGCACGCCCCACTCCCGGTCGTGATAGTCGATCGCCAGCGTGCTCTTCGCCCATGCGCATCGCGTCGTGGTCATCGCCGGTGAGCGTAGAGACCCCCGCCCGCCGCTCGCGGCAGGAACGAACAAGGCCGGCCCTGCGCGGGACCGGCCTTGTCGAGTTTCTCACTTGATCAATCGCGGCGGCCGTCTCGGCCCGCCACGATTCAACCCGGGGCCTTCTCGCCCTCGCCCTCGTCGTCGTCATCGTCATCGATGTCCGCCGCGGCGGCGGCCGCCGCGTCGGCCTCGGCCTCCGCCAGCGCCTTCTTGGCCGCCTCTTCCTGGGCCTTGAGCGCGGCCTCCTCGGTGATGCCCTGGGCCGCGGCCACCTCCTTGGCGAGCTTGCGCTTGAGGGCCTCGACCTTTACCTTGTCGGGCGCGAGAATAATGCTCGCCTGCTTGCCCATCCACCTGGGCGGCTGCTCGACTTTCGAGATGTCCGCCAGCTGGTCGCGCACCTTCGCGAGGTTCAGAAGCCCCAGCTCCCGGTGCGCGATCTCGCGCCCGCGGAACTTCTGGGTCACCATCACCTTGTGCCCGGCCATCATGAAGCGGCGCGACTGGTCGATGCGGATCTGCACGTCGTGCGGGTCGATCTTCACCGACCGCCCGAGGCGGACCTCCTTCATCTCCGTCTGCTTGCTCGCCGCGTTGTTCTTCCGATCCTGCTTGCCCTGCTCGTACTTGAACTTGCCGTAGTCCATGATCTTGCAGACCGGCGGGCGCGAGTCCGGCGAGATCTCGACCAGGTCCAGCCCGGCCTCGTCGGCCATGCGGAGCGCCTCGTGGGTCTCCACCACGCCCACCTGGGCATCGTTGTTGTCGATGAGGCGGATGGGCGTGATGCGGATCATGTGGTTCACACGAGTCCGCTTGACCATGTTGTTGTCGCGCGAGAAACGGGGGGGCGGGGGGATGGGCGATGCTCCTGAAAAAGCTACTCGGGGCGGGCACTACGCGGCACACGCCGCGACAACGCCGCCCACCGGGATGGGACGCTGACCAGACCACAACAGATGGACCGATCGCCAGAACTCATGGGCGCCACGAAAGGGGCGCGCCGGGCTGTGCTTGACACACCATGCTCACCGTGCCAGAGCTCCGGAGACAGACAAATCAGACCGGAAACGGACCATCCGCCCCGGTCAGCAAAACTCTAACACCGCACCCGGGGGGATGCAAGGGAGAATCGGCAATCAGGGAGACGTCGGCGATATACCGATATCCCCACTATGGGCTACTTGTCCATCCAGCCCCACTCTCATCGAACCGCCAGCACCACGTTGATCACCACGCTCAGCACCAGCATCACCACCAAGGCCACCGCCAGCTTCCGAGACACCGTTGCCTCCGGAGGCCTTGACCGGTCCACCGGCAGCTCCATCGGCCTCGCCGCCGCCTCCGCCTTCGCGATCGCGGCCAAGTCCAGCCCGCCCAGCTCCTTGTGAGCGATCGGCGGCTCCTTTTTCTGCCGCACCGCCCGCAGGTCCACCAGCAGGTCGCCGCAGGTCTGGTAGCGGTCTTTGGGACCCTTGGCCATCATCATCTCGATGACCTCGGAAATCCCCGCACTCAGCTTGGGATTGGCATGATCCGGCGGGATCGGCGTTTCCTTGAGATGCTTGTGCATCACCGCCGACGGGTTCTTCCCGTCAAACGGCACGTTGCCGACCACCATGTGGTACAGCGTTGCGCCGAGCGAATAAATGTCGCTCGGCGGCCCGATCGCCTTCTCGCCGCGGATCTGCTCGGGCGAGATGTAGTACGGCGTGCCGAAGGCCTTGCCCGCCTCCGCCTCCGCCGCCTCCTTGTCGCTCATGGCCCGGGCCAGGCCCATGTCCGCCAGCTTCGCCACGCCCTCCTTGGAGAGCATGATGTTCTTGGGCTTCACGTCCCGGTGGATGAGGCCCTTGGCGTGGGCGTGCTGGAGCGCCTCGGCGACCTGGATCACGATGTCCACCGCATCGGGCTCGCTGTACCGCCGGTGCTTGACGATGTCGTCATACACCGTCCGCCCCTCGACATACTCCATCACGAAATAGTGGTAGTCGCCCGCCTGCCCGACGTCGTACGCCTGCACGATGTTGGGGTGGTTGAGCTGGGCCGCCGCCCGGCCCTCGGCGTAAAACCGCTCGATGAACTGCGGGTTGTTCGTGAACTTTCGGGGCAGAACCTTGATCGCCACCAGCCGGTCGAGGCTCAGCTGCCGGCCTTTGAAGACCGTCGCCATCGCCCCCTTGCCCAGCTGCCCCAAGACCTTGTATCCGGGGATCTGCTGTCCGCTCCGCTCCGCCTCGGCTTGGGCCTTGATCCGCTCGAGCTGCCGGCGCGTGATGTAATCGTTTTCAATCAGCAGCAGCGGCAGGCTCTTGGAGTTGCCGTCGGTCGCGCTCTGGCGGGCGAGCTCCAGACACTGCTGAACTTCCTCGGGCGTCGCGAGTCCCTGATCTACGACGATCTTCCCGATGATCGTGTCGATGTTCGTGCCGCCGCGGGTCCGGGCTGATTTACCCTCTTCTTCAGAGCCGCCGGCCACGGTGCCCCCGCCGCCGAACGGGCCACCGGGGCCTCCGGCGTCGCCCTGACCCGTCTGCCCGGGGTTTTGGCGGGCGACGAGGCGGTCGGCCTCGGCCTTGGCCCGGGAATCCATGGGCGAGGTCTCGGAGAGGTCCTGTTTGGGCTGGGCGTGGCTCATGCGGGCGGCTTGGTCACGCGCCGACCACCAATCGGGGGTTGAGCGCAGGAAGTCGGGGATTCCAAACGAACGGTGAACGTATGGAGCAAGCCGATGCTGGTCAAAGCAGCCATCGGTGAAACTCGGGCGACGATCAAGTGTACGTTGTCGGCTCTTGGCGTGTTTCGGACCCGCAGGTGGCACCGATTGGCCCCGGGCGACAGATTGCCCACCGATCCGGCGGCCGGAGTTGGCATCATGCCCCACAGTGCGCCATACTGTGGCCAGCGGCAGTGTTTACACCGTCCGATCTCGGCCCGGGCTTCTTCCCGGCCTGCCGAGTTCTCGGGCCGAGCCAGAGTACTTCACGCATGACCCGACCGTTTGCTCCATGCCGCCCCCGCCCATCCACCCGCCCGGGCTGCGGCGGTTTCACGCTCATCGAGCTGCTGGTGGTCATCGCGATCATCGCGCTGCTGGTGGGCCTCTTGCTGCCGGCGCTCGCGCAGGCCCGGCAGTCGGCCCAGGCGACCAAGAGCCTCGCGAACCTGCGCTCCAACGCGCAGCTCATCGCGCTCTACGCCGCAGACTATCGCGAGGACTTTGTCAATCCCTTCACGCCCACCGATCCCTCTTGTCCGTCGCTCAGCCAGTCGTGGGTGTGGACGCAGCGGGCCCCGTGCAGCATCGGCTGGTCGTACAGCGCCCCGTTCAGCACCTCGGGCACCGAGACCTTCGGGCATCACTGGCTCGCCCACACGCTCTTCGCCGATCAGCTCGAGCGTTCAAGGCTGGAGAGCATCGTCGCCCCGGGCGATCTCGCTTTGTCCCGCTGGCTCAAGGCCAACCGCCCTGCCCAAGGCAACTGGGAATGGATCTTCCCGACCTCCTACTGGTACCCACCGTCCTTCTGGCAGGACCCGGCCCGGTTCAGGAACATCACGCCGATGGCCGCCAGCCAGGCGACGCGCCACTTCATCCGCCGCAACCGCATCACCGACGTCGTGGCCCCCTCGGGCAAGGTCATGCTGTTCGAGGGCAAGGACTACCAGTCCAAGGCCCAGTGGATGTTCAACGATCCGCGGGCCCGGCCGCATGTCGCGCTGGTCGATGGCAGCGGGCAGCGGGTGAGCATCCGCAAGATCGTCGAGGCCACGGCGACCAGCGACTCGAGCACCGACGGCACGCTGAAGATCCCCAGCGGCCGCTTCGAGCCCGGCGAGGCCGAGCTCGGGACGCGGTTTGAGTACGGGGCCGCCCAAGGCTTCTCGTGGACCTACGGCCTGCCGGCGTACTTTTGGCGGACCCGCGACGGCATCCGCGGACGCGACCTGCCATGAGCCCTCGACCGACGGTTGATCCCGCCCGCGCTGCAAGCCGTCCGTCCGCCCGCGTCCCTCACCGGATGCTCGGGCCGATGTTCGTGCTGGCGGTGCTGGGTATCTGCTCGGGCTTGCTGGCGGTGTATCTGACGCTCCGGGTGCCCAGCGGCCCGGCGCCCGAGGCGGTGCAAGAACGGCTGGACACGATCCAGGCCGCCATCGGGCCGGCGTCGCCCGTGCCCGACGCGGCGGCGTTGCCGGAGGGTGAGGCGGGTTCTGCGGGCCGGCCGCGGAGCGTGACGCCGGGGGTTCAGGCAAACCCCGCGCCCAATGCACCCTGATCGGGCGACGTCTGGTAAGCGATTTCATGGGCTTGCACATAGCGTCGCACGTACCCGACGGGTCGGCCCTTCGCGAGTGTTTGTGGATGCCCCTATCCGATATATTGGCGTCGCGGCGGGCTGGGAACGGCATGCGTGTGTAAAAAGCGTGTCTGCGGCAATTTTCGACCGATGGCGGGAACGGGGTGGCATGACGGGGCCGTATGAGGGATAATGAAGACTTGGTCAATCGCTTGAGGTGGCCCGTTCTGGGCTCCGGAGCGATGAAGGTGTGACCGGTCTGGTTGCTTTCTTCGCCGTCTGTTGTACTGGCGACAACAGGAGTATTCGAAATGCGAGCTTCGCTGCGCTTGGGCTTTACGCTGATCGAGTTGCTGGTGGTCATCGCGATCATCGCCCTGCTGATCGGGCTCCTGCTCCCCGCCTTGGCCAAGGCCAGGCAGGCGGCGTGGAAGACCCAGTCGCTGAGCAACATCCGCCAGATCACGACGGCCGCATTCGTGTATCGGGAGGACAACAAGCAGTCTCTGCCGTTGACACTGACGTATCGTCGCGGATCTGCGCGTGACCCGATCGGTGCGCCGATTCAGTCCGGCACGTTCGAGGGCTGGTGCACGTGGCAGTATGGCGGGAAGAACAACGACGCGTACTGGGCCGGCCGGACGTTCGACGTCGAGGCGGCGGACAGGCCGCTGAACGTGTACCTCGACGGGTCTCAGGGGATTCAGTCCCCGCCCCGGCCGCTGTCGATGGCGGCGACGGATGCGAATCGGACGATTCTCCAGTTGGCGGTGTTCAAGGATCCGTCGGACCGGGCGAGCTTCCAGCGTTCGGCGTCGTTCAGCACGAATCCGACATCGATCGCCCTGAGCAGCTACGACGACGTCGGCACCTCCTACCACTTTCAAGTGAAGTGGTGGGACCAGATCGTGTCGCGTTTCCCCGGTGGTGAGGCCGGCTGGACCCGAGCGTTCGCCTTCGGTCTCGCCCGGCTTCGGATCGCCGACGCGTTCCAGCCATCCCGGATGGTCTGGCTCAACGACCAGTACACCGACGTAATCATCAACAACGTGAACGCAAACTTCCGGCTCAAGAACGGCTATGGCGACACGAACAAGTCGGTCATGGCCTTCCTGGACGGGCACGCGGACTACAAGACCGTCCGCCCCGGCACGGTTCGCGAGTCGTACACGAACGTGGACTATACGGTCGTGTTCGAGGATCTGCAGATCCCCGGCGTGCCGTGATCGAGGTGGCGGGCCGGTTCCGGCCCGCCGCGGCTGACCTGAAAGTGCGAACCGTTTACGAACGCCCCGGGGTGTGACCCCGGGGCGTTCTTCGCTACTATGACCTTTGGCTCCTCAATCGGCCGTCCGCGGACCTCCGGGCACCTTCATCCATGCTTGTCACGCAAAAGCGGCCTCGGGATCTGCACTGGTACCACGCGGGGCCGCTGCTGTTTGGGGACTGGGGGACCAGCCGGCTGTATGTGCTTGGGCTGGCGTTCTACTACACGGGACACGCCTCGCCGTTGTATCTGGCGGCGATGAGCGTGATCATGATTGTGGTCGCGTGGGCGTATTCGGTGATCTGCCGGTGCTTCCCAGAGGGCGGCGGCGTGTACACGGCGGCCCGGCAGCTCTCGCCGACCTTGGCGGTGATCGGCGCGACGCTGCTCCTGTGCGACTACATCGTGACGGCGTCGCTGAGCGCCGTGGAGGCGTTCAACTATCTCGGGAGCCCGCCGGGATGGGTGGTGGCGCTGAGCATCGGTGCGATTCTGGTCATCGGGGTGATCAACTGGCTGGGGGCGAAGAACGCCGGGCGGTTTGCGCTGGTCGTCGCGATCGCGGCGATCCTTCTCTCGGCGGTGATCGCCGTGATGTGCATCCCGATGGTGCTCGAGGGCGTCAAGACGGTAACCACCGGGCACGCGAGCATCTCCTCGCCGTGGGACCGCTGGGAGAATCTGGTCCGGGTGATCCTGGCGCTCTCGGGGCTCGAGGCGGTGGCGAACATGACGGGGCTGATGCGTCAGCCGGTGGCCCGGACGGCCAAGCGGACGCTGTTCCCGGTGCTGATCGAGGTAGTGCTGCTGAACATGGTCTTCGGGCTTGCGCTCAACGCGCTGCCGGACCTGAAGCCGGTCGAGGTGCCGCACTACGTGCAGTTCGAGAAGGGCGGGGCGGACGGGACGGGGCCGAGGCTCAAGCCCGAAGACGTTCCGGCGGAGGTGCGGGAGTACCGCGACACGGCGATGCGGCAGCTCGCCGAGCACTCAACGCTGCGGGCGACGGGGAGCACGCGGGCCTCGCAGGTCGCGGGGATCGTGAGCGGGATCATCTTTGGGCTGCTGCTCATCAGCGCCGTGAACACCGCGATCATGGCGATGGTGAGCGTGAAGTTCGCCATGAGCGTGGACTCGGAGCTCCCTGCGGCGTTCCGGCGGCTGAACTATTCGGGCGTGCCGTTCATCGGGCTGCTGGTGGCCTGCGGGCTGCCGGCGGGGCTGCTGCTGGTGAGCTCGGACGCGAAGTTTCTGAGCGAGCTATACGCGATCGGGGTGGTGGGGGCGATCGGGATCAACGTGCTGTCGTGCGCCGTCAACCGGGCCCTGCCCATCGGGCGGTGGGAGCGGCGGGGGATGTGGGGGCTGGGCGGGTTCATGGCGGTGGCGTTCGTGACGATCGTGATCGCCAAGCCCAACGCGGCGATCTTCGCAAGCATCATGGTCGGATCGGTGCTGGCGGCGCGGTTCGCCCTGACGCAGGGCAAGCGGCTGAAGTCGGAGAAACTGGCCCACCCGATGCCCGAGGACGGCTGGCTGGCGGAGCTGCAGCGCGAGCCGCTTACGCTAGACCCCAGCCGGCCCAAGATCATGCTGGCGGCCCGCGGGCGCGGGCAGTCGGAGTTTGCCGTGGACCTTGCCAGGCGCCGGGGGGCGACGCTGTTTGTGCTCTATGTGCGGACACTGCGGATCATGGACATCGTGCCCGGGGCCGTGCCGCGGGTGGAGGACGACCGGGAGGCGCTGGAGAGCCTGGGCTCGACCGCCGCGCTCGCGCGGCGGTACCGCGTGCCGATTGTGCCGATTTATGTGTGCTCGGCGGACGTGGCGAGCGAGATCCTGGACTACACGGTGACCTACGGCTGCGACACGCTGATCATGGGCAAGACCAAACGCCGCGCCTTCGCCCGGGCGCTCGAGGGCGACGTGATCAGCACGGTGGTGAAGGATCTGCCCAGCGAGGTGGCCCTGATCACGCGCGACTCGAGCCCGCACCCGATGGGGCCGGAGCCGAAAGCGATGGTGGCGGACAAAGGGCGGGCGGCGGGGGAGACGGGGGAGAACGGCGGGGCGGAGGGGCGGAAGGCGGGGGATGTGCCGTTCGAGGGGTGAGGGGGGTGGGTAAGTTTGTGCCCCTTCGCCGGCGAGCGGGAGAGGACCGGTCGAGCGACGGCCGGACCAGGCGAGGGAGTGAAGCGACGGGTGTGGGTCGGGCTCTGATCAACGAGCGTCGGCGTTTCCAGCACACACCCTCGCCTGCTTGTCGCGGTCGATCCGAGGGGTCGTCTCCCGCCAGCCGGGGGCGGGGGGGGGGGGGGGGGGGGGGGGGGGGGGGGGGGGCCCGGGCGCCTGGACCGG
>JBBQRT010000047.1:0-28466 GCA_038214505.1 Phycisphaerales bacterium | reverse complement strand
GGGGGGGCGACCCCTCGGGGGGCTTGGGGGTGTTAAAGCTCTTCCGCCGCAGGCGGCTCCGCTTCCTGTCCTCTCTATAGCAAGCGACCCCCCCTCCCCCCTCCCCCCGATCTAGAGGAGCCGGGAGACGGTCGTCGGTGTCGCAAGCGGCCGCCGGGAAGGGCTTCGGGTCGCGTGGACAGGGCAAAGGGTCTCGTGGATGCTCCATCCACGAGACCAGAAGCCCCAAAGGGTCTCGTGGATGCTCTTCCCGCGCGACCAGATGCTCCAAAGGGTCGCGTGGATGCTCCATCCACGAGACCAGATGCTCCATCCACGAGACCAGATGCTCCATCCACGAGACCAGATGCTCCTTCCACGAGACCAGTTGCTCCTTCCACGAGACTCTTTGGAGCTTCTGGTTGCTGGGGAGGGGGGGCGGATGGAGCGTCCTGGCGCGTCCGGTGGCGGGTGATCGGGGTCGTTCCGGGCTTCGCGGTCCCAATACGGGTCCAACCGAACCCGAGCCACCGACCGCGGCTTGCTCTGAAGCCGATTTCGGTGCGACCCCCCGCCAAACCGATGCCCAACCCAGCTCCGCGGCGTCAACCCGCGAACACCGTCGTGACCCAGTTAAAACCCTGGCTACAGCCGCCCCCGGAGCGCCGCTCTTGCCGGTCCGGCAAACGCCGAGCCACTCGGCCAGAATCCAATCGTGAAATGTCAAGCAATTTGTCCAGCGGCCACGGCGCGGGTATACTCGGCGGTTCGGGACTGTCCAACTGTGCGAGCGTCGAAGGATGACGGGCCTTTGATCGACTCCAAATCCCCCCAGAATTCATTCGGCCGCCGGGACTGATCCGGCGTGGCTGTCCGAACCATCGTGAGGAACCTGATGGCTGCGACCAACGTGCGCGATTTCACCCCTCGTGATTTCTCCAAGCGGGGCGACGGCGTCGCCATCCCCGTGCTCACCAAAATCCAGTCCGACGGCTACGCCCGTTTCCTGCAGATCGATAAGGGCCCGCACGAACGCGACCCCCGGATCGGCCTCGAAAGCCTCCTCCGCGAGGTCTATCCGATCGAGAGCTACGACCAGACCATGAAGCTGGAGTATCTCTATTACACCCTCGAAGAGCCCCGCTACACCCCCGACGAGTGCCGCGAGCTCCGCCTGACCTACGGCATGCCCTTCCGCGTCTGCGTCAAGCTCTCCCGCGAGGGCCACCCAGAGATGGCCCAGGAAGAGATCTACCTGGGCGAGTTCCCAATCATGATCGGCGGCGGCGAGTTCATCGTCAACGGCGCCGAGCGCGTCATCGTCAGCCAGCTGCACCGCTCCCCGGGCGTCGATTTCTCGATCGTCTCGGCCGAGGGCGATCGCCCGCTGCACTCCACCCGCATCATCCCCGAGCGCGGCTCTTGGATCGAGCTGGAAGTGACCAAGAAGGATGTTCTGGCGATGCGGATCGACCAGAGCACCAAGATCGCCGCCACGACCTTCCTGCGCTGCCTGGACGAATCCATCGCCGCGACCGAGTCGCTGCTTGGCCTCTTCTACGAGGTCAGCGAGATCAAGGCCGACGCCGTGCGGCCCGAGCACTGGGCCGCGGCGAGCATCATCGACACCGAGACCGGCGAGGAGCTGGTCCACGTCGGCCGCCAGATCGGCGAAGAGGCGGCGGGCAAGATCGTCGCGTCGAGCCTCAAGAAGGTCAAGGTCATCCAGAACCCGTCGGACTCGCTGATCCTCAACACGGTGGCCGAGGAGAAGCTCGAGCAGTTCGAGGCCGAGAACGACTACGAGCGGGCCCTGCTGAAGATCTACACCAAGCTCCGGCCGGGCAACCCGCCGCAGATCGACAAGGCCAAGCAGTTGTTCCTCGAGAAGTTCTACGACGATGCCCGCTACCGGCTCGGCCGCGTGGGCCGCTTCCGGATCAACCGCAAGTTCGGGCTCAACGTGCCCGAGGACCAGATGTTCCTGCGGGCCGAGGACTTCCTCCGTGTGATCACGTACGTGCTGGACCTCCGGTCCAAGCGTGCGGACCCCAAGACGGGCCGCCCGGTCGCCCAGGTCGACGACATCGACCACCTGGGCAACCGGCGTCTGCGGACGCTCGACGAGCTGGCCGTCGACGAGGTGCGGAAGGGCTTCCTGAAGCTGCGCCGGACGGTGCAGGAGCGGATGAGCGTCAAGAACCCCGACGAGATCGCGAAGATCGCCGACCTGGTGAACTCCAAGAGCATCTCGAGCGCGATCGACTTCTTCTTCGGTCGCTCGGAACTGAGCCAGGTCGTCGACCAGACCAACCCGCTCTCGTCGCTGGTCCACGAGCGCCGCCTCTCGGCCCTCGGGCCCGGCGGCCTGAACCGCAAGCGGGCCGGCTTCGAGGTGCGCGATGTGCACATCTCCCACTACGGCCGCATCTGCCCGATCGAGACGCCCGAGGGCACCAACATCGGCCTGATCTCGTCCCTGGGTATCTACGCCACGGTGGACGACTACGGCTTCATCCGGACCACCTACCGCGAGGCCAAGGGCGGCAAGCTGACGGGCAAGATTCTCGAGCTCCGCGCCGACGAGGAGATCAAGGCCGTGCTCGCCCCGGCGGACGTGATCGACGAGGGCAACAAGATCAAGAAGGGCATGATCCTGGCCCGCGTGGACGGCGAGCTCAAGGAGGTCGACTCGGAGCTGGTCGAGTACGTCGACATCGCGCCCAAGCAGATCGTCGGCGTGTCGGCGGCGCTCATCCCGTTCCTCGAGCACGACGACGCCAACCGTGCGCTGATGGGCTCGAACATGCAGCGCCAGGCCGTGCCCCTGCTGAAGGTCCAGCAGGCCCGCGTGGCGACGGGCATGGAGAAGCCCGTCGGGCTCAACTCGGGCATGATCGTCAAGGCCAAGAACGCCGGCACGATCACCTTCGCCGACGCCCAGCGGATCATCATCGACAACTCCGACGAGTACGTGCTGCGCAAGTTCGCCGGCCTCAACGAGCGCACCTGCCTCAACCAGCGCCCGGTCGTCAAGCCCGGCCAGAAGGTCGTCAAGGGCCAGATCATCGCCGACGGCCCGAGCACGGTGATGGGCGAGCTCTCGATCGGCAAGAGCGCGATGGTCGCGTTCAACACCTTCGACGGCTCGAACTTCGAGGACGCCATCGTCATCAACGAGAAGCTCGTCAAGGACGACGCCTTCACATCGATCCACATCGACGCCTTCGACGTCGAGATCCGCGAGACCAAGCTCGGCCGCGAGGAGTTCACCCGCGACATCCCCAACGTCTCCGAGAAGATGCTCAGGAACCTCGACGAGAACGGGGTCATCCGCATCGGGGCCCGCGTCGGGCCCGGCGACATCCTCGTCGGCAAGGTCAGCCCCAAGAGCAAGAGCGAGCTGACCCCCGAAGAGAAGCTGCTCCACGCCATCTTCGGGCGGGCCGGCGAGGACGTCAAGAACGACTCGCTCGAGGTGCCCGCGGGCGTCGAGGGCGTGGTCATCGGGGCCAAGCGCTTCAGCCGCCGCATGCACCTGACGGCCGAGCAGAAGAAGAAGCTCCAGACCGATCTCGACTCCTACGCCCTCGAGATGGACCAGAACGCCATGCGGCTGTTCAAGGAGATGGTCGAGGCCGTCAACGTCATCATCGGCACGCCGATGGTCGACCCCTCGACCCGCCAGAAGGTCGGCGCCTCGGACATCCCCGAGGTCATCATGGAGCAGATCGCCAACTTCGACCTGAAGTGGATCAAGGGCTCCAAGGAGGCCCGCGAGCAGGCCGAGGTCACCTACCGGCAGTTCTGGCCCCGCATCGAGGCCAACCGCAAGGAGAAGGACCGGAAGATCGGTCACATGAAGCGCGGCGACGAGCTGCCCTCGGGCGTGCTCGAGATGGTCAAGGTCTACATCGCCACCAAGCGTCAGCTCTCGGTGGGCGACAAGATGGCCGGCCGCCACGGCAACAAGGGCGTCATCGCCCGAATCGTGCCGGAAGAGGACATGCCGTTCATGGAGGACGGCACCAGCGTCGAGGTTCTGCTCAACCCGCTGGGCGTGCCCAGCCGCATGAACATCGGACAGATCCTCGAAACGCACCTCGGGTGGGCCGCCACGGTCCTGGGCTTCCAGGCCATCAGCCCCGTGTTCGACGGCGCGACCGAGGACGAGGTCCACACCTCCGTCGAGGAGGCCAACGAGCACGTCAAGGCCAAGCTCAAGAACTACGAGGACACCGGCACCTGGCCGACCCAGCGCGAGCTCCTGGCCCACATGCCCCGCGGCGGCAAGATCCAGCTCTTCGACGGCCGCACCGGCGAGGCGTTCACCCAGAAGACCACCGTGGGCTTCATGTACATCCTCAAGCTCCACCACCTGGTCGACGACAAGATCCACGCCCGCGCAACGGGCCCCTACTCCCTCATCACCCAGCAGCCCCTGGGCGGCAAGGCCCGCACCGGCGGCCAGCGCTTCGGCGAGATGGAAGTGTGGGCCCTCGAGGCCTACGGCGCGGCCTACATCCTCCAGGAGCTCCTCACCGTCAAGTCCGACGATGTCGAGGGCCGCACCAAGATCTACGAGAGCATGGTCAAGGGCACCAACACCCTCGAGGCCGGCATGCCCGTCGCCTTCGACGTGCTCTGCAACGAGCTCAAGGGTCTGGGCATGAACGTCACGCTCGAGAAGCGCGGCGGCGAGGACGACAGCCTTCTGTAATCCCAACCCCTCCCGGGGTTGACCTACTCGGGCGTCTGGCGTGCCGGTGGCTACTCCCCGGTGAACTCCGACACCCAGCTACGACCGTTCGTTTTTTGACGACAGTTCACTGGCTTTGCGGGACAGCCCCGCGGGAGCACAGAGCACATGCCCGAGAGCGTGTACGACCGCATCAACGATTACGGCTCCGTCAAGGTCACCCTTGCGAGCCCGAACGATATCCGTTCATGGTCCTACGGCGAGGTCAAGAAGCCCGAGACCATCAACTACCGCACATACCGCCCCGAGAAGGACGGTCTGTTCTGCGAGCGCATCTTCGGGCCCGAGCGCGACTACGAGTGCGCCTGCGGCAAGTACAAGGGCACGAAGTACAAGGGCATCATCTGCGACCGCTGCGGCGTCAAGGTGACCCACAGCCGCGTGCGCCGCAAGCGCATGGGCCACATCAACCTCGCCGCCCCCATCGTCCACATCTGGTTCTTCAAGGCCCTCCCCAGCCGCCTGGGCACCCTGCTGGGCATGAAGACCGGCGACCTCGAGAAGGTCATCTACTTCCAGGATTATGTCGTCGTCGAGGCCGGCGACACCGAGCTCAAGTTCAAGCAGATGCTCACCGAGGACGAGTATCGCGCCGCCAGCGACAAGTTCGGCAACGCGTTCCGGGCCCTCATGGGCGCCGACGCGATCCGCGAGCTGATCGAGCGCCTAGACCTTGATAAGATCGCCCTCGACCTGCGCGAGGAGCTGAAGAACACCCGCTCCAAGCAGAAGATCAAGGACCTGGCCAAGCGCCTGAAGATCGTCGAGCAGATCCGCGGGTCGGAGAACGACCCGGCGTGGCTGGTCATGGACGTGATCCCCGTGATCCCGCCGGACCTGCGCCCGCTGGTCCTTCTGGAGAGCGGCAACTTCGCGACGTCGGACCTCAACGATCTCTATCGCCGCATCATCAACCGCAACAACCGCCTCAAGAAGCTGATGGACCTCAACGCCCCCGAGGTCATCATCCGCAACGAGAAGCGGATGCTCCAGCAGGCCGTCGACGCACTCTTCGACAACAACCGCTGCCGCCGACCGGTCCTTGGCTCGTCCAACCGCGCCCTCAAGTCGCTCACCGACATGATCAAGGGCAAGCAGGGCCGCTTCCGCGAGAACCTGCTGGGCAAGCGCGTCGACTACTCCGCCCGCTCGGTCATCGTCGTCGGGCCCGAGCTCAAGCTCAACCAGTGCGGCCTGCCCAAGAAGATCGCCCTCGAGCTCTACCAGCCCTTCATCATCAGGAAGCTCAAGGAGCACGGCCTGGCCGACACCATCAAGTCCGCCAAGCGCATGCTCGAGCGCCGCGACGCCGAGGTCTGGGACATCCTCGAAGAGGTCATCTACCAGCACCCCGTCCTGCTCAACCGCGCCCCCACCCTCCACCGGATGGGCATCCAGGCCTTCGAGCCCGTGCTCGTCGAGGGCAACGCCATCCGCCTGCACCCGCTGGTCTGCGGCGGGTTCAACGCCGACTTCGACGGCGACCAGATGGCCGTCCACCTGCCCCTCTCCGTCGAGGCCCAGGCCGAGGCCCACGTGCTCATGATGAGCACCAACAACATCTTCGGGCCCGCCAACGGCAAGCCCATCATCTCCCCGTCCCAGGACATCGTCATGGGCGTGTACTTCATCACGTTCATGCCGCCCGACGACCGGCTCACCGACCTGCTCGCCAAGCACCCCGACAAGGCCCTGGCCCAGCGCGAGTACGAGAAGGACCTGCCCAAGTTCAAGGACCGCATGGAGGCCCTGCTGGCCTATGACCAGGCCCGCATCAAGATCCATGATCCGATCATGGTCCGGCTCGACGGCTTCACCCAGATCGTCGAGGGCCAGGGCGACCAGCCCCGCCCCGTCCCCATCAACGGGCGCGTCGTCACCACCGTCGGCCGCATTCTCTTCAGCGAGATCCTCGAACGCGGCATGCCGTTCTACAACTGCGTGCTGGGCAAGAAGGGCTGCGCCCGCGTCATCGACGACGCCTACGCCTTCTCCGGCCGCCGCGCCACCATCGATCTGCTCGACCGCCTAAAGGAGATCGGCTTCAAGCAGTCGACCCTCGCCGGCCTCTCCTTCGGCATCACCGACCTCCGAGTCCCCGCCGCCAAGCAGGAGCTCATCGACGACGGCGAGAAGAAGGTCGCTCGCGTCGAGAAGAACTTCGAGCGCGGCCTCATCACCGAGCGCGAACGCTACAACCAGCTGCTGGACATCTGGTCCCACTGCCGCGAGCAGGTGACCAAGAAGCTCGTCGACACCCTCAAGGCCGACCGTCGCTACCCCGACGGCCGCGAGGCCCCGATCGACGACCGCGCCGTCCCCCAGTACCTCAACCCCGTCTACCTCATGTCCGACTCGGGCGCCCGCGGCAACGTCAGCCAGCTCATGCAGGCCGCCGGCATGCGCGGCCTCATGGCCAAGCCCTCGGGCGAGATCATCGAGACGCCCATCCGGTCCAACTTCCGCGAGGGCCTGACCATCCTCGAGTACTTCTCCTCCACCCACGGCGCTCGAAAGGGCCTGGCCGACACCGCCCTCAAGACCGCCGACTCGGGCTACCTGACCCGCAAGCTCTGCGACGTGGCCCAGAGCGTTATCATCGGCGAGTGGGACTGCGGCTCCAAGCGCGGCATCATGAAGCGCGCCATCTACAAGGGCGAGAAGATCGACGTCCCGCTCCGCGACCAGATCGTCGGCCGCGTCGCCCGCTCCACGATCATCAACCCCAAGACCGACGAGACCATCGTCCGCGAGAACGAGATGATCTCGGCCGACGCGGGCCGCAAGATCGAGGACCTCGGCATCACCGAGATCATGGTCCGCTCCTCGCTCACCAGCGAGAGTCGCTCGGGCTGCTCCGTGCTCGACTACGGCATGGACATGTCCACCGGCAAGATGGTCGAGCCCGGAATGGCCGTGGGCATCATCGCCGCCCAGTCCATCGGCGAGCCCGGCACCCAGCTGACGATGCGCACGTTCCACACCGGCGGCATCGGCTCCCGCGACGTTCTCGACAGCGAGATCCGGGCCGTCGCCGCGGGCGTCGTCGAGATCCGCGACTGCAACGCCGTCCAGGGCAAGGACGACGAGGGCAACGACGCCCTGGTCGTCCTCAAACGCAACGGCGAGATCGCCGTCCTCGACGCCAAGGGCCGCGAGGTCGAGAAGCAGAAGGTCCCCTACGGCTCCTACATCCTGGTCAAGCCCGGCCAGGAAGTGAAGCGCGGCGTCGTCCTGGTCAAGTGGGACCCCCACCGCCTGCCCGTCCTCGCCGAGAAGGACGGCGTGGTCAAGTACGTCGATGTCGAGATCGGCGAGACCGTCCGCGAGGAAGACGCCGGACAGGGCAAGAAGGCCCTGGTCGTCATCGAGCACAAGGGCGAGAAGCACCCGCAGATCACCATCGTCGACGCCCAGGAGAACATCCTGGACTTCCACTACCTCCCCGCCAAGGCCCGTATCGAGGTCAAGGACGGCCAGGTCATCAAGGCCGGCCAGATGCTCGCCCGCCAGCCGCGCTCCGCGGCCGGCAGCCAGGACATCGTCGGTGGCTTGCCCCGCGTGACGGAGATCTTCGAGGCCCGCAAGCCCAAGGACCCGGCAGTCATGGCCGAGATCTCCGGGCGGGTCGAGATCCACTCCGACAAGCGCAAGGGCAAGATGACCATCCGCGTGGTCTCCGACTCGGGCATCGAGAAGGACCATCACGTCCCGCAGGACCGCCACCTCCTGGTCCACACGGGCGACTACGTGCAGGCCGGCGACCCGCTCATCGAGGGCCCGCTGGTCCCCCACGACATCCTCCGCATCAAGGGCGAGGAAGCCCTGTGGACCTACATGCTCGACGAGGTCCAAAACGTCTACCGCGCCCAGGGCGTGACCATCAACGACAAGCACATCGAGGTCATCCTGACCCAGATGCTCCGCAAGGTCCGCGTCGAGAGCCCCGGCGACACCGACATGCTCCCGCACGACGTGGTCGACAAGTTCGAGTTCCGCCAGAAGAACCTGTCCATGGGCGAGATGGTCCGCGTCACCGACGCGGGCGGGACCGACCTGCCCATCGACGCCCTGGTCTCCAAGGCCGAGATGCGGGAGGCCAACGCCCGCGCCGAGTCGGCGGGCAAGGAGCCGGCCAAGGCCAAGAAGGCCAAGCCCGCCACCGGGCGAACGCTGCTCCTGGGCATCACCAAGGCCGCGCTCTCCAGCGAGTCGTTTCTCTCGGGCGCGTCGTTCCAGGAGAGCACCAAGGTGCTCACCGAGGCGGCGCTCCGCGGGGCCACCGACGAGCTCGTGGGCCTGAAGGAGAACGTTCTCCTGGGCCACCTCATCCCCGCCGGCACGGGCTTCAAGCCCTACCAGCAGATCCGCGTCAAGACCCTCGCCGAACCCCTGCTCTCGGGCGAGGACGACGAGCGGCTCATGCTCGAGGAGGCGGCCCGCGCCGCCGAGGAGTCGGGCGCCGACCGCAACGCCGCACTGGGCGTCCCGCAGGTCGAGTTCCCGCTGGGTCAGAATGGCTCCGGGGCCTGAGCCCCGCCACGCCGGATCGCTCTCGTGATTCATCCAGCGCCCGGACGCACCAATGCGTCCGGGCGTTGTCCTTCCCGCCGCTGGAGACATTCCGCATCCAAGGTCAAACGCACAGCCGCCGACGCGGCCGGTCGGCACCGCAAGCGTTCAGCCAGTCGCGCGGCTCTCGCTCGCCGCGGATGCCGCCGCCCCCGTCGCGACGGTGTTCTCGTCGAACCCCCGGTCGCGCAGGTGCTTGCGGATCGCCGCCGCCGTCAGCACGCGGAAGCTCGTCTCCCCCGTCACCAGCATCAGCCGGACATACGGCTCGCACATCCCGCAGCCCGAGGCGCACCGCGTCTCCTTCTTGAGCGCGTCGAACGTCAACGACCGCGCCGCGGCACGGGCCTTAAGGTCCTCGAAGGACAGGCGGTGACAGACACACCTGGAGACGGGCATGACAGGCTCGGGGTGATCGCTCGGTGGAGCGCCACAGGCAGGTTCACACGATCCAGTATCGCCTACCACGGCCTTCTCCGCTACTGGATTCGTTCCACGATATCAGCGGATCTGGCAGTCCCGAATGGCCGCCGCTTCCACCGCAACACACGACAAATCGATTCAAACCGCTTCGCTGGTTCGCTCGGCACTCTCACCGCGATTCAAACAGCACATTGGAATCCTCTTCTCCCGGCCAGCCCGTCCCGAGCACCGCGGCGTCGCCCGCGTATACGCCGCTGGACCACGTGAATCTCCGCTTCTGCGCCGACACGTGCCCATCGAGCCAAGCAACATTGGCCGATCGCAGATCCGCACGCGAGCCGCCGTGCCGGAAGTGAACGCTCGGATCTGGCCTCTGAGCGGGCGCCTCGGGCCAGAAGCGGGGTTCAAGAAACGAGTACTCCACCACGCCCGCGACGGCGTTCCCATCGGCGATCGCGCTATCCGCAAACGCAATGCTCGACGCGGGCCGCGCGAACCGCCACCTCGCCGCGCCGAGCCGATCCGTGACAACGCTCCACACGCTCCGCCCGCTCGCCGGGTCGATGCCCACAATGGCACGATCGCACCCGGCAAACGCCGTGTTGTAGCCGTAGCCCCCCGCCGCCCGCTCGAACCCGACCCGCGCCGCGTTCAGCGCTCGCGCCACGGGCGTAAACGTCGGGCACGCCCGAACCTGAGCCGAGAGATCGCCCCCCAAGTACCCGACAAGCGAGCCGCCCCCGGGCAAGAACGCCGCGGCGGGCGACGTCCGCGAGCCGTGCCATCGGACCAAGTTGGCCGCAAAGTCGGGAGCGCCCGGCGCATACCGCTCGGCGTGGTCGGTCGCATACGCGTCCAGCGCAATGACCAGTTGCCGCACGTTGCTTGCGCACACGCCCGCGCGTGCCGCTTCCCTCGCCCCCGAAAGCGTCGGCAGCAGAACCCCCGCCAGCACCGCGATGATCGCAACGACCACGACCACCTCGACGAGCGTGAACGCCCGCATCGCCCTCGGATTGGTCCATCCGTGCCTGCTCATGTCATGGCCCCGCAAACCACGCGGCGAGGAACGCGAAGATGTCCCCGACGCCCGTCGCCGCCGAACCGTCGAAGTCCGCGCCGCCGTTCTCGCCGACGCGCGCGAACCAGTCGCTCAGGAACGCGAAGATGTCGCGGACATCCTTCACGCCGTTCTGGTCCCAGTCGGGCGTGTACTCGGGCCCGACATCCGCCACGCCCGAGACCTCCGTCGACACCTCGCCCAGCACCGCGCTGATCGTCCCAACGCCCGAGGTGATCCGCACGAAGTCGATCCGGTCGAGGTTCGCGGCCACGCCGCCGAGCGGGTTGACGGCCCAGGCGATCCGCACCGCCGACCCGCCGCCGGAGCCGGGCGAGACGCCCACCAGCAGCGGATCATCGGGCCGGGTATAGAACGCCTCGGGCGTCGGGAGTTGATCGGGATCGTCGGCCACACCGTCGCCATCAGAATCGCCCAGGACCATGGTCGGCACGAGGTCCGCGTAGCCGAAGACCTGCTCGGCATCCCCCACCCCTCCCACACCAGACGCCCCCGCGTTGACCAGCACGTGCGTCGTTACATCCGGGCTCGTCAGCTGATAAGTCTGAACGACCCACACGCCCGTCCGCCCCGGCGGCACCCACAGCGGGTTGAGCGTCAACGCGTCAGAGCTCACGCTCACGCGCACCGAGCCCGCCGCCAGGTGCGACCCGGGGACGAGATACCACGCGTCGTCCGCCAGCGCGTTGCCGTTGTCATCGCGGCTCACCTCGATGATCCCGCACTCGGCGAACCGCCGCAGCGGATCGCCGCCGGCGAAGATCGCGTTGCCATACACGATGAAGTCGCAGCCCCGCGGGTTGAAGCGGTTACGCCACACCGGCCGATCGAACCCGAGCGTGATGCTCCCGCCAAGGCCGCCCAGCGAAACGACCTTGCTGTTGTCCGCGAAGATCGTTCCCCCGCTTGGCCCCGGGGCTCCGAGTGCTTTGGCCGGGTCGGAATAGCCCGCGACGCGGACAAACTGCCCCGGCGCCGGGTCGAAAGCGACCACGCGCGTCGCGAACGGCGAGCCCATCGCCGCGGGTGAAAGGGGGCCCGCCGCCGCCAGGATCACGAGCGTGAGTGTCGCAGCAATCCTCACGCGCCGGCCCTCCGACGCCGGGCCGCCAGCACGCCGCCCATCACAAGCACTCCCGCGGCCCCGGGCCCCGGCACCGCAAACCGCGAGACCGTCGGCGAGCCGAACCCTCGCACGAGGATCTCACCGGTCGCCCCGTTAAACCACGCGCTGTACTGGTCCGTCGGGCTCAGCCCGGGCAGGTTGAACCGTGTGCCATCTGCCAAGTCAATCACGGCAACCCCGTTGCCGCTCGAGAACGACTGACCAGTCAGGATGATGTTCCCCGCCGCGTCAAAGTCGATTGTGCCCGCGGTGAACGCATTGACGACGAACGCTCCCGACGTGAACCCCAGGCTCGACGTCGCCGCGTTGATCGTCGCCAGCGGGAAGCTCCGCACATCGCCCACACCCGCGCCGAAACCGGACCCGACGAACAGATTCCCTCCACCTACAGCGATGCCGCCCGAAGCGCCGCCGACACTCGTCAGCACGGTCGTCGCCGCTGCCGCGGGCATGAGATCGACGCGAGCGACCTGCGACGTGCCGCCGAACCCGGTGACGTAAAGCGTCGAGTTCCCTGCCCACGCCGCCGAGTAGTTGGGCACGCCCACGAACGCCGCCACACTCGGCATGCTCGTCGAGAGCGACGCCGTGCCGACGATGTTCACGCCCGCGCCAGCCCCGAACTTGCCGTTGCCGATCGCCAGCAGCGAGCCATCGGGGCTCGCGGAGATGAACGCCGCCCCAAACGCGTCCGCCGAGCCGGCGGGCAGCGAGCCGATCCGCGCGAAGCTTGGGTTGTTTACGCCCGCCTGCACGTACACGTCGTCGCCGACGACTTGATAGAACCGCCCGTCGCTCCCGAGCCCCATCGCCCCCGTCAAGCCGCCGGGCACACCGGAGTCGTACGTTCCCACCAGCCCATACGCGGGCACCGCCGCGACGCACAACGCACCCCCCACCCACAAGCACGCGAACAGCCCAGACACAAACATCACGCCCATCGAGCTGGATCGACCCTTGACCATGACCACACCAGACCTTCGTGCTTCGCCGCGAATCGCGCGCGGCGGCCCCGGATCCTCGAACGGTCCATCGCGCGGGGGGAAGAGACGAATGCGTGCAAAGACGCACGGCCGGTGGGGAGCGCGCGTGCCCGGGACGGCGCACGATCGCTCAGCGCCGGCGCCCCAAATCGCGAGGGCGACCACGACACACGCTCCAAGGCAGGTCTTCCGGCTTCGGGCCATGATCGGGTTCGGCCTTCCCGCCCGGGCTTGCTCAGCCCAGACAGTGGCACACGAAGGAACCCGTCAACAGCGACCCTTACGGCGGCGCGTCCGCGGTGGTTTGGGCTCGCTCATCCCCCCGGCAACACGCCGAACAGGCAGACACAAGCCGCACCACACTTCCCTTTTCAGACCGAGCACCAGAGTGCTCGGTCACCTTTAGCGTGGGCACGATACCGGTTGCAGGGGCCGTGTCAAGCCCGCGGCCTGAAGTCCGAGCCCGGCGCCCGACACGAATCGCTGGGCGCACCCGCTTACAACGCGGCACCCCGCGCGCGCGCCCGGTCGAGCCACGCAACCACCCCCGCCGCCGCCAGGCCCCGATGACTCACCCCATTCTTTGCATCGCTGCCAAGCTCCGCCCCCGTCCGCTCGAACCCCGGGCCGACCAAGAACAGCGGGTCATACCCGAATCCGTTCTCGCCGGCCGGCACCCGCGGCGGCACCCCGATCCGCCCCTCGAACGTGCCGCGGGTCTCGTGCAGAACTGTGCCGCCTGGATCAGCGACACACATGCAGCACACAAACCGCGCCGTGCGCCGCTCCGGCTCAACCCCTTCGAGCTCGCGAAGCACGCGGGCGTTGTTCGCCCGGTCGCGCTCGACCCTCGTCATGCCCGCTTCCCGGCCGTCGGTGCAGTAGTGCGAGCTGATGACGCCCGGGCGGGTCGTGCCGTGCGGCACCAGATCAGCAAGCCGCAGCGCATCGATCTCGATCCCCGAGTCGTCCGCCAGGCACACCCGGCCCGTCTGCCGCGCGTACGAGAGCGCCTTGATGCTGGCATTCGCCTCGAACGTCGTGCCCGTCTCCTCGGGCTCGACCAGCGCGGCGTGGTTGGGCAAGTCGCCCAGCCCCAGAACCCGCAGGTTGGCGTTGCCCGCACCCCCGAGGATCGCCCGCAGCTCGTCCACCTTGTGCGGGTTTCCCGTGGCGATGACCAGCTCCTGCGGCATTGACAAGCTCATGGATTCGAGGGTAGCGGAACACCGGTCTCAAGACCCACGCCACCCTAAGTCACCTAGCATTCCCAGCATGTCCATCGACGTTCTCCGCGCCCTGGAACTCTCGTCCGATCCCCGCTTCGTGAGCGACCCGTGCTCGCAGCAGCAGGGCCGTTCCATGCTGGTTTCCGAGAACCCCGCCACCGGCAGGCCCATCGCTGGCGTGCTGCTGGATTCCGCCGCCGACGCCGAGCGGACCATCACCGAAAGCGTCGAGACCTTCAAGCGCTGGCGCGAGGTCCCCGCTCCCGCCCGCGGCCAGGTCGTCCGCGAGATCGGCGAAGAACTCCGCCGCTGCAAGGACCCGCTGGGCCGCCTGGTCAGCCTCGAGATGGGGAAGATCTTGCCCGAGGGCCTGGGCGAGGTGCAGGAGAGCATCGACATCGCCGAGTTCGCCGTCGGACTCTCGCGGCAGCTCCCCGGCCAGGTCTTCCCGAGCGAGCGGCCCGGGCACCGGATGTTCGAGCAGTGGCTCCCGCTCGGGCCCGTGGGCGTGATCACCGCGTTCAACTTTCCCAACGCCGTCTGGGCCTGGAACGCCATGCTCGCGGCCGTCTGCGGCGACGTCGTCATCTGGAAGCCCAGCCTCCTCACACCCCTGACGGCCATGGCGACGAACGCCATCGCCGACCGCGTCGCAACCCGCATGGGCCACCCGGGCGTCTTCCGCCTGCTCATCGGGACCGACGCCGACGTGGGCGAGAAGCTCGTCGCCGATCGCCGCATCCCGCTCATCAGCGCCACCGGCTCGTGCCGCATGGGCCGGGTCGTCGGCCAGAAGGTCGCCCAGCGCCTGGGCCGCTCCCTGCTCGAGCTCGGCGGCAACAACGCGATCATCGTGCACCAGGACGCGAACGTCGACCTCGCCGTGCGGAGTGTGGTGTTCGGCGCCGTCGGCACCGCCGGCCAGCGCTGCACTTCCACCCGCCGCCTGATCCTCCACGAATCGCTCGCTTCCGAGTTCACCGCCAAGCTCGTGCGGGCCTACACGCAGGTGAACACCCGCATCGGCGACCCGTTGAAGGAGGGCACGCTCGTCGGCCCGCTCATCAACGCGGCCGCCGTCGGGGCTTTTCAAAGCGCCATCGAATCGGCCAAGCAGCAGGGCGGCCGAGTGCTCGTCGGCGGCGGGGTGCCCACGCCCGCCGACCCCCACACCGCCGGCGGCCACTACGTCGAGCCGACGGTCATCGCCGCCCCCGCCGACGCGAGAGGCCCCCACAGCCTCCCGATCGCAATGCAGGAAACCTTCGCACCGATCCTCTACATCTTCACCTACCGCGATCTCGACGAAGCAATTGCGATCAACAACTCCGTCGACCAAGGTCTTTCGAGCGCCATGTTCACCGACTCTATCGGCGCTTCGGAACGCTTCCTGAGCTTCTCCGGCTCCGGCTCCGACTGCGGCATCGCCAACATCAACATCGGCACCTCCGGCGCCGAGATCGGCGGGGCCTTCGGCGGCGAGAAGGACACCGGCGGCGGCCGCGAGAGCGGCAGCGACTCCTGGAAGGCGTACATGCGCCGCCAGACGTGTACGATCAACCACTCGGGGGCCTTCGCCCTGGCACAGGGGATCAAGTTTGAGTAGCCCAAAGACCCCCCACGCTCAGCAGGACAACCCGCACGCCGACAACCGTCCCGACGCGCTGGCGATCGCCGCGATCAGCGAGATCACCTCGGGCATGCTTGTCGGCCTTGGCACCGGTCGCACCGCCAGCCGCGGCGTGCTCGCCCTGGCCGACCGCGTCCGCGTCGAGGGCCTGCGGATCAGGTGCGTGCCCACCAGCCACGCATCGGAGACCCTCGCCCGGGCCTACCAGCTCCCGTTGGTCGATTTCGCGATGGAGGAGGAGGTCGACTTCCTCTTCGACGGCGCCGACGAGGTCGACCCGATGCTCCGCATGGTCAAGGGCGCGGGCGGGGCCATGATCCGCGAGCGGATCGTCGCATACGCCGCCAAACGCCGCGTCTACATGGTCGACGAGAAGAAGATGGTCAGCCGCCTGGGCGAGCGGGCCACGCTCCCCGTCGCCGTCCTCGCCTTCGGGCTCGCCAGCACGCGGGCCAGCCTCCGCCGCTTCGGGCTCAACGGCGTGGTCCGCCGCACGCTCGACGGGCACCTGTTCCTCACCGACAACGGCGCCCTGATCGTCGACGTCACCCTCGACGAGCAGAGCGACTACGACGAGCTCGCCGCCCAGATCCGCGCCATCCCGGGCGTCATCGACCACGGCCTGTTCCTGAACGAGGCCGACGAGGTCATCGTCGAGACCTCGGCCGGCAAGATCGAGCGATTGACCCGCCCCGCCGCCGAGACCGAAGACAAGCCGCTCCGCCGGACCTGACCCACAGAGCCTCCCGCGTAAGCGGGAGACGGCTTCCGTCCGATGCAAGCGCAACGCGCCGTCGGCCACTTCTTTCCCCAATCCCCCCACCAACACACCTCTCGCTCACCCGAGAGGCTCCTAAGAACACCCTCCCGCGTAAGCGGGAGACGGATCTTGGCTCCACAGAGCCTCCCGCGTAAGCGGGAGACGGGTTCCGTCCGACTCGAGCTCAACGAGCCGTCGGCCACTTCTTTCCCCAATCCCACCACCACCAACACACCTCTCGCTCCCGCGAGAGGCTCCGAAGATCAGCTGATGGTGTTCAGGGCGTTGCTCAGGCCGACCTGGCTGCCCAGGGCGCTCCAGCCGCCGTTGAGGAACAGGTCGTAGTGGGTCAGCGAGGCGATGAAGGGCACGTTGGAGGAGACCTGAAGGCTGAAGGCCGTCGGGCTCGGGCGGCTGATGATGGGGGTCTGCTGGTCGATCTGCACGAAGTCGAACGATCCGGCGTTGAGGGTGCGGATGATCGTCGTGCTCGTGCCGTCGGTGAACAGGAAGCGGATGTTGACCGTGGCCGCGGTGCCCGTGGGGTTGTAGAGGCCCAGCTGCTCGATGTACGTCAGGCCGGCCTGGGCGGGGTTGACGAACAGGTCGCCGAAGGAGAACTCGCGGCTGGCGCTGGTGGCGCTCGTGGTCGTGTTCCCGTCGCCGAACTTGTACTCCCAGGCCTGGAAGGTCACGGGCAGGTTCGAGGTGTACAACAGGCCGGCGGTCTGGCCCGCCAGGAGGCCCAGGCCGGCCAGGCCGACGTTGAACGATGAGTTGGCCGGGATGTTGAACACGCGGACGAGGTTGGGGATGTCCACACGGGCGTAGTTGGCCGTGAAGGTCACCGTCGCGGGGGCGGAGTTGGTGTTCAGGATCGAGACGCTGGCGACCGAGCCGGCCCCGGAGACGATGTTGGTGACCACGCCCCGCGTCGAGCCGCCGTCGGCGTCGCCCAGGAGCCCGTCGCCGCCCGAGCGCGGCAGGTTGTAGCTCGACAGGCTCGAGACGATGGGCAGGTCGGACGAGACGCGGACGCCGAACTTGCCCGAGCGGACGACGCGGGAATCCGCGTCGAAGTTGATGCCGCCGCGGCGGAGGGCCGGGACGGACTGGGTGAAGCTGGCGGTCTGACCGTCGGCGTAGAACAGCGTGACCGTCACGTTGGCCGCGACGGAGCCGGGGTTATAGAAGAGCATGAAGTCGCGGTAGTTGTTCCGGTCCTTGTTCGCCTCGGCGAAGGTCCAGATCGTGGACGTGCGGTCGGAGAAGCTCTCGCCGATCGACGCGCTGAAGTCGTAGTGGCTGAACGTCGCGCCCAGCCTGGCCGTCGACTGCACCTCGAGGGCGTAGGGAACGCCGACGCGGACCAGCGAGCCGGCCTGGTTGGCCCGCGTCGAGATCGTCACGCCGCCGCGGCTGTTGGCCGGGATCGTGCCCGTCGCGATCGGGGTGTTGGGGTTAGCGCCCGTCTCGTAGCGGGCGAAGATCTGGTAGTCGACGGCGAAGGCGTTGGAGTTGACCAGCGGGACGAACTCGTCGATCGTCGAGCCGGCGAAGCCTTCGGGGAAGTAGAGGAAGTTGGTCGTCGGCTGGGTCGCGATGCCCAGGGTGTACGACCCCGTCGCGCTGCCGATGGGCTCGGCGAGCAGGAAGTAGGTCTCGCCGGCCACGCCCGTGAAGCGGATGACCGCCGAGGCGCCCGGGCCGCCCGCCGCGTCCTGCTGGATGAGCGAGAAGCTCGAGTTGAAGACCCTGAGCTGCCCGTCGACCAGCCCGCCCGCGGGCGTGTTGAGCTGGATGTCGACCTGGCCGCTCGCGGCCGGGGTGAACTTGAAGAGGTCGGTATCGCCCGCGAAGTTGATGATGCCGCCGATGGCCCCCGCGCCCGAGCGGGCCTCGAGGCCGATCTGGGCCGCGTCGTTCCACTCGCCCGCGTTGGGGAAGTCGTCGGGCTGCCCGCCGCCGCCGCCACCGCCGCCCGGCAGCGTACCGACGACCGTGACGGTGTACCCGCCGACGGCGCTGACGCCCGAGGCACTGTCGGCGGCGCCGACCAGCACGTAGAAGAGCTGGCCCGCCGCCGTCGGGTTGATGACCAGCGTCGCCGAGTCGCCGTTGCCGTTGACCACGCCGATCTGGCCCTGCGAGGCGTTGAAGACGGTGATCTTGGGGTTGAGCGACGAGCCGGGGGTGGTCACGCGGATGGTGGCCTGCCCGGCGGCGAGGCTGGTGAAGCGGAACAGGTCGGTGTCGCTGGTGGGAACCAGAACGCCCGTGCCCGTGCCCACGCCGCTGGTGCCGTTGAGCGTGATGGTGTCGTTGACGCCCACGGACCCGAAGTCGCCCGCGTTGGGGTGGTCGTCGACGGGCTCGGTGGCGAGCGCGAGGCTGTAGGCCCCGGTGTCGCCCGCGCCCGGCGTCGCCGTCGCGTCGGCGCGCACGAGCAGGTAGTACTGCGTGTTCTGCACCACGCTGGGGAGCGTGATGGTGATCGGCCCGGCCGTCGTGCCCGAGCGAACGACGCCCGCGAGCGCGACGTTGTTGTTGTCAAGAACCAGGATGTCCAGCAGCAGCGTCGAGCCCGATGCGCGGGCCAGCGTGACCGTCGCCCGCCCGGTGGCCGGCGCGGTGAAGCGGAACAGGTCGTCGTCGCCGGCGAGCTGGATCCCGCCGGCAGCCGAGCCGGCCCCGGTGAAGTTCACGTTGTCGAACCCGACGTTGATCGTCGTGCTCAGGGGGAAGTCGATGCGGTTGGGGTGGTCGTCGGTCGGCGCGACGTTGACGGCGAGGCTGTAGCGGCCGAAGTCCGAGTCGAAGCTCGCGCCCTCGACGATCACGTAGTAGTCGCGGCCCGGCGTGACCGAGAAGCTCACGCGGGAGTTGTTGTCCGTCCCCGACAGGTCGTCGTTCTCGGCGATCTTCAGGAACACGTCGTTGCCCGCGCCGTCCCTGGAGATCTCGTAGACCCGCACGAACGGGTTGAGCGTCGCGTCGATCTTGTTGACCACCAGCGTCGCGATCTCGAAGCTCTCGGCCGTGAACTTGTAGATGTCCGCGTCGCTCGGGGCGTCGATCCGCCCGCGGGCCGCGTCCACCGCGCCCGATGTGCCGGGCAGCCCGAACACGCCCAGGAACCGGTTGAGCTGCAGCCCCGCAGCGTTGGCCCAGCCGGCCCGGTCGGGATTGTCGATCTGGTTGTACGTCCCGTTCGAGAACGGCTGGTCGTCGGTCTGGGCCGGGGCCGTGATGCCCAGCGTGTAGGTGCCCTGCGTGCTCCCGCCGTCGACGACAATGAAGAACCGGTCGCCCTGGCTCGCCTGGAACTGCACGTTGGAGATCACGCCCGCGCCGCCCGCGGCGGTCGCCACCTGGTTGTTGGTCACGTCGAACACCCGCACCCGGCCCGCCAGCGCCGGGTTGGTCGGCGTGAGCCGCAGATTGACCTGCCCGCGGGCCTCGGCGATATAGATGAACGAGTCGGCGTCCTGCGGGTTCGGGAAGGGGCCGCCCGGCAGATTGCGGAGCTCGCCGTTGATGCTGCCGCCGCCGGTCCGCGTGTCGATCGGGATGTGCGTCCCGTCGACCCCGTTGAACAGCTGCTGGAACTGCGTGTTGGGCCAGTGGTCGTCGGTGCCGTTGAGGCTCGGGGTGGTGCTCAGCGTCAGGTCGTAGGCGCCGGTGGCGAACCGCCAGTCGACCAGATCGGGCGTGGACAGGAACGTCCCGAGGAACGCGCTCTCGACCTGCACGAAGTAGACGTTGCCGCGCCGGACGTTGATGACCAGCCGCGGGTCGTCGTGCGTGTACGTGCGAATCCCGTTCTCCAGCGGGTCGGGCTGCGTCGCGGCGTCGCGCACCTGGAACGCGTCGGCGAAGCCGTTGACCGCGTCGTTGCGATTGGCGAAGCCCAGCTGCACGAAGTCGTTGTTGTAGACACGGATCGCCCCGTGCAGCGGGCTGTTGATCCGCTTGCTCAGCGGGACATTGGTCCCCTGGCCCGTGACGGTGTTGGTCAGGATCTGCTGATAAGCGCGGGTAATGTCCTTGGTCGCCAGGCGGACCTCGACGGTCCCGTCGTTGGGCGCGCGGAACTGGAACAGGTGCGTATCGCCCACGCGCGCCAGCACCGGCGAATCCCACAGCTCGCGACGAGCGATCCCCGCGGCCGTTATCGGATACGAACGCGTCGAATACGCGCTCGGGTTCGCCGCGTTGAGCGGGTCGCGGAACGCGCGGCCGCGGCCCGAGCCCTCGATCGTGATCTCCGGGGCGTTGCCAAACTGCCCGGCGCCCGGGGGCTGCCGATACGTCCCGTTCGAGTCGGGGAACACGCCCGAGTTCTCGAGCGCGGGGATCTGCGGCGGGAGCGCATCGGTCGTCACCGTCAGGGTGTACCGGCCGGTGCCGGTGTCCTGCTCGTTGCT
Organism: Phycisphaerales bacterium; assembly: GCA_038214505.1. Classification (GTDB taxonomy): domain Bacteria; phylum Planctomycetota; class Phycisphaerae; order Phycisphaerales; family UBA1924; genus UBA4658. The sequence continues at coordinate 7,497 of JBBQRT010000047.1, read as the reverse complement.
CACCTCGATGTAATAAACCTCGCCGCCCCAGAGCGCCAATCGCACGAACGGCGCACCGGTCTGCTGATACCCGGGGTTGGTCGGTGCGGCCTGGAACAAGGGCGTCAGCGACGGGTCGTTGGAGCCCGACGGGTTGGGATCCTGCGTTACCGGGTTCAGGAACTCGTTGGTCCAGATGACGTTGAAGTTCGAATCAAAGACGCGGATCTCGCCGTTGAACCGGGCCTCGGCCGTCGGCGCAAGAACGATCGACACGCCCGAGCCGGCCCGCTCGCCGCGGTCCCACCTGACGGCGACGTTGTCGTTGAACGGCAGGATCACGTTCACGGACACGGGCGTGCCGGGCGCCTGGCCCGGGGCCAGCCCCTGCGTGCCCGTCCCAAGCGCCTCCCAAACGAAGACCGCCGGGTCCGTCAGGTCGATCCGCAGCCGCGAGATCCCGAAGATGTCGTCGGTCCCGTTGACCTGCGTGAAGTCGCCGCCGATATAGACCGTCGGCACCAGCGAGGGCGAGCCGTCGGCGTTGACCGCCTGCGGGAAGCCGGGGGCCTGGGGGTTGAACACCGAGATCGTGCGGATCGTGGCGTTGGTCTGCACGAACGTCTGGGCGGCCGTCTGGTTGCCCCCGTCGGTGTCGAGCTTGATCCGCAGCAGGCCCTGCTGCGCGTTGGCTCCGGCACCTCCGATGAGCAGCACCTCGTCCTCGGCGTCGCCGGCCTCGACCCGCCCGCCGTTGATCGCCGGCAGGATCCAGTTGGCCAGGGCGTTGACCTGCGTCGCCGCCGCACCGATATTGACGTAGCGGCCGCTGCCGAAGAACCCGTTGCCCGCGACCCCGCCCGCGGGCAGGAAGTCGGCGTTGCGGGAGTAGTCGTACGCGACCAGGTTGGTCACCGTCAGCGCGTTGGCCCCGCCGGCCCCCGCCCCGGTGATCGAGCCGCCGATGATGAGCCGGCGCGGGATCTGCGTGTCCGTCGGCAGCGTGCCCGCCGCATTGCTGGTGATGCGGGGCTCGGTGCCCGTGCTGTCCCAGGTCGTCAGAGCCTGCACCACGCCCGTTACGCCGTAGCCCACCGGCTGGGCCGTGCCCACCGTGACGGGCGGGCCGGCCTGGCCCAGCGTGACGGTGTAGCGATTGGGAAGGCCCTCGGTGATCAGGCGCGACGTGATGTCCGTCGCGCCGTTGGTGCCGTACCGCGCCAGGTTGTTGATCACCACCGCCCCGCCGTTGGGGCTCAGGGGCGCCCCGGTCGTCTGGTTCACGCGCGTGGGCTCGAAGACGGTGTTGCCCGTCGTGAACCGACCGCCGTAGTAGAGGCTCAGCGGCACGTCCACCGGCGTCGTCGGCGCCGTGCCCGGCGCGGGTGCGACCGCCGGCTGGAACGCCGCCGGGGTCGGCGGGTCCCAGAGCGTCATCGCGAACACCGCGGGGTTGGCCCCGCCGGTGACGCCCGCGCCCATGCGATCTGCGCCGATCACACCGCCGAACGAAACGAGCCCGACGATGTTGTTGACCGCGGCGCCGCTGTTCACAACAAACGGGATGCCGGGCACGGCCGTGAACGAGCCGCCGACATACAGCTCAGGCGCAACGATGTTGGCCTGAAGGTTGGCTGGCCGCACATCGCCGGCCGCCAGGCTGAAGACCGTGCCGTTGATGCCGATCGGCGTGTCCGACGTGGTCGTCAGCGGATCGGTGCTCCAGACGTAGAAACCGGTCTGCGCGTTGAAGACGCGGAAGGCGATGTTCTGGGCCGGGTCGCCGTTGACCTCCGTGAACGACCCGCCGACCGCCAGCACGGGCGGGGCCCCGCCGTCGCCATCGACGTCCCAGGACGCCATTGCGAAGATAGTCCCGTTGAAGCTGGTGCCCACGGCCGCGTCAAGGCCCGCCGGGAACCAGCGTCCCGCGTCGAACAGGCCGATGTTGTTGCTGGGGTACTGCGTGCCGGTGCGCGGGTCGGTGCCCGCGTTGGCGAAGTTGCCGCCGACGTAGATCGGGTTCGGCTGATTGCCGTCCTCGCCCGCAAACGTGTCGAGCTGGTTGACGGGCGCGGTGAACTGGAACAAATCGGTGTCGGTCCCGCCCTGCACGCGGCCACGACCAACCGCCGTCTGCTTCCAGTTGCTGTCTCGCTGCTGATTGCCCTCCGCGTCGACCGGGCGGAACGGAGCGTTGAAACGCAGCGGTGTCGCCTGGCCCAGCAGAAACAGGTTCGGGCCCGCGGGCGTGTTGATGTGGTCGTCAACCGGGATCGCCGGGTCGTTGGTGTGATGAGCCTCGACGAACACCCGGAACGCGCCGTTGGCCTCGTTGTCGAAGCCCTCGACCACCAGGTAGTACGTCTGGCCGCCCACAACCGCGATCTGGAGCTCGGCCGAGCCGTCGCCCTTATTGAAGTCGATCGAGTTGCCCTGCGCGTCGTAGAGCCGCATCGCCGGCTGCGGCAGGGCGGCCACCTGCTCGAGCCCGCGCGCCGCCGCCTGCGCCAAGACCGTCACGATCGCCAGGCCCGTGCCCTGCGCCGTGAAGCGGAAGAGCTGCGAATCCGTGCCCGTCCGGTCAGCGCCCGGCCCGCGAAGAACCATGTTCGACCACGGCGCGTTCGGGTTGTCGCTCGCCGTCACCGCCCTGCCCGTCTGGCCTTGGCGGATCACGTCATCGATATCGATCTCGCTGGCCGCGAACCGCGCAATGAGCTGGAACTGCCCAATCGACTGGCCCGGGGGCGTGGCCCGCAGGTCGTCGGCCCGGACGCGGATGTAGTACGTCGTCTGCCTGCTCGTCAGCAGCGTGGTGAACGAGTCGGTCTGCCGGCCCGCGTCCGTGTCGCCCGCCAGCCGCTGCACCACGCCAAGCGTGTTGCCCGTGGAATACACGTCCAGGTGCGGGTTGAGCGCCGTTGTGTTCTCGGCGATTGCCATGAACGACGCGAGCGACGAGAACCGGGCCAGGTTCGGCGTCGTGACGCGGTAGACGATGTCCTCCTGCCGCGTCGTGAGCGTGTTGTCCGAGAAGGCCCGCCCGAAGTCGATGTTTGGAATGGTCACGCCGTTCTGCACGACGTCGGGGTCCTGGTTCACGCTCAGCTCGACGCTCGCCGCGTCGATCTTGACGATGTACGTGCCCGTCGCCGTACGGCCGGTGATCGGCGCTGCATCGGCCCGCACGCGGATGTAGTACGTCGCCCCGACGTCCCCCTCAAAGCCCACCCAGCCGTCGGGCGACCGCTGCAGGACCGGCACCGTCGCCGGGTTGTTGGCCAGACCGACCGACAGGCTCCCGTTGTTCCCGCCCGAGGCGATGAGCGTTCCCGAGGCGTTGTAAACCTCGATGAAGGTGTCCAGCGTCGACACCACTCCCGTCGTGTCGGCCAGAACGCTGACGAAGTCGCGCGTCCGGCCGCCGGTGGTCGGGACTACGAACCGGAACAGGTCGCCCGGATCGCCCGCCAGGATCTCGCCGTTGGACTGGGCTCGACCGCGCAGCGGGTTCGTCGCCGCCGGACCGATGTCGGCCGTCAACAGCGTCGATGCCGGACTGGTCGTCCAGGGCACCGGCAGGCTGGGGTGATCCCCCGCCAGCATCACACGCCCTTCCAGCGCAAGCAGCTCGTTCAGCCCAAGGTTGTGCCGCCGCGGCTCCGACCGGCCTGTTGGCTCCGCGCGGCCCGCGGCCCGCGCCATCCGGGCGGCCCGACGACCGAGCATGGCCCGGATCGTCGCCAGGGCAGAAGAAGTCGTCGAACGCTCACCACCAGCAATCGCTTCGGTCATCCTCGGGCTCCAAACCAATCCGAGTCTGTCGGTCTTCGTGGACGCACAAGCAGCCAACACGGGCAAACCATCCATCACATCTTGGCCACAGCCTCGCCGGGAACACCGGCAATCCCGTCGCCACCACCACCCCCCTCACCACCCTGCCCGGCAAACCTCTCTCCCGGCCCACCCCAGCCGATCAACACACGTTCAAGCCCCCGCCCGGAAGGGCTTTACACTGTACCGCAAATCGCTTCGATTCGCCGTCCCTCAAGGGCAGGTTCCCCATCCTCCCAGTTGGGGACTGGTTGGAGGGGGGTCGATTGTGGACACCCTCGGCGTCCCGAGCAAGTCGCCCGAAGAGCGCGTCGCTGGTTTTCTACGATCCCCGGCTCCCGGCCCTGCCCGCCCGCCGCATTTGCCGACGCAGATTGTCGGTTGTCCGTCACCGGGCGGCCTGGATTGGTCGCTCACCCATCGCACACCGCACCGCGCCCTCCGCAAGCAGCTGCGTCGAGTCGTACAGCGGCAGCGGGCAGCAGTCGGGCGTCACGATCAGCGGGATCTCCGTGCTGGCCAGAATCACCCCCTCGCACCCAAGGGTTCCCAGCCGCTCGATCACCCGGATGACCACTTTGGTCGATTCCGGCCGCGACACGCCGTAGAGCAGCTCCCGGAAGATGATCGCATCGATCTGTTCGGCCTCTTCGGGATCCGGGACCAGCACCTGCACGCCCTTGAGCCCAAGGTGCGTCTGGTACGTCGAGCCGTACGTGACCATCTTGGTCCCGATCAGCCCGACCATCCTCCGCTTGTCCGCCACCACCGCCTCACTGACAAGATCCGTCATCGTCAGCCACGGCACGGCCGACTCGTGCTCGGCCAGGTGTACACCGTGCTGCATCAGGTTGTCGGGCACGATGCAGAACTCCGCACCCGCGCCCGCCAGCACCTTGGCCGACGACGCAAGGAGTGCCCCGACCGTGTGCCAGTCGTCCTTCAACACCGCCGCGACGTATCGCTCCAGCGGAAGATTGTGCAGCGTCACCACGGGATGCCCGTGATCGCCCAGCCGCTGGGCCGCGTACCGGAAGATGTCGCGATAGCACAGCGCCGAGCCTTCCGGGCTGCAGGCCACGATGCCGATGTGCTTGGGCACGCTGACGCCTCCGACCTCACCCTGGACCCACCGTCCCCCGATCCGCCGCGATAGTAGTCGAAGCCCGGGACTCGTCGGCGGTACCCTCCCGGCGATGGACGATCCCTTTTCGCTCTTGGGCCTTCCCCGCCGGTATGCCCTCGACCGGGCCGCGCTGGAATCGGCGTATCTCGCGCGCTCCGCGGCCTTCCATCCCGACGTGGTTGGCGATTCCTCCTTTGGGCCCGACGATCGGTCCGCCGAGCTCAACCATGCCCGGCAGACGCTGCAGGACCCCGAGCGGCGGGCCGTCGCGCTCTGGTCTCTGCTGGTCGCCGCCGCGGGTAATGTCGTGAAGCCGGACGAAAAGGCCCTCCCGCCCGGGTTCCTGCTTCAGGTGATGCAGTGGCGCGAGGAGCTCGACGAGGCGCGGGCCAGCCGCGACGCCGCGTCGCTTGCTGCCTTCGAGCGGCTGGCCGAGGCCCGCCGGGCCGAGCACGAACTCGCCGTGGCGGCCCTGTTCGGCAAGGCGATGAGTACTCCGCCGCCCGCGACGCTCGACGCCTTGCTCGGGCAGATCCGGCTCGAACTCAACGCGTGGCGGTACACCGAGCGGCTGCTTGAACAGCTCGATGGGTGATTTTAAGCCCCCCACACCCACCCGCACCCAGACTGGAGAGGAATCGTGGTTTCGATTCCAAAGGTTCTCCTCTGAATTCTTCCGGTCGATTGGATTGGTTTGTATTCCTGCCTCGTTTCGTCAGTTCCAGCTCACACCCTTGGGGGCCTCGACGGTCCGCTGCGGGGCGGCCTTCTCCAGCAGGCGCTGCAGGGCCATGAGCTCGGTTGACACCATGGCCGCCCGCTCGACCGGATCTTCGCTGGCCAAGAGGCGGTATCGCTGCTCCTGATCTGTTAGAAAGCGGTTTCCGAGGATCTCTACGAGGACGTCCATCGGGATTTGCTCGTCGCTCAGGAGCCGGACGAACTCGTCGGCGTCGCGGAGGTCGTGCAGCCGGTCGTGCTCCATCGCGTGCCGGAGCCGCCGCCGGAATGGCCGGAGCCGGGGCTCGTCGGCGTGGGCACTCGCCGCGCTGTCCGCGTCCCCGGCATCTCCAGCACCCGAACCTGCCGCGCTCATGCCTGCGCTGACGCCCAATGGCTCGAGGATGGCCCGGCGGTATGGACGCTCTGGGTCGTCCGACAGTTCCCGCACGATCCTGGCCCGGCATAGCCCTTGCACGATCAGCAGGTATCTGCCGTCGTCGGTCTGCTCGCATCGAAGCACCTGCCCGACGCACACGACTGGCCGAAGCGCCGGCCGGCCGTGGTAGGTCGTCTTCCACTCGTCGCCCTCGAAGACCGCCATGGCGAACTGTTTGGCACCCCGCATCACGTCCCGCACCATCTCGCGGTATCGCGGCTCGAAGACGTGGAGCATGAACGGCGAGTGCGGCATGAGCACGACGCCGTTGAGCGGGAACAGGGCCATAGGCCGCCCGAAGTTGACTTCGAAGGTGCTGGGGGGCGGCTCCGGGCCGTCGGGCCCGTTCGCGTCGTCGTCGAATTCTGGGTCGTCGGCCATTGCTGAGAGGATAGGGAGCGGGACATGAAGCCGGGCCGCGTTTACGGGCCCGGGAATCTGCCTATCCGGCACCTGCGATGGCGGCTGCGGGGCGGAGCCGTTTATCGCCGAGTCGATCGACTTTGGTGCCAACTCCTCCCGAGGGGGGCGGGGCGGGGTAGATCGGCGGCTCGAGACGGCGGCGCGGCCGATCGGCGTTGGGGGCTGTGCCGATGGACGGCCCGGAAGCAGACACTGCTCGCTCGGAGCCGCGGTCGGTGGACCGACCGGCGTGGATGGGATGGGTGGCCGGAGGTAGAGGCTGGCCGACGCCGGATGGGCCGGAGGCGAGCGGCTCCCAAGGCACGGGTTCGGTGTCGCTTGGGCGGAGGGCGGGGACGGGCATCGCTCGAGAGGGGACGCGGCTCAGGGACTCGCGCGGGGTCGGGGGCGGGGTCGGGGGCGGGGGGGGCGGGGAGGGCGGGGCGAGGCGGGTGAGGTTGGTCAGGAGGGTGATGGCCTTGCGGGCACCGTCGGCGGCGCGGCGGCGCTCCCTAGCGACGGGAGCGTCGACGGGCCCGGGGCGGCGCGGGGCCTTGAGCTGGTCGGCGTAGTCGTTGATGACCTCGGCGAGGACGGGGACGGTGCGGGGGAGATAGGCGAGAGCGATGAGGCGGGCGCGGGCGACGGCTGCGGACTGGAGAGCGTGGAGGCGGAGGGCGATGTCGGGCCGGACCATCCAGAGGGTGAGGGCCTCGAGGGAGGTCTGGTGCTCGTCGGCGATGCCCATGAGGGTTCGCAGGGGGTCGGCGAGGTCGGCGACGACCTGGTCGGCCGCGGCGGGGGCGGGGTCGAAGGTGGGCGGTTCTGGGCGGGGCATCGGTGTGTTAAGTGTACCGATGGATCGGGGGCGTGCAAGGTTTTTGTTTGGTTTTTGATTGGATGATGGAAGAGCGCGGGAAGCGGTTGTGGGAAAGGGGGTTGCGAGGGACGGGTGGCTTGGTGGAGGCAGTGGAGAGGTGGACGGGCAGACCGA
>JBBQRT010000046.1:0-29390 GCA_038214505.1 Phycisphaerales bacterium | reverse complement strand
TCTGGGCATCCAGGCGGTTGCGGGCCTGAGCGAAGACGCGTGAGCGCGGGCCGTCGAGCACCTCGTCGGTGATCTCGACCCCGCGGCTGGCCGGAAGGCAGTGCAGCACGATCGCGTGCCGCGGGGCCTGAGCCATCAGGGCCGCGTCGATCCGGTAGCCGCCGAAGACGCTGAGCCGCTGGGCCCGCTCGTGCTCCTGGCCCATGGAAATGAATGTGTCGCAGTACACCGCGTCGGCGTGGGCGACGGCCTTGTCGGGGTCCGACACCTGCTCGACGCTCACCCCGCCTGCACCCCCCACCCCCCCGCCCGACGCCTCGGCCCGCACCGCCGCCAGCCACTGGGCGTCGATCTGATAACCCTCGGGAGCGCAGAGCACGAAGTTCATTCCGAGCTTGCAGCACACGGCGCACAGCGAGCGGGCCACGTTGTTCCCATCGCCCACGAACGCCACCGTCCGGCCCCTCAAGCCCGCGACGTGCCCGGGCGAAAACTCGTCGACGAGCGTAAGGGCGTCGGCCAGGGCCTGGGCTGGGTGGGCGTAGTCGGAAAGCCCGTTGATGATCGGAACGCTGGAGACCTTCGCGAAGGTTTCGAGCGTGGCGTGGTCCAGGACACGGGCCATGATCGCGTCGACCATGCTCGAGAGAACGCGGGCGACGTCCTCGGGGCTCTCCCGGCCGCCGATGCCGACCTCGGCCCCGTGCATGCTCATCACATCGCCCCCGAGCTTCCGCATCGCCTGCTCGAACGAGACCCGCGTCCGCAGGCTCGGCTTTTCAAACAGGCACAGGAGCGTCTTGCGGCTCAGCAGCGTTGGCTCGGGCCGGCCACGCAGGCGTACGGCCCGCTCCAGCATTGCCCGGATGCGGTCGGCGGGCGTCTGGGCAATGGTGAGAAAATGGGTCGGCGTAGGCATGCGGGAAGGTAGGGAGAAGGTTGCCCGCGGAGGATCGAGGGGAGCCGGCCGCTAAGCCCAGACGCCGAATCAGGTCCGGAGGAACTTGATCAGGTCGTCGCTGGTGCGCTGGGCGTGCGTGACGCAAAACCCGTGCGGGGCCCCGGCATACTCGATGAGGCTTGCGTGCGGGATGAGCTTCTTCGCCGCCCGACCACCGGCATCGATGGGAACAATGGCATCGGCATCGCCATGGATGATCAGCGTGGGGACCTTGAACGCCCGGGCGTCATCACGGAAGTCCTCGAACCACGCGTCGATGCACGCCACGGTCGCCCTAGGGCTGGACTGCAGCGCGATATCGCGGTGCCAGGCGAGGGCGGCCGAACTGACCGGGTGCGAGAGCAAGCTCTGGCCGTAGAACTTGGGGAAGAACGACTCGAGGAACGCCGCGCGGTCCTCGCGGATCCCCTTCACCATCGGCTCGAGGTCGGCGCGGGCGACCCCGCCGGGGTTCTCGGGCGACTTGCCCAGCAGGGGGACGATCGAGCCCAGCAACGCGGCCTTGGTGACGCCCCGTCCGGCGTGCCGCGTCATGAACCTGGCCACCTCGCCACCGCCCATGGAAAAACCCACGAGCGCGAAGCTCGACAGCCCGCACGCATCGACCACGGCCTTGAGGTCGTCGGCGAGCGTGTTGTAGTCGTACCCGTCCCAGGGCTGTTCCGAGCGGCCGAACCCTCTCCGGTCGTACGCGACGACACGGAATCCCGCGTCGACCAAGGCGTAAGCCTGAGCCTCCCACATGTCGGCGCTGAGCGGCCAGCCGTGGATGAGCACCACCGCCGGGCCCATGCCCCAATCCTTCACATAAATCTTGGTTCCGTCGGCGGATTGGGCGTGGGGCATCTCCGGAGTTTCCCACGGCCAACGGCCCGCGTCAATCCCGGGCACGGTCGGCGGGATCAATCTCGCAGATCCCGGGCAACTTCCTCGGCGATCGCCGCATGCGAGACCTGGAACTTCAGCACCGCCGGCCCGATGACCACCCGAAGCCCGTCGCGGATCACCGCCCGCGGGATCTTCACGCCGTCAACCTCCACGCCGTGGGTCGAGCCGAGATCGCGGATAATCCAAGCGTCGTCCTCGGGCTCGATGGCGGCGTGGTGACGAGAGATCGATGGCGACGCGATGCGCACGTCGCAATCGTCGGCCCGCCCGATCACTATCCGCTGACGCTTCGCCTCGACCGGGGAAAGGTCGAAGCGTTTCAGCAGCGTTCCATCGTGCGAGCAAATGACCAGTTCATACATGGGCTCACCCCTCTGTGCTACGCGGCACCGGGCAGGCGTGTTTCCCTCAACTCTACCAAACCTGCGGCGGATTCCGCCGCCAGGAAGCTCTCAAACCGCCAACTTGGGCCGGCGGCGCGGATCAGGCAACCCCGCCACCATCTATCGGTCGAAGACGGGCGGAATGAAGCACATCCGTCACGATACCGAATCCGTACCGGCCAAGGCCGGAACCCGGAGTGAACAGAGCAGCCCGAGGAAACCAGAGCAGAAACCGGGTTCAAACCCAGGCCTCTGCTCCGGTTTGCTCCGCTCCGTCTGCTCCCCGGTGATCTATTCCTCCGGTGGGGATCAGCGAGGAATCCGACAATCAGATACAGAATCTGTGACGACGGGCGGACGAAAGCCCTAAAGCTCGCCGGGCGTAGAGTCCTGGGGCATGCTGTCAGAAATCATCGTCCGGGCCCGCCGCCGGATGAGCCCGAATCGTGGCAGCGCCCGTTCGGGCTCGTACAGACCGGTAGAACCAGATGCTTGATCCGCCGCCCCTTGTTCCGGATGCGACCATGAGCACCGATCCAGATCCTGCTGTTCCGCCCACGCCCCCCAACCCTCCCGCCGCGGCCCCTGAGCCCGCGCCGCCGGCCCAGCCGGGGGTGGCGACCGCGACCCAGACGGCCCCGGCCCCGAGCCGGAGCATGCCGCTGCCGCCGTACAAGGTTTTGCTGCACAACGACCCGGTCAACGACATGCTGTATGTCGTGCGGACGCTCGTCGAGCTCACGCCGCTCAACGCCGGCTCGGCCCGCGACGTCATGCTGGCGGCCCACACGCGGGGCCTGAGCCTGGTGCTGGTGACCCACAAGGAGCGGGCCGAGCTCTACCAGGAGCAGTTCGCCTCCAAGAAGCTGAAAGTAACTATCGAGCCCGACGCGGGCTGAGCCGGCTGAGGCCGGATTGCCCAGCGATGCTCCCGCGCCCCCGAGCAGGTCCGAGAAAATCGTTCCCCATTCGACGCCGCCCCCGACACCTCTCGGGCGGCGTTTTTGATCGCGTCAAAGTGGTCCGCCGACTCGCCCATAAACGATGATCGCGGGTGTCGGGGAGGGTCGGCAGGTCGCCGAGCCCGCACAGCAGGCATGGCGTGACACGAGGTTGCGGTCGGCGGGCCAAGACCCCGGCAGAGGGGGCTCCGCCGCGCCGATGACGCATCAGCCGGGGGGCACCCCTCGGGGGGAGTCCGTGGCACGCGGCGCCGCGTCTTCCACAACCCGTGTCCGTCCGTACGTCCGTCTGGAGTCGATCCCATGCGTCAACCCATCGGCAAGCTCCTGGTCAATCAGGGGATCATCAGCGAACAGCAGGTCGACGAGGTGCTCAAGCGCCAGCAGGAGACGCACCGGCCCTTCGGCGAGATCGCCGAGGAGATGCTGGGCGTGAAAGCCAAGGACATCGAGCGGGCCTGGACCGAGCAGTACGCCCACACCACCCGCTGGCTCGACCCGCTCACCGAGCCCATCGACCCGGGCGTGCGCGAGATGGTCAGCCGGCGGCAGGCCTGGCAGTTCCGCGTCTTGCCCATGGGCTACGACCAGGCCGAGCTGATGGTCTGCACCACCAAGGACGGGCTCGTCCGGGCCATGAACTTCGCCGCCCGGCACATCCCGATGACCTGCTATTTCGTCCTCAGCGAGCTGCAGCCCCTGGCCGAGGCGCTCATGCGGCACTACCCCATGGAGGGCATGAGCCTCGACGTGCTCAAGGGCGACGGCATCGCCAGCCTCGCGGGAACACCGGCCGAAACGGCCAAGCTCGCCTCCATCCGCGCGATGCCCTGACTGGAACGCCCTCACCTTCATCAACCCGGACCGAACGCGAGGGCGCGAAGATCTCGGAGGGACTCCAGAGCCCGAACGCGGAGCAAGCGGAGAAAACCAGAGCGAAGTTTCGCGGTTGAGCCCGAATCTCTCTTCCGGTTTCCTCCGATCCCTCCGGCTCCTCCGCGTTCCTGTCTTCCTTCGAACCCTTCGCGCCTTTGCGCTCAACTCCGCCCCTACACGCACAAGCGGTCCCGCGCCGCTCGGTACTTCTCCAGCGTCCCCGCGACCACGTCCGCGGGCAGCGCCGGACCCGGGGGCTGTTTGTCCCAGGCCCCGGCGGCCACAAGCCCCTCCAGGTGCTCACGGAGAAACTGCTTGTCGAAGCTCTGCTGGGCACGCCCCGGCGCATACCCGTCGGCGGGCCAGAACCGCGAGCTGTCGGGCGTCAGCGCCTCATCGATGATCATTGGCGGGGTCCACACACGCCCCTGCTTCGCGTCCTCCTCGATCGGCACGCCGAACTCGAACTTGGTGTCCGCGATGATGATCCCGCGCTCGAGCGCGTGGGCCGCCGCCGCAGAGTAGATCGCGAGCGAGTAGTCCCGCACCACCGACATCGTGTCCAGCCCCACCGCCTCGGCGGCCTGCTCGAAACTGATGTTTTCGTCGTGCCCTTCGGTCGCCTTGGTCGCCGGGGTGAAGATCGGCTCCGGCAGCCGGTCGCACTGCCTCAGGCCCTTGGGAAGGACCACGCCGCAGACCGAGCCGCCGGCCTGATACTCCTTCCAGCCCGAGCCCTCCAGATATCCCCGCACGACGCACTCGATCGGGATCACGCGGCAGGCCCGGCAGATGCTGATCCGCCCGGTGAAATACTCGCGCACCGACGCGTCGGCCACCAGCCCGCCGGGCAGGTCGTCGACGCTCGTGGACAGCAGATGGCTCGATGCCAGCCGCTTCCGCTCGATGAAGCCGAACCACCACGCGGCGATCTGCGTCAGGAGCCGGCCCTTGCCTGGAATGGGCGTCGGCATGACCACGTCGAAGGCAGAGATGCGATCGCTGGCAACCATCAGCACCCGCCCGCCCTGGTCATCCGGCGGCAGCTCGTAGACATCGCGGACCTTGCCCCGGCGGAGGAGTTTCAGGGGCAGCGGACGGCCGGATGGGTCGTGGGCGGCGGAGGAATGAGCAGGGGGCGGGGGTGGCTGAGGAGGCATGGCCCAAGGGTACACGCCGGCAAGCCCCGTCTCACGCACGGGACGGATACGCTCGTGACCCCGTCGCCCTCGGACCGGCCCACCCCCACCACCACCACCGCTATGCCCAGCTTCGTCGTCTTCGATTCTCCCGCCTCCAGCGTCGCCGGCTCGGGATCACCGACGGGCTTCGCGCTTCGCCACGCACATATGTTCGGCGCCGATGATGTGCCGATTCAGGGCGAGATCCGCTTCGACGAGGCCGAGGGGATCATCCGCTGCGAGAAGCGCACACCCGACTCGTCGGGCATCTCGCTGCAGTTCCCCGTCGACGCAGCCCCCACCACCTCCACCTCCACCGCCCCCGGCAGCGGCCAGCCCATCGGCCTGCTGACGCTCCAGACCTGCCTGCTGCCCGAGCGGTCCAAGCCCTACTTATTGTCGCTGGAGCTCGCGCGGCACCGGCTCATGCTCATCCTCAACAAGCTCGAGGACTGGGCCCTGTTCGACCTCCCGCCCAGCGACCCGGGCATGCAGCTCTTCGAGAAGGCCCGCAAGGCGTTCACCGACGCCGTGGTCGCCGCGGGCGACGGCGGCGGGGCCACGGGCAAGTACCCGGCCAGGGCCGACGCCCTGGCGCGGATGGCCCTGTCGTGCGCCGTCGAGGCCGGCGAGCAACTGACCGTCACCCAGGCCCGTGTGCAGTTTGCCAAACGCATGAGCGGCGAGCTGGTGACGGCGGCGGCGAAGATCGCCGCGCCCGTCAACGCCATCACCGACCACGAGGCCGCCGCCAGCCGTAACGCCCTCCTGGGCAGTGTCGGTGTGATCCTGCCCAGCCCGCCGCAGATCGGCTGCGTGGTGAGCCCCGAGCAGTTCACCCCGGGCCTTCAGAAGGCGGTGCAGGGCTGCTGCGACTTCATCACCATGCCCATGCGCTGGGTCGAGCTCGAGCCCTCCGAGGGCCGCTACGTGTTCAGCAAGACCGACCGGTGGATCGAGTGGGCCGTCCGCACGGCGAAGCTTCCGGTGGTCGGCGGGCCGATCGTGGATTTCCGGCGGGGCTCCGTGCCCGAGTGGCTGTACATCTGGGAGCACGACTACGAGACCCTCCGCGAGCTGGTCTACGAGCACGTCAAGAACGTGGTTACCCGCTACCGCCGCACCGTGGGCACCTGGACGGTCGTCAGCGGGCTGCACGTCTCCAGCAACTTCACCCTCAGCCTTGAGCAGGTCATGGACCTGACCCGGCTGGCGGTGATGGTGGTCCGCAAGCTGCAGCCTTCGGCCAAGATCCAGGTGCAGATCGACCAGCCCTGGGGCGAGTACTTTGCGCTCTCCAATACCCGGGCCATGCCGCCGACGATCTACGCCGACATGGTGGGTCAGGCAGGGATCAACCCCGATCTGTTCGCCCTGCGCATCGAGATGGGCCAGGCCGAGCCGGGCCGGAGCACGCGCGATCTGATGGCCCTGAGCACGCTGCTGGACCGCTTCGCCGCCCTGGAGCGGCCGATCTCCGTTGCCGCCATCAGCGCCCCCTCAAGCCCGCCGGCGCCCGAGGACCTGGGGCTCTCGGGCGAGCACGATCCGGGCTTCTATCGCTCGGCGTGGAGCCCGGCGGCCCAGGCCAAGTGGATGACCCAGGCGATCGCGGTCGCCGCGAGCAAGCCCTACGTCCACTCCATCGCCTGGCACGAGCTCTACGACGCGCCCAAGCCCAACGACCTCCGCCACGACGGGCTCTTCGACTCGTCGCTCAACTCCAAGCCGGCGTTGCAGCGCCTCACCGATGTGCGGGCCGCGATCCGGAGCAAGGTTTCGCCCGCGACGCTCGACTGATCCGCGGCCCCCAGCGCCCCCGGCAACGCTCAGCCCCGGCCGATCAGCCACTTCCATTCCGGCATCCGCAGGGCCAGCGACAAGCCCATGTAGCTGGCCCCGCCCGCCGCAAGCCCGACGCCGAGCCGCACGGCCTGCCACGTCCACGTGTGCCCGTCCGCCGTCGCCGCGGGCATCCACCGCAAGGTCGCCCACACGCAGACGCTCATGCCGCAGGTTGCGAGCACGACCTTCATCGCCGCCCGCACGCTCGCCGCATCGAGCATTCCCCCGCTCCACCCCTCGCGCCCGAGCATCCGCCGGGCCAGGACACCGAGCACCACGCACTGGACAATCGCGGCGATCGACGTGCCCCAGGCCAGACCGGCCTCCTGCAAGCGCCAGATGAGCGTGATGTTGAGCACCAGGTTCAATCCGACCATAGCGAGGGCAACTCGCATCGGCGTCATCGTGTCGGACTTGGCGTAGAACGTCCGCGTGAACACATGGTTGAGCGAGTACGCCCAGACGCCCGCCGAGAAGCCCGCTAGCACCGCCGCGGCCTTGGCCAGATCGGCGGGGGTCCACCCCGTCTTGCCGTGCCCGAACATCACGCCCACGGCCTCGTGCCGCACGAGGATCAGCCCGGCACTCGCGGGAATCCCGATATAGACGCTCATGCGGACGGCCCGCCGGAGCGTGTCCACGAAGTGGTCGTTCTCCTTCGCGTGCCGGGCCAGCAGCGGGAACGCCGCGGCGGCCACGGCGATCCCGAAGACCCCCAGCGGGAACTGGTACAGCCGCTGCACCAGCGAGAGGATCACCGCCGAGCCCTCGGTGAGCGGGTAGGCCCGGCCCAGCAGCGTCGGGCCGACCCACACGGGCCACATCGCGATGAGCATGTCGACAAAGGCGTTGAGCTGCAGCGTGCCCAGGCCGAGCGCAACGGGCACGAACTTGCGGAGCATCGTGCGGGCCCGGTCGCTCGCGACCCCCCAGGCGCGGGTCCACGAGACGTGCGGGCGAAGCAGCCGCAGGAACCACCAGCACTGCGTCACCCCGCTGAGCACCGTGGCGACCCCGAACGCGTACGCGACGCCCTCGCCCGCCAGCCGCCCCGTCAGCAGGCACCATGCGCCGACGCCGACGATCAACGCGTTGAGGATCAGCGGCCCGCTCGCCGCGGGGCCGAACCGGTTGTGGGCCTGGAGCATGCCCGCCAGGATCGCCACGACGCAGATCAGCGGCATGAACGGCAGCATCACCATGATGAGCTTGAGCGACAGGGCCCGCTCGGGGTCGTGGGGTGCCAGCAGGAGCACGGCCAGCAGCCCGAGCTCGATGACCACCGTCAACGCCGTGGTGACCAGGGCCAGCAGCGCGACTGTCAGCGAGGCCAGGGCGTCGGCGTGGTCCCGGCCCTGGCGCTGGGAGTCGGCATAGGCGGGGATGAACGCCGCCGAGAGCGCCCCCTCGCCGAAGAGGCGGCGGAACATGTTGGGCACCGCGAAGGCCGTGGCGAACGCCGAGCCCACGGGCGTGACCCCGAAGACGCGCCCGACGATCACATCCCGGGCAAGCCCGCCCAGGCGCGAGAGCAGCGTCACGCCGCCCGTGGCCCGGACGGCGCGGCCGAGGGCCCCGTGCCGGGCGGCGTGCTCGTCCCGCGGCGATGCCGGGGGAATGGCCGAGGGAGCTGGTGGCGTTGGGTCGTCGGACACCGACCCACTATCGAGCGCCAGCCCCCCCGGGGGTCAGAATCTCGGCGGCGGGCCGAACGTTGCCCTACGCCGCCACCCGGGCCGGGACCTCCAGAGCCTTGGGATCGCTTAAGAGCTTCTTGACGATCGCGATGAAGACGCCCGTGAGCATGAGGTTGAGCGCCAGCGAGAGCATGGCGACGATCAGCGGCTGGCCCGAGATCCCGTAGGACAGGGAGATCACCAGCACGCCGGCGCCGACTTCGCCCCGGGGCCACATTCCGATCGCCACGCCCAGCCGGGCTTTCCAGTGTGCCTCGCGCCGGTAGCAGAAGGCCGGGAACATCTTGCCCAGGTTGCTCAGCACCGTAATGGCCAGCACGTGCAGCCCGATGGTCCCCCACGGCAGGCTCGCCAGCGACGCGCCAGTGGAGCCCAGGGCCTGCTGGAGCGGGGGCATCATCAGGCCCACCAAGACCATGAACGCGCTCGAGATCACCAGGTTCGCAGTCACCTCGGCCTTGGAGGGCTCGTGGAGCACGTCGTGCCCGTCGGCCCCCTTGGGCCGGGCGATCATGCAGCCCAGCACGAAAGCCGGGAGCAGGACCTCCAGGTGAATCGGCACGCTCGAGTCGATGACCTTCGAGCCCTCGTACACGCCCGAGCAGGCCGCGACGATGAGCACGCTGTACGTGAGCACCCACGGCCAGGAGAGCGGGATCCGGCACACGTGCAGGAACCGCCACGCGAGCCAGAGCATGGCCACCATCACCAGCACGATGATCCCGAGCTGCCACTTGAGGCCCACCATGAGCATCTTCAGCGGAATCATCAGCAGCACCGTGTCGATGTCGTCGAAGATCGCCAGGATGCGGGCCTTCTTAAAGACCCAGGTGGTGGCCAGCCCCGCCGCGGCGAGCATCGTGAACAGCACGCCCGCCGACGTCGGGGCCGCGAACCGCGAGAGCAGAAGCGAGTTCTTCCACTCGTCGACGTTGCCGATGCCACCCATCTGCGGAAGGATGAGCATGAAGTACAGGGCGCACATGATCCACGGGAACGCCGCGGCGGTCATGGCGACGACATAGTCCCACCCGTACTGCCCCATGTTCGACTTGTCCAAGTCAAACTCGTAGCCCACGTGGATCATGATGAACGACAGGCAGACCAGCGTGAGGCTCTGGATGGTGAAGCGCCACGTCTCGTAGCTGTCGCCAACCAGCCCGGGATAGAGCTGCGACACGATGAGCCCGAGGATGAGCAGGCCCGAGAGCAGGAGGATCTTCTTCATCGTGGCACAGTCCTTATGGCGTCCCCGGTCGACCGTCGAGCGGAAATCTATGCCGGGCGATCACGCGAGGAAGACCCACCACGCCAGAACAAGCACGGGCAGAAGCAGGACCGCCGCGTACAGCGTGTACCCGAAGAACGAGGGCATCTTTACGCCCAAGGACTTCTCGCCCGGCGCGGCCCCCTCGCGCGTGCCCCGGGCGTGCGTCTCGTCGACGATCGCCTTGACCATGAAGTTCGGCCCGTTGCCGATGTAGGTCATCGCCCCGAAGAACACCGACCCGAGCGACACGGCCTCGAGCAACTCGACGCCCCGCCCCGTGAGCAGCGACTGGCCGTGATACTCGAGCAGGTGGGCGAGGCCCACCGGGTTCATGGGCTCGTCGATCAGCCCGAGCTCAACCTGCAGAAACGAGAGGTACGTCGGGGCGTTGTCGAGCATGCTCGAGAGCACGCCCGAGGCGAAGTAGAACTGCCCCGGGCTCCGGAGCGGGAAGCTCTGCGCGTGCTCGCGCAGGTATTCGAGCGCCGGCATCATCGTCAGGAATATCCCCGCGAACAGGAACGCGACTTCCTTCGCCGGCGCAAAGCTGAAGTGGTTGGCCCGGCGCAGCGACGGCCGGGTCAGCATGTAGCTCGCCACCGCGACCACGACCTGAAACGCCGCACCCACGGGCCAGCCGGTGAATCCGAAGCGCCGCTCCAGCACGGGATCGATGAACACCCCGCCGACCAGCAGCAGCAGGCCCAGCACGCCCGGCCAGCACTGCACCAAGAGCTCGCGCCGGCTCACGCCCGGCGCGGCAACGTCCGCGTCGGCCGTTCCGGCCGGAATCCGCCGGTCGACCAGCACGAACACGCCCAGCAGCGTCCCGTTGACCAGCAGCCACGCGGGCCAGAGGTTCGTCAGCGTCCAGAAGAACGGCACTCCCGCCAGGTACCCCAGGTACAGCGGCGGATCGCCGATGGGCGTCAGGCACCCGCCGCAGTTGGACACGATGAAGATGAAGAACACCACGTGAACGGGCCGCAGCCGCCCGCGGTTCATCCTCATGAACGGCCGGATCAGGAGCACGCTGGCCCCCGTCGTGCCGACCACATTCGCCAGCAGCGCCCCTGCGGCCAGCAGCGCCGCATTCCGCGCCGGCGTCCCTCGCGCGTGCACATCGATCAAAATCCCGCCCGAAACGACGTATAGCCCGCACACCAGCGCGATGAACGAGAAGTACTCGCGCCCCGAGTGCAGCGCCGCGTGAACGCCGTGTCCGCCCAAGCCCACGATGAAATAGCTTAGCACCAGCCCACCCAGCCCGAGCGCGGCCTCGGGGTAGTGCTGGTGCCAGAGCCGCGGGGCCACGAACGGTGCCAGCGCGATCGACGCCAGCAGCAGGGCGAATGGAATGCAGTGCACGAGCCCGATGTCGTGCGCCGGCATGAGCCAGGCCCACAGCGCGCCCAGACCGAACCCAGCCGTCGCCGCGAGAACCCACCGGACCGGGGCCGCCCGGTTGCCTGCATGGCCATGAACGTTCTCGCGATTCTCAGCGCTGCTCATGGCGAGCCCCCCGCCGACCCACCAGCGCGACACACGCCAGCGCGATCCCGGCCCCGATCAGCACGCCGATGCAGTTGAACGCGTAATCGTCCCAGGCGCACGTCCGCCGCAGCGCGGGGATCGCCTGCAGCCCCTCGTCGATCGCCGCGTACACCACCCCGATGGGCACGCACCTCGCGACCGTCCCGATCCGCAGCGGATCGCCCACGAGCCCGGACTGCCAAAGCGCGAGCGTCCAGAGCGCGAAGGCGACGAAGTGCACCGCCAGGTCCGGCCGCTCGATCACGTCGGTGCGGATATCGAGCGCCGGCCAGTGCGTGCCGGTGAAGAGGATCGCGGCATAGACCGCGAAGCCCGCCATCCGAACGCCGCGGAACCGCGGCCCGAGCAGCGCCGCGACAAGCCGCCTCACGCCCCCGCCTCAACGCCCTGCTTCCCGCCCCGCGTCTTCACGACAGGGCGGATGTCGGTGCCCGTTCCGCCCTGGGCGTCCCAGTCTTTGAGCACGCCCTCGGCCAGGGCCTTGTAATCCAGCGCACCCGGGCAGAACGGCGCATATTGAAAGATCGTCTTGCCGAAGCTCGGGCACTCGGCCAGCTTGATGTTCCGCCGCACCGGCGGCTGGAGCAGCCTGGCGGTCTTCCAAGGCACGTCCTGCCCGCTCTGCCGTGTCTTCTCGAGAAAGTCGCTCAGGTCCGCCACGACCTCCTTCGCGTGCGTCGTGCTCGGATCGTGCATGCACAGGATCACCCCCGTCACGCGCAGCGACGGATTGGCCCCGCGGGCCATGAGCGCCACCGTCTCCAGCAGCTTGCTGAGCCCTTGCAAGGCCAGATAGTGCGCCTGCATCGGGATGAACACCTCCCGGGCCGCCACCAGCCCGCTGAGCGTCAGCACCCCCAGCGACGGCGGGCAATCGATGAACACGACGTCAAACCGCCCCGCGAGCTGCGCGATGATCCGCTTCAGCCGCCCGGTCCGCTCCGCCGGCTCAAGCTGGCTGAGCTCCGTCTCCAGTCCCGCCAGGTCCGTCTCGGCCGGCAGCACGCTCAGAAACTCGCTCACCACGTGCAGGGCCGGCACCGGATCAAGATCGGGGTCCACCAGCAGGTCGTACACCGAGCGTGGTCCGTTGCCCTCGTCGCGCCCCTCCGCGTCGGCGCCAAGGTGCAGGCTCGCGTGGGCCTGCGGGTCAAGGTCGATGACCAGCACCCGCTTGCCCAGCTCCGCCAGCGCCGCGGCGAGATTCACCGTCGTGGTCGTCTTGCCCACGCCGCCCTTCTGGTTCATGAAGGCCACGACACGGGGCTCGGCAGCAAGTGCGGATGCGGGCATGAGCGGAGGGTATGCCTCGAGCCCCGGTGCCCCCCTTTAACCCGCTACCGCCCGATCGTCGCGCTGGTCTTCGTGCCGTCGCCAGACGCTTCCTCCAGCGACGCCCCGACCGGGACGGGTGCGGGCACGGGTCCAGCCATCGCGCCCTTGCCCCCGGCCTCCGCCCGCCGCTTCTCCTCCGCCTCCCGCATCTGCCGCTCTATGTGCTCGCGCCGGCCGATCTTCATCGCGATGACGCCGATGAACGACGCCATGACCAGCACCAGGGCGTACGTGACTCGCTGCCGGGCCTCCTCGGCCAGGGCCACGCCCAGCACGCCGAACGAGCCCGCGATGATGTAGAGCATGAACGCCGCGCCCTTGACCCCCAGGTGCCGCTTGAGCATGTGGTGCAGGTGCTGGTCGTCGGGGTCGCTGATGCGCTTGCCCGACATCTTCCGGCGGACAATCGCCAGCGTCGTGTCCATGATCGGCAACGCATAGATCACCAGCCCGGCGAGCACCAGGTGCGTCTTCCCCGTGTCCCCCATCGTCAGCACGATCGCGATCGTCACATACCCGAGCATCAGCGAGCCCGTGTCGCCCAGGAAGATAGTCGCGGGGTTGAAGTTGTGCGGCAGGAACCCCAGGCACGCGCCCAGCAGCGCCAGGCACAGCACGATCCGCGGCGCGTCGCGGGGACCATCGCCCAGCAGGCCGGTGGGACCCTGGGCCACGGCCAGCCCCAGCGCAATGATGAGTAGACCCGCCGCCGTGATCGCGGTTGTGCCGCTCAGCAGCCCGTCGAGCCCGTCGATCAGGTTCGACGCGTTGCAGGCCCCGAGCACGAACAGCGCGATGACCGCCGTGCCCGTCCAGTAGACCACGTCGATCGTCATCCCCGCGCCACCGCCGATGGGCAGGTGCAGCAGGATCGTCTCGATGCCCCCCGGCAGCATCGCGACCGGCACACTCAGGCTCTTGGCGATCGGGATCAAGAGCCCCGCGGCCACCTTCACGCCAACGTCCTCGGTCGCCAGCGCCGCCGCCGCGAACAGCATCCCGGCGATTTTGAGCCGCGGACTCAGCCCCACCACGTCGTCCACCAGCCCGCAGATCATGATCACGGTCATGCCCAGCAGGATCGAGATCGGCACCGCGGCGGGCAATCCGATCTCGTCGGGCGTCCGCGGATCAAAGACGAGGCTGTGAAACGGAGCGGTATAGGCGAAGAGAATCCCGCCCAGGATGCCCAGATAGACCGCCACCCCGCCCAAATAGGCGACCGGGACGCGGTGGATCTTCCTCGCCTCGTTGGGCCTGTCGACCACGCCGTGACGGATCGCCAACAGCCGCATGAGCGGCGTGGCCACGAGCGCCACGAGGAACGCGACCACGAAGACGCCCATGTAGCCATGGAACACGTCGAGCCGTCCTACCGGCTCCATGGCCTTGCCCGCGAGTTGGCCCACCTTCGCCGAAAGATCGGCGGCCTGACGTGCAAGGTCCTGGATCGCCGCCGTATCGACCGCGGGCGCGGCCGGAAGCCCCAAGCCCGGGATCCCCGTCCCCGGCAACCCGACGCTTCCAATACCCGGCGCTGACATGGGGCCGGTCATCGTGTGCTCGCCTCCGACCGGCTTTCACCGATCCACGCCACCAGATCGCGGATGGTTTGCTCCAGCGGCACGCGCGGCTGGAACCCGATGGCCCCGCGGATCCTGTTCAGGTCGGGCTCTCGCCGCCTCAGGTCCTCGAAGCCCGCCGAGTACGCCCGATCGTATGGGATGTGCACGACCCCCGAGCGCGAGCAGAGCGTCTTGATTACCAGGGCCGCCAGCGCGTTCATGCTGATCGGCCGGTCCGACCCCACGTTGAACACCCGACCCACGCACTCTTTGGCCGCAAGCATCCGCGGCAGCGCCTCCGTCACGTCCCGAACGTCGCAGAAGCAACGCGACTGCTCGCCGTCGCCGAACACACGCACGGCCTCGTTGTTCATCGCGCTGCCGACGAAGTTTGGAAGCACCATGCCATACTCTCCGACCTGTCGCGGACCGACGGTGTTGAAGAACCGCGCGATGACCACCGGCAGCGCGTGCTTGTCGTGGTGCGCAAGCGCCAGATACTCGTCGATCGCCTTGGAGCACGCGTAGCTCCACCGAGACCGCGTCGTCGGTCCGTACACGACATCGGCGTCCTCGCTGAACGGCGAGGTCTCGGCCTTGCCGTAGACCTCCGAGCTGGAAGCGATCAGCGTCGGGGCCGGGCCGCCCGAGGGCCCGTGCGTGAGCGCGAAGGCCAGCAGCCGGGCCGTGTCGTCGATGTTCGTGCGGATGCAGCCGATCGGATCGTCGACCACCAGCCGCACACCCACGGCCGCCGCGAGGTGATAGATCTGGTCGAACCGCTCTCCCGGCCCCAGCGCGCCAAGCGCCGTGGAGAGGTCGGCCTCGATGAACCGGAGGGTCGGATGGGCCGCGGGCAGGTTGGTCCGCTGGCCCGTCGAGAGGTTGTCGATGACCGTCACCCGGTCGCCGCGGACCAAGAGCCGGTCGCAGAGGTGCGAGCCGATGAAGCCGGCGCCGCCGGTCACCAGCGAGCGCAGGGGCTCACCGCCGGGAGTGTGCGGACTTGGGGCGGTGGTGGCCATCGGTTCCAGGCTCGTTCGCCGCCCCCCGCTTCAGACGTTCAAACAATCGCGCGGCCCCGCGGCAGGGCGGGGCCGCGAGGGGTGATTCACGTCGCCGAACTGTTCGCCGACTGATACTCGTGGGTCGCCTTGATGTTCCCGCGGAGATAGCCGCCCGCCGAGGCGCGGACCGCGTTGACGACCACGCCCAGGAACTCCGACCGCGTCTCGCCCAGTGCGTTGCGCAGCCGGTTGACCAGCCCTCGCTTCTCGGCCATGGCCTTGACGACCAGGCACGACGCGTGCACGCGGTTGGCTAGCGCTAGGCCGTCGCCCGAGACGATCGCCGGGGCCGAGTCGACGATGATCCGGTCGAACTTGCCGCACGCCTCGCCCAGCAGGCGGGCCATCCCCTCCCCGCCCAGCCGCTCGGGGATCGCCCGGTTACCGGGGCTCCCGGCGCTGAGCACCGAGAGGTTCTCGACCCCGGTCGGGCGGATGCAGTCCTCGAGCTTTGCCATGCCCGCCAGGCAGTCGCCCAGGCCCGGCCCGTCGGGCAGATTGAACACGCGGTGGATCGCCGGACGCCGGAGGTTGGCGTCGATGATGAGCGTCCGCTCCTCGGCCCCGGCGCTGGCCAAGGCGAGGTTGCAGACCACCGTCGTAGCGCCCGAGCCGGGCGTCGAGCCCAGAATCAGCAGCGTCTTCTGCGCGTGCTGGTCCATCGCTTTGGCGATCGGGGCCCGGAGCAGGCGGTAGCTCTCGGTCGTGACCCCGCGGGGCGAGTCCTTGAACGCCGTCGCCAGGTTCGCCGGCCGCGCCGGGTCCTCCGAGGCGTCGGGGATCATGCCCAGCACACGCAAGCGCGACAGCAGCATCAGGTCGGACGGACCGCGGACCCGCTGGTCGAACAGCTCGCGGAGCAGGACCACGCCCGCCGCCAGGGAGCCAACGAGCAGCACGCCGATGGGCACCAGAATGGTCAGCTTGGGGAAGCTCATGACCGTTGGCCGCTGCGCCTCGACCAGAAGCCGGACGCGATCGAAAACGCCGCCGCCGCCGACGATGGTGAGGTTCTTCAGCGCGCTGTCGATCCCCGCCCGCTCGTCGCTGCGCTGGCGGATGTCGCGGTCGATCTCGTCGAGCCGAAGTCGGATGCGGGAGAGGTCCTGCTGCCGCTTCTGCACGGTCGCCAGGTCCGCGCTCAACGCATCGAACTGGGCCGAGAGCGAATCGTTCTGCAGCTTGAGGTTCTCGACGGTGCTGTCGAGCGCCTTGTCGAGCTCGCGCTTGTACGCCTCCTCGCGCTGGGCCTCGAGCACCTCCAGCCGCTTGCGGATCGCGATCACCGTCAGGTGCTCGGCCCCGTAGCCCTGGGCCCGAAGTGTCTGCATGTCGGTCTTGGTCGAGGAGATCTGAGCGTCGAGCGACTGGATGGTCGCGTCCCGACGGGCGATCTCCTGCACCATCTCCGGATAATCCCGAACCGGCTGGTCGCGGCGGTCCAGGAAGTTTTTCAGCTGCGTGCGGGCCTGCTCGCGGGCGGTGAGAATCTGTACCAGCTCGCTGCTGAGCCGGTCGACCTTGATCGTCGTCGTGTCACCCTGCCCGCCGAGGTTGGGCACCTCGTTGTCCTGCATGATCCGGTCGCGCGACGTGTTCAGGTCGCGGATCTGCCCGTCCAGCAGGGTGATCTGCTGGGTGAGCAGGTCGCGCTGCTGCACGCTCTTGGTCCGCTCCTGCCGCGAGATGTCGTCTAGATAGTTTTTCGTCACAGCCTGCACGATCGATCGCACGTCCTCGGGGTTCTTCCACGAGAAGCTCACCCGCATCAGGTTCGACTGCGCGATCGGCCGCACCTGTACTCGGCGCTCGAGCTCGATCTGCGCCAGCGACGACTGGTAGCTCCCGCCCGAGAAGAACTGCTTAGCCCAAGCCGTCTCCTCGACTTTCGAATCGCGGCTCGTCCGCTCGAGCACCAGCGAGGACGTGATCGTCGCCATCTGCGTGCCCTGGAACCGCAGCAGCTCGTCCTGCGACTGAAAGGCCCCGCCCGCCTCGGTGTACCGCACCGCCTGCGGCCTGATCTCGAAGATGGCGAACGACTCGTACTGCGGCGCCACCCGTGCAAGCACGAAGTGCGCCGCCGCACCCAGCGCGCCGCCGAGCACCGCCGCCGCGATCAGCAGCGGGTAGTACTTCTTCAGCAACCGAATCGGATCGATCGCCACGCCCCCGACGGCGGGCGCAATGGGCGCGCCCCGCGGCGGGGCGCCGGGCGCGGGTCGGTTGGGAATGGCCGGTGTTGCGGTGGACATGGGTGCTTCCGTCGAGAGGAGCGGCCCGGAGGCGGGCCCGAGTGCTCGTGGTATCGGTCGAATCGCCCCCCGCGTTCACGCCGCGCGGAGGGGGCCGGTTTGTCCCCGCCATCAGGGGGCGTTCAGGGCCTTGTCCAGCTCATCAATATCCTGCGTGAAACTCTCCCGCAGCGCGTCGTTCTTGGCGACCAAACCCCGGGCTTGGTCGAGCAGACGCCGAGCTTCCAACTTATCCCCCTGGACAAGGCGGAGTTTCCCCATGTGGATATACACGGGAACCCGATCCCCGTCGTTGAGCGCCAGGTTCAACGCCCGGTTGAGCTCTGTCGCCGCCTGCTTGTAGTCGCCCGACGCCAAGTAGGCCGCCCCCAGCGTGTCGCGGAAGCCCGAGCTCATGGGCGCGCCGTCCACGGCCTTGCGGGCGAACACCACCGCATCCGCCCCGCGGTTGAGCTTCGTGCCCAGCACGAACGCCATGTTGTTGTTCAGCGCCACGCTCGCCGGGTCCGCCTCGAGCCCCTTCTCGAAGCTCAGCCTCGCCGCATCCCAGTCGCGGTCCTGGTAAGCCAGCGTCCCGAGCGCCTCCCACGCCGAAGCCTTCAGCCGCGGCTCGCTCGCCGTCTGGGCAAGATTCTGCAGCGTTGCGACCGCCTGGGCCTTCGACGCCGGGTCCGTCAGCCGCGTCGCCGCTGTGAGCAGCGCCAAGTACCCGGTGAACGGCCCGCGTGACTCGAGCTTCGCCAGCGCGCCGATGCGATCGGCCGGCTTGGGATACATGTCCCCGAGACCCTCCATGAAATCCGCCGCCCCGTCGCGGCTGGACTGATCGAGTTCCGACAGCGCCCCGGCCACGTCGCTGGCCGCCTGCGCCGACTGGCCCTGCTTGCTCTTGAGCTGGGCCCGCAGTAGCTTGACCTGGATCCCGGTCTGAGCTCGCAGCTCCGCCGAGTTAAGCACGTTGAACGCCGTAGTCAGGTCCGCCGACCGGCCCGACTTGATCAGCGCCCGCGAATAGGCAAGCCCCATCCCCGCGTCACGGCTCGCGTTCCACAGGATCGCCAGGTGGTCCACCGCGCGAGCCCACTCGCCCACCTGCGCCCACGCCTCCGCCGCACGCACGCGCCACTGCCCCTGCGCCGGGCCCGACGCCGCCTGCACCGAATCGTCGAGGAACTTCGCCGCCTCGGTCCTGCGGCCAAGCTCGACGAGCATCTGCACCGTGCCAAGACGCAGCGATTCGTTGTTCGGGTCCACGGCCAGGGCCTGACGCAGCCGCGCGATCGCCAGGTCGTCGCGCCCCGTCTGCCGCAGCCACTGGCTGAGCCGGACGAGTCCAAGGATCGAGTTGGGGTCGATCCGCAGAACCTGCTCGAGGTCGGCCTCGACATCCTTGACCATCTTCGGGTCTTCCCAGTTGAACTCCGACCGCTTCAGATAGACGATCGGATTCTTGGGCTCGAGCGTGACCGCCTGGTCCAGCAGCCGCCGGGCCTGCTCGCGGTCGTTGGCCATCAGGGCTGCCTCGGCCGCCAGCAGCGTTGTCGTCGCGTCGCGCTGCGCGGGGGTGAGCGTCGCGTATTCCTTCTGAAACCCGTCCGTGTCCTTGGCCTTGAGCAGGCACTCCAGGATCCGCTTTCGGACCATGTTGTTCTCGTCCTTAGCGCCCGACGCCAGGACCCGGCGGTATGCCCCGGCCGCGCCCTCGAACTGCCCGATCCGGAACATCAGGTCGCCCAGCTCGCGGTCCACCAGCATCGTTTCCGGAGTCTGGTACTTCCGCGCCTCGCCCAGAAGCTTGATCGCCTCCGAGGGTTGCCCGAGCTCCACGAGCATCCGGCTCGCGTTGACATAGAGCAGCGGTTGCCGCTTGTCCTCGGGGAGCGCATCGATGAAGTCGCGGTACATCTTCACCGCGCCCGCGACGTCGCCCCGCCGCCCGATCAGCCCGGCCTTGAGCTCCACGCCCACAGGGTCGGCCTTGTCGCTGGCGATCAGCTCGTCGATGAGCGCCTCGGCCTCGGGCAGCTTGCCCTGGTTGATGTACAGGCTGGCGAGCTGGGCCCGGTTGGTCCGCCCCTGGGGCGTGTCGATCTTCAGCACGTTGTTCAGGCGTCCGCGGGCCGCGATGGCCTTCTCCGGGTCCCCGCCCGGGGCCGAGGCCTCCAGCTGCAGGAACATCTCCGTGAAGTCGGCGTTGCCCGCCGCGATTGTCTCGCTTTTGCGGGCGGCCACCAGCGCCTCGCCCAGCTTGTTCTGCGCCACCAGCGAGCGGACGTGCGAGACAATCGTGCCCACGTCGTCGGGGCGGATCTCCAGCGCCTTGCGCAGCGCCTCGGTTGCCGCGTCGGGCTGGCCCTGGTCCAGCCGCACCAGCCCCAGAAGCTGCCAGGCCCCGAAGTTCAGCTTGTCCCGCTCCAGCACCGACCGCAGCGTGCCGGCTGCGTCGGCCAGGTTCCCGCGGCCCACCTCGGCCCGGGCCCGGTACAGCTGCCCGCCCACGCGGTCGAGGTTCCGCTCCTCGGCGACCTTCACCAGCCGCGCCACCTCCGCCTGGTCGCCCTTGAGCATCGCCTGCGCGAACTGCTGCTCCAGCACGCCCGGGTCGTCGGGCATCAGCCGCTGCGCCTCGGCCAGCGCAGCGTCGGACTCGGCGCTGCGCCCGAGCTGCCGATAGAGCTGATATCGCGCCAGCGCCTTCTGCCCCTCCGGCACGTTCGCGCCGGCGATCATCTGCTCCATCGCCGCCGCCTGGTCCTTGACGTTGAGCCCGTCCCGCAGCCGCTTGAGCTGCGGGTCGTCGGGCTTGGCCTTGAGCGCCGCTTCCACAATCGCCATGGCCTGCTCGGGCTTGCCCAGCCCCGCCTTGAACTGCACCACCGCCGCCACAAGCCGGGCGTCGCCCGGGTTGTCCTTCAGGCACTTGTCCAGCGTCGCCTCCGCGGCGGCGATGTCGGCCCCGACGCCCATCGCCTGGTCCCGCGCGGTCTTCATGCAGTTGAGCACCGGGTCGTTCCCGGTCCCGCTCGCGAAGCCCGCCAGTTTCTCGGCCCGGTCCTTCAGCTCCGCGTTCTCGGGCAGCAGACCCGACGCCGCGCCGGCGTACCGCGCGGCCTCGGCGAAGTTGCCGGCCGAGGACTCGAGCTCCGTCAGCGAGACCAAGGCCCGCAGGTTCGTCGGATCAAGCTGCAGCACCCGCCCGAGCGTGGACCGCGCCGAGCCGGAGTTGCCCGTCCGCCGCAGAAGCTCGCCCTCCATCACCAGCATCTGTGGGTCGGCCCGGTTGGTCTGGTCGTTGTACCTCGTCGCCGCGGCGCGGGCGCCTGCCAGGTCGCCGGCGACCAGCGCCAGCCGCGCGTCGATCGCCAGCACCGGCACCGCCGACTCCCCGGCCTGGTCCGCCAGCCGCTTGCGCACGTCGGTCATCCTCGCCGCCAGAGCCTTCCGCTCCGCCTCGTCGCGCGAGGAATCCCACCGGGTGAACGCCGCCTCCGCCTGCATCCGCAGCGCCTCGGCACGCTGCTCGTACAAGAGCAGCCCCTTGAGGCTCAGCGGCACGTCCGGCAGCGCCGCGGCCTTCTCGCCAAGCGCTATCGCCTCGTCGGTCTTGCCCCGCAGCATCTGGTACCGCGCATAGCCCAGCAGATAGTTCGGATCATCCGCCCGCGCGGGCCGCAGCGACTCGAGCAGCGCCTGACCCTGCGCCGCACCGTCGTCCACCGCCGCCGTCATCATCTGCGCCGTCTGCATCGCGACGTCGATCTCGACCTTCTCCGGGGGCATCGATCGGATCTTCGCCGCCGCCGCCTCGATCGTCGCCCGCTGCCCGCGCAACCGCTGCACCAGCTCCTGCACGTCCCGCGGCGAGCCCCCGACGTCCATACCCATCCGCGCGAGCATCAGCCGGGCCCTGGCCGCCTTCGGGTCGTCGCTGTCGGCCAGCCGCTCCATCCGCGCCTTGGCGCTCCGCTCGAGCTGCTCGGCCCCGCCCGGGTCGTTCGAGGTCTTCAGCCGCTTGGCCTTGGCCAGCTCGAACATCGACACGCCGATCGCCACCTCGCCGTCGCTCGGGTCCGCCGCAAGCGCTGCCGACAGGTCCTTCAGCCCGCCCTCCTGAACCGAGGCATCAAGCTCCTGGTTGAACGCCAGCATCGCCAGCCGCGCGAGCCCGCGGTACCGCCCGAGCACGGCCTTGCCCGCGTCGTCGCCCTGGAAGTCCTCGA
Source organism: Phycisphaerales bacterium (assembly GCA_038214505.1). Lineage (GTDB taxonomy): Bacteria > Planctomycetota > Phycisphaerae > Phycisphaerales > UBA1924 > UBA4658. The sequence continues at coordinate 7,331 of JBBQRT010000046.1, read as the reverse complement.
TCAGCCGGTCGTAGAAGGTGACAAAGCCCTCCCACTCCGCCAGCCCCCGTCCGGCCCGCGTTGTCCGCTGATACTGCTCGTCGAGCAACGCCCGGAACGCGCCCGTGTCGCGCCGCTGCGCGTCGGCCAGGGCCTGTAGCGCAGGCACATACTCCTGCATGTACGCATCCACCGCCGCCTGACGCGTCGGGGGCACCCACTTGCCCATCGCGTCCTTCCACTTGTTCAGGTGCGCGACGTTCCGCCGCTCCTTGTTCACCGCGCGGCCGTACAGGCCGATCGCCTTCCGCACGTCCCCCTCGGCCATCGCCTTGTCGCCCTGCGTGATCGACGCCTCGGCGCTCCGCCCCAGGTTCATCGCCTGGCTGGCAACCAGCGCGACCCCGGCCGCCGAGAGCAGCAGCACCGAACCCAGCACGACCACGAACTTCACATTCACACGAGAGGCCATCGTCCGTCCTTCCTTGCTCTCGCCCGCCGCCAGCCGGCGACAGCGCGACTCGATCGTTGTTCAACGCTTCCCGGCCCCGGTCGACGGCGTCGCTCCAGACTTATCCAACCCGCCGCCAGACCGCGCCGGATACTCCCCGCGCTGCACCGCGACCCAGTCGGGCACGCACAGCATCAGGTCCGGCAACAGCTCGCTCAGGAGGTCCGAGGCCGCCTCGCCAAGCTCCTCTTGGCTGTTCACCTGCGAGCTCGACGCCTGGACCTTCAGGTAATAGGCATACACCGACCGCCGGTCGAAGGCGAGCTGACGCACCGCCTCCGCACTCCCGGCGATCCCGCCGTTGGCGACAAAGAAATAGCCCGCGTAGATCGACTTGCCCGCCCGAGGGTCAGTGAACCGCGTCGTCAAGAGCGAGATGTCCTCCGGCCGGCGGGGCATCCGCACCCGAACGCCCGGGGCCCGGCTCATCGGGCCCAGCCGCGCCGTGTAGATCGTCGCCCCAGAGTCCATCGCCGCCCGGACGTCCGACGTCGCCGATTCATCGACGATCCACGCCGACCGATCAATGTTCAGCGGCACCCGCCACGGCCCGCCCGTGATCGACATCCCCGCGCCCACCATGCACCGCTCGGGCACGTGCGGCACCGTGTCCACCTGCCCCGTGTAATATGCCGCGTGCAGCTCGATCACCCGCGGCATGGCCCCCGCCGCCGGGTTCTTCTCGAGATATACCCGGTTGATGTAGTTCCGCGTCCCGAGCGTCTCCTCGATCTCGGCGCTGTAGGGCTTGTCGACGTTCACCTGCTTCCAGCCGTCCGTCTCCGCCGGAACCGCGTCGAGCTTCAGCTCCGCCTCGATGGGCAGCTTGATAACGCGGATCTTGAGCGCCCGCATCGTCGCCGGAAGCGCCGCCGCCGAGCCGAAGAGCACCAGCAGGCACAAAACGAACGCTGGGTTGAGCATGCGTCGAACGTCCATCACTTGACCCCCCCTTCCGCCGCCGGCTCGGGCACCGCGACGTTCAGCGCCTTGAGCACGCCCATGAACAAGAAGAACCCCGGCACTAGCAGCAGCGTGCCGATCCACATGTGCGCCTCGCCTTGGGCCAGATCGCTGTTGACCACCGAGATTCCCCCCAGCACCGCCACCCGAGCGACGTTGACCAGCAGCGCGATCGGCGCGGCCACAGCCACCAGCACCACCCGCTTCCACCACGTCCGCACCGCGACCAGGGCCACCGCCGCACCAAGCGCCAGGAACCCCACCACCATCCGCATCCCGTTGCACTGCTCGGCCACGTTCAGCGGGTGGTTCGAACCATCGGCCAGGAGCATGTACAGCACGTTGCCGGTGCGATCGACGTCGTAGCCCACCATCCGCAGCATCAGCCAGCCCCCGCGGGCCGCCAGGTCCTGCAGCGGATAGGTCACAAAGTTCATGATCTTCTCGGGCACCGTCACCGCGAACAGCAAATAGGCGATCGGAAAGAACAGCGACGGCACCGCGCCCGGGCCCAGCAGCAGCAGGCACACGCCGAACACCGTCAGGATAAAGCTCAGCCCCTGCCCGAGATGGTTCGGCACGCCCACCAGAAAGAACGCATAGCACACCACGCCCATCAGCAGCGGCGCGAGACCCGGCCAGAACACCCCCAGCCGCGCGACCGCGAGGGCCCGCCGGTGCTGCCACACCATCCACAAACTGATGAACGGCACGAAGTACGCGTGCGACCAGTCGGCGTTGCCCCAGGAATGCCGGTGCTGCTGGTACAAAAACACCCAATACAGCGCCGCCAGCCCTAGCACCACCAGCCCGACCTTCGTCAAACTCGTCGGGTCCTTGAGCGCCGCAAGCGGGTCCGCGGCATCGCCCACAGGCTGGCTCGCCGTCGCCCCACTCGGGGTGGGGCTCGGCATCGGGCTCGGGCTGGTCTGGGCGGCGGACACGGGGCGCACGACTCCTTCTGAGCCCCTTCGGGCCCGGGCAACTGCTACGAACACGCGGGCCTGATGTTCAGACCGCTCGGCCCAGCACCCGGGCCGCTCGACCACTCCGGCGCTCCGCGCCGGTTCCCGCACCCTCTCCCGGGCCCCCGCACCGCTCCGGCGCCCCCCGCTACAAGATCAGGCCCGCCCGAAAACCATCGGCTTAGAACCGCCGGTTGCTCGGACGGACACCGAACACATCCTCGTCAAAGTTCCGGTCCAGGATGAACCCGAACCCGTAGCTGGCCCGGAACCCGCCGCGGATAACCGCCAAGGGCGTAGCCCAGAAGTTCGTGCCCACGTTGATCTGGTCGTCCGGCTTCAGATAGATATCCGGCTGCGTCTGCTCGGCGATCGCCCGAAGGTCCAGCCGGATCGTCGCCTGCCGGTCCTTGCCAACCACCCGCGTCAGGTCCACTCGCTCCGGGATCGCCAGCCCGCTCAGCCCGCCCGCCGCAACGATCGCGCGCTGCAGCGTCAGCTTCCCCTCCGTCGGAAGGTTGTACGGGCCCGGACGCCCAACAAACCCCGTCATATACACCAGCCCGCTCCGCGGCTGCGGCACCCGCAGCACATCCCCCGGGCGGATCACGATGTTCACGTCCGCCGCACCCGCCAGCAGCGGGCCCACCGGAATCCGGATCACGCGCTGCGTCACCACCCGCTGCTCGCCGGTTGCCGCCGGGCCGCCGTCGACGCCGGGGGTCCCCGGGTTCACTTTCATCCACTTGCCATCGGCAAACACCCACCCCGAACCGGCCCCATCGGGGTTGGCCAAGGGGGCCGCGCCGCCGGGCGCGGAAGCGGGGCGCATCGCGTCGGGCAGGTCGATCGCTGGCCCATCGGCAGCCCGCGCAATCCGCGCGGGCTGTCCGTCGGGCTGGGCCCCGATGATCCCGGGCGCAGCGCCCTGGGGCGTCTTCGGCTTGCTCAGTTCATCGATGAGATCAATCAGGTCGTCGCCCTTGGGCTGGTCGCCCGCCGGCACACTCGGCCGCGGCTCGGCGGCCCTGCCCGGACGGTTCCGCCGCGTCGGCTCCGGCTCGGGGAGCCGACCCGCTGCCTCGTCGGTAAGCAGGATCTGCCGGATCACAAAGATCTCGGGAATCGTCTCATTAACCCCGCCGGCGGTCGTGAGCCCCTCCAATAGCCTGTAGTCCGCCGCCGGAATGAAAAATGTCCCGGGCGTCTGCACCGCGCCAAGCACGCTGAAAGTTTGCTTCCGCTGCTGCAGCAGCGAGATGCTCACCACGGGGTTATTGCTGATCTGCCGCTCGCGGATCGCCCCCTCGACCGCCGTCACGGCCTCGGCCGACGTCCGCCCCAGCACTCGGATCGCCCCGAGCCGCGGCAGCTCGATAAACCCGCGCTGATCAACCGACCGCTGGAACGGCTCCTCCACCCCCAGCGCAAAGAAGTCGCGGATCCGGATCTCGAGCACGTCGCCCCCGCCCAGCCGGTACTCCGACAGCTCGGGAATCAGGTCGCTCTCGAGAATCGCCGACGTCTGTACGAACTCCGCCGGCTCGTCCTCGATCACGCTCAGCCGGTCCAAAATCGGCATCACCGTCGGCGTCTTCTCCCACCGCCCGATCACGCTCGGGTCCAGGAACGAGTTGGTCTCGCACCCGCCCAGCGCGCCCGCCACAAGCAGCACCAACGCGGCCTTCCGGGCCCCGGCCCGGCGGAGACGGATGCTGTCGCGGCGCAATGGATCAGACTTCGACAAGCGACGCTCCTTGCAAGACCTGAATCAACCACAAAGCCCGGGCACACGACCGCCCGGCATCGTGGCCGGTTTTTCGACGTTTCCGGACCGTCGGCTCGACCGATCGTCCGGGTTCTCCGTCCCTTCGGGGGGACCAAGAGTAGTCCGCGACCCCGACCAGCGGCCAAGCACGCCGCCACCGCATCGGGCACAGATCCGCAAGACTCGCTCTTTGATCGGCCGTTGCCCCCAGCAACGTGAGAAGGTCCGAGATCCCTCGCCCCGGTTGGGTGGGGAACTCTCCCTGAACGGGCATTTCCTGCGCTCTTCCGGCCCCGTCCCCCTTCCATCCCTGTCCATGCCCCTCCCTCCATACAGTTGTCTCTCTCCCGCCTCTTGCCGAAGGGCCACCCCCTGACCGCCACGCCCCCACCCCCCCCCACGCCTGCCCCCGTCCCCGCCCCGCTCGACGCCGGGACGCTACGCACCCTCGCCCGCCACCCCCGCCCCCTCGGCGGCGATCCCGTCAAACAGCTCGACCGCCCCGTCATCTCGCTCTCGGGCATGGTTCTCAACAACCAGCAGGCCCCCGTTCAGCAGCTCAGCACCAAGCGCAAGCCCGACTGGCTCCGGGCCCGCGTCCCCGGCGGCCCCGGCTACGAACGCCTCAAAGCCATCGTCGACGACCACCGCCTCCACACCGTCTGCCAGGAGGCCGGCTGCCCCAACATGGGCGAGTGCTGGGCCCGCGGCGTCGCCACCATCATGATCCTGGGCGACACCTGCACCCGCGCCTGCGGCTTCTGCAACGTCAAAACCGGCCGCCCCGCCACCCTCGATACCGACGAGCCTCGACGCGTCGCCCAGAGCCTTGCCCTCATGGGCCTCAAGCACGTCGTCATCACCTCCGTCAATCGCGACGAACTAGCCGACGGCGGGGCCGCCGTCTGGGCCGACACCATCCGCCTCTCCCGCCAGTCCTGCCCGAATATGTCTGTCGAAGTCCTCATCCCCGACTTCGAAGGCAACCCCGACGCCTTGGCCATGGTCATCGAGGCCAAGCCCCACATCATCAACCACAACCTTGAGACGGTGCGCCGGATGTACCCCGCCGTCCGACCCAGCGCCAAGTTCGACCGCTCGCTCGAGCTCCTCCGCCGCGTCAAGGACGCCGGGATGGTCGCCAAGACCGGCATCATGGTCGGCATCGGCGAGCACGACGAAGAAGTCCTGGAGTTGATGGACAATGTGCAGCGTGCCACCCGCGCGGGCACCGGCGACACCGCCGACATCCTCACAATCGGGCAATATCTCCAGCCCACCCGCAATCACCTTCCCATAGACCGCTGGGTCACGCCCGAGCAGTTTGACGTCTATCGCCAGGAGGGTCTCACGCGCGGCTTCAAGGTCGTTCAGTCCGGCCCGCTGGTCCGCTCCAGCTACCACGCCGACGACCAGGCCGACCGGCTGACGGGCATCGAACGACAGACCCACGACGACATGGCCGCCCTGATCGACCGGGCCAGGGAGCACGCATGACGAAGCCGACCAACCCGTCCAAGCCGACAAAGCCGACCGGCTCGACCGCCTTCAAGCTCCCGGCCGACTACCGGGCCCAGTCGCTCGTGGAGGCCATGGATCGCACATACATGCTCGCCGACACCTTCGAGACCTTCGTTGCCGACCACACCGTTCTCGAGGACTACCCCCGGCTCCGCGACCAGGCCCGCAGCATCGCCCTCCGCATGACCGAGCTCTACGACTCGCTCCGCCAGACCGCTTCGCATGTCGAGGACGACGGCCTGCGTCTCACCGAGGACGAGATGGTCGAGCTGCTAAACCGCGTCAAGCCGCAGTCGTGAGCCTGCCCCCCTCAACCTCCCTCGCCCTGGTCCGCACGCTCGAGCTCAAGGACCCCTCCACCGCCGCCCACACCTGGCGCGTCGTGCTCTATACCCGCACACTCGCCGAGAGTTTTCACGCCGATCAAGAGCTGATCGCGCGGCTGAGCGTCGCCGCGGCCCTGCACGACGTGGGCAAGATCGACATCCCCGATGCCATCCTCATGAAGCCCGGCAAGCTCACCGACGCCGAGTTCGAGGTTATCAAAGCCCATCCGACGCTCGGCCACGAACGCCTGCTCCGCATGGGCGAGGACGACCCGCTTGTCCTTGAGCTCGTCCGCCACCACCACGAGCGGCTCGACGGCCTGGGCTACCCCGACGGCCTGACCACCGAGAAGATCCCGCTCGCCGCCATGTACTTCAGCGTCGTAGACACCTTCGACGCCCTCACCAGCGTCCGCCCCTATCGCCAGGAGATCGGCCACGACGCGGGCGTGAAGGCGATCGACGAGCTCTTGCGCAGCGCCGGCACCCGCTACGCCAAGGAGAGCGTGGAGGCCTTCAAAAAGCTCTTCGACGCCGGCGCCCTGAACTGGATCATGGAGCATTTCAACGACCGCTGCGAGCTGCCGCCGCTGACCGACCCCGCCGCAATCGTCGGGGCCGGCAAACGCCGCTCCCGCCTCTGATCCAGGTTCGCAGCCATGTGACCAGCACACCCTTGTCCCCAATCAGATCTTTACGCCGATCCGCCGCCGCGCCCTTGCGGCGTGCGTATAGCCATGCACACTGAGCGTGCACCGCAGGAGCAGGGAGCAAGGGTCCCTTCCGTGCCATTCGCCTTCACGCCCGCGTCGGCCTGAGCCGCACTGACAGTTCTCGGACTTTGTGCCTTCGGCGCAGCCGCATCCGGCCAAGCCATCCCCTTATCCCCCACGGCCGTCGCCGCCGGGGTACGCATTACCCACGACCAGGGCATCGAGCTGGTGACCATCGGCGCGGCGGGCAACGCCCCCTGGGCGGGCACGACGCCCCCGACTCCCGGGCGACCGGGCCGTCGGCCGCGGCTCGGTCCCCTATGAGTTCCGCATCGGCCGCATGGAGGTCACCACGGCTCAGTGGGCCGAGTTCGTCAACGCCGCCCTCGATCGTCCGGCCGGCGACCGGCTGCCCCACGTCTCGGCCCCGGCCAGGTGGGGGCCGTGCCCGCGCTTCCTCAGAAGGGGGGCAGCGCTTCTCCGTCCCGGGCGGCAACGAGCTGCGCGCCGCGGGCGGCATCTCGTGGCGCATGGCCGCGATGTACTGCAACTGGATGCACAACGACAAGTCGAGCGGCCGCTCGG
>JBBQRT010000045.1:0-30429 GCA_038214505.1 Phycisphaerales bacterium | reverse complement strand
GCCGGAGAGGTACGAGACGCTGTGCCCGCTCAACGCGAGCCCGCGGGCGAGCTCGCTCTTGGAGAGGTTGTAGCCCGAACCCTCGCGCTGCTGGCTGGAGAGCCGAGCCCAGCCGATGATGGCGATGTTGAGCGGAGCGGCAGCGCGGGGCCAAGCCGGGGCGTGCGACGACGACGCCAAACGGGCTTCCGCGGGCCCGGCTCGTGCGGCGTCGGGCCGGGATTCGGACGGGGAAGTGCTCATCCGTACCGAGACTCGCTCTTGTAATGCTCGACGGTATCGGCATGCCTGTGCAGCCGCGGACGGGTCCGGAGCCAGTGCAGCAGGAAGAGGATCCGGACGAGCCATCCGTCGGACTCGACCTGGGCCATGCCGGGCTTCCGGGAGTCGATGTGCAGTGTGCGCCCGCAGCCGATGAGCACCGGGAAGTCGTTCACCAGGTCGAAGACGATCGCGCCGTGCGGCCGGAGCCGGAGCATCCAGAACTGCTTCTTCAGGCGGCTCCTGAGCGACGGGCCGTAGACGACTGCGCCCTCGGGCGCCGGGCCGATGTCGTTCCGGCACACGAAAGTGACCTTCGGGCAAAGGCCCGGGACGGCCTTCTGGAGGTCGGATTGGAGCCGGGCGGCCCACTTGGGCGCCTCGCCCGTGCAGCAGAGCAACACGATGCGTTTGCGGGCGGCGAGGAGGCCGGCGGACTTGAGCGCGTCGACGATCGGCTGGACCGCCGGGCCGTCCGAGCCCGTCTTTCCGCCGGTTCCAGCGGCGATGTCGATCGCGGTCTGGAGAATGATCCGGCTGTGGAACGCGCGGCGGTGCAGGGCGGCGTAGAGGCTGTCGGCCAGGAAGCGGCGCATCGCCTCACGCGTGACACGCCGGAGGCGGTCGGTGGGCAGCACCTTCTGGGCCATCCAAACCCGATTGCGCCCCGCGTAATAGATCCGCGCGGGCGTGAGCTTGAGATTCCATGGCGTGTGGAACACGACGGCGTCCAGGCTGAGCACGACCTTCCATCCGGCGCGGGCGAAGCGGAGGCACCAGTCGGCGTCGTCACAGTAGATAAAGTACCGCGAATCCCAGAAGCCCACCGGGGAGCGTTCGGCGGCCGCTGCGCCACGGGTCCCGGGCGGCGGGCCGACGACGGCGGACCAGCGGGCAAGCATGGAGCAGGCGGAGACGACGTCGACGTCCATCCGGCCCGTGTAGCCCGCCACGCCGCGGGGACCGCCGAATCGGTGAACCATCGCGGCGTGGGCGGCGACGCTGCGGTGGCCCGGGGGCGGATCGTCCTGCATCGCGCCCGACTCGGGGTTGTAGTAGATCGTGGTCTCGATGGTTCGGTCGCGCTGGTTGAGATCGCAGGTGCGTGAACCGACGAGGCCGACGGCCGGGTCTGCCGCCATCTCGGCGTGCAGGTGTTCGAGCACGTCGGGCGGCAGATCGACGTCGTCGTCGACCAGCCACACGCAGTCCGGACCGCCGAAGGTGGGCTTGCCGAACCAGTGCTCCACGAAGGCGAAACCGGTGTTGAACCCGCCGCAGCCGCCGGTGTTTGCGCGGTTGCGGACGATCGATAGGCTCGCCACGCCCAATGCGTTGTGCGAGCGGGCCGAGTCGCCCCCCGGGGGCGTTGGGGGAGCCCAGTCGCGGATGCGCGGGGGCTGGAAGCTTGGCCGCTCGGCGCGGTCGGTGTCGTTGTCGACGACGCGCTCGGGGTTAAAGGTGGAGCAAAGGTGCGCGAGCGTGCCGTCGGTGCCGGCGTTATCGACGACGACCACGTCCAAGAGGTGCAGCGGGTGGGTCTGCCGGGCGAGGGCCTTGAGCACGACGGAAACAAACTCCCGCCGGTTCCAGGTGACGATGATGGCGCAGATGCGAGAAGTCGCGATTGCGTCCGGCTCGCCGCCGACGGGCGGGAGCGTGGGGGCTGGGGAAGTTTGGCCTGTTGCGATGCTCACGCGATGGTTGCCTTGCGGTGGGCTCGGGAGGCGAACGTTAGCGGCTCGGCGCGGCGGTTCCCGCGGCGGCGGGCGTGTTGACGACAACCTCGCCTGGGTCAACTCCGGAATAGACCTGCTCCATCTCGATCGCGTGTTCGGAGATGTCCTTAGGCGGCCGCACGTTCTGGCGGAGCGACCAGACCATGCGGGGATCCTCGACGGCCTTGCGGAGCGTCTGGGCGAGGCTCGCGCGGCTGTTGGCGACAAACAGCAGGCCGTTGAAGCCGTCGGCTACGAAGTCGGGGATCCCGCCGACGTCGGCCCCGAGCACCGGCACACCGCAGGCCATCGACTCGAAGACGGTCTGAGGCGCGTTGTCCCACCAGACGCTGGGGACGACCGTCAGATCGCGACCTCCGAGCATCCAGGGGATGTCGTGGTAGTTGTACTCGTAGCCGAACTTGAGCTTGGCCAAGCGAGGCTCGAGACGGCGGAAGATCCACTCGATGCTCTGGCCGTCGAGCGCGAAGATCGAAAGGTCGATCTGGCGCAGGTGCTCGGGGCCCATGAGTTCGAGTGCCTCGGCGAGCACGTGCAGGCCCTTGTAGTAGTTGTTGTAGCCCATGAAGTGCAGCCGCAGCGGACGCTGCTCGGGCCAGGGCGTGGGCTCGGGCTTGGGCACCGGCGGTGCGAAGGTCAGGTCGGGCTTGAGCGCGACGACGCGGTTGATCCGCGAGCCGATCGGCCGGGTTCGGATCCGCGAATCGTCGACGCCCAGGCTGACGAACTTCCGCCGTACGAAATCACTGACAGCGAGCACCCCGTCGCAGGAGTTGAGCATCGCGATCATCGCAGCGCGGCGGCGGGCGTAGTCGTTCGGCACCTTGTCGCTCGGCGGCTCGGGCGGGGTCAGGTTGTACAGCGGTTGAAGATCGGGCGAATCGGGGGGCGGCGGCCGCCAGGGGTTAAGCTCGGCGAGCAGGAACTTGGTCTTGCCGCGAGAGTCGTTGGCGTGGGCGGGTTGGGGTTGCAGGACGGGCAGGCCGATATCACCCGAACCGCCGCCCACGGGCGCGGGCTTGCCGGGGGGTGCGACGGGCACGGCGAGCCGGGCCCGGGCCCGCTCCCACTCGAAATAGCCGGTGACCGTTCGCCTGAGGGTGCCTAGGGCGCCGAGCCAGGCGTGGCGGAGATCCTCGACGGCCTTCGGGTCGCGCCCGTGGGCCTTGAGGTAGCCGGCGATGAGCTTGCTCTTCTCGTGCTCCCGCGTCTTGAACTCGATGCAGCTCGCGCAGTTGTGCCCGTTGTCGAAATCGAAGCAGGCCTGGCGGTGCCGCTGCATCAGGTAGACCTGCGGGCAGATCGTGTGGTAGTTGTGCAGGCTGAAGAACTGCCGGGCCCCGCTTACGGCGCGGGCCTTCGCCACGCAGCCGACGCTGAAGCCCTCGATGTTGTTCCAGTGCACGGCGTCGGGCTTGAGCTCCGCGAGCAGACGGCCGACCTGCTGCTCGAGTTCGGGGGCCGAGACCTCGCCCATCGGGTCCTCGAACTGCACGATGCTCGGGGCCATCACCGGCGAGTTGATGACCTCGAAGACCTTCACGTCCATCCAGTCGTCGTGGCGGCGGATGAAGCAGTGCTTCGGGGTCGGCAGATAGGTCCGCCCGCCGAACAGCGAGACGACGTCGTGGCCGCGACGGACCAGTTCGATGGCCAGGGACTGGCAGTATTGGTTGACCCCCCCGCCATAGGACGCGCCGTCCCAGATCTGAGCCCAGTTGACAAGCACGATGCGCATTGGGGGCTCAGGGTAGGCCAGAAGCGGCGGCGGACCGCGACCCGCCGGAGCCGGCACCGGAAGTTCAAGGGAGCAGAACGACCAGTCCCGCTCGGTACGCACTTCGGGACCTATAGTTGCGCCGAACCATGACCAGCCGCGAGAAAGTCCGCAGCAGCGCCCGCGCCAGGCTCGCCCAGAAGGCGGGAGACGTAGTGCCGCTTGCGTGGATCCGGCGGACGAAATATCGGGCCCTTGCGATGGTGGTCGCGATCATCCTGGCGACAGTGGCGACAATCACCCTCGCGGGGCTGCCCTGGGTGCCGGTGGTGGGCGTGGCGGTCGCCGCGGCCTGCGTGAGCGTGGCGACGCTGACCACGCGGCTGCTTAAACCAACGTGCCTGGACTGCGGGCGCGACCTGTCGGGCCAGCCGGTGGGCGTTCAAGGGATCATCTGCCCGGACTGCGGCGCGGTGAACACGCCCGGGCTTGTGCAGCTTGCGCAGATGGGCGACCCACAGGGGCGTGAGCGAGAACGCGACGAGACCGACAAGGCCTGAGCCGGTGGCGTCACGGGGTTGACGCCGGGTTACTCAATCACCCTGCCGCCGATGATCACAAGCTCGACGGGGTTCCCGCCGATCTCGTAGCCAAGCTCCCGCTCGTCCTCGTGGGCCAACATGATGAGGTCGGCCCGTGCCCCGGCGGACAGATAGCCCCGGTCGCTGAGGCCCAATAGGGCGGCAGCGTTGCTGGTTGTCGCGCCGATCGCCTCGGCGACGCTCAGGCCCAGATGACGCACGGCGAGCGCGATGACCATCGGCATCGAAAAGCACGGAGCGGAGCCGGGGTTGAGGTTGGTCGCCAAGGCGAGCTTGCCCCCCGCGTCGAGGAATGCGCGGCCGTTGCCGTAGCGGCTATCGAGATGGAACCCACAGGCGGGGAGCATGACTCCGAAGGTCTCCGACCGCGCGAGCGCCGCCAGCCCCTCGGGTGTGCTCGCCTCCAGATGATCGACCGAGCGTGCCCCAAGCCCGATGGCCGCGTCGAGCATCTCGAGCACGGTGAACTGGTCGGCGTGAACCCGCACGGAGTGGCCACGGTCCGAGGCGGCCTCGAGCAGGCGCGTCGTGTCGTCGACCGACCACGCACCCCTCTCGCAGTACGCATCGACCGCGACGCCCGGATGCGCGGCGCTGACGGCAGGAAGGGTTTCGTTGATCGTGCGGTCGACAAACGCCCGCTCATCGCCATCGATCGCGTGCCCCAGCAGCGCGGTGGCGACGATGCCGCCGGGCGAGTACTCCCGGCTCTGCGTGATCGCTTCGAGCATCTTGAGCTCGTGCTCGGTTGTCAGGCCGTAGCCGCTCTTGACCTCGGCGGTCGTGGTGCCGTGGCCGACGAGTCGGCCGAGGCGCATGAGCAGGTCGCAGGCGAGCTCGCCGACGCCGGCTTCCCGCACGGCCCGGACTGTCGACATGATCCCGCCGCCGGAACCCAAGATCTCGAGATAGGTCGCGCCCTCGAGCTTGCGTTCCCACTCGTCGAGCCGAGAGCCGGCCCAGCACGCGTGGGTATGCGAATCGACGAATCCGGGCATGACCACTGCGCGATGGGCGTCGATGAGCTTGCATCCGCTCATCGCCTCCCGGCGACGCTCGGAAGGTGCCGCGCCGGCGGGCGTAATCTCCGCGATCCGGCCGTCGAGCACGAGCAGGTCGTGATCGTCCTTGATCCCGAGCGTGCCGACGTCCGCTCCGCGCCGTCCCTTGAGGCCTGGCACAGAGCCGTCCGCCCCGCACATGGTCAGCAGGCGTGCGTTCTTGATGAGGATCGGCGGCGACATGACTGAGAGAGTGTACAGCCGCGTGCCCGCGCGGGCTCAGGGACGTTCCGCGAAGCCCCGGAGGAACCGCAAGAACATATGAGCCGCCAGGCGGGCCGTTCGCCCGTTCTCGTCGTGCGGCGGCGAGAGCTCCATGATGTCAAAGCCCCGCACGCCCGGGCAGCGACCCGCGGCCTCGATGTACGCACCGACCTGCGCTGGCGTCAGGCCGCAGGGGTTCATGGCGCTCACTCCGGGGGCATACGCCATGTCCAGCACGTCCAGATCGAGGCTGACAAACTGGTGCGGATCCGCGGGCCACCCGGCCGGGTCGAACTGCGCAGGCGTGAGGGACTGGCCGCCCGCTGCGTGGAAATAGTCCATGTGCTCCCGCGTGTTGGCGAGCGGGTCGAGCCCGACACAGATCAGGCGGCGTGCGAAGCCGCCCTTGGTTAGCGCGTGGAACGACATGCCGCTTCCCGGCTCCGGGCGGACGTCGAGGTGGGCGTCGAGGTACACGCCGGTCATCGGGCCGAACGCTCGGGCGAGCGCGCGGACGAACGCGAACGTGCAGTCGTGCCCGCCGCCGATCGCGATGGGGAACAGCCCGAGTTCCAGCAGCCCCGTCGCGGCTGCGGTGATCCGGTCGTGGGTCTCGGCGAGCGTCCTGGCGGGGACGACGTCGCCCGCGTCGAAGACGCGCGGGTAGGCCGGGCGGGGATCGTCGAGCGCGTGGTCGGCGGGCGAGGCGGCACCATAGCGGACAAGGGCCTGGCGGAAGGCCGCGGGGCCCTGCACGGCGCCGGGGCGGCCATGGTTGAGCTCAATGCCCGTGTCGTCGGGGATCCCCAGCAGCGCGATGCGGCACTTGCGGACCAGCGCAAACTCCGGGGCCATCTTGTTCAGCTCGGCCGCGTTCCGCACGATCGTGGCGGCGAAGCGCCCCTGCCTGACGGCGTCGGGATAGACGGGCGGGGCAACATGGGGGATCATGAGCAAGAGTATCGGGGCCGCGGCGGACGGCTCAGCCCCGCGGAAGCTCGAACCTGACCTCGCCCCCCACCACCGTCGCGATCGCGCGGCCCTTCACCCGCCAGCCATCGAACGGCGTGTTCCGGCACTGGGAGCGGAACGTAGAGGCGTTGATCGTCCACTCGTGCCCCGGGTCGATGATCGTGATATCGCCCGCGCCGCCCACATGCAGCCGCCCCAGCCCGAGCCCGGCGCGGTGCCTGGTGCCGCGGCGTGCCGATGAGGGCCCGTCGGCCGCATCCAGCCGATCAAGCGCGCACAGCCGGGCGGGCTCGATGGTGAGCATGGCGATCAGTCGAGGCCAGCCGATCACCCCGGGTTCTATGAGCGCCTTGATGTACAGCGCGAGCGCTGTCTCCAGCCCGACGATGCCGAACGGGGCCGACTCGAACTCGAGCGCCTTGCGGTCGGCCGTGTGCGGCGCGTGGTCGGTGGCCAGCACGGTGATGGTGCCATCGGCGACGCCCTCGAGGATCGTCGCGATGTCCGACCGCTCCCGCAGCGGAGGGTTCATCTTCGCGTTGGTCCAGTACGCCGGACCCGCCCCCGGCTCGGCCCGCGGCCCCTCCTGGATCCGCTCGTGCGTCAGCAGCAGGTGATGGGGCGAAACCTCGGCCGTCACGGGAACACCGTCGGCGCGGGCCCGGCGGACGATCTCCACGCTGCCGCCCGACGACAGGTGCTGCACGTGGTACGGGCAGCCGATCCCGCGGTTGAGCCGCGCGTCCCGCTCGATGATCATCTCTTCGGCCACCCGCGGCCATCCCGACAGGCCCAGCCGCGTCGAGACGCTCCCGGCGTGCATGCTCGCGCCGCGCGTCAGGCTCGCCTCCTGACAGTGCTGCATGAACGCCAAGCCCGTGGGTTTGATGTATGTCAGGGCCCGGCTCATCAGCGCCGGGCTCTCTACGCAGTCGCCGTCGTCGGAGAAGCCGACCGCCCCGGCCCGGGCCATGAGCATGATCTCGGCCAGTTCGTGGCCCTTGCGCCCCTTGCTCGCGGCTCCGACGGGGAACACGCGGCAGTGGCCGGTCCGCTCGGCCTGCGTGAAGACAAACTCCATCATCGCATCGTCGTCGAGCGCGGGTGTGGTGTTAGGCATGCAGCAGACGGTCGTGAATCCCCCCGCGACGGCGGCCGCCGTCCCGCTCTGGATCGTCTCGGCCTCTTCCATCCCCGGCTCGCGCAGGTGCACGTGCGGGTCGATCAGGCCGGGCGTGACGATGCAGCCCCCCGCGTCGATCACCCGCCCGGCGTGACTCCGGTTCAAACGCGGGCCGACGGCGGCGACGATCCCGTCGGCGATCACCACATCGGCCACCTCGTCCATGCCGCTAGCGGGGTCGATGACACGTCCGTTGACAATGAGCAGGCTTGACATCGCGTCGAGTGTACCGGCCCCGGCGAGCCGGGCGATCCGCTCCACGCACCCCCGCCCCGCGCCCCCCGCCCCCCGCCCGCCGCTGGGCTCAGGGCTTCTTCTTTGGCTTGGCCCGCTCCAGCCGCCAGTCGGCCACCGCCTTGTCGACGCCGGGCCCGCTCAGGTCTTCGTCCAGCTTCAAGTTCAAGCCCTCGGCCCGCAACCACCCCTGGGCCAAGTCCTGAAACTCCAGATCACTGAGCTTGTCGAAGGCGGGCAGATTGCGAGCCCGCACCCCGGCCTCCACCTTCGGCGGCGCGACCGACAGAACCGCCTCCGTCACCTGCGTCGAAACCGGCGAGCCCGCCGAGGCCCGCCCCTTGACCCACTCCCGCTGCCTGGCCCGGAGCTGGCCCATCCGCCGCTCGGCGCGGTTGCCCACGTCCATCTCTCGCCCATACGGCACGCTGGCGATCATCAGCGGGAAGATCGCCTTCTCCTGAAAGGTATCGACAAGCTGCTGGACGCTGCCAACCTTGCCGGACTTCACGTCCGCGTTGAGCGCCACGACGGCCTGATCGGTGGTCTTGATCATTGCCCCGAGGATCGCCCACTGGGCCCGGGTCTTGGGCCACGCCTGGTTCAGCGGCGGCACGCTCGTGGGAATCGCGACGTACCACCGCCCCTGATCCAGCTTCATCGGCAATCCCACGAGTGGGATCGCCGGCTGCCCGTCGAGCAGCACGCCGGCGGTATCGTCGGAGGTCTTAACGGTCGACAACCGCGTCGCGCTCCGCTGGATCCAGCCGAAGGGATCGGCCAGCACCGCGTTCAGGGCCGCACGCATCTTATCGGGATTCGCGTCTCCACCCCCGCCCCCCCCACCGCCCCCTCCACCACCCCGCCGCCGCCCGCCCGATCCCAGCGCACTCAGGAGCGACCCCCCGCTGCTCTGCGCCTGCTCCACGGCCTGCTGCTGGAGCTTGGCATACTCGTCTGGCCAGCGCGCCGCACACGTCTTGGCCAGTTTCTGCAGATTGCCCATCAGCACGCCGAGCTGGCCCAGCACCTGCCGCATCTCGGGCGATTCGGCGTAGATCAGCGTGGTCAGCCGCGCGGCCTCGTCGTTCGTGACCATCTCCACGGCGGAGGCGATCACGTCGTCGGGCGACGATTGGGCGTACTCCCGCTTGCGGTCGCAGCCTGGAAAAACCAGCGCAAACACAACGGCCAATACGCCGGCGATGCAGAGGCGGGATGTGAGATCGTTGTTCATGGCTAGCCTGGGTTTCGGAGCTAAAGGCATAGCCGATGCTACCGGGGAGGCGGGGCAAGGGTGCGGCCCGGTCATACGCCCCGCGAACAGGCCCGGAAGCCAGCATCGAGCATGCAGCCCCTGTTGCTGATCGCCTGCCGGCAAACCATCGTGATGCTCGGCCGTGCGCCATATCATCGAACATGGCAATTCTTGTCAACGGCGAGCCCAAGACCGTGCCGGCCGAATCGACGGTCGCCGATCTGGTCCGCATCCTCGGTCTGGACAAGGCGGCGTGCGCCGTCGAGGTCAACAAGCGGCTGGTCCCCAAGAGCAAGCACCCCCAGCACGCTCTCTCCGACGGCGACGTCGTCGAGCTCGTCACGCTGGTCGGCGGAGGCCGAGATTTCCGTGCCCATCCCCCCCACCCCCCCTACTTCCCTCACCCCCCCCCTTCCCCCGACCTCACTTCAGCTCTCGCACTCCGCCGCCGCCAGCGCGGGCGCGACGGTTGTCGAGGCCAAGCCAGTGCTCAGAGAGGCCGGCGACGCGGGGCTCGTCTTGGGCACGCGGCGGTTCACCAGCCGCTTGGTGGTCGGCACCGGCAAGTACAAGACCATGGAGCTCATGCGCGACGCGCTGGACGCCTCGGGCGCACAGGTCGTGACCGTCGCCGTCCGGCGCGAACGCCTGTTCAACGCCGAGGGTAAGAGCCTGCTCGAGTATCTCGACCTTTCCCGATACACCATCCTGCCCAACACCGCGGGATGTTTCTCGGCCGACGACGCCGTCCGCGTCGCGCGGCTGGGCCGCGACATTCTGGAACAGCTGGGCAACCCCGGGGCTTCGTGGGTCAAGCTCGAGGTGCTGGGCGACAAGAAGACCCTCCTGCCGGACCCGATGGGCACCGTCGAGGCGACACGGGAGCTTGTCAAGGACGGCTTCGAGGTCCTCGCCTACACGTCCGACGATCCGATCGCGGCCCTCCGCATCAAGGAGGCGGGCGCGACGAGCGTCATGCCCGCCGGCAGCCCGATCGGCTCGGGCCAGGGCGTGCTGAACCACAACAACATCGTCCTGTGCCTGGAACTGCTCAAGGGCGGCGACGCGTCGTATCCAGTCATCGTCGACGCCGGCGTAGGGTCGGCCTCGGACGTCTCGGTCGCGATGGAGCTCGGTGCCGACGGCGTGCTGCTCAATACCGCCATCGCCCACGCCCACGACCCCGTGCTCATGGCCCACGCCATGCGTCATGCGACCATCGCCGGGCGGCAGAGCTATCTCGCAGGGCGGATCCCCAAAAAGCTCTACGCCTCGGCCAGTTCGCCCTGGGAGGGCGTGATCTCGTACATCCCAGGCGAGTGATCCGTCGGCGTTGAAGCCGACCAACCGGGCGTGGCACACTGCTCCGCTCGCCCACAACATCCCCGCCCGCGGAGGACCCCGTGATCAAGAACAAGAGCAACTTGGCGACGACCCTGGCCGCGATCTTCGGAATCATCGTCGTGCTGCTGGTACTCGGGTACCTCGTCGCTGTGCTGATGGGCTAATTGCGGGCTACGCGGCCCATTGTGGGTTTCTCGGACGGTCGGCGGCCACTATCGGACCCGGACTTGTGCTTGATGCGGGCACGCCGGCACTCGCATGTGCCTCGAAGTCAGCGCAGGGCTTGATGCCGCGCGATCCCGTGGTCTAATCACTTGTTGTAGCAGGGTTTACATACCTTGCCCAGATCCTGCGCCCTCGCCGCGACCAGTTCCGGTCGCTGGGGAGCTCGGGCTGCAAGTGGACACGATCCGGAGAAGCGAAATGGCTTTTCGTGGTTGGCTCGGCTCGGCGCGGCGGTGCTCGACGGCGGTGGCCGTCGGCGTCGCGGCGTCGTGCGCGAATGCCGCCACCTTCACCGTCACGCAGCTGGGCGAGACCGGGCCCGGCTCTATCCGCGAAGCGATCATCGCCGCCAACGCCCTACCCGGGCCGGACTCGATCGTCTTCAACGCCCCCACCACCTCCAACTTCACGCTCCTGAGGTCGGCCCTCCCGGCGATCACCGACGACCTGACGATCGTCGGGCCCAACGCCCAGTACATCCTGGCCCGCGACGCCCAGACGCCGGGCGTGCCCGACTTCTCGGTGCTGAGCATCGACGGCTCGCCCACGGTCATCCTCCGCCGGTTCACCATCAGCAACGGCCGCGGCGTAGACGGCGGCGGCATCTCCGCCCGCGGCGGCAGCCTGACCCTCGACAACATCAGCATTCTCAACAACTCCGCCTCGGCCCGCGGCGGCGGTGTGTATCTCCGCGGCGCCAGCGCTGCTTCGCTCACCATCATCGATTCGAGCATCACCAACAACCGCTCGATCGACTCGGGCGGCGGGGTCTGTCTGGTCGTCGAGTCCGGTGCCGCCACGCTTCTGGCGACGAACTCGACGATCGCGAGAAACAGCATCACGGCCCCGGGGCCCGGCCGCCTGGGCGCGGGCCTGTTTATCTCCGGTCCCGGCGCACACACCCTCACCATCACGGCCTGCACCATCGCCGACAATGCGATCTCGCTCGCCGGCGCCGGCGGCGGCGTCCACGCCGACTCGCTCGGCGGGGCCACGCTCACGCTCACCAACTGCACCGTCTCGGGCAACGTCGCCGGAACCGGCGCCGCCGCGAGCGTCGAGAACACACTCACGACCCTCGCCTCCTGCACCGTCTACGCCAATAGCTCGAGCTCCGGACCGACCTCCGGCGTCGTCCGCAACGTCGGCGGCCAGATCGTCTCCCGCAACACCATCCTCTCGGGCAACATCTCGGGCGGCACGCTCCGCGACCTGGCCGATCTACAGCCCATCGACGCCCGCGGCACCCTCGTCGGCGCTGGCGGTGCGGTCGCGAACGGGATCAACAGCAACATCGTCGGGGTCACCGATCCCCGACTGGTCCCCATGGGCGACAACGGCGGTCCCACCCAGACCTTCGCCCTCCGCCCCGGATCACGCGCGATCGATGCAGGCGAGCCATCGGGCTTCCCGGCGCTCGACCAGCGCGGACAGCCGCGCCCCTCCGACGGCGACAACGACGGCACCGCCCGCGTCGACATCGGCGCGTTCGAGGCACAGCGCTATCTCGTCATCACCGTCGCCGACGCCGGAACCGGGTCGCTCCGCGAGGCAATCACGGCCAACAACGCCGCCGGCGGCGGCTTTGTCAAGTTCGCGATCGGTGCCATCGGACAAGCCCGCACTATTTCGCCGACCGCCGCACTCACACCCATCGTCCGAACGATCTTCCTCGACGGTTGGAGCCAGGGCGGCAACGCCTACAGCGGACCGCCGCTGATCGCCCTCTCGGGCGCAGCCGCCGGACCCGCCATCGGGCTCGACCTTCAGGCCAACGACTCCCAGCTCCGCGGCCTGAGCATTGGCGGCTTCGGCTTCGCATCCGGCCAGACCGGCGTCGGCCTCCGCATCTCCTCGCGTGCCGGCGTCCGCAACTGGGTCTATGGCTGTCACATCGGCGCCGGCCTTGACGGCATCGCCGCGACGCCCAACGCCCAGGCCGGTGTCTGGCTCGCCCCATCGGCGAACACCAACCTCATCGGAACCAACGCCGACGGGGTCGACGACGCCCTGGAACGCAACATCATCGGCGGCTCAACGCTGGGCGTCGGTGCCGGCGTGTACGTGCAGTCCAACTCGAACGTCATCGCCGGCAACTACATCGGCCTGGGGGCCAACGGGGTCACGCCGCTGTCCAACTCGACCGGCGTCGCCATCGTCGCGGGCACGTCCAATCGCGTCGGAGCCTCCACCATCAGCGCCGCGCCGGCCGCCGAACGCAACTTTGTCTGCGGTAACTCCGCTTTCGGCCTCAGCCTCAGCTCCCAGGGCTCCAACAACCAGATCGCCGGCAACTCGATCGGCCTCCGGCCCGACGGGATCACGGCCCTGCCCAACGGCGTGGGCGTGCTGCTCGACGACGTCACTATGTCTGTCATCGGCGGCCGCGTCCCGTCCATCACACGCAACCTCATCTCCGGCAACACGCTCCAGGGTGTGCTCGTTCGCGGCTCGGGGGCCCTTGGAAACTCCGTCTGGGGCAACTATATCGGCACCGCCGCCGACGGCCGAACGCCCGTGGGCAACGGCGCCGCCGGCGTGCTTGTCACCGCCGGGGCCTCGTTCACCCGCATCGGGTCGCTCGCCGACGGCTCACCGACGGACGCCAACCTTGGAAACGTCATCGGCGGCAACGCGGGCCGGGGCATCGAGATCCACTCCGCCGGTCCGCCCGGCGGCCCTGGCACGACCTCCTCCAACGCTGTACGAGGAAACCTTATCGGCATCGGGGCCGACGGCCGGACCGAGGTCGGCAACTTCGCCGCGGGCGTGTCTATCCTTAACTCCCCGTCCAATCAGATCGGCTCCCCCGGCGGTGGCCGCAACATCATCGGCGGGCAGCGCTCCAGCACCACCGGCGTGGGCGTCGAGATCCTCGGGCCCGCATCGGTCCTCAACACCGTCTCGGCAAACCTGATCGGGCTCAACGCCCAGGACGACAAGCTCTCCAACGCCGCCGCGGGCGTGCTCATCGCCCAGGGAGCATCCAGCAACACCGTCGGCGGCCTCATCGCCGACGAGGGCAACGTGATCGCCTACAACGCCGGTCCGGGCGTGCTCGTTCGCGACGACGCCACGCTGCTCAACCCCGTACTGCGGAACTCGATTTTCCTGAACGGCGCACTGGGCATCGACCTCAACGCCGATGGCGTGACGCCCAACGCCTCGCCGCTGGTCGCGCGCGTCGGGCCGAACAGTCTTCAGAACTACCCCCTGCTGACCGGCGTGTCGTCGGGCGGTCAGATCTCCGCGACCTTGGCGGCCAAGGCTTCAACCGCGTATCGCGTCGAGTTCTTCAGCTCACCCTCCCGCGACGACTCGCTCTTCGGCGAGGGCCGGACCTTCCTCGGGACAGTCACCGTCACGACCGGCCCTTCGGGGCTGGCCGGTCCCTTCGGCCTGTCGTTCATGCCGAGCGCAAGCGAACCCTGGATCACCGCGACCGCGACCGAGCTCGCGAGCGCGAGCCGGACGGTCCTCGACCAGCTGCTCCCCGCGGGCTCGCCGCTGAGCTCGTCGGAGTTCTCGCTGGCGCGTGTCATCAACTCGGACCCCGACGCCTCGCCGCAGCAAGCGACCGGCCTAGAGGACACCGACCTGCTGATCCTGCTCTCGGGCACCGATCCGGATCCGAGCGATCCGCTCGCGTTCTCGATCGCGACGCTGCCCAGCACCGGTCAGCTGCTGCAGCTCGGCACGCTCGCCCCAATCAGCGCGAACGACCCCGTGACCGATCCGACCGGACGCGTGGTCTATCGCCCCGCGCCCAACGCCTTCGGACTCTCGCTCGCTTCCTTCGACTTTACCGCGAGCGACGGCCTTGGGACCTCGGCGCCCGCCAGCGTGACGATCTCGATGGCCCCCGCCGCCGACACGCCCGGCGCGACCCCCGCCACGACCTTCCAAAGCCAGCAAACCGCTTCCGGGCTGGTCATCACCCGCAATCCCGTCGACGGACCGGAAGTCACGCACTTCAAGATCGTCGGCATCACCAACGGCCAGCTGTTCCTCGCCGACGGAACTGCGCCAGTTTCCGATGGCTCGTTCATCACCGCTTCCCAAGCCGCTTCTGGCCTGAAGTTCACCCCGGCCGATCGCTTTATCGGCGCAACAAGCTTCAACATCATCGCCTCCCTCGGCCCTGCCGATGCCGGACTCGGCGGCGCGCCCGCAGTCGCGACCATCACCGTGCAGCCCCGCGGATTCACGCCCAGCGTGTCGCCCGCGACCACCATCGAGGACACCCAATCCACCTCCGGCCTGACAATCACCCGCAATGTCCTCAACGGGCCCGAGATCACCCACTACAAGATCACCGCCATCGCCAGCGGCCGGGTCTACTTCGCCGACGGCACGACCGAGGTCACGAACGGCGCGTTCATCCCGGCCGCTCAGGGCGCCGCGGGCCTGCGTTTCACCCCAACGCTCAACACCTTCGGCATCGGCACCTTCCTCGTCACCGCTTCGGTCGCCGCGACCGACGCCGGCCTCGGCGGTGCCCCCGCTTCGGCCGTCATCACCGTCGCCCCGGTCGCCGACACGCCCTCGATCACCGGCGCGACCACACCGCAGAGCCAGCAGACCGCTTCAGGGTTGGTGATCACCCGCAATCCCGCCGACGGCGTGGAGGTCTCGCACTTCAAGCTCATCGGCACCGCGGGCGGCCGCGTGTTCCTCGCCGACGGCCTGACGCAGCTGGCCATCGGGCAGTTCATCACCGCAGCCCAAGCCGCCGCCGGCCTGCGTTTCACGCCGACCGATGCGTTCGTCGGTAATGCCAGCGTGACCGTGCGGGCGTCCATCGGCCCGAGCGATTCCGGGCTCGGCGGCGACCCGGCCACCGCCACCATCATCGTCACGCCGCGTGCCTTCACCCCGAGCGTCAGCAGCGCAACCACCATCGAGGACACCCAGTCCTCCGCCGGCCTGGTCGTCAGCCGCAGCGTGCTCAACGGCCCGGAGGTCACGCACTTCAAGGTCTCCGGAATATCCGGCGGGCGCCTGTACCTCAGCGACGGCCTCAGCGAGATTACCAGCGGCGAGTTCATCGCCGCCGGTCAGGGCTCTGCGGGCCTCCGCTTCACGCCCACGGCCGACTCGTTCGCTCCGGGCGCGTTCACCGCGCAGGCTTCTATCTCTCCCGACGACTCGGGCCTGGGCGGTACGCCCGCGCTCGCCAGCATCCTTGTCACCCCCGTCGCCGACACGCCGACGATCACCAGCGCCAGCACCCGCCGCAACCAGCAGTCCACTTCCGGTCTGGTCATCGCTCGCAACGCCGTCGACAGCACCGAGGTCTCGCACTTCAAGATCGACGGGATCGATTCCGGCCGCCTCTTCCTGAGCGACGGCCTGACCGAGATCCTCGCCGGCTCGTTCATCACCGCCGCACAAGGTAGCTCGGGCCTCCGCTTCACACCCGCGCTCGACTTCGTCGGCTCCGCGAGCGTCCGCGTGCGGGCCTCCATCGGCGCCACAGACTCGGGCCTGGGCGGCCAGCTCGCTATGGCGAGCATCAACGTGCTGAATGTCGCCCTCACGCCCACCATCACCGGCGCGAGCACGATAGAAGACACCCAGTCCACCTCCGGCCTGGTCGTCCTGCCCGGGGTCGGCGACGCCGGCGTGACTACGCATTTCAAGGTCATCGGCGTGACTTCCGGCCGTCTCTATCGCACCGACGGCGTGACCGAGATCACCGCTGGCACCTTCATCAGCGCCGTCCAAGGTGCCGCCGGCCTCCGCTTCACGCCCGACGCCGACTTCTTCGGCCCAGCAAGCATCCGAGTTCAGGCGGCCAGCGGCCCGACCGACGCCGACCTCGGTGGCGACGTCGCCACCGCCCCCATCGTCGTCGCCCCCGTCGCCGATACGCCGACGATCACGGACGCCTCGACATTCGAGGGCGTCACGACCACCTCCGGCCTTGTGATCTCGCGGAACGCCGTCGACGGTCCGGAAGTGACGCACTTCAAGATCATCGGCGTGGGCTCCGGCACGCTGCTCCTGTCCGACAGTCTCACACCTGTCGCGACCGGCTCGTTCGTCACCGCCGCCCAGGCCGCCACGGGCCTCCGCCTGCGTCCCGACACCGAATTCTTCGGCGATGCGACCGTTTCCGTCCGGGCCTCGCTCGGCCCGACCGATGCCGGTCTCGGCGGCTCGATCGCAGCGGCGCGAGTCATCGTCACCGCCATCAACCAGGCCCCGTCCTTCAGTGCGGTCGACCCACCCGCAACGATCCAAGGCCCGCGAACCGTCACGATCAGCGCCTGGGCCGGCGGCTTCAACCCCGGTCGGCCGAGCGAATCCGGCCAAACCGTGCTGGCGTACCTGGTCGATCAGGTCTCTGATCCGGCCTTCTTCTCGGCGTCGCCCGCCATCAGCCCCAGTGGCAGACTCACCTACGCCACCGCCGGCACATCGCTCGGGACAGCCACCTTCCGCGTGCGTGTCCGCGACAGCGGCGGCACGGCCAACGGCGGGATCGACACTTCCGCGCCGACGACCATCACCGTCACCGTCCGTCCCGCCGCGGTCTGCCGCGATGTCACCATCGACGCACGCTCGACCTGCGTTGGCCGCACCGTCTCCGCCTCGCAGATCGACGCCACGTCCATCGGCAGCGGCCCGGCCCCGACCATCACCTTCTCGCGTTCGCTCTCACAGCCCTTCCCGATCGGCACGAGCAACATCACCGTCACGCACGTCTATCCCGACGGCTTGCGGACGTCCTGCACCGCCCGCGTCACCGTGCTGGGCAACGACTGCAACGCCAACGGCGTCCCCGATGCCTGCGACATCGCCTCCGGCGCTGATTCGGACTGCAACGCCGACGGCATCCCCGACTCCTGCCAGTGCGCTTGGGACAACGGCTCGCAGGACCCGGCCCAAGCCGCAATGGCCAACGGCCAGCTCTCCCACGAGGGCGGCGGCGCGGGTGCGGGTGTCAAGACGCTCGACGACTTCTACCTCCGCCCCGGCAGCATGTACCGCATGCTCTCCTTCCGCGGGCAGATGCTTACCAACGTGCTCCCCGTGGTCCGCAAGGCCCGGCTGGAGCTCTACGAGGGCTGCGACGGCGCGCCCAACCCCACACCCTTCAAGGTCCTCAACAACTCCCAGATCATCTCGACAGTCGCCGCCATCGACGGCTTCGACCTGGTGACCTACTCGTTCAACCTCTGCGCCGAGGAGCTCTGGCTCGAGGGCGGCAAGACCTACTACGTCGCGCTCGTGGGGTCCAACAACGCGACCGACGCCGACCTGTCCTTCTGGGTCACCACCACCCCGGGCAACAATCCCGCCATGATCATGGGCCAGACGCCCTTCAAGCGCTTCGCGACACCCGGGTCGCCCGGCAGTCCCGCGGTCTATGGCCCGTGGCAATACGCCGACGACTGCTGCGGCGGGTGCGCCAACGTTTCGTACGCCATCTCCGCCGAGGAATGCAAGATTCTCTGGGACAACGGACGCCCCGAGCTCAGCCCCGCCCTCGCCGGCGGTTCACCCTCGGGGGCCGACGGCACCACCCTGCCCGCGCCGCGCACCGCCGACAACTTCATCGTCCCGCCCTGCAAGCCCGCCGACGTGTGCTATCTCGAAGCGACGATTTTCACCAACTGCAACCCCGTCATCGGCTTTGCGGAGATCTACGGCAACGACTGCTCATCGCCACTGACCACCCCGCTGTTCACCGCCCGCGCATCCAAGGTCACAGCCTTGGGCGTCTCGGCCACCGTCGACGGCAGCCTGCTCCCCGGATTCACCCTCACGTTCACCAATCCCGGCTGGACGCTCGAGCCCGGCAAGACCTACTGGCTCAGCGTTGGCGCCACCGCCTCGGGCTCCGCGACCCGCCGGACCGTTATGGCCTATACCGCCCTCAACTGCGCCGACACAGGCTGCCAGTTCAAAATCTCCCCAGGCAGGGTCTGGCGCCCGGCGAACGCCGCGACGCCCTGGGCCCAGACGCAGCGGGAGTACGCCTTCCGCATCGCCGTCCGATCTCCGCTCGCCCCCGGCTCTCCCGTGCAAGCGCCGACGGTCTGCCGGGCCGACACCAACGGCGACGGCACGGCCGGCATCGACGACGTGTTCTTGTTCCTCACAACCTGGTTCGCCGGCTGCCCCTGAGCCCGAGCGGGCTATCGTGTGGGCCGCGCCGGAGTGGCGGAACTGGCAGACGCAGCGGATTCAAAATCCGCCGGGCCTGAAAACCCGTGCAGGTTCGATTCCTGTCTCCGGCATTGCAGGCCCCGACCCGGCACTCCCAGCGGCGGGCAGGCTTCCCCGTTCAGCGGGGCGTGTCTACCCTCTTGCCCCCGGGCTCGGACCTATTGCCGCCCTAGCCCTTCCAGCTTGCAGAACCGTTTTTTAAGGGAGTGTCCATGGCCGAGCAGAATCCGCAGCAGCAGGTCCGTCTGAACATCGACGAGTCCAAGATGCAGACGACCTACGCCAACACCATCCGCACGTCGACCACCGGCGACGAGGTCGTTCTGGACTTCGGGGTGAACCTCCCCGTCCCCACCCAGGACAACCAGCCCACGCTCCAGTTCTCCGTCGGCTCCCGAGTCGTCATGAACTGGCGCGGCGCCAAGCGCCTGGCCATCTCCCTGGGCCAGGTCATCCGCCAGTTCGAAGAGGCCAACGGCGAGATCCAGCTCAACCAAGGCCAGTCTCAGCGACCCGCCTGATTGGCGGCTTATCCAGATCAATCGACCCACCCCGGGGCTCTTCGCCTCGGGGCCGTCGCTTTTGGAACCCGACCAGATATCTGGAATGTCGGGCCCCGGGCTTGACGCACCACCGAACATGGGCGACACTGTAAGCGGATACACGCGTCGGCTGACCGGATGTGCATGACTCAGCAAGCACGCAGCGCAACTTCGCCGCCGTCGTCCGGCCCCCGTGCTGGCGGGTTCACGCTGGTCGAACTGCTCATCAGCCTGGCCATCGTCGCGACGCTCATCGCGATCATCCTGCCCGCCATCCGCACGGCCGTATCCACCGCCCGCGGATTCCGTTGCCAGATGTCCCTCCGCTCGACGGCCTTTGATTTCTCCGTCTTCGCCGACGAGCGGCTGCATGGCGACCGGGGCAACGACGCCACCGACCTGCCCGCCAACGCCTTCCGCCTCGAGACCTTTCAGGAACTGCAGTACGGGATCGACGAGTTCTGGACCTACGGCAACGTCGCTTCCTTCTCCCTCCCCGACCGCCAAGGCCGCGACCCCATGCGCTGCTCCGAGGTCAAAGGCGAGATCACCGTCCGGCGCGACACCCCCTGCGCCTCCGGCGGCGTCGGTCCTGACCAGAACATCTCCTTCGCGTTCAACATGCGCCTGCACATGTCGGACCGTCAGGCACTCGCCGGGCGGTCGCCGCTGGTGCTGCTGACCAGCAACATTTTGAGCGGCAACACCGAGGTCAGCCCCGACAAGATCCCGCTGCTGTTCGACGCCGACGGCGTGGCGGCGGCCCGCGGCGGCCGCTCGGCCGTGTTCTCCGCGCCCGGGCTCGACAGCCCGGCGCTGTTCACCGACAACGCCTATTGGTTCCCCGGGCTCCGGCACGCGGGGACGATGAACGTGGCGTTCATCGACGGCCGCGTGGCCACGACCCGGCGCCCGCTCGACGAGCCCGCGATGGCGTGGGGCTTCGACGCGGGCCGCTAGTCCGCCGAGCCCCGAGTCACCGCACCCCCCTGCTAACTTCCCACCTATGAGCCTGCGCACGAAGTTCGGTGTGTTGCTTGGGCTGATGGCCGTGGCCGTTTGCCTGGCCCTTGGGGCCGCGTGGTGGTCGTTCTCCACCATGCGTCGTGAGGTCCGCGACCCGTTCAAGAGCATGTCCGACGTCATGGCCGACCTGCACGCCGCCAAGCGCGGCGTGGAGGGCGCCTCCATCGCCCTGCTCGATTCGCCCCCCCCCAAGACCGAGCCCTCCGCGAGCACGGGCTTGAATGCGGCACTGGACCGCGCCGACACGGCGGTCGCCGCGCTCCAGGACAACGAGTGGGTCGGCACCCGGGCCGGCGCAACCGCGATCCGCAACGTCGGTGCCCGCCTGACCGACGCGCGGCGACTGGCAACCAGCGCCGACGCCAACGAGCGCAGCCGGGCGGCCCGCGCCCTGCTCGACGTCCACGAGCTCATCGAACGCATCGAGACACGCCTGGTCGGCGACACACAGGAGGCGCTCCGCTTCGGGGCGCGGCTCGAAGGCCAGCTTGCAGTCATATTGGCTCTGTGCCTGCTCGTGGCGGCCTTGGCGATCGCTCTGGGGCTCAGCCTTGTCCGGCGCTGGGTCCTGGTGCCCGTTGCCGCCCTGCGCCAGGCGGCCGAGCGGATCGGTTCGGGAGACTTCGAGCACCGGATCGCCGTCGCGCCCGGCCGGCGGCCCGACGAGCTGGCCCGCCTGGGCATCGAGGTCAACGCGATGGCCGGGCTGATCAAGGAAATGCAGGAGAGCCGTGTCGAGCAGGAGCGGTTGGCCGCCGTGGGCGAGATGGTGCGGAGACTGGCCCACAACCTCCGAAACCCGCTGGCGGGGATCCGCGGGCTGGCAGAGCTGACCCGATCTGACCTCTCGGGAGCTGAGCCCGACCCGGAAGACATGCGGGACAACCAGACCCGGATCATCCTCGCCGTGGACCGGTTCGAGAAGTGGCTCAACGAGCTTCTGAGCGTGACGCGGCCCATGCAGGTGCACCCAAGCCCGACCAGCGTCGGCCCGTGGCTCGAGGGTCTGATCGACGCACACCGCCCGCAGGCGCGAACGCTTGAGGTCCGTTTGGACCTGCAACTCTCTCGCGCGCCGATCTCCGCGCCGTTCGATGCCCGGCACGTGGGGCACGCAGTGTCGGCGGTGCTCTCGAACGCTTTGGAAGCCGCCGGCTCGAGAGAAACTGACGAGGGCTTGGTCGTCGTCTCGGCAGGCCCCCACCCCGATGGTTGGGCAGTCGAGGTCTGGGATAACGGCCCCGGGATTCCTCTGGCTATCAAGGACCGCATGTTCCGTCCCTATTTCACCACCAAACGCGATGGCAATGGCATAGGCCTTGCAATCGCCCAACAGGTCGTCAAGGCACACGCCGGACGGATCGACGTGGAATCGCCCGCCGAACCGCATTCTGACCACGCTGGAACCGTTTCGGCGCAAAACATCCCCTATTCGGGAACTTGCTTCCGTATTGTTCTCCCAATGGACCGGCCACCTTTGGCCGAATCCGGGGAGGTATTGGTGGCCACTGATGGCCAGGAAGGGTTGAGCCGTGGCCAAGATTCTGGTCATCGAAGACGAGGAGAACCTTCGGTTCACGATTAAGCGTGCGCTGACCAAGGCCGAGTACTCCGTTTCGGATGTCTCGACGCTGCGCGAAGCCCGTGCGGCAATGGCCCAAGCCGATTTCGACCTCGTACTGACCGACGTCTTCCTGGGCCACCGCGACAACGGCCTCGACTTTGTCAGGGAGCTGCGGTCCGACGCCGTGGGCTTTGAGGGAACGGTTGTGGTCATGACGGCGTTCTCGAGCGTGGAGAACGCGGTCGCTGCGATGCGGCTCGGGGCCGACGACTACATCCAGAAGCCCCTGAGCCTGGAGGAACTGGGCCTGCAGATGGCCAAGTGGATGCACCACAAGAAGATGGCCCGGCGGCTGAAGCTCTACGAGCGGCTGGAAGCGACGCGGGCCCTAGAGGAGGAGCCCCTGGGCACCAGCCCCGCGTGGGCGCAGTGCCTGGCGCTAGGCGAGCGTCTGGCGGGGATCCCGCTTCCGGCACCCTTGGAAGCGGGGAAGGCGGTGCCGGTAGGCACGTCGTCGAGCCGGTCGCTGCCGTGCATCCTGCTGACGGGGGAGACGGGCACGGGCAAGGGCGTTCTGGCCAAGCACATCCACGCCAAGGCGTCGGGGCTTGCGCGTCAGCGGGGCGTGAAGGAGGAGGCGCCCTTCGTGCATGTGAACTGCTCGGCCCTACCAGCCACGCTGGTCGAGGGAGAGTTGTTCGGGCACGAGAAGGGCGCGTTCACCGACGCTCGCGAGGCCCGGGCCGGGCTCTTTGAGATGGCCGACGGCGGGACGATCTTCTTGGACGAAGTCAGCGAGACGCCGCTGGAGTTCCAGAGCAAGCTGTTGACGGTGCTGGAACACGGGACGTTCCGGCGGGTGGGCGGGACGAAGGAGCGCCGGGTGCGCGTCCGCGTGATCGCGGCGAGCAACCAGAATCTGGATCAGAAGGCGGCTGTCGGGGCATTCCGGCGCGATCTGCTATATCGGCTCAACGCGTTTCAGGTGCGGCTCCCGCCGCTGCGGGACCGCGGGCAGGACGCGGCGATCCTCGGCGAGGCCCTGGTGGATCGGCTGAGCAAGCGGTACGCCAAGCCGGCCAAGCGGATATCCGGGGCGGCGATCCAGGCGCTCGTCGGGCACGATTGGCCCGGGAACGTGCGCGAACTCGTCAACGCGGTGCAGCGGGCGGTCATGCTTTCGGATGGGCCGATGATCGAGCCGGAGGATCTGGGCCTTCTTTCGGGAGGGGAAGTCGGGATGATTGACGAGGCGGATGGCCAGGAGAACGCGATGTCGCCGGAGCTTTTGGCGATCCAGCCGCGGGCGGCGGGCCTCGTGTTCGATTTCCAGAGCGGCGCGCACACCGCGACGGGCGTTGAGAAAGAGCTCATCATGCAGGCGCTGCGGTATACCCGCGGGAACGTCTCGCGGGCGGCGAAGCTCATCAACATGCAGCGTTCGAGCCTCCGGTACCGCATCGACCGGTACAAACTCGATCAGTACGTGCTGGAGGTCGCAAGCCGGTGAGGCAGCTGTTGCCGATTCTCTTCGTCGGTGCCCTCCTGCTCTGCGGCGGAGGTCTGGCGCGAGCGAGCGACGACGCAGAGGAGATCTATTCGTCGAGTCAGGGCGACGCCGTCGTCCGCCGGACCGACTCGTGCAACTGCGGCGTGATCGGCCCCGGACAGGTGCTGCCAGACCTGGTCCGGATCTCGCTCTCCCGCTGGCAGCCGACGTCGCCAGCGACGGACTTGTTCGCCGGCAACACCATCGAATGCGCAACGTCGAACTGCCCGGCTTGGTTCTTCCGTCTACAAGTGGTTTTCAAGGGACTGGTCAACCCGCCCGGGACGCTCGGGATCGGCTCGGGGACGGCGTTTGATCCGTTCCAGTTCGGGCCGAGCCCGGTGTTCGGCTTCGTCGACCTCGACATCGACCGCGACACCGACACCGGGGGCGACCTGCCGGGTGTAGCGCCCACGCGCGTGCTGGCCAACGCCGCCCGGTTCGGTGTCAGGCCCTACCGCAACTCGGCGCGGGCCGCGGTGACGGGGAACGACCTCTACAACCCCTGGAACGTCGAGCCGCAGATCGCCCGGAGCGGGGCGGACTTCTCACTGGTCATGTGCGGCTGCTTCCCGGTGACGGTCGTGTCGACCTCGACGCCGTGCCCGGTCGCGTTCACGGCAGGATCGACGTGGGTGGTGCAGGGACGGTTCTTCCAGCGTGCCAGCGGATACCAGCCCGCCAGCTTCACCACCGGGGGCTCGACGATCGGGGCCTACGACCCGGTGGTGCGGCTGCGCTTCAGCCACTCGATCTCCGATGACCGAACGACCGTCACGCTGGTGTTCCCGATCGACCAGATCGGGGCCCAGCAGGCACTGGGGCTCGGCCAGACCCCGGTGCTCAACACCAGCGTCGCGGACGCCGCGAGCGTGCAGGAGGGTCTGCAGGACCTCATTGCCCGGGCCCAGCAGACCGGCGGCATGGCCATGCCCACACGGCTGATGATCCAGCGATGGGCGAGCAAGAACTTCGACTCGGTGCGCGACCCGACGCGGTGGATCCCCACGGCGATCTTCGGGACCAGCTACGCCCAGCCCACCGACGCGGTGTACGTGTGGACCGATGTTGGTCCCGAGATGCCTCGGGGCGACGTTACGGGCGACCGCGAGGTCAACGCGTCCGACGCGAACGCGGTATCGAGCGCTCTCGACTACTACGACGGCAGGCCAGGGTTCGATGCCGACGCGACGATCAACGGGCGAATCGTGATTCCATCGCCGGGCGCGGGGTTCAACCTCTTTGACCGCAACGGCGACGGGGTGATCAACGTTCGAGACACGGGCGTCTCGGCGTGGAGCGTGTGCGCGGCCGACTTCGACCGCGACGGCGTGCGGAGCGTGGCGGACATTTTCGCGTTCCTGAGCAGTTGGTTCATCGTCGCGCCCGCGGCGGATGTGGACGGATCGGGAACCGTCGCGGTATCGGATATCTTCGCGTTCTTGGGTCTGTGGTTCGCCGGGTGCGTTTGAGCCGGGGCGGTCGCTACCGTTCGCGGGCCAACAGAGCCTGCACGGGGGACCGATGGACACTGCTCGCGATGACCTTCTGGCGATAGATCCTATCGGGCTGGGGTGCCGGGTTGGTGGTTTTCACATCGATCCCTGGGGCCCGGCCAGCACCGCCGTCATCACCCACGCGCACGCCGATCACGCTCGGGCGGGGAGCCGGACATATATCTGTGCCAGGCCGGGCGCGGAGCTGCTGCGGGCCAGACTGCCCGCGGGTGCATCGATCACGGCGGTCGAGTTCGGCGAGCGGTTCCGGCTTGGCGATGTGACGGTCTCGCTGCACCCGGCGGGGCACATCCTGGGCTCGGCACAGGTGCGTGTCGAGTCAAGCGAGGAGGTCTGGGTCGCGTCGGGGGACTACAAGCGCGACATCGACCCGACGGGTGCGGCCTTCGAGGTCGTCCCCTGCGACACGTTCATCACCGAAGCCACATTCGCGCTGCCGATCTATAGGTGGCGGCCAGCCGCCGAGACCGCACGGGAAGTCCTGGACTGGTGGGTCGAGAATGCGGCGGGCGGGAAGGTCAGCGTGCTGTTCACCTATGCGCTCGGAAAGGCGCAGCGGGTGCTCGCCGAGCTCGGCCGACTTCCGGGGTTCGAGGAGTTCTCGTCGCAGCCGGTTTTCACCCACGGCTCGGTCGAGCCGCTGGTCCGCCTGTACCGCGAGGCGGGCGTCTCGCTCCCGCCCACGGCCCCCGTTGGCGAGACTGAGCGAGGCAAGGCCTTTTCCGGAGCGCTAGTCATCGCGCCGCCCTCGGCGGCGGGCTCCACCTGGATGAGACGCTTCGGCAACCCCGCGATAGTCGATACAGGCTTTGCGTCGGGCTGGATGCTCGTGCGAGGGATCCGGCGGCGGCGCGGCTATGACCGCGGCTTCGTGCTCAGCGACCACGCCGACTGGGACGACCTGCTCGCGACCATCCGGCAGACGGGGTGCAAACGCCTTTTGTGCACGCACGGCTACTCGCAGACGCTCGCAAACCACTGCCGTCAGACGATGGGCATCGAAGCAGACGTTCTTGAGACGCGGTTCGCCGCCGAGGAGGACGACTGAGACGCTTCGCCGACTTGTTCGACGCCATCGACGGTACGACCTCGACAACCGCGAAGGTCGGCGCGATGGCCGCGTACTTCCGCGATGCCCCGCCGCGGGACGCCGCATGGGGGGTGTACTTTCTCAGCGGACGGAAGCTCAAGCGGCTGGTTTCGTCGACGGCACTTCGCCGGTGGGCCCGGGAGCTCTCGGGCGTTGAGGCTTGGCTGTTCGACGAGTGCTATTCGGTCGTCGGCGACTTGGCGGAGACGATATCGCTGCTGGTGCGGCCGGCGGCGGGCGAGGCCGGAGTTGCCGGCACGCCAGCACTGACCGACGTCCCGCTGCACGAGTGGATCGAGGGCCGGCTCCTTCCGCTACGGGGGATGGACCAGGCGGAGCAGCGCGGGCCGGTGGTCTCTTGGTGGGGAGCGCTGCCGGCCCGGGAGGTGTTCCTGCTGAGCAAGCTGCTTACGGGCTCGCTCCGCGTGGGCGTTTCGCAGACCCTCGTCGAGCGGGCCCTTGCAGAGGTCGGCGGCGTGGACCGGGCGGTGATCGCGCACCGTCTCGCGGGAGCGTGGGAGCCCACGCCCGGCTTCTTCGCATCGCTCCTGAGCGGCGGCGACGGCGGGGCCGAGGACACGGCGGCGGCCCAGGCCCGGCCGTACCCGTTCTTCCTGGCCTCGCCCGTCGAGGACGCCGGCGGCGTGGGTTCGCTCGGGGAGGTGAGCGAGTACCTCGCCGAATGGAAGCTCGACGGGATCCGGGCCCAGCTCATCCGTCGCGGGGGCGGCGTGGCGCTGTGGTCGCGGGGCGACGAGCTGCTCACCGAGCGGTTCCCGGAAATCACCGAACCGGCGGCGAGGCTGCCCGCGGGGATAGTGCTCGACGGCGAAGTGCTGGCCATGCGCGACGGGCGGCCCCTGGCGTTCAGCGTTCTCCAGCGGCGGATCGGCCGCACGAACCTGACCCGGGCGCTCTTGGCCAAAGCCCCGGCGGGGTTCATCGCCTATGACCTCTTGGAGCTTGGCGGGACTGACCTCCGCGAGCGGCCGCTCGCGGAGCGGCGGAGACTGCTCGAGGACGTGCTGAAGGATGTTCCGCGGCTCGGGCTGTCGGAGCGGCTGAGCGCGACGACATGGGAAGAACTCGCGGCGCTGCGAGCCGAGTCGCGTAGCCGGAACGTCGAGGGGCTGATGCTCAAACGGCTCGACTCGGCGTACGGGGCCGGGCGCAAGCGGGGCTCGTGGTGGAAGTGGAAGATCGACCCGTTGACCGCCGACGCGGTGCTGGTGTATGCCCAGCCCGGGCACGGGCGGCGGGCGGGGCTGCTGACGGACTACACGTTCGCCGTTTGGGACGGCGCCGAGCTGGTGCCGTTCGCCAAGGCGTACTCGGGACTCGATCAGGCGGAGATCGACGAGCTGGACCGCTGGATCCGCGGGCACTCGAAGGGCCGATTCGGGCCGGTGCGGGTGGTGGAGCCCGAGCGGGTGTACGAGTTGGGATTCGAGGCGATCGCGCCGTCGCCCAGGCACCGGGCAGGCGTCGCGGTGCGGTTCCCGCGAATCCTGCGGCACCGGACCGACAAGGGGCCCACCGATGCCGACACGCTCGCGAGCCTGCGGGCGCTCATCCCCGCCGAGCGCATGCGGCCGGCGAACGACGCGGGGCCGACGCTGTTCGACCCTTGACGGCCCGCCGACAAAAACGAACCCGCCCGGCGTTGGCCGGGCGGGCGTTGAGTGAGTGGTGTTCAGCGGATCGCGAAGCGACTTAGCGGCGGCGACGGCGGGCGGCGAGCAGGCCGGCGATGCCCAGCAGGCCGGCAGCGCCGGGGGCGGGGACGATGTTGTAGAGCACGACGTCGTTGCCCGTACCGATGCCCAGGACGGTCGGGTTGAGGCTGTCGTAGTTGCCGACGTAGGAGATCTGGGCGGTGTAGGGCACGCTGTTGAACGAGCCGAGGCTGACGATCGCGCCCTCGAGGGCGCCGGCGAAGGTGCCGATAATCGCGTCAGTGCCGTCGTTGAGGAGGATCCAGTAGACGTCAGAGAGGGTGGGAGCGGGGAGATACGAGAGCCCGGCGCTAAGCGTGACGCCTGCGCCAGTGGAGGCGAGCGTGACGGTGCCGTTGACGACCATCTGGTCGTAGCCGGTGCCGACGGCGGGCCCTGCGAGCTCGGCGAGGAGGGTCGAGCCTGCGTTCATTGACAGGTTGCCGAAGGAGGTCAGCACCCCGGGGCTGTTGCCCGGGGAGAGCGTGCCGTTCACGGCGATGTTGCGGAGGGCGGAGGAAGAGGTCCCGATGGTGCCCGATCCGCCGAGCGTGGCGGCCGCAGCAACCGTGAGGGTGTTGGGGGTGGTGGCACCCGGGAGGTTGCCGTTGACCAGAAGGGTGCCAGCAGAAACCGTCACGTTGGAGGAGATGGTGTTGGCGCTGTTGGTGAGGATGAGCGTGCCAGTGCCGATCTTGTTGAGGACCGCGGTGCCCGCCAACACGCCGGAGATGGTGGCGGTGAAACCGTTGGTGTTGATGGCCGCACCGGCGGCCGCGGCGGTGATGGTGCGGGTAGAGGCAAGGGCGATGTTGTCGGCGTCGAAGCGGAGGTCGCCGTTGACGGCCGCGGAGGAGTTCGCGAGGGTGATGCCGTTGGCCGTGTCGCCGAGGGCGGCATCGGACACCACGGCGAGCGTGCCGAACACGGGGCGCCAGAGCCCGCGGAAGGTGTTGGCGGAGTTGGTCGGGCGGAGAACGTACGCCCGCGTGCTGGCGTTCTCTTCCCACCACAGGGTTGTCGTCCCGGCGGCGCTGCCGCCGGAGAGGACGCCGGAGAGCTCGACGGTACCCGAGACATTCGCCAACGAGTTCTGCGGCGAGAGGAACACGTTGATTGCGGGGGTCGTGCTGAAAACGAAGTTGTTGGCGACGGTGACCGACGCGTTGGGGCCGAAGTTGAAGCCCAGCGTCGGGATGCTGAACGAGCTCGACGCGGTCTGGGCGGACAGGTCGACGGTTCCGGTGCCCAATGCGGCGGGGTTGGCGATCCCCAGGCGTGCGGCCGCGCTGCCCACGATACCACCCGAGAAGCCGGCGTTGTTTCCGCCAAGGGTCAGCAGGGCCGGGGCGGTCGGGGACAGGTTGATCGGGGACGCGCCGGAGATCGTGCCGTTCGCGGTGCTCGGGGCGGCCGGGGTGAGGGTGAGGGGGGCGTTGAGAACCAGGCTGGTTGCGGCGAGACTGGACAGGTTGCCGAAGGTGACGGGCGCTCCGATCGAGACCGTGCCGGAGTTGATCGACAAGGCGCCGGTGTTGCTGCCGCCACCGTTGAGGGCAAGAATCGCGGCACCGGTCTTCGTCAGGCCGCCGGAACCACCGAGGGCGGCGGCGGAGGTGAGGTTGGAGTTGGTCGTGACGGCGAGGTTGGCCGCGCCGCTGGTCAGGGTCAGGATGCCGACGCCGCTCTGGGCGATGCTGACGGCCCCGCCAACCTCGGTGAGCAGCGAGCCTGAAGTGATGGTCAGGACGCTGTTGACGCCCGCGTTATAGTCCACGATGCCCAGCGGAGCGAAGCGGAGAGCGTTGATGGTGTTGGCCGCGTCGAGCACGGGCACGGGGTTGGCAAAGGAAGGGTTGACGCGGAAGTTGGCGGTGGTTGGGAGGCTGGTGGGCGCGGCGTTCTGGATCGCGACGCCGTTGCTGAAGTCGAGAACTGGGTTGAGCAGGCGAATGCCGATGGCGGGCCCGTCGTAGACGGCCTGCTCGATCACGCCGGGGGCGGACAGATCCTCGCCGGTGATGTTGGAGAGGATCTGGCCGACGGAGACGGCGACGCCGTTGAACTGGTTCAGCAGGATGCGGCCGATAGACCCCATGGTGGCGCCCAGGTTGTCGCCGCGGACCAGAAGGGAGCCGGAACCGGCGGAAAGGTTACCGATGCGGAGGGTGGTCACCTGGGAGCCCGACGAGTTGACCTGGAGGATGTTGCCCGAGCCCGTTGCGGTGAGGGTGCCGATGACCTCCGTGAGGGGCTGGGAGCCGTTGCCGATCAAGTTGAGCGTGCCGCCGGAGGCCAGGGTGACGGTGGAGTTGTCGACGAGGCGGCTGACGACCTGGGCCCCTGAGCCGGTGCCGGTGGGGACAGTGGCGTTGTCGAGAACGAGGCGACCGGAGGAGTTGACCGTATAGGACGTCGAGAGCAGGGCACCGTCGTTGGCCAGGCGGA
>JBBQRT010000044.1:0-30983 GCA_038214505.1 Phycisphaerales bacterium | reverse complement strand
ATGGTCTCAAGCTTCGAGCTCCCCGTCGAACGTGTTCGCAAAGTGCTCCGCCTGGTTGAACAGGTGCATCGCTGCGAGCACGATCGCGCCGCCTGCCTCGGGGCGCT
The DNA here is from genome assembly GCA_038214505.1 of Phycisphaerales bacterium. Lineage (GTDB taxonomy): Bacteria > Planctomycetota > Phycisphaerae > Phycisphaerales > UBA1924 > UBA4658. Next base: position 30,876 of record JBBQRT010000044.1, on the reverse strand, counting down.
CGCTTCGGGCCTCCGCGACATCTTCGGCGCATCGGTCGTGATCATCGCCCACTCCCGCGACGACGACGCGACCACGCTGCACGAGATCCATTCCCACGGCTGGCGCGACGACGCCTGCCGCACGCTCCTGCTGGGCACCGACCCGTCCCGCCGGGCCTCGCAGGCTCCGTTGGGACCGACGGCCGACCCCGCCCGGGCGGTTGTGACGGCCCGCCGGTGCAGCCTCATCCGCGACGAGGAGTGGGCCGTCCATCCTCACCTCATCGCCCGCTGCCGCCCGTCCGGGCTCGACGACTTCATGGCCTCGAGCGCCGCGCTCGCTGGGCGGCCCGGTTATCGCGGCGTCGTACTGATGTACCGCGACAACTCGGCCCCGGGCTTCAGCGACGGGGACCGCGAACTCCTCCACGCCCTGCACTCGGAGTCCGGCGCGCGGTTCTGGAACGCCGTGCTCGCAGCCACCATTCCGGCGGTCACGATCCGGCCCCTCGACGGCTTCCTGCCCGCCCAGCCCGCGGCTAACGGTGCCTCAAACAGCACCGTCCCGTCCCGATCGGCGTTGCTCGCGCGGCTCACGCCCGCCCAGCGGGCTGTGCTGCCCTACTTGCTTGAGGGCAAGACCGAGGCGGAGATCGGCAAGCTGATCTTCCGCTCGCGCTACACGGTCCACGACCACGCCCGGGCCATCTATCTGGCCATGCACGTGCGGAACCGCGTCGAGCTGGTGGTGCTGTTCAACAAGGCCGTCGACCACCAGCCCGCGGCCAACTGACGCACACCCCGGCTTCCGGACGATCGGGCCCAGCCTCACGCCACGTCGCCCAGGCCGAGCCACTGCCCGTGCGCTTTGAACAGCCGCGTGCGGAGCGTCTTCTCTTCGGGCTTGTCAAGGAGCGGCGACGCGGCGACCCACGCCTTCGCGTCCTTGCGGGCCAAGGCGAGCAGGTCGCGGTCGAGCATCAGGTCCGCGACCTTGAACGGCGGGGCACCCGCCTGCTTCATGCCGAACACCTCGCCCGGGCCGCGGATCTCGAGGTCCTTCTCGGCAAGCTCGAAGCCGTCGCTGGTGCGGGCCATGACGTCCAGGCGCGCTGCGGCGTCGGGCGTCGAGGTCTCCGCCGGCTCGCCGATGAGCACGCACACGCTCTTCTTGCTCCCGCGGCCGACCCGCCCGCGGAGCTGGTGCAGCTGGGCCAGCCCGAACCGCTCGGCGTGCTCGATCACCATGATCGTTGCGTTGGGCACATCGACGCCCACCTCGATGACCGTCGTCGCCACCAGCGCATCGACCTGCCCGGCGCGGAATCGCTGCATGACCGCCTCGCGCGTCTCGCGTTTGAGCCGCCCGTGGATCGCCGCCACGCGCTTGCCCGAGAGCTCGTGAGCCTCTAGCCGGGCCAGCACCGTCCGAAGGTCGTTGAGCTCCGTGTCGCCGCCGTGCCCGGCGCTCGAGGCCCCGGTGTCGATCGCGGGCACGACGACATACGCCTGCTCACCCGCGTCGATCCGCTTGCGGACGTACTGGTACACCTCGCCCGAGATCGACGGCGGCACGACCCGCGTCACGATCGGCGTCCGCCCCGGCGGCAGCTCATCGATGACGCTCACGTCGAGATCCCCTAAGAGCGTCAGCGCGAGCGTCCGCGGGATCGGTGTCGCCGTCATGACGATCACGTGCGGGGCAAGCGGGCGCGGGTCGTCGCTGCCGGGCCGCGTCTGGGCCCTCGTCGCCGCGGGCACGAACAGCCTCTCGGTCACGTCCCCAGGTGGCCCGCCCTCGCGGCCGCCCGTCCCCCCGCCCTTGCTCCGCAGGCTCGCCCGCTGGTGGACGCCGAAGCGGTGCTGCTCGTCGATCACCGCGACGGCCAACGAATCGAATCGCACCGTCTCGGTGAGCAGCGCGTGCGTGCCGATCAGGATGTCGATCTCGCCCGCCGCCAGAAGCCGCAGGAGCGACTCTCGCTCGAAGCCCGTCACGCCCGCCGTGATGAGCTCGACCTTCACCCCGCTCCCCGCGAGCATGCGCGAGATGCTCAGAAAGTGCTGCTCGGCGAGGAGCTCGGTGGGCGCCATGAGGGCCGCCTGCTGCCCGGCCTCGACGGCCAGCAGCATGGCGTAGAGCGCAACAACGGTTTTGCCGCTGCCGACGTCTCCCTGGATCAGCCGGTTGGCCGGCACATCGCCATCGCCGGTGGCGCACGTGAGGTCGGTCACGAGCTCATCGATCACGCGCGACTGGGCCCGCGTCAGCGGGAAGCCGAAGCGGGCCCGGATGCCCGCGTCGACGTCTTTGGACCACCCGAGCACCGGGGCCCGGACGCTCAGGCGCTGCTGGCTCCGCCGCAGGAACACGCCGAGCTGCAGCAGCAGCAGCTCGTCGTACGCCAGCCGGCGGCGGGCCTCGCCCCCCTGCTCGACGGTCTCGGGCAGATGGGCCATGCGGTAGGCCTCGCTGAGCGAGGGCAGGCTCCGGGCCTTGCGGAACTCGTCGGACAGATGCTCGGGGATCTGCACGCCGTCGACCACGGCGGGGATCACCAGTCGCGCGATCGCGTGGACCTGCGCCGACGAGATATTCTCGCTGGCCGGGTACACGGGCCGCACGCGGACGCCCAGCTCGGCGGGCTCCTGCTCGGCCTCGTCCTTGATGATCTCGACGGTGGGGTTTGCGACCTGCAGGCCATAGCCGAAGGACTTGCTCTTGCCCTGCACGCGGGCCTTGACGCCCGGGAAGAGCTTGTCCTTGAGCCAGAGCTGGTTGAAGAAGACCATGTCGAGCCGGCCGGTGTGGTCCATGAGGACGCACTCGAGCCGAGGGCGTTTGCCCGTGCGCACGACCCGCGTGGCGGTGATCTCGCCGCGGGCGGTGACCATGGTGCCGGGGCGCAGGTCGATGATGCGGCTCTCGGCCTCGAGCTTCTCGTAGCGCATGGGCACATGGCGGACCAGGTCGGCGACGGTGTGTACGCCCAGCCGCGCCAGCGCGTCGGCGTACGCCGGTCGCACGCCCTTGACGCCCGCGAGCGGCGTGAGCAGCCGCGCCGCCGCGGGCTCTACCTTGCCGGGCCCCGCTTGAGATGTCCCGACGTCCGGCACGGCCATACCAGACTGTACGTTCCCCCGCCGGGGGTCCGTTCGTGCTCTGCCCGGGTCCGCAGCCCGTCTTCCCCCCCTCCCTCTATGCCGCTCCGCCAGGTCCGCCGGGTCCGGATATGGATCGTTCAGCGGATTTATGGAGACCGGAAGAGCAACCATGGAGACCGGGAAGGAAAAGCTGGAGACCGGCGACGGAAAGATGGAGACCGGCGAAGCAAAGATGGAGACCGGAAGAGCAAAGATCGAGACCGGGAGAGCAAAGATGGAGACTGCCAGAGCGAATATGGAGACCGGCTGAGCGGATTCCCGACCCGTCGCCATGATCGGCCGGACTGCTCTCGCCGTTCGGCCCGACCCGGGGCCTGTAACGCGCGACTTATCGAACCTCGCCATACGGCACGCTCGCAAGTGAACGCCCGTTGGGGTTGCCTGGCCTCAGATCGTCGCCGCTGCGGAGCCCGCCCTAGATCCTCGCATCATCAAGTATGCGCTCGCGTTGTCGATCACTGACTCTCCTTTGGGCGTCTGCACGCGGTACGCAGCGCTCCTCGCTCGCGACGAGCCGGACGCCAACACCAAGGGCCTCTGGTTCGGTCTGGTGCAACTCGTCGAGGACAAGAAGGCCACGACCGGCACGTTCGTGCCGTACATCGCCGGCGCTTCTGGCTTCGATCCCAAGGACTCCGACCGGCCATGCGAGCCGGTCTGGATGGCCAGCGACTGCGACGCCCCGATTCCGGCAATGGACGATCTCTCCGCCCTGCGGACCAGGCACCAGCGGCGGGCCTGGTCCGTCGAGACCGTGCTGATCGAGCCTCTCCACGCGCTCGACACCGGCGCGTTCGCGGGTACCGCTTGGCCCGAACTAGTGTTGGGACCGGCGCGCTCCCGCGGCATCGGGTGCGGCTTCGACAGCGGCGACCTTAACACCTTGGGCGTTGTCACGAAGAACGGCTTTAAGACCGTGAAGCAGGCGACTGCCCGGTGGCGATGCGAGAGACGGTCATTCACGCCTTCGGCGGCCTGTCCTTCCCCGCGGCCGGATCGATCTCCCGAAGATACCCCCACGAGTAGATCCCCGTGTCGTGCCCGTCGCTGAAGACGATCTTGAGCGCGTAGTTGCCCACCATCTCCGCGCTCACGGCCGCCAGCGGGCCGCTCCCGGGCGTGCCCATCGCCCGCACCGCCGACGCGGGCAGCACGGCCAGCGGGTTCTTGGACTGCTCCTCTCGGAGCTGCCGCGCGTCGGCCGAGGGCGACATTCTGCGGAGATAAATGATCGAATAGTACGAGCTGGTGCCGTCGGCCCACTCGATCGTCAGGCCCTTGTCCTTCTTCAGGTCCAGCCGGGTTGGTGCGTCCATAGCTCGCTTCGGGTCCATTGGTGGGGGTTGCCTTACTACCGTAGCCCCGATGCCGCTGCACTCGTTCGCCGATCTTGTCGCCGACGCCATCGACGCCAAGGGCGCTCCCGCCTGCATCGGGCTCGACCCGGTGCTCGACCGTCTGCCCACGCCGATCCGCGCCGCCAGCAGCGACCCGGTTACGGCCATTCATGCGTTCTGCGCGGGCGTGATCGAGGCCGTCGCCGATGTTGTGCCGGTGCTCAAGCCGCAGTCGGCCTGCTTCGAGCGCTACGGCCCGGCGGGTGTTGCAGCGCTCGCCGAGCTCATCGCCCTGGCGCGGGCGCGCGGGCTGGTCGTCGTGCTCGACGCCAAGCGCGGCGACATCGGTGTGACGGCCGAGCACTACGCCCGGGCGACGCTCGGGCCGCCGGAGGGCGAGGCGGGCCGGATGAACGCCCACGCCGTCACGCTCTCGGGGTACATGGGGCCCGACACCATCGAGCCGTTCCTCGACTGCCCCGGCAAGGGCGTGTTTGTGCTCGTGCGGACCTCCAACCCCGGGTCCGACGCGATTCAGGCCCAGCGGCTGGCCGACGGGCGGACCGTCGCGGAGATGGTGGCCGACATGGTCGCCGCACTCGGCAGGCCGACCATCGGCAAGCGCGGCCTGTCGAGCGTCGGGGCGGTTGTCGGGGCCACCAAGTCGGCCGACGCCGCCGCACTGCGGGCACGAATGCCCAACACGATCTTCCTCATCCCCGGCTACGGGGCCCAGGGCGGCACGCTCGACGACATCCGCCCCTGCCTCCGCCCCGGCGCAAATAGACCGGGCGAACAGGGCGTTCTCGTCAACGCCAGCCGCTCGGTCCTGTTTCCCGCCGGCGGCGGTGGCGAGGACTGGCAAGCCCATGTGCGTGCCGCGGCAGGGGGCCTCGTGAACGAGCTCCGCTCGCTCTAGCGGCCTTCGCGAGCGCGACCCGGCGCAGCTCAGCCGGCCCGGCGCTCGGGCCTTTCCTCCAGCTCGGCGGCCGGAAGATCCGGAGTCGGCTCGATGACCTCGTAGGTCGTAAAAACCTGCTCGGCATAGCCATCGTGCTGCACCGGCGGGTGGACCACGCTGGTAAGCCGGCCCTCGCCCGCGAAGCTGGCCCGGGCATACTCGCGGACCAGGCTCGCCTCGATCGCGCCCACGACCGCCTCGCGCTCGTTGATGGGCACGAGCATCAAGGCGGCGACCCAGCGGCGGGCGAGCTCAATCCCGCACGGCCGCAGCAGCTCAAGGAGCATCTTCACGTGGTCGCTTGGGAACAGCGTCGGCGACGCGCTGGGCCCGAAGGCGGATGTCCGCAGCAGCGCCACCCGGGCTCGAGCCTGCTCGGGGCTGGCCGGCGGGGGCGGCGCGAACACGGGCTTCGTCGGCGGGCGCGGCGTGTTTGTCCTGGCTCTCGGCCCGGCCTTCTTGGGCTTGCCGGGGTTGCGGCTCATGGACGGCTCCAGCAATCACACCACCACCGTCCCCGGGCCCCCCCGCCGCCGACCCATGCCCGACCTGCGCCGACATCCGGGCCCAGACGCGGGCTTCGAAAGTCTGCACGAAGAGCTCCATTCGATCGACCCGCTCGGTGAGCTTCTCGATCGCCCGAGCCAGCGAGTGCAGAAGCTCGCCCGCCGAGGCCTGCTGGAGGGCGTGCGCCTTGGCATCCTTCAGGTGCATGGGCCCTTGGCCCGTGAGCAGCCACTCGCCGTTGATGCTGAAACGCTCGCAGATCTTGACGAGAAACTCGGTGCTGGGCGCGTGCCCGGTCATATAGCGCCGGGCGGTTTCCGGGTTGGTGTCCGTGACCTCCGCGAGCATGCGGTACGAACGGTTGCCCACGACGTCTCGGAGGCGGGCATGCAGGGCCGACTCTTCCATAACGAACACTTTACCAACATCGATCCTCGAACGCAAGCAGTTGGCGATCAGTACCTTCGGGCGATTCCATCGTCAAAGAATCCTCGAACGACTCTTTGCGGCGACTCAGATCGGCAAACTCTCACCGACCTCACGGCCAGACCACGCGGATCAGGCCCGCCACGAGCACGCCGATCGCCAGGAGCAACGCCGCGAGGCCCCTTCGTCGGCCCGAGGTCGCGTAGATGAGGATCGCGATCGCCAGCGCCAGGGCCGCGAGCACCGGCACGGGCCGCGACTGCACGAGGCGCAGCGCCTCGAGCAGCGAGAGTACAACGCTGCACCCCAGGAGAAGCTTGATGCCGCTGCGCTGCAGTTTCCTTGTGATGGCTTCGGCGAGCCCCGGGCCGGGCACGCCGGACCAGCCCCCGCACTCGGGACAGGTAGTGCGGCCGCCTTCGTCCTCGGGCAAACCTTGAAGGGCATAGCCGCAGAGCGGGCAAGTCGTCAGCGGCGCACGGAGGGCCGCAAGGGCCCGATGCTGGTCGGCAGCGGACAGACTGGTGGGAGTGGCGAGCCGCGCATCGTGTCCCTGAGCAGCTACGGCAGCGATCGCCGCGGCGTGCGAGTTCGCCCGGACGCGGATGCGGAAATGGGCCCCGTCGCCGGTCTGGCACACCACGCTGTATTCGGTCTCCATCTGGCCCATGGCGTCTCGCGGCAGGCATCGTGCCTTCGCGAGCCTCGGGCATGGTAGTTTCGCCCGGGCCCTCCCGCCCCTACCCTTCGCCCGGTCAAGCCCTGATCGCGAGTCTGTCCCGGCCCGCGCGGCCGAGCGCGCGCAGGAGTTCCCATGTTTGATCGTCTCTCCGAAGGCTTCTCGAACGTCTTCCGCAAGCTCTCGGGCAAGGGGGCCATCAGCGAGTCCAACGTTCAGGACGCGATGGCCGAGGTGCGGTCGTCGCTGCTGGAGGCCGACGTGCACGTCGACGTCGTCGAGGCCTTCTGCGCCCAAGTGCTCGCCGACGCCGTCGGGCGCGAGGTGACCAAGAGCCTCAAGCCGGGCGAGGAGATGATCGGGATCGTGCACGACCAGCTCGTGCAGTTCCTGGGCGGCGCCGCCCCGACTCCGGCTGAGCCCGGGCAGATGCCCTCGATGGCGTCGCTCGACGCACCCTCGCCGATCATGGCCGTCAGCCCGGGGCCCACGATCATCATGATGTGCGGCCTGCAGGGGTCGGGGAAGACGACTACCTGCGGCAAGCTCGCGGCGTACCTCAAGAAGCGCGGGCGTTCGACCATGCTTGTCGCCGCCGACCTGCAGCGGCCCGCGGCCGTCGAGCAGCTGCAGACGGTGGCCCAGTCGGTCGAGTCGTCCTCGCCCGGCGGCGCGAGGGTGAGCTTCTACGCCGAGCCCGACAAGGTCGCCGAGTATGGCAAGGCCGTGGGCGTGGCGGTGCAGGTCTGCCGCAGGGCCGTCGAGCACGCGCGGAAGACGGGCGTCGACACGGTGATCCTCGACACCGCCGGGCGCCTGCACATCAACGACGCGCTGATGGAGGAGCTGCACCAGGTCAACCGCACGCTGGCCCCGCACCAGATCTTCCTGGTCGTCGACGCGATGACCGGCCAGGACGCCGTCAACTCCGCGAAGGCCTTCCACCAGAAGCTCGAGGTCGACGGGATCGTGCTCACCAAGTTCGATTCCGACACCCGCGGCGGGGCGGCCATCAGCGTCAAGCACGTCACCGGAGCACCGATCAAGTTCATCGGCGTGGGCGAGAAGTCCGATGCGCTCGAGGAGTTCCACCCCGAGCGGATCGCGACCCGCATCCTCGGCATGGGCGACGTGCTCAGCCTCGTCGAGAAGGCCCGCGAGCAGGTCAGCGAAGAAGACGCCCTGAAGCTCCAGGAGAAGATGGAGAAGGGCGAGATGACGATGGACGACTTCCTCAAGCAGCTCAGAACGCTCCGGCGGATGGGCCCGATGAAGCAGCTGCTGGGCATGCTGCCGGGCGTCGGCTCGGCCCTGAAAGACGTGCATATCGACGACAAACAGCTGGACCGCACGGAGGCGATCGTGCAGTCGATGACCCCCGCCGAGCGGCGGCGGCCCGACAACATCGACAACGCCCGGGCCCGGCGCGTCGGCTCCGGCTCCGGCACCGGCCCCGACGAGGTGCGCCAGCTCACCAAGCAGTTCTCGACGATCAACAAGCTTATGAAGACCATGGGCGCCATGGGCGCAAAGGACCGCGTCAGGGCCGTCAAGGAGCTCGGCGGGGGCGGCATGGCGGGCATGATGCCCGGCGTGGGGGGCCTGCCCAACTTCCGCGCCAAGGGCACGAGCTTCACGCCCAGCGTCAAGAGCAAGTTCAAGAAGCGGAAGTAGATCCGCAAGTTGTCACCGGCCCGGTCCGTCAAGGGCCGTCATGCCGCGCCGACGGGCTTGGCGGCGCCCAGGGCCTTGCGCACTTCTTCCATCAGCCGGTCGATCTGGAAGGGCTTGAAGAGCACGCAGCTCAGGCCCTCCTGGCTCGCTCGCACGATCGAGTGGTGCGGGTCGTAGCCGAAGCCGGTCATCAGGATCACCGGCAACTCGGCGTTGATCTTCTTGGCCGAAGAGAAGACCTCGTACCCGTTCTTGTCTGGCATCTTGATGTCCGAGATTACCAGGTCGAACCGCGGGACCGACCCGCGGGCCGAAGCCTCGAGCTCGGCGACCGCCACCGCGCCGTTGGCGCACAGCGTGACGCGGCAGCCCTTGCCCCGCAGCACATCGCGGATGATCTGCCGGATCTTGGGCTCGTCGTCGGCGACCAGAACGTTCTTCCCGCTCAGCAGCGGATCGATCGTCAGGTCGGCCAGGGCCCGCTCGGCCCCCAGAATGTTCTGCGGCCCGCTGGCCGCGTCGCTCACACGCTCCTGGATTGCCGCCACGTCCGAAAGGATCCGGTCGACGTGATCCTTGAGAATCGGGTCCTTCTCGGCGGCGATCCTGAGCCACTCGGCGTGCTTGACGATGTCCTCCAAGGGCTCCTTGATCTCGCCCTGAACGGTTCCCGTCACGGTCTCGCCTGTGGCGCATCGCTCGACGACGAGCAGGTTGAGCATGTGGATCGCGAGCGCGACGTGGTGGGCGAAGATCTCGGCGAACTGCCGGTCTTCTTCCGTGAACGCCGCCAGGTTCTCGCTCTCGACGTTAAACGCCCCGATCACCTTGTCGTGCAGCCGTAGCGGCACCGTCAGCGACGAGCGGGCCCCGTGCAGGCCCGTGACGTACCGTCGGTCCTTGGAGACGTCCGGGCAGAGGTAGCTGCGGCCCGTCGCCGCCACATACCCCATGATCCCGTTGCCCTCCTTCTGCGCGTAGAGCTCGACCTCCATCGCCTCCGGGGGCAGGCCCCGGTGCATGAGCAGCTCCAGACGCCCGGTCTTGTCATCGATCAACCGAACGGCCAGATGATCGAAGTGCAGCAGCTCGTGGCTGAAGCGCACGATTTTGTCCTCGAGCAGCTTCAGCCGCTCGACGGCGTGACGCTTGCGGATCTGCTCGGCATCGAGCCGGACCAGCTCGGAGCCGGCGCGGTCGATCGCGTCCATCTTCTGCTGGCTTCGACGCGAGTTCGTCACGTCCCACACAACCGCCGCGACCCGTTCGATCCGCCCGGGCCCGCCGACGACGCCCGGCTCGTCGGCGTGCCGGATCGGCGAAACGACGACCTCGTAGAAGCGGCTCTCGTCGGGCGTGGCAACCTCGTACTTCTGGCTCCCGGCGCTGAAGCCGGCGGCTTCCTGCTCGAAGATCTGTTCCTCGAAGGTCGCCGAAGCCCGGCGACACACGGCCGTGATGCGGGCCCGGGTCTGGTCGTCGAAAGCCCGGAAGCGGTCGTTGGCCCACACGAGCTGGCCGTCGACCGAACAGACGCATACGCCCTCCCCGATCGAGCTAAGAGCGGCCCCCGCCTCGCGTTCGGACAGGCCCGGGAGCGTGCTCCGCACGGGCTCAGGAACAGACAAGGCTCCGGTCGGATCGGAGCCTTGCTCGTTGGCGGGGCTGTCAAGCAGAGAGGCGTCGCAGCAGATGACTTGGTAGCCCTGGCCCGCCGCCCCTTGCAGCCCTTTGGGCGAGAGCGTCATCAGGTCCTGGGCGTCAACTTCCATCACCTGGAAGGCCGTGCCCATGACGCGTGTGACTTCCTCGGCGGGCACGTGCTCGCCGCGGACCAGCAGCATCCGGGGAAGGACCGGCGGCGTGGTTGAAGCGGGGATTGAACGTTCGTTCGACATCTGTCCCTCTGAAACTACCACGCGGCGCTGGTCTGTCCACTCCGCAGCGGAGGCTAGGACAATTCCCTTCACCCTCGGTCGCACGACGATTGGCAGAGTCTGTTGTGGGCCCGATCGGGTCGGATCAGCCGACATATCCGAGCAGGGACCGGAACTCGGGCCGGCCAAACCCGCTTCCAGGGGCGATGGTGGGGTATCCGTGTGTGTCGGCCGTTGGACGGGGCTGGGTGCAGTATCGTTCACGAGGGTCGATCCGGGATGCGGCCTGCGGGGGACGACGATCCAGAACTGGGGCGTTTTAAAGGGTCCGAAAACCGGCTATAGACCATACGCTGCGAAGACTCCCCTGTTCTGCTCCCCGAGCCTCACTTTCCCATCATGATCAGTGTCGACCGCATAAGCAAGTCCTACGGCCAGATCCACGCGGTCCGGGACGTCTCGTTCTCGATCCAGCGCGGCCAGTGCGTGGGCCTGCTCGGGCCCAACGGCGCTGGCAAGAGCACGACCATCAAGATCATTACCGGCCTGATCCCCCCCACCGCCGGCTCGGCCAGGGTCGGCGAGCTGGACACCATCGACGACTCCATCCGGGCCCGCCGGCTCATCGGCTATCTCCCCGAGAGCAACGCGCTGTATCCGGAGATGCGGGTCCGTGATTACCTCGCGTTCCGCTCCCGCCTGTACCCGCTGTCGCGGGCCCAGCGCTCGCGCGGAATCGAGATGGCGCTCGAGCGCTGCTGGCTAAAGGACGTCGCCCACCGGCGGATCGGACAGCTCTCCAAGGGCTACAAGCAGCGGACAGGCTTGGCGGCGGCGCTGGTCCATTCGCCGCCTGTCCTGGTGCTCGACGAGCCGACCAGCGGGCTGGACCCGACGCAGATCAGCGAGACGCGGGGGCTGATCAAGTCGCTGGCGTCGGACCGCACGGTTCTGGTCTGCTCGCACATCCTGCCCGAGATCGAGCTCACCTGCGATCGGGTGCTGATCATCGCACGCGGGCGGCTTCGGGCCGACGGCTCGCCGCGGGACTTGGTTCGAACTATGCACACCGGCGGCGAGCACGTGGTCGAGGCAGCGGTTCCGGCGACGCTGCGTGAGCAGGCCCACCGGGCTCTGGCCGGGGTAAAGGGCGTCACTGCCGTCCGGTTTGAGGCGGCGAAAAGCTCGAACGACTGGGCTCACTACGCGGTGTCGACCGACGCCGGTCACCCGGACGTCCGCGAGGGCCTGGCGCGGGCGATGGGCGAGTTGGGGGCGCTCGTGCGTGAGATCCGGCGGCCGAGTGCAACCCTTGAGCAGGTGTTCATGCGCGTGATCGAGAGCGACGCGGAGGAAGCCCCGCGATGAGAGCGCTCGGGGCCATCCTGTGGCGCGAGTATGCGTCGTTCTTCCGCCTGCCGCTTGGGTGGGTGGTGGTGGCGCTCTTCCTGTGCCTCTCGGGCGTGTTCTTCATGGAAGGCGCGGTGCGGCCCGGCTCGCCAGCGACGATGCGGGAGTTCTTCGCCGTCTGGTGGGGGCTGCTGCTCTTCCTCGCCCCGGCGGTGTCGATGCGGCTGTTCAGCGAGGAGCTGCGGTCGGGCACGATCGAGACGATGCTCGGCGCACCGGTCTCCGAGGCCGTGCTGGTCGCGGGCAAATACTTGGCCGGCGTTGCGTTCCTGCTCACGATGCTCGCCCCGACGCTCGTGTACGTCGGCGTGCTGGAGTGGCTGAGCAGGCCCGACTACGGCCCGGTGGCATCGGGCTACCTCGGGCTGGTGCTCCTGAGCATGCTCTACCTTGCGGTGGGCACCCTCGCGAGCGCGACGACGGCGAGCCAGACACTGGCGTTTCTCGGCACTCTGGTGGTCCTGCTCATGCTCGACGTGCTCCCCCGCCAGGTCGCCGGGCACCTGCCGGAGCGGGCCGCCCAGACGCTCATCGCCTTCTCCCCCAGCCAGCGGGCACGCGACTTCTACCAGGGGCTCATCGACACGGCGCACATCGCCTACTTCCTGCTCGCGTGCGTGTGGGTGCTGGCGATCGCGACCGTCGTGCTGCAGAGCCGGAGGTGGCGCTGATGGCCGGCGACGCTCCAGCAATCTCCCCACCCCCACCCCCGCCCTCCCCGAGGCGGGGCGCGTCGGCGCGACGGGCCCGCTACGGATTCCAGGCTTTGGCGCTGCTGCTGGCCGTCACGGCGTGCTGCGCGCTCGGGGCGCTCATCGCCGACCGCTTCCCGCAGCGCTTCGACGTAACGGCCACCCGTGAGCACCAGCTCTCGACGCGCACCACCGATATGCTCGGCTCGCTGAACGGCGACTTCGAGATCGTCGTCGCCGCCAACTTCGCAGAGCTCGACCCGACGGCGACGTCCCGGACGCGGGCCGTGCTCGGCAACCTCGCCCGTGCCACGCCCCGGCTCAGGACCACGTTGCTCGACATCGCGTCGGTCACCGGCCAGGCCGAGCTCGACGCGCTGCTGAGCCGCCTGCTTGATCGCTACCGCGGCGACCTGGAGCGGCAGGCGTCGGCCGCCCGGGGGCTGCTGGACTCGGCGTCGACGGCGGCCGCGACGCTGCGGTCGCTCTCCGACGAGATGACCGCGGCCCGGGCGGGCGTGACCGACGCCGAGGCGAACGCGGCGGCGCTCCGGAAGTTCCTTGAAGACTCGGGGGCCGTGTGCCGCGTGGCGGGACAGGACATCGACAAGGCCGTCGACGACGCCAGCAAGCGTTCGGGCACGACCATCGGCCGCACGACCATCCCGGCGACCGAGGACGCCATCGCGCTGATCCGCAAGCCCCTGGGCGACACGCTCTCGCAGCTCAAGCAGATCGGCGACGGGCTCGAGGCCGTCGCGACGGCCCAGGACGCGGCCGTCACGCCGCGAACCCGAGACGCCGTCCGACCATCGGTCGCCCGAATCCTGCAGCTCCGCGACCAGCTCGCCCGCTCGGTGACGGCGATCGACGAGCTGCCCCGCACACCCCTGCCCAGCGTGGCCCGTGTGCTCGAACGGTCGCAGGCCGCGATCATCGTCGGACCGCCCGGTTCGGCCCGCGGCGGGGTCACTTCGATCAGTCTGGCATCGATCTTCCCGCCCAGGCGGCCCGACAGCGAAGCGCCCGTGCGGCTGGACCTGCGGGCCCGCACCGAGGAACTGCTCGCCGCGGGCATCGCGTCGCTGGTGCGCGACGACGGACCGATCGTGATGCTCGTCCACGGCGAGGCGATCCGCCTGGCCCCGGACTTCCGACCATTTGTCGCCCTCCGCGAGCGGCTGGCGCTCCGGGGGATGGACTTGGTCGAGTGGGCCGCCGGGATCGATGACCAGATGCCGCCGGTGACGGCCCTCAACCCCGGCGGGAAACGCCCGGTGGTGTATGTCACGATCTCGACCTCCGCTGGCACGCCCGAGGCGGCAACGCGCATGAGCCGGCTGAGCAAGGGCATTCGGCAGATCGTCGAGCAGGGCCGCCCGGCGATCATCAGCGTGAACCCTTCGACGCTTCCGGCGATCGGGCAGACCGACCCGATGGTGGAGTTTCTCGTTCCGCTGGGAGTCCAAGCCGACAGCGGGCGACCGCTGCTGCAACAAGCGGTCACCGGCGCCGGGCCCGGGGGCCGGGCGGTCTCGACGGACCTGTTCATCACCGACCCGGGCGGGGCCCACGCGATCAGCACCGCGATCCGCGGCCAGACGACGCGGCTGCCCTGGGCGATCCCCCTCCGCGCGCCGCGGGGCGTTGAGCCTGGCGCGGGCGTGTCGCCGGTGATGACGACCGGCAACGCGGGCAAGACGATCTGGGCCGAGAGCGAATGGATGGAGTATCGGCGGGTGCCCGCAGCCCAGCGCTCGATGGTCACCAACCCGCCCGCCAACGACTCGTCGCGGGACGATGGCGCGGGCCCTTGGGACCTGGCGGTCGCGATCGAGCGTCGCGTGGCGGACCTCGACCAGCGCGTGCTTTTGGTCGGGAGCAACGGCTGGTTCCTCGACGACGTGTCGCAGGCCGCCGCGCTGGTCGACAACAAGGAAGTCCTGCTCGCGCCGGGCAATCTCGAGCTGTTCGAGGCCGGCGTGTACTGGGCGGCCCGCCAGGAGTCGCTCATCGGGACCAGCGCCCTGGCCCAGGGCGTCGCCCTCATCCCGCCCATGAGCCCCGGCGCGATGTCGGCCCTGCGATGGTCGCTCATCGCCGGCCTGCCGCTTCTGGTGCTGGCGATCGGCGCGCTCTGGCGCGCGTTCCGCGGCTAGATTGCCCGCCGGCGCGAGAGCACGGCGAGCCGCTCCTGCCGCGAGAGCCGGGGCACGGGGGTGAGCTCGATCCGCGGCTCGTGGCCCGAGCCCGGCCCGCGGAACGGCTCGCCGCACTCGGGACAAGCCAGATCGACCGGGTCAAGGCCCGTGAGTGCATAGCGACACCGCTGACAATCGCCCGCACCCGGGCGGCGGGGCAGGAGCGCGATGTACAGCCCGATGCCGACCACCAGGGCGACATAGGGCCAGAAAAGCACCAGTCCCATGCGGTACGACCACGGGATGTGCTCGCTCCACGCCGCGAGCATCCGCGCCAGCGACAACAGCACGGCGGCCGAAGCGCCCACCGCCGCGAAGCCGAGCCACCGCCGACGCCAGATTCCGGCGCAATACCACGTCAGCACGGCATAGATGACGGGAAAAATCACGGGGCTGGATGATCCTTCGCCGGCCCGGCCCGACTGGGTTCGGGCCGCGCCCGGACGGAAAACAAAACGATCAACCGATCCGTATCATCGCCCGCCGAGCTTCTCACCGCCCTTAAAGAACGTTCTTCGGTTTCTACCGGCAAACCGCGCGTGTGGGTGGCGATCAATAGAAAACTGGGACGGGCCGCGGGTCGGGTCCGATCGGGAGCAGGCCTGCACCGGGGTCGGCGTTGAGCTGCAGCGGATTAACCGCGCCCGGCGGGAGCGTGGGCATCGGGGCCACCGGCTGGATCGCCGCGAGCTGGGCCCCGGCGTAGCCGATGCGCTTGGCGTCGATCCGCGCCCGGACAAGCCGGGCCATGTCCTTGAGCATCGCCGACTCGTTGAGCCGGGCCGAGGAGAAGACCGGGTCGTCCTTGCTGGAGGTGCGTGTGCCCAAGAGCACGGCCAGGACATCGTCGTCGGTGTCGAACGACGCGGCCTGGTCCACCCGCACCGACGCGGGGAAGTTCACGCTCGTGGGCAGCAGCGAGAGCACCAGGATCTTCGAGCCCCTCTCCATCGAGCCGAAACGCTTGGCCAGGATCTCCATCATCGCGTCGGCATCGTCGGGCGCGAGCGCCATCGTCGCCGGGAGTTCCGGCGTGGTCGCCTTGAGCACGATCGAGAGGATGCTGTCGGCGAGCTCGGCGCCCGAACGCGTCTGCAGCGAGTACTTCACGGCGTCGGAAACGCTGGAGAACTGCGAGCTGGGCCTCCTCGACAGCGGGGGTGTCTCGGCCGTCAGACACCACGGGCACGCCTCGTAGATCCGCGTGGGGCTCATCTCGAAGCCCTGGAGCACCTTCCACCGCACGCGGGACTGCGCCGAGCCCAGAAGCTCCAGCGTCGAGCTCAGCATGCCGATGTCCGGCCACACAATCGCCTCGACGCTCTCGCCCGGCTCCAGCCGCAGGCGACGGTCCAGCGAGGCCACGTGCACCAGCTCTCCCGCCGGAAGCCGCGCGTTGCCAAGGTCGACCGATGGCGCGAACAGCAGCCGCGTGTCGATCGGGCGGCCCGGGCCCATGCCCAAGGGAAGCGCCGGGGCGTTGTTGCGGATCGTCACGCGGAAGGGCGTGCGCTCCCAGGCCCGGATCTCACGCCGCAGCGGGGTGACATCCAACGAGACCGTACGCCGAGGATTGTCGAGCATCCCCTCGAGCCAGTCGGGGATGCCCCGGACGATCTCGTTGAGGTCGCGTGCCGTCTTTGAAGTCTCGGGGAACTCGCGAGACAGCGCCTCGTGCCGTGTCCGCGCGAACGCGCCCTCGAGCGTGCCGGCGAGCCGCTCGCCGACCTCACGGTAGCGGCTTACCGCAAGGCTACTGTCGCCCGCCTGCTCGGCGAGCACGGCGAGCCCGAGAAGCCCGCGCGGGTCGGTCGTTGCCAGCGTCGCCAGCGACCGCTCGGCGCCGGGATCGCGCGTCCTGAGGCGGAGCCACGCGTCGATGAGCTGCCTGGTCGGCTCGCCGACGAGCGGATCGGCCTTGAGCTCGGTTGCGGCCGCGGCGGCCTCGTCGATGCGGACGCCGGCCAGAAGGCTCAGCCAGGTGAGTTCGGCCCGTGCGTTGGCGACGGCCGACGCCACGTCCGGCTCGCCGGCGCCCGGTGGCCGCAGCGACGGATCGACAAGCGCCTCGCCGCTGGCCCGGAGGCTCGCGGCCAGCTCGCCCAGAAACGTGCTGGCCCGCTCGCGGTCGCCGATGGCGGCCGCCGCTATCGCGCGGACGCGGTCGGAGCCGATGGGCAGACGCAGATCCTCCGGGCGCGGGACGCCGTCGAGGGGCTTCCCGGCCCGTTCGAGGACCAGGCGTCGCTGCTTGACCTGGTCGCGCGCCTCCGAGAGCATGTCGCTGAGACGCCCGATCACCGGCTCGGGGCCGGCCGTGTTCCACTCGGCAAGATCGAGGCGGAGCCGCTCCTCGGAGCCCGGGGGCTGGCCCAAGAGGTTGTAGAGCCGGCGCGAGAGCAAACCGATGCGCGAAGCGCCGGCATATGCCCCGTTCTCCAGCAGGAGGGAGAGCGCGACCTGATAGGCCTCCGGGTCGTACGGATCGGCGTCGATCACGAACAGGGCCGCGTCGAGCTGCTCGTCGGCCGGGCGGCCATCCTTGACGGCCAGGTTCAGCGTCAGCGTCGCCGCGTCCTTGTTGGTGCGGTCCAGTTCGAGGGCCGCGCCCAGGCGCTGGCGGAAGCCCTCCAGGTCGCCGCGCTCGCGGACCAGCAGCGCTGCGTCGAGGGCCAGCCGTGAGCGGACGGAGGGATCCAGCTGCTCACCGTCGGGCCCCAGCAGCCGGTCATATGCGGCGAGCCGCTCGTCGACGGTCTGCATCTGCGCGATGTTGCCGCTGACCAGCCGCAGGAGCGCGACGGTGTCCCGCGGATCAAGCCGGACCAGTTCGCGGCTGATCGCCGAGGCGCGGGCCGAGTCGCCGGCCCCGGTCGCGGCCTCGAGGGCAAGGCGGAGGAGCGTCTGATCCGAGGGCGCGAGCGTCGTGGCGACGCGGAGCAGATGCTGGGCGAGCGCGTAGTCGTCCGCGGTCGGCGAGCCGACCTCGCGGAGATCGGCCAGGACAATGCGAGCGATGCCTTGGGCGGCCATGGATTCAACGCCGAGTCGGTCGGGCGGCGTCTCGGCGCCCGCGATCGCCGGAGACCACGCCGCGCCGCAGCAGGCCACCAGCACCGCCGCGCCAGCCAGGCGCAGTGCCCCGAAGCGCCCGATCCCCGCACCGACACGCCGAGCCTGCATCGTCAAAGCACGCCTCCGATCAACACGCCTGCCAGGGCCACCCACGGGCCGAACTCGGAGAGGACCGTCACCGCCGCGTTGGTCCGGGGAAGCAGCGGCGCAAGTGTCGCCGCCATGCAGAACACCCCCCCGGCGACTAGGGCGGCCCCGAGCCCGAGCATCCAGAACGGCCGGACGTCCAGATGCACGTACATCGGCACGTCCAGGATCAGGATCAGCCCGAGCACGACCATAACCCAGGACCAGGCCCCGAGACAGACCAGCCAGAGCGACCGAGAAATGATGCGGGCGGCGTGTCCCATATGAACCGGGGAGTGTATCAGCACGGCTATCGGAACGTGCCGGGTCGCAACGACGCCGGGCCCGGAAGTCCGGGCCCGGCGCGACGCTCATTCGGGCGGGTCACTCGCCCTAGCCCATCGACATGGTCATCAGGAACTCGGCGTTGGTCTTGACCTTGCCCAGCCGGCTCTTGAGCAGCTCCATGGCCTCAACGACGTTCATGTCGCTGAGCACCTTGCGGAGGCGGTAGACCAGCTCCAGCTCCTTCTTCTCGAGCAGCAGCTCCTCGCGGCGGGTGCCCGAGGCGGCCACGTCGATCGCCGGCCAGATGCGCTTCTCGACGAGCTTGCGATCAAGGTGCAGCTCGCTGTTGCCGGTGCCCTTGAACTCCTCGAAGATGACCTGGTCCATCTTGGAGCCGGTGTCCACCAGGGCGGTGCCGATAATCGTCAGCGAGCCGCCGTTCTCGATCGCACGGGCCGAGCCGAAGAACTTCTTGGGCCGCTGCAGCGCCGCCGAGTCGATACCGCCGGACATGATCTTGCCCGAGTTGCCCGACTCGTTGTTGTACGCGCGGGCCAGACGCGTGATGGAGTCGAGCAGGATCACCACGTCCTGCCCGGCCTCGACCATCCGCCGGGCCTTCTCGATTACCATCTCGGCGACCTGCACGTGCCGGCCCGACTGCTCGTCGAAAGTGCTGGCGACCACCTCGACGGAGGGGTTGGTGTTGCGGCGGAAGTCGGTCACTTCCTCCGGACGCTCGTCGACCAGCAGCACGATAATCTTCGTCTCGGGGTAGTTCTTGCAGATCGCCCGCGTCATCTTCTGCAGAAGCACCGTCTTGCCCGTCCGCGGGGGGGCGACGATCAGGGCCCGCTGGCCCTTGCCCACAGGCGCCACCAGGTCGATGATGCGGCACTCGATCTCGTCGGGCGTGGTCTCCAGAATGAACCGCTCCTCGGGGTGCAGCGGCGTAAGGTCCTCGAAGCTGGTGAGCTTCGCGACGTCCTGCGGGCGACGGCCGTTCACCTCGTCGATGCGCAGCAGCGCGAAGTACCGCTCGTTCTCCTTGGGCGGGCGGATGAAGCCTCGGACAACCATGCCCTTCTTCAGGCCGTAGCGGCGGATCTGCGTGGGAGAGATGTAGATGTCGTCGGGCCCGGACAGGTAACTCTGCTCGGGCGAGCGGAGGAAGCCGAACTTGTCGGGCATGATCTCCAGCGTGCCCTCGCCGACCATCAGGCCCTGCTTGGTCGCGCGGGCCTTAAGGATCTTGAAGATCAGATCCTGCTTGTTGACCTGGTGGACCTCGACCAGGCCGCTCTCCTTGGCCACCTCCTGGAGCTGGTCCATCTCCATCCGCTGCAGCTGAGCGATCGAGAGCTGGTTTTTGAGTGTCGCCGGATCGATCTTGGCGGCGATCTTCTCGAGCTCGGCGGCCTCACGCTCGAGCTCGTCGTCGGAGGGCAGGACGAAGTCCAGCGGGCGCTGCCACTGGGTGCCGCCGCCGCCGAAGCTCCCGCCACCCCCGCCCCCACCGCCGCCGCCGGGCCCGTCGAACCCCCCGCCGCGACGCCGCTTCTTCTTCCGCTTGTTGCGGCCGAAGCCCTCGCCGAAGCTCTGCCCACCCC
The DNA here is from genome assembly GCA_038214505.1 of Phycisphaerales bacterium. GTDB lineage: Bacteria > Planctomycetota > Phycisphaerae > Phycisphaerales > UBA1924 > UBA4658. Next base: position 10,869 of record JBBQRT010000044.1, on the reverse strand, counting down.
CGCCGCCGCTACCGCTCGCGTGGCCACCGTATCCTCCGCCACCACCCCCGCCGCCGCCACCCTGCGGGCGGAACTCGCGGTTGTTGTCGCGGCCTTCGCGAAAATCGCCGGAGCGTGGCTCGCGTCCTTCGCGCTCGCCCGCCTGCGTCTGGGGGCCCGGACCGCCTTGGGGCTCGCCGCGGTTCTCGCCCCTGTTGTCGGGCCTGTTGTCGGGCCGGTTGTCCCGGTGCTCGCCCCGGCCTTCGCGCTGGCCGTCGCGTTGACCCTCACGCTGGCCGTTGCCCCGGTCGTCGCGCTGGCCCGGCTCGCCCCGGGGAAATCCGCCCGGCCCGCCGGGGCCCGGCGGACCGTTGAACCGTTCGCCCCGCTCGGGCCGGCCTTCGCGCTGGTCGGGGCGCGGGCCGTCGCGCGTCTCGCGCTGGTCGCGGCCCTCGCGAGAATCACGCGGCTCGCGCGGTTCACGGGGCCGCTCATCGAACATGCTCCGCTCGTCGCGCTCGGCCGGGCGGGCTTCTGGCCGCGGCTCGGCCCGCGGTGTCTCGACGCGGGGCGCGGGGGCCGGCGCCGGGGGGGCCGGCGCCGGGGGGGCCGACACCGAGGAGGCCGGCACCGGCGGGGCCGCCACCTCGGCCTTGGGCGCGCGCCTCGCACGCGGCTTGGCCTCGGCCTTCGCGCTCTTTGTGTCCTTGTCGTCGGCGAGATTGTTCTTAGCCATGTGGGCGATGAGCCTTGTATGAAGGGGCCGGCTGGATTGTCGCGGGGGGGAGCGATACGGAAACAGGGGGGCGACCAAGACGCCCATCGGGACGTCGGCGCTGGCCCGAACGGGCCATCACAAGGCTCGCCGCCGGGGGCCTCGCCGGCGATTCTCGAGCTCTGGAGGATCGACCCGGGCCGGGAGCGGCAGACCGCCCCACCGGCACAAAGGCCGCGCCCCCGCATTGCTCGGGCGAGCATGCCTGACAGCGATCTGTCAATGGCGGGAGTGGGATCGCAGGCGGGGCCGGGCCCCATCCCGCGGACAAAAGAACTATAGCCGCCCGCTCTCCATCCGTCGCGGCAAGTTGCCTCACGGCGCGGGTTTGCTCGCAGGCTCGATCCCGCTTTGCGGGACCGGCACGCCCTGCTCGTCGATCTGTATCACCGCACCAAGGTGCAGGTCCTTGATCTGCTCAAGGATCAGCCGCTTGTCGCCCACCAGCACCAGCACGCCGCGCTCGATAGGGATCGCCGGACCCGCGAGCCGATTGATCTCGAACGCCGTGGCCCGCTGAATCTCGGCAAAGTCCTCGGCGAGCTGCGCCGGGGCCTTGCCCGCGACCAGGTACGGGATCGTCGCCGTAATCGGGCCGTGGATTCCCGAGAGAGACTGGATGATCTGCGTCCGCACCGTCTCCTGGGCCTTGGTGCCCTCGGCGTCGGTGATGTCGGCCCCGCGGACGCGGCCGATCTCGTGCAGGAGCTCGCGCACTGATGCGCCGGTCGTGTCGGCCTTGACGGACGTGCTGGCGATGAAGAGCCCGCCGCCGGCCATCATCTGGAAGCTCGATCCGGCGCCGTAGGTGTAGCCCAGCTCCTCCCGCAACTTCTGGTTCAGGCGGCTGGTAAAGCTCCCGCCCACCACCGCGTTGAGCACGCGCCGGTAGGGCCGGGTCGCGTCCGCGAAGTTGACATTGGGAATGATGAGCCGGAGCACCGTCTGCACGGCGTCGGGGCGGTCCACAAGGGCGATCTTCAGCCCGTCGCCCTCCTGCCAGACCTTCCGCGGATCAAAGGGAATGAACGTCTGGCTCGGCCCGCTGAACGGGGCCGGGTGGGCCGCGCTCGACGCGGTCCATGAACCCAGAAGACCCGAAACGAGCGTCCTCGCCTCGTCGGTGGTGATGTCGCCGCTGACAAGCACGGTGGTGCTGGCAGGCGAGAACGCCCAGCCGTGCAGGGCGTTGGCGTCGGCAAGTGTCAGGCGTTCGACGGTGGTCCTCGTGCCCGAGGCCGGCAGGCCATAGGCGTGACTATCACCCAGCAGGAACCGCTGTCCGGCCCGCGACGCGACGGCTTGGGGATCCGAGAGCTCCTGCTCGAGCGCGTCCAGGTGCAGCCGCTTGACGCGTTCAAAGTCCGTCGCCTCGAACCGCGGGCGCAGCACGGCATCGGCGAGCAGCGCCGCCGCGGGCTGAAGGTTCCGCTTCAGCGCCGTCATGCCCACGAGAAAATGGTCGTACCCGGCGGTGCTTGAAAACTCTGCGCCCAGGGCCTGAACCGCCTCAGAGAACGCAACCGCATCGCGCGTCCCCGCGCCCTCCTCGAGCATGTCGGCGGCGAGCTCGCCGAGCCCCGCCTTCGCCGGCGCCACCAGCACCGCCCCCTCGGGCCGCACCAGCAGGTTCAGACTGACCAGCGGGACCTGCGGCCGGTTCCACACCAGCACCTTCAGCCCGTTCTCCAGCGTAAACCCGTCGGGCCGCGGCACGCGGAACTCGGCCGACGCCGCCGACTCCGGCCGCTGATCGCGGGCCGAGCCGGCGCGCTCGGGCTCCTGCGGCAAGGTCCGCAGCACCAGCCGCGAGCGGGGTGTGAGCACCCGCCCGGTCCAATCACGCACGCCCGCGGGCGTCGCTTGCCGCCAGCGGTCCAGATCACGCTTGAACGAGTCGGGCTCGCCAAAGAAGTACTCGTACTCGTTGAGCTTGTCCGCGACGTTTTCAACCGAGTCCATCCGCCCCAGGAAGCCGAGCTCGATGGTCGCCTTGCGAGCCTCAAGGTCGGCCGCGGCAGGACCGGACTTTGTGAGCCGCTCGACCTCCTCGTCGATGATCGCCTCGATCCGGCCTGGATCCGCGCCCGGCGAGGCCATCACGTCGATGAAGAACAGGCCGCCCAGCACGCTCCCCTGCTGGTACGCGCTCACCTCGGTCGCCAGTTTTTCCTCGAGCACCAGCCGGCGCTGCAGCGGGCTGCCCTTGCCCTGGCTCAGCAGCGCGGCGACAAGGTCCATCTCGGCGTCGCCCGCGGCGTACTGCGGCGGAGAGTGGTACACCATGCTCACCTTCGCCTGCTCGACGTTATCCAGGAGCGTCGAACGCACGACCTTGCCCAGCACCGGTACGGGAAAGTCCTTCGGCTCGCGTCGCGAGACGGCGGCCCCGGCGGGGATCGAGCCGTAGAGCCCCTCGATCACCGGCTTGATCGCCGCGGGCTCGAAGTCGCCGGCCACGACGAGCGAGCAGTTGCTCGGGACATAAAAGGTTGCGAAGAAGGTCTTGACGTCGCCGACGGTCGCGGCCTCGAGATGCTCGTGCAGCCCGTAGACGGCGTTGTGGTACGGGTGCTCCGGCGGATACATCAGGCGGAAGACGGTCTCCTCGGCCTTGCCGTAGGGCGTGTTCTCGACGTTCTGCCGGATCTCGTTCCGCACCACGTCGCGCTGCTTGTTGAGCTTCTCGGTGGTCATCGTGCGGCCGACGTCCTCGAGGCGGTCGGCGTCGAGCCAGAGCAGCGTGGGCAGCAGCGTGGCGGGCCCGCTCGAGAAGTAGTTGGTCCGGTCCAGCGAGGTCGTCGCGTTGTTCGAGCCTCCGCCGGTCTCCATGAGCACGTCGAAGTCGTTGCCCGGCACGCGCTGCGTGCCCATGAACATCAGGTGCTCGAAGAGGTGGGCGAAGCCCGAGCGGCCCGCGGGCTCCTCCTTGGCCCCGACCCGGTACCACAGGTTCACGAACGCGACGGGCAGCGCCTTGTCCGGGTGCAGGATCACCGTCAGGCCGTTCTTGAGCACGTACTTCTCGACCGCGACGGACTGAGCGACGGCAGGCACCACGGCCAGAAACGAAGCGGCGCAAACAAAGGCGGTGCAGGCACGATGCGGCATGAGGTGGTCCCCGGACAGGCGAGCCCGCTCTCCCGTCCTGTTCCCGCCCCCCGCAATCCACTAACGGGCTGGTTGTATGCCGACCGGGCGCTCCCGATCGACGCCGCGCGGCGCGGCGGCCTCGCCGGCGCCCGAATCTTTCCGGCCGTCCGCCTTGGCCAGGGCGGAGAGGAAATCGGCGGCCCATCGATAAATGTTGAACTCCTCCACGCGCTCCTTCATCTTGGTCATCCGGGCGCGACGCTCGGAGGCGTCCATCACGAGGGCCTGGTGGATGGCGGCGGCGAACTGCTCGGTGTCGTAAGGATTGATGATCAGCGCCTCGGGGAGGTCGCGGGCCGCGCCGGCGAACTCGCTGAGCACCAGCGCACCCGGCCCCCGGGGCGACTCGGCGGCCAGCGCGTCGACCTCGGACTGGGCCGCTACGTACTCCTTGGCCACCAGGTTCATCCCGTCGTGCAGCGAGCTGACGATGCACACCTCGGCCATCCGGAAGAACGCGTACACCAGCGGCCCCTCGTGCTGACCCACCAGCATCCGGATCGGTTCCCACCCTTCGGTGCGGAACCTCGTGTTGATATCGGCGGCCATCTTCTCAAGATCCGTCACCATGTCGCGGTACCGCGGGATGTTCGTGCGGCTTGGTGCGCCAAGCTGCACGAAGGTGAACCGCCCGACGAGCTCGGGGTGCTTCTCGAACAGCCGCTCGATCGCTCGCAGCCGCTCGGTGATCCCCTTGGTGTAATCGATCCTGTCCACGCCCACGCCGACCATCACGCCCTCGAGCCGGTGCTCGCGCCGCAGCTCGGCCAGCTGCTTGCGCAGCTCCTCCCCGCCCGCCACCCCGCGCTCCTGCCAGCTCTGCACGCTGATGGGGAACGGCCGCACCATCGCCGTGTGCCCGCGGATCTCGACGGTGAAGCGGTCGCGGTTGAGCTTGGCCTCGAGCATCCGGTCCACGGTCTCGAGGAAGTTGTTGCAGTGCTGCTGGAGGTGGAAGCCAAGGAGGTCCGCGCCGAGCATCCCCTGGAGCAGCTCGATGCGGTACGGGCAGATGCGGAACGCCTCGGCGCTCGGCCAGGGGATGTGCCAGAACAGCCCGACCCGCATGTCCGGCCGCCGCTGCTTGATCATCCCGGGCACCAGCGCCATCTGATAGTCCTGCACCATCACCACCGCCGAGTCGGGCCCGATCTCCTCGAGCACGGCGTCGGCGAAGCGCTGGTTGGCGCGGACATACTGCTCCCAGTCCCCCGAGCGGAACACCGGCCGCTCGTGCGTGAGGTGGCACAGGGGCCAGAGCCCCTCGTTGCTGAACCCGTAGTAGTACCCCTGCTCCTCCTCCTTAGAAATAAACACCCGCTTGAGCGTGTACCGCGGGTCCTCGGGCGGGACGGGCACACATCCGTCGCGATCGGCCGTGATGCGGTCCGCGTCGCCCGAACCCTGGGCCACCCACATCCCGCCGCAGGCACGCAGCACCGGATCAAGCCCCGTCACCAGCCCGCCCGCCGGCCGCGTGACCACCGGCTTGCCGCCGCGGTACTGATGAACATATGGCTCGCGGTTGCTCACCACCACCAGCGGCAGGCCCGAGAGCGCGTCGATCGCGTGGGCCCGCAGCCGGTCGGGCGTCCAAGCCTTGTCGCTCCGCACCGCGTCGCCCGCGTCGGCCTGCTCCTTGGCCCGCGCGGCGCGGAAGCTCGCCGCCAGGTGCACCGTCTCGTCGGCCAGCCGCCCGACGGGGATGTTCGCCGGCGGCAGCTCGGGCGTGTTGCCGAACCGCAGCCGCCGCATCCACTCCGCAAGCTTCATCAGCGGCCGCTCGAACACCGCCCACGCAAGCCCCGTGGTGACCAGAAAGATCCCCACGCCCACGCCCAGCGACCAGAGCGCCGCCTGGACTATCCCGCGTGTCAGCCGCTCCTCCAAATACACCGCATCGTGCAGCACGCCGATCGCGCCGATCGGCCGCCCCTCGTCGCCGATGATGCGCTCGACCATGACGTGCGTTGTCCCGTCCACGCCGCGCCGCACCTCGGAGAGCGGGCCATCTTGCTCCACTACCCGCCGCGCCAGATCCGACACCGCCTCGCCAGCCTCCTGCACGCCGCGCCCCGCGGCGACCACCCGGCCGTCGGGGCCGAACGCGACCAGGCCCAGAAGCCGCGAGTGCCCCTCGAGCCGGTCGCCGAACCTCTGGGCCATCTCTAAGTCCGTCCGCCCCAGGGCCCCGCGCGCAACCGGGGATATGCGGTGGGTCAGCAGCTGGGCCCGGCGGTTCAGGTCGTCGAGCCCCTCGCGCTGCTCACGCCGGATATGCGACCACAGCAGAACCGCCGTCGCCAGTGTCGCCAGCGCCGCGATCGTGAGCCCGAAGCCGACGGATTTGCCCGGACCGCCCGGGTGCCTGTTCTTCATGCCTGTTTTCCTCTCTCCGCGGCCTCGACGGCCACCGCCGCATTGATCAGCGCCAGGTGCGAATACGCCTGCGGGTAGTTCCCGAGCGCAATGTTCAGATCCGGGTCGAACATCTCCGACAGCCCGCCCGTCGGCCCGGCCAGCGCGACCAGCCCGTCCAGCAGCGCCCTCGCCTCGCCAACGCGCCCGAGCGTGATGAACGACTCGATCAGCCAGCCCGTGCACACGTGGAAGCCCCCCTCTCGCCCGGGCAGAAGATCGTCGAAGCGGTAGCGGTCCACAACACCCCCGCGCCGCAGCCGCCGGTCCACCGCGTCGACCGTGCGGGCCCAGCGCGGGTCGCCGGCCTCTACGAGCCCGCTGAGCCCGACCCACAGGGCCGCGGCGTCAAGGTCCGCGTACCCGTACGCCGTCGTGAACGCGCCGGCCGACTCGACATAGCCGTGGGCCAGCACGTCGGCGCGGATCGTGTCGCGCAGCCGGGCCCACGCCGGGCTCGGCCGCCCGACAACCGCCTCGTGAACCACCATCGCACGGTCGACGGTCAAAAAGCACATCGCCTTGGAATGCACGTGCTGCCGCTTGGGCCCGCGGATCTCCCAGATCCCGTTGTCGGGCTCCTGCCACCGCGACTCGACGGCGGCCACCATCGCCCGCGCAAGCCGCCAATGGTCGGGCGCGATCGGGGCCCCGCGATCGGCCAGCATCGCGATGAGCTCGACGATCGGCCCGAAGACGTCCAGCTGCAGCTGCTGGGCCGCCGCGTTGCCCACGCGCACCGGCCGGCTCTGCCCGTAGCCCGAGAGATCGCCGATCTCCCCCTCGGGCCCGAGGTCGGCCCCGGTGAGGGTGTACATCGGGCGCAGCCGGTCCGGGCTCTCGGCCTTGTCGACCACCGTCAGCAGCCAGTCGAGGAGCCGCAGCGCCGTGCCCGAGTTGCCAAGCCGCAAGAGCGCCTGCGCCGCCAGCGCCGCGTCCCGTGGCCAGCAGAATCGGTAGTCCCAGTTCCGAACACCCCCCAGATGCTCCGGCAGGCTCGTCGTCGCCGCCGCCGCGATTGAGCCCATGGGCCCGTGGCTGAGCGACCGCAGCAGCAGCGCGCTCCGCCGCACAGCCCCCGCGTGAACGCCCGGCACGCGCAGGCTCCCGGCCCAAGCACTCCAGAACCGCTGCGTGTCGGCCCGCCGCTCGGGCTCCGGGCGCGGATGGGCCCGAACGTTCGCCGAGCCGTACCGAAGCTCGAAGCTTACTACACCCCCGGCCTTTGACAGATCGATCTCCGCCTCCGCCGTCTGGTGCCGCCCGTCTTCGACGATCCGCCACGCGACGCCCGGTGCGTACAGCACCACCGGGTCGCCCGTCGCCTCCACCTCCACGGCCCCATCACGTATCGAAAGCCGCGTGATCGTCCGACCGAAGTCCACCCGCGGCGCGAACATCACCCGCACCCGCGCGTCTCCCTCCACAACCCGCACCAGGTCCGTACGCCCGGCCCGCTGGAACGCCCGCCCGCCCGCGCAGTCGAGATAGTCCGTCAGCACGCACCCCTGCCCCCCCCCACCCGCCCAAGCCGTCCGCACCACCATCGAATCACCGACGTACTCCTGAACTCCACCCGCCCCCCACGCCTCCACCGGCGCAATCTGAAAATACCCCGCCTGCGGCCCGTCGAGCAGCTCTGCGAACAGCGCCGCGGAGTCCAGCCGCGGCAGGCACATCCACACAATCCGCCCACGCGGGTCCACCAGCGCCATCGTCCGCTGATCCGAGAGCACCGCGTGGTCCTGGATCGGCGTCGCCCGCCGCTCGGCCAGCCACGCCGCCCTCGCCTCGGCCAGCCGCGACAGAATCACAGCCACCTCGTCAACCCCGCCGACCCGGTACCGCGCCAGCGTCTCGCCCGCGCCCACCTTCACGCCCGCGTCCCGCTCGGGCACGAGCGACGCGAACGCGTCCTCGTCCGTCCGGTCGTCGCCCAGAAACATCACCCCCGTCGCCCCCGTCCGGTGCCGAATGGTCGAGAGCGCGTCGCCCTTGTGCACCCGGTCGGCCACAAACTCGACGACCATCGAACCCGGCAGCGGGATCAACCCCGAAAACTCCCCGTTCAGCCCCGAAACCCGCGCCAGCGCCTCCTGCGCCACCGCCGGCGCCGCGCAACGGTAGTGCAGCACAATCGCACGCGGCTTGGCCTCGACCATCAGCCCGGGCAACTCCGACGCCAGTGTCCGCAGCCGGGCCGCGAGGTTCGACATCTGCTCCTGCGTCGCCTCGGGGATCGGCGGCGGCGGCGTCCCCTCAAGCTCGGCCCCATGACTCCCGGCCAGCGTCATTGTCCTTAAGACCGGCACCCGCGACCGCAGGTCCGCCAGCCCGCGCCCCGAGATGACCGCCACATGCGTGTGCGGCAGGGCCTCGAGCCTCCGGATCGCCTCGATGCTCGCGGGTGTCGCCGCCGCCATCGCCGGATCGGCCACAATGGGCGCGAGCGTGCCGTCAAAATCGCTGGCCACCAGCAGCACCGGTGCCGCGGCCATGCTCCGAATCATGCGTTCAAGGTCCGTATTCATGCCGGCGGTGCTCCAAGTGCGCAGGCACACTATGGCTGCCCCGCCTCCCCGACCCGCACTTGCGACAAACCGGCTCGTTCCGCCTGATCCACAAGTAAATTTCCTTACACGCCATCGTCACACCCGCAAATGCACGCGCCCTCGATCGACCGTGCGCGACGCCGGCTTCGTCGCTGTCGGATTGCTCTCACTGAGGCCGAACCTCATCGCCCGGCCGCCACTACCCACCCCAGCGCGTCACTTTCAACTGCTCCGACGACGGGTACTTCACGCTGCCACGCTGGGTAGCGGAAGAAGCAGCGGGCGGTGAAGACCTCCGTCGCTCCGACAGAGTCGACGAGCGTCGGGTCGTCGTGGAGGCGGTCCTCTCCGCTGCCGCCGAAACGCGTGGACGCAGGATGGCTGATGAACCTGCGCCGCACTCCGTCGACACGCGGGAATTCCTGCTGGCACATCAGCGATGTATCCGCTATCGCCCGCTCTGGATCGCTCCCGCGACGGTGCCTGGCGTGCCAGGCGCAACCTCACCAACCTTTGCGCGATCTTCGCTCTCGCACGCTCGCCCCTTGCGTTGGGTGAGTGATACTTCCCCTACTCGGGCGAGGCCGCGGGCTTCGCCGAGAAGGCATCTACTAGCAGTTGGCAGAGGGAGAGAGAGTCATGCAGCACACGAAATTGGTTGCTTTCGCCGCGCTCGCGGTGACCGGCGCGGCCCAGGCTTCGACCGTCATCACTCAGTGGAACTTTAACGGGGCGTTGGCGGTGAACAACACCCCAGCACCGTCCACCGGTTCCGGCTCTGCCACCCCCGTAGGCATGAGTGGCGGACTGAACAACGCCGACATCCTGAACGCTGGCGGCACGCCAACCTCGTCGGACACCAGCGTGTCCAACCAAGCTTGGCGCATCCGCGGCAGCCAAAGCAACGGTTGGTCGGGCACCGTCTCGCTCCTCTCGGGAGCTCGCTTCAACGTCTCGACGATCAACCAGGAGAACATCGCGGTGAGCATGGACATCTTTGCCACCGACGGCTCCCCACGCCACGCTCAGTTCCAGTACACCCTTGACGGCTCGAACTTTACGTCCTTCGGCGACCTGCTCGACTTCAATCCTTTGAACGACCGCTGGGCCAACGGATTCACTTTCAACTTGGCCTCGATCGCGGGCGCGGCGGACAACTCCAACTTCGGCTTCCGCGTGGTCTCGGCCTTCTCCCCTGTTGAGTTCACCAACTTGAACGGGCTGCAGGCGGCCAACACCGCCTTCCAACGCGCGAACCTGGCCACAACCGTGTACACGGGTGCCGCGGGCAACTATCGCTTCGATATGGTGACCGTTTTGGGCACGGTCATCCCCGCCCCCGGAGCCGCGGCTTTGGTCGGCCTCGGTGGCCTGATGGCTGCGCGTCGTCGCCGCCGCTGATCGCACATCGGCAGGCAGACGCAGCGTGACCCTTGCACAATCCACGCGGCCCGAGCACGCCATTCATGCCCGGGCCGCTTTTCTATGGCACCAGCCGCAGCACGCCAATCTCAACGGACTGGCCGGACTCGTGTCCAAGTTTTTTGACATCGAAGGTCGCGTATTCTTGACACCGTGTCAAGCACGAATGACATGCACACAACCCTGACAACGAGCGGCACTTGGGCACATCGTTCCAGGAAAAGAGCGTCAGGATCCAACTCGTCGGCATGGTTCTCGGATTGGGGCAAACTTCGTGCTTGCGGGCAGAATGCTGACCAGCGGAGCAAGGGAGATGCCGGCCTTCGCAGTGCTCTTTATGGTCGCGACAGTGCTCATGGTGATCCTGCTGGTCGCCGGACACATCGTCGCTGCGATCGCGGGCAAGCCCGAGGGCGGCGACGAGCGCGATCGGCTGATCTCCTGGCGAGCCGAGCACAGCTCATCGTGGGTTGTAACTGCGGGCGATTGTGGTTCGGTCGCCTGCATGGTTTTCGGTATCGAAAACGTCCGGACGGCGAACCTGCTTCTTCTCTCCCTCGCCGTGTCTGA
>JBBQRT010000043.1:0-31359 GCA_038214505.1 Phycisphaerales bacterium | reverse complement strand
ATACCCCCCGTCTTGATGTATCTTCCACCCGTCGTGTCGTTTCACCTGCATACCGAATATCGGAAGGAGCTCTCTGTGAAGAAGATCGTTCTGTCTGCTCTCGCTCTCGTGGCCGCCGCTGGCGTCGCCAATGCTCAGGCCCCCAACTTTCGATTGGACGTGAATCTCTTCGGCCGTCAGTACAGCCCGGTCGACGCGGACCTGATCACGCAAGCGACCAACGTCGCCAGCGGCGTGATTGTTTCCAACGCCGCCGGCTCGAACAACATCATCCGCCTGGAAGGCCGCTACCGCCTGTTCGGGGTGGGTAGCACGAACGGCGTGTACGGTGCCGGCACCACGGCCCAGTCTTCTGGCGGCCTCGCCGCCGCTTCGCTGAACCTGGCATCGTCCCTGAGCCTCTCCCCGGGCTCGCTGCGGGCTGCCGCTTCTGCCAACCCAGCTACTTCCGTCGGCACGTCCGCTACCTTTCCTGACCCGCAGGGTATCGACACTACCAACGCCCCGGGCCTGTACGCCCCCTTCCGGACGGGTGTGTTTATCGATGTGCCCGCCGGCACCGGCCTGGGCAACTCCAACGGCGATTTCTCTGCCAATGGCTTGACCAACATCCTCCCCATTACCACGTCTGCTCCCGATCACCGCTCCGGCAGTAGCAGCAATGGCCTGTTCTGGGGTCTGTTTGCTGTCGACTTCAATCCCACCGGGCTCGCCGCTGGTCAGTACACCTTCACCGTTTCTCAGACCGGCGTCGCCCAGTACTATCCGCGCATCGGCACGGCCAACGCCAGCGCCGCGATCGAGTCTCAGGGCGGCTTCCAGGGCTCGTCTTTCACGGTTTCCGTCATCCCCGCCCCCGGCGCCGCTGCCCTCCTGGGCCTCGGTGGCCTGCTCGCCGCCCGCCGTCGTCGCGCCTAAATCGCTCGACCGCAGGTAGAAGACACGATTCTCTTCTCAGGAGCCCCGGTTCATCCGGGGCTCCTGTGTTTTTGGCCCTATTCTCCTCGGGAGAATCGCTATGCCCAGCCGAACCGTCTTCGTCACCGGTGCCTCGCGCGGCGTTGGTCTTGAGCTTGTCCGCCAACTGCTCGACCGGGGCGACAGCGTCATCGCCGCCGCCCGGGATATCCGGACGCCCGCCCTGGCCGCCATGACAACCTCAGGCCATCTCAGCGTTGTCGAGCTCGACGTCGCCGACCCGGCCTCGATCGCGGCCCTGCCCGGCCGCCTCGGCGACCGCGGCGTGGACGTGGTGATCAATAACGCGGGCGTGTCGAGCACGCAGAAGAGCATCGAGCACCTCGACGCCCAGGACATGCAGCGGGTGTTCATGGTCAACGCCGTCGCGCCCATGCTCGTCGCGCGGGCGATGCTGCCGTCGCTGAGGCGGAGCGGCGGCCGGACGTTGGTCCAGATCACCAGCCAGCTTGGCTCGATCGCCAATAACACCGGCGGCTCGACGTATGCGTATAGGGGGAGCAAGGCCGCGCTGAATCAGTTGAACCGGAGCCTGGCCAGCGAGCTCGGGCCGGAGGGCTTTGTGTGCGTGGCGATCCACCCCGGCTGGGTCCGCACGGACATGGGCGGCCCGTCGGCGCACCTGTCGGCGGAGGAGAGCGTGTCGAGCATGCTGAAGGTGATCGACGGGCTGACGCCGGCAAAGAACGGGGCGTTCATGAACTATGACGGCACGGGGCTGGCGTGGTGAGGGGTTGCGCCGCCGCGGGGCGGGAGTGGGTGGTGAGGTATTCGGGCGGTGGGTTGCCGGGGCGGGGTGAAGAGGCGGGGGTCGGGGTTGGCAACACGTGCCCTCACCTGCGCGAGGCTGCGCCTCAAGCGGTCCTTTCCTGCGCGCGGGAGAGGTTGGGGGGGGAGTGGGGAGGTCCGATAAGCGGGGGTGGGTTGGGTCGGGTAAAGCGACCCCCCGGGTCGGGTCGATACATGGGACGTTCGGAACGACTCGTGGAGGCGAAGGCGCATGCTCATGTCGATCACTCAGGCCGAGAATGTCCGCGAGAGCTTTGTGTTGGTGGCCGCGCGGGGCGACGAGTTGGCGGAGCGGTTTTACGAGGCGCTGTTCGAGCGGCAGCCGGGGCTGCGCGGGGTGGTGCCGACGGACCACTGGATGCGTGCGCGGGATCTCTTGAGCGGGCTGGGCCTGCTCGTGAAGAACGTGCACCGGGTGGATGCGATCGACTATCTGCTGCACGAGCTTGGGGCCAAGGCGCAGCGGGCCGGGGTGTCGCCGCAGCAGTACGGGATCGCGCGGCAGGTGATGCTCAAGACGATGGGCGACTTGCTGGGGGAGCGTTGGAACGCGGAGCTCGAGGCGGACTGGACGCAGCTGTTCAACGCGGCGACAAGCGTGGTGCTGGTGGGCGGCGGGCGGGTTCGGGCGAAGGCGGCCTGAGCAGGGGCTGGAGCGGGAGGGGCTGGAGCGGGTGGACGAGAGTCTCGGTCGCACGATTCCCGGGGTCTTTGACCGGCTCCGCGGGCTTGGCAGTCGAACGGATCTATGCAGTGCCGATTGCGGCCAAGCCCGCGGCGAGCGTCCCGGGCCGAGGCGGCTGCGCACGCTCCGCGGGCTTGATCACCTCCGGCTTACGCGGCAGTCTCCGTCGAGGCGCTTCGCCACTGGACCGCTGGGCTGCCCCCTAGACTCGTGGCCCAACTCACTGGAAGACACACCATGCTCCGTCGGACCGTTACTTGCGGCCAGCTCCGCGATTCGCACATCGGCCAGACCGTCGTCCTCAATGGATGGGTCAACTCCTACCGCGACCACGGCAACCTGATTTTTATCGACCTGCGCGACCGGTATGGGCTGACGCAGCTGGTGTTCGACAAGGACGACGGCGTCAGCGCGGCGATGATGGAGGCGGCGGACAAGCTGCGGAGCGAGGACGTGATCGCGATCCAGGGCACGGTGCGCAAGCGCATCGGCGGGCCGAACCCGAAGCTCGAGACGGGGACCGTTGAAATCGTCGTCAAGGAGCTGGAGGTGCTCAACAAGACGGCCAACCCGCCGTTCCTCCCTGACGAGACCCAGAAGCTCCCAAACGAGGAGATTCGGCTCAAGCACCGATACATCGACCTGCGTCGGCCGAGCATGCAGAGGACGCTGGGGACGCGGCACCGGGTCATGCAGGTTACCCGGCGGTACTTCGACGAGAACGGGTTTCTCGAGGTCGAGACGCCGATCCTGTACAAGAGCACGCCGGAGGGAGCGCGGGAGTTCATCGTGCCGAATCGGCACGTGCCGGGGAGCTTTTATGCCCTGCCGCAGAGCCCGCAGCTTTTCAAGCAGATCCTGATGGTTTCGGGCTGCGATCGGTACATGCAGATCTGCCGCTGTTTTCGCGACGAGGACCCGCGAGCGGACCGGCAGGCGGAGTTCAGCCAGATCGATCTCGAGATGAGCTTTGTCCGGCGCGAGCACGTCATGGAGATGATGGAGGGCTTTGCGCGGAGGCTGTGGAAGGACGTGTTGGGGGTCGAGGTGCCGCCGATGCGGGTGATGAAGTATCGCGAGGCGATGGAGGACTACGGCATCGACCGGCCGGACACGCGGTACGGGCTGAAGATCAACGACATCTCGGAGTTTGCCGGCGGGCTGGGGTTCGGGGTGTTCAACTCGGCGCTCGAGAAGGGGAAGGACAGGCCGCGATTTAACTCCAAGCGTGGCGTGGTCAAGTGCATCGTGGTGCCGGGTGGCGCGGAGAAGCTGACACGGAAGCTGACGGACGGGTACACGGAGTTCGTTAAGGGCTTCGGGGCCGGCGGCGTGGCTGTGGTGAAGGTCGTGAAGGCGGAGGACGGCTCGGCCAAGCTCGACACCGGCATCGCGAAGTTTCTGGAGCCCAAGAAGGCGGAGTTCCTCGCGCTGACGGGCGCGGCGATCGGCGACACGGTGTTGTTTGTCGCCGACGCGTATTCGACGGCGACCAAGTCGATCGGGGAGCTTCGGCAGAAGGTTGCGCGGGACATGGAGATGCTGCCCAGGCCCGGGGCCGAGGGCGGGCCGTGGGACTTTCTGTGGGTGGTCGATTTCCCGATGTTCGAGCGGAACAAGGACACGGGCAAGTGGGTGGCGATGCACCACCCGTTCACCTCGCCGACCGACGACCAGATGGACGCGTTTCTCAAGGCGGATGTCGAGGACGAGGTGACGATCGAGGGGATCGTGAGCGCCGGCTACGACATGGTGCTCAACGGCTCGGAGATCGCGGGCGGCTCGGTGCGGATCCATAGTCAGGAGCTGCAGAGCAAGGTGTTCCGGCTCCTGGGCCTGACGGCGGAGCAGGCGCGGGAGAAGTTCAGCTTCCTGCTGGAAGCCTTGAGCTATGGGGCCCCGCCGCACGCGGGCGTGGCGTTCGGGCTCGACCGGCTGATCATGCACCTGACGGGGACGGACAACATCCGCGACGTGATCGCGTTCCCGAAGACGCAGATCGGGCAGGACCTTCTGACGGGTGCGCCGAGCCCGGTGGGCGAGGCGCAGCAGAAGGATGTATACATCCGGACGGTGTTGCCGGAGAAGGCTTGAGGTGGAGGTGGAGGGGGGAGGGGGGAGGGGGTGACGGTCAGGGGAGCGTCAGGTAGATTGTCTGGCCGTTCTTGGCATCGCGCTCGCCCATGACGCACGCGAGGACCTCGTCGGCGACGGCATCGGGCGTGAGGCAGTGCTCGGGGGGGAGCACGTCCTGATCGAAGATGGAGCGGAGCATGGGCGTCTCGACGGCGCCGGGGGCGACGGCGAAGGCTCGAACGCCGATCTCGGCGCCTTCCTTGGCACAAGAGTGGGCCATGATGTTCAGCGCGGCCTTGCTGGAGGCGTAGGCGAAGAAGCCGGGAAACGGGTCGCGGGTGCCGAGGGTCGAGACGTTGACGACGCAGTGGCCCAGGGGGGACATGCGGTCCTCGGCGTGCTGACGCTTGAACACGAGCCAGGCGGCGGCGATGGTGCAGGCCGGGCCGATGGCGTTGGTGAAGAAGGTCTGCTGGATGAGGTCGGCCGTGGTGCGCTCGATGGGGCGGAGCGGGGCCATGGCGGCGTTGTTGACCAAGACATCGAGTCGACCGAAGCGGCCCAGGCAGGTGGTGACCAGGGCATGGCCGGAGGCGGGGTCGGAGACGTCGGCGGGGATGCAGACGGCCTCGGTGCCTGCCGGGAGGAACGACGAGGTTTCTTCGAGCGGGCCCATGCGGCGGCCGGCGAGGACGAGTCGGTAGCCCTCTTGGGCAAGGTGGAGGGCGACGGCTCGGCCGATGCCGGAGCCGGCTCCGGTGATCAGTGCGACGGGGGCGGGGTCTTCGGGCATGGGCACAGGGTATCTCGGGGGTAATGACCGAGAAACATGCGGCGAGCTCCCGAGGGCGTGGTCGATTGGTGGACGGGCCCGGCGGCCGCGGGAGCGAGCGGCGAGCTGTTGCGACCTGGATCGGCGATGGGGGGATCGGGCGTGCCGAGCCGGCTCAGGGCGTTCACCACGGCCGTGCCGGTGGGCTGGAGGAGCAGGCCGGCGCCGACGGCCCGGGGCCGGGCCAATGCGCTCCATGAGGGTGACGCGATGGCCGGCGCGGGCGAGCAGGACGGCGCTCGCCTGCCTCGCGGTACCGCAACCGAGGCTACCGATGCGCTTGGCGGGACGATCTATGGGCGGAGGGGCGTGATATCCTATGCGTATGGTCTCCAAAATCGGAATCCTGACTGCCCTGCTTCTGGTCCTGAGTCTGCCGTTTGTCGTCCGGTTCTCGGTCGGCAGGCCCGGGCTCGGCGCGGGCAGTGGCGGCGGGGTTGGCTCGGCGCCGACAGAGAAGCTGATCGTCGTCACGCCTCATGTCGAGCAGATCCGCGACGAGTATGGGGCGGCGTTCACCCGCTGGCACGCGAGAACGTATGGCACGAGCGTGAAGATCGACTGGCGCACGCCCGGGGGCACGAGCGACATCATGAAGCAGCTGGAGGCGACGGCCCAGGCGGCGGTGCGGGACGGCAAGCTGGTCGGGGCGGCGCCCGACGGGGTGCTTGCGCCCGGGGCGGCGGGGGCCGACGTGTTCTTCGGCGGCGGATCGTTCGAGCACTCGAAGATGAAGGAGGACAAGGCCGTCGTGGCCGGGGGGGGCGGGCAGAGGCTCGTCTACCGGCTGGGGCGGCCGGCGGGGTTCGAGCAGAAGCAGCTCGACGAGTGGTACGGTGAGAACAAGATCGGCGTACAGACGATCTACGACCCGGATCAGTACTGGATGGGCACGGCGCTATCGGGCTTCGGGATCGTGTATAACCGCGACGTGCTGCGCGGGCTGGGGGTCGGCGAGCCTCGGGGCTTCAAGGACCTCACCGACCCGCGCTACGCGAACCTGCTGGCGCTCGCCGACGGGCGGCAGTCGGGGTCGATCACGACGACGTACGAATCGATCCTGAACAAGTACGGCTGGGCCGAGGGGTGGCGAATCCTGCGGGAGATGTCGGCCAACGCGCGGTATTTCGCGGCGGCGGCGACGCGGGTGCCGGTGGATGTCGGGCAGGGGGAGGCGGCGGCTGGGTTGTCGATCGATTTCTACGGTCGCGGCCAGGCCCAGTTCCTGCTCGCCGAGGGGCAGGACCCGGGCGAGGGGCGCGTGGGGTATGTCGACCCCGAGGGTGCGGTGTACATCGACGCGGACCCGGTGAGCATCCTCAACGGTGCGGGAAACTTCGAGCTGGCGCGGCGCTTCGTCGAGTTCTGCTTGACCGAGGAAGCGCAGGCGCTCTGGCAGTTCCGCACGCCCGAGCACGCGGCGCGGGTGCTGGCGTGCTGCGGGCTGACGGCGGGGACGCAGCCCAAGCTCGGCGACGACTATCCGCGGGATGCCGACGGGGAGCCATTCGGCCCGCGGCAGTACGAGCTGCGGCGGATGCCGGTGCGGCGGGTGATGTACGAGAAGTACGCGACGTACATGGTCGACGCGACGGACCCGTTCACGATCGCGAGCGACGTGAAGAGCCGCGGGTGGCGGAGCGCTATCCCGCCGATGATGGCGAGCTTCGGGATCGACACGGCGTCCGAGGCGCGGGCCGCGTGGCGGGCGCTCAACCGGGCCCGCGACGCGGCCAGGGGCGACTTAGCTCTCAGTCCGGGCGTGGTGGCCGAGATGGAGGCGCTGTTCTACGCCTTTCCGAAGCACACGATGCGGGACGGGAGCGTGGTCGAGTTTTCCGAGGCGAACTTCAAGGCCATCCGGGACGACACGGCCCGCTGGCGCGACCCCGAGCACGGCAAGCGGTCGCTCATCGGGTATACGAACTTCTTTCGCGACAACTACCGGCGCGTGGTCGCGATCGGGCGGGAGCACGGGCTTTGAGCACTCAGCAGGCACGCGGGGCGAGCCGCTTCGGAGGGCACGCGAGGGAGGGGCGGCCCAGGCCGACATTGGCGACGATTGTCGCAACGCTCGGGCCGGCGAGCGACTCGCCCGAGGCCGTCCGCGGGCTGATCCGCGCGGGCGTCGGGGTTTTCCGGCTGAACTTCTCGCACGGGGACACGGCGGCGCACGCGGAGCGTGTGGCGACGGTGCGGGCGGCGGCGGCGGAGACCGGGCAGCCGGTGGCGATACTCGGGGATTTGCAGGGGCCCAAGATCCGCGTCGGGGTGGTTGATGACGGCGGCGTGATGCTCGCGGTGGGGCAGGACGCGGTATTCACGCCGGCCGCGGGGGACGTGTTTGATCCGGCGGGAACGCTCCGGCTTCCCAGCGGGTGGGCGGGGCTTTCGGGGGCCGTGAAGCCCGGGGAGCGGGTGCTCATCAACGACGGGGCGGTGCGGCTGATCGCGGTGGAACGGCGCTGCGGCGACGCGGCGGGTGTGCTGCGGTGCCGCGTGACGACGGGCGGGCTGGTAACGAGCAGGAAGGGGATCAATCTGCCCGACACGCGGATCGCCGGCTCGGCGATCACCGAGCAGGACTGGCGGCACGTGGAGTTCGCCGTCGCGCAGGGGCTGGACTTCCTGGCCCTGAGCTTCGTCCGCTCGGCGGCGGAGGTGCGAGAGCTGAAGGCCGCGCTGGCGGGCATGTGCGCGGCGGACCAGTTGCTCGATGGGGCCAGCGGCGGGGCGGGGGCGCTGATCCCGGTGATCGCGAAGATCGAGAAGCCCGAGGCGCTGACGGATATCGACGCGATTGTCGACGCCGCCGATGGGATCATGGTGGCCCGGGGCGACCTGGGCGTCGAGCTCGACCTTGCCGACGTGCCGGTGGTGCAGAAGCGGTTGATCCAGAAGGCCGACGAGTACGGCAAGCCGTGCATTGTGGCGACGCAGATGCTCGAGAGCATGATCACGGCGTCCTCGCCCACGCGGGCCGAGGTGAGCGACGTGGCCAACGCGATCATGGACGGGGCCGACGCGGTCATGCTCAGCGCGGAGACGGCGACGGGGGTCCACCCGGCGCTGGTTGTGGAGACGATGCGGCGGGTGATCGAGTCGGCCGAGGGCGAGCTCGCGCGCCGGCAGGCCCGGCCGAGCCCGGCGCGGACGCTCATCAAAAGCCGGTATCCCACGGCGGCGCTGGCGCACGGCGCGTGGCACGCGGCCCATGACGTCGGGGCGACCATCGTGGTGTGCTGGAGCCAGGAGGGTGGCACGGCCCGGTATCTCTCGCAGACGGGCCTGCCGATCCCGATCGTGGCGTATTCCAACGACCAGCGGCAGCTGCGGCGGATGGCGCTCTTGCGCGGCGTGACGGCCCGGCGGATGGATGTGCCTGGCTCGGGGACGATCCGCGAGTTTGTGATGCTCGCCGAGGCGGACCTGGCGGGCCTCGGCTGGATCTCGCCCGGGGAGGCGATGGTGGTGCTGGCGGGCACGCCGCTGGGCGTGAAGCGGTCCACCAACTCGCTGGTGATCCACTTCGCGGGCAAGGCGGCGGATGTGGGCATGTAACCGGTCGATGCAGCGTGCGTCCGCCGCCGCGCGGGCGGCGAATACGCTCGACCATGACGCATGTTCACGATCGGGCGGTGATTGTCTCCACGGGCGACGAGGTCACCGTGGGCCAGCTGCTGGACACGAACGGGCAATACTTCGCGCAGCGGCTGATGAGCCTGGGCGTGCTGCCGATCGAGCACGCGACGGTGCCCGACGAGCTTGCCGTGCTCGTCGACACGCTGAAGCGCTCGTGCGCGCGGGCACCGCTGGTGATCATGTCCGGCGGGCTCGGGCCGACCGACGGCGACCTGACGCGGCAGGCCGTGGCGGCGCTGACGGGCGACACGCTCGTGCTGGACGGGGCGGCCCGCGAAGAGATCGCGGCGATGCTCGCCAAGCGCGGGCGACCGATGACCGAGCGGCAGGAGCGGCAGGCGTATCGCCCCCGCCGTGCCGAGTGCCTGAGCAACGCGATGGGGACGGCTCCGGGCCTGCACGCGCGGGTGGAGAGCGGGGGGGGTTGGGGCACGACGGACCTCTTCTGTCTGCCCGGTCCGCCGGGGGAGCTGCGGCCGATGTTCGCGGGCGGGGTCGTGCCGCGGCTGAGGCTTGATCCGTCGCGGGTGATCGCGACACGGCTGTGCCACATCGTCGGCGTGCCCGAGGCCGAGTGCGTCCAGCGGCTGGGCGATCTCACGAGGCGCGACGCCAACCCGCTGGTCGGGATCACGGCAAGCGGCGGGATCCTCACTCTGCGTATCCGGGCCGAGACCTCGGGCGCACGGTCGGATGCCGAGGCGATGGTCGATCAGGCCGAGGCGCGGGCGAGAGAAGTTCTGGGCGACAACCTGTTCGGCGTGGGTGCGGGGACGGGCTGGGAGAACCTGTGCCGTTCGGTGCTGGGCCTGATGGCGGAGCGGTCAGAGACGCTCGGCGTCGTCGAGTCGTGCACGGGCGGGATGCTCGGGGAGATGCTCACGACCGTGCCGGGGGCGTCAGAGGCGTTTGTCGGCGGCATGATTACCTACGCCAACGCGCTCAAAGAATCGCTGGGTGTCAGGGGTGAAACTCTGGTGCGGCACGGGGCCGTGTCGGCCGAGGTTGCCGGCGAGATGGCCACCGCGGGGCTTGAGCGGCTGGGCGTGGACCACTGCCTGGCGATCACCGGGGTTGCCGGCCCCGACGGCGGGAGCGACAGCAAGCCGGTGGGCACCGTGCATGTCGCGCTCGCGTCGCGCGGGGTGGCGCTCGACGCCAGGAAGTTCCTGTTCACCGGCGACCGCGAGGACATCCGGCGGCGGTCGGCCGTGAGCGGGCTGGCGATGCTGCACTTCCGCCTGCGCGGACGCGGGTCGGGTCGGCCGCGGCTCATCTGGGAAGTGAGCTGATTCGCTTTAGCGGTCAGCGCCGAGCAAACAGCACGTGGTCCAGCGACCAGCGGCCCGGGCCAAGGAGCAGCACCGCGGCGTAGCCGAGGGCGTAGATCAGCGCTGGTTCCTTGGCCGCTCCGCCGCCCAGGAAGATCGGATCGGCGCGGTGGATGAGCAGGGCGGCGACGAGCATCGTGAACAGCAGGGGGATGGCGGCCAGGCGGGTGAGCAGGCCGATGACCAGAAGGAGGCCGCCGACGAGCTCGGAGCCGACGGCGCCGTAGTACGAGAGCTGGTTGCCGATCCCGATGGGATCAGGGAACGTGGCGGGGTTGGCCTTGAGCTTGCCCAGGCCGTGACCGATGGCCATGAAGCCGCCGAGGCCGACTCGGAGGATGAGCAGGCCGGCATCGGTAACGCGCGGGGGGGTGGCGATGAGGGCGGCGAGCGCGGACTTCGAGGATGGGGACGACATGTGCGGGCTCCCTTGGGATGTGACGCACAGTCTAGTTGACCGAGCCGCCGAAGAAGCTCTTGAGCTCACTCAGCTCGGGCTCGACGTTGGCCGAGTCGGCGACGGTATCGGAGATAACCTCGCGGAGGGTGCGGCGGAAGCGGCGCTTGATGGTCTGGAGCATGTTGCTTGCCTGAGTGGCGTCGATGGCGCCGACACGTTTGGCGAGTTCGTCCATCGGGACCGGCCGCGTGCCGCGGAGGGCGGGCCCGAGGACGTTGAGGCTGAAGGCTTCCCAGTGGCCCTCCATGCCGTCGGCGAGACAGGCTTCTTCGAGCTTGTCGAGGGTTTGTTCGATGACGGCGGCGGCCCACTCGCGGTCAAAGTGCGCGTCGGTCTCGGGGGTCGAGGTGTCGGGGATCGTCGATCCGTAGTGCGATGCGGAGGGATCGTTCATCGAGACGGCGGCGGCGGGGTGGGCGGGTTTGAAGCGGTCGCCATCGGAGCGCTCCGGGCGCTCGCCGGCCTCGGAGGCGGGCACGCCCTGCTGGTGCCGCGCCGAGTGGCCTTTGTGGTGGCGGCCCATGCGGTGCTGGTCGATGAGGAAGTTTCGCAGGGCCTGCTTCATGAACGAGCGGAAGCGGCCCTTCTCGGGGTTGGCGCGGGCCGCCAGATCGCGACCGAGAACGACCTGGGTCAGGAACTCCTGGGTCAGATCGCTCGCATCGTGGCCCGAATAGCCCTGGCGGCGGATGAAGGCATAGACCGGCGACCAATACGCCCGCAGGAGGTGTTCGAGCGAAGCGCGATCGCGACCGGCGGCCCCGAGGACGAGGGACCAGATGGTCGACTGGAAGCTGGCCGCGGTGTTGTTGGGGTCCAAGAGGGGTGTCTGCCGGGTCGGCGGGCGAGAAGCGATACGCCCGGTTATGCTCAGGGTTGCTCGGAGGGTATTCTGAAGTTGGGGCTTTGGGGCAGTGGGGAGCGGCGGGCGGGCCGCGAAACGGGAGGGGGAACGGAGAATCTCGCGCGATGAAGCAAACAGAACTCTTCCCGTTCAGGGCCCTGATCGGGATGGTGCACGTGCAGGCGCTGCCGGGCTCGCCGCGGGGGGGGATGGCGGTGAGCGCGATCGCGCGACGGGCGGCGGAGGAGGCGCGGGTGCTGGTCGCGGCGGGCTTCGATGCCGTGATTGTCGAGAACATGCACGATGCGCCGTATGTGCACGCCAATGCAGGTGGCGGGGCCGGAGGGGGGCACCCTCCTGAGACGGTGGCGGCGATGACGCGGTGCGTGCTTGCGGTCTGCGAGGAGCTTGAGCGGCTCAAGTCGAAGGCGGCTGTGGGGGTGCAGGTGCTCTCGGGCGGCAGCCGCGAGGCGCTGGCGATCGCGCACGCGTGCGGGCTGGGAAGCGGCAAGGGGCTGCGGTCCGGGTTCATCCGGTGCGAGAACTTCGTGTTCGCGCACGTGGCGGACGAGGGGCTGCTGGAGCGGGCCGAGGCGGGGCCATTGCTGCGGTATCGGCGGTCGATCGGGGCCGAGGGGATCGCGGTGCTGTGCGACATCAAAAAGAAGCACGCATCGCACGCGATCACGGCGGATGTTTCGCTGGGCGACGTGGCGCACGGGGCCGAGTTCTTCGGGGCCGACGGGCTGATCGTCACGGGCGTGGCGACGGGGCGGGCAACCTCGGCGGGGGACGTCAAGGCGGTTCGCGCGGTGACGGGGCTTCCGGTGCTGGTTGGGTCGGGCGTGGAGCCTGGGACGGTTGCGGAGCACTATGCCGCGGGGGCCGATGCGTTGATCGTCGGGTCGTACATCAAGCGCGGCGGGAGCTGGCGGAACCCGCTGGACGCGCGGCGGTGCCAGGCGCTCGTGAAGGCCCGCGGCTAAGCGAACGACGGGCACACTCAGGCGAAGACGCGGCCCCAGTTTTCGCAGGCGAAGGCCGCCAGATCATCGTCGCCGAAGCCCTTGCGAGCCAGGCCCTCGAGCAGGCGGTCCAGGCCCGCGGGCGTGTCGATGCCCAGGGGCATGCGGTCGGCGGCGAACCCGCCGTCCATGTCGGTGCCCAGGGCGGCGTGGCGGGCGCTCCCGGCGAGCATGCAGACGTGCTCGACGTGGGCGAGGGCGGCGTCGATGGTGGCGCGGCCGGCGTCCCTGAGCGCCGGGTCGAGGAACTTGGTGTAGAGGTTGAGGCCGATCACGCCGCCGCGGCGCACGATCTCACGGATCTGCGAGTCGCTGACATGGCGCTGGGCGGCGGGGTCGTTGAGCAGCGAGCGGCAGTTCGAGTGCGACGCGATGACGGGCTTGCTAGTCGCATCGCAGAGCTCGCGGAAAGCGCGGTCGGAGAGGTGGGCGGCGTCGTGAACGATGCCCAGGCGGTCCATCTCGGCGACCATCGTGCGGCCGGAGTCGGAGAGGCCTTCGTCGGTCGTGTTGCCGCCGGCGTAGCGGGAGCTCTTGGCCCATGCCAGGCCGATGGCGACCACGCCGCGGTCGCGCCACCATGGGAGCTCCTCGGGGCCGCGGATCGGGTCTGCGTTCTCGATGAGGATGCCCAGGTGCAGCGGCGGGGTTTTGGCGCCGAGCCGTGCGAGGCGTTTGTGTAGGGGGAACGGGAGCAGGCTGGCAACGCCCATTCCGCCGCGGACCTCGCCGACGCCTTCATCGGATTTCAGCGAGGCGAAGCGGTCCAGCGAGATCAGGCCGCGGTCGCGCCAGGTGAGATAGACCTCGAGCTGGGCCCGGCCGACCTGGTGGGCCCGCTCGAAATCACCGGCGGGATAAGCCTCTTTCCACTTGGCTATATCGCCCCCGGGCTCGGTGAAGATGGTGCCAAGCGCAAGGCGGACGCGCCCCGCGGCGAGCGAGGGCAGGGTGACGGCGGCCGGGGCGTGGGGGGGGCTCGCGCGGTCCAGGGGCGCGAGCATGTCGCGGCCGTTGACGGCGAGATAGGCCAGGTCGAGGTGGGCGTCGAACCACGGGAGCGTGGGACCGGAGGCGGGGAGCGGCGGCGGGGTCACGACCCGCCCTTGATGGTGGGCAGGTGGTTGCCCACGCCGCCCAGCGCGTTGCCCGCCCGGCCGCGGACGCGGGGGGTGGCGGAGACGGGCAGGCCCGCGGCGTCGGGCTTGGCAACCGAGACATCAATGGTGAGCTCGAAGGCGTCGTGGCGGAGCGGGCGGAACCAGAGGCCCAGGAACTCGTCGGGCACTCGACCGACGCCGCCGACCCAGCCCTCGTAGGTCGTGTTCCAGTCGCCAAGCAGGCGACCCTCCTTGACGCTCGTGGAGCCGTCGGCGAGGCCGACGAGCGTCATTCGGACGCGGACGCCGGCGGCGTCGATCGCGTCCATCGCGGGCCCGGACGCGTTGTCGATCGAGAGCACGGCGGCCATGTTCTCCTGCGGCAGGCCCGCGAGGCGGAAGGTGTAGGTGCCCGCTGTGGTAAGCGGGATCGGGGTGAACTGGATCTGGTGGCGATAGTTCTCGCCGGGCGAGGTCGTGAGCTCGCCGTCGCCGGTATACCGCGTGGGCTGATACGTGCATGCGGCGAGGGCGAGGGTCGCGGCGAGCGCGGCGAGAGAGGGCGTCCGTGCCTGGGTCATGGGTGGGTCCTCGGGTGGACCCGATGGTAGAGAGGTGCTCTGTGCGACGGCACGCGTCAGCGGCCGGGGGCGCGTGGTGAGCCGGGGCCAGGGTTGCCGCGGACGGGCTTGTCCCTGGCAGGCCCGGCGTCGGGCCTGCTCGGGGCCGCGGCGGTGTCGGCGGCGGAAGGGGCGAAGAGTCCCGGGCTGAAGTTGGTGCCCTTGAAGTCGCCCGAGAGGTCGCGGTGGCAGGCGAGCTTGCCGCCGATGCTGGTGCGCTGGGCCGAGCCGACGCAGGTGGGGGCTTCTTCGATGAGCGGGCAATCGCTGGGCGGGTTCTTCTGGGGCTTGCCCCACTTGATGCACTGCACGGGCTTGCCGTCGGGAGAAACGAGCAGGACGAAATCGCTCTCGTTGGCGAGGGCGGCGTAGGGCGACTCGTTCTTCATCGAGAAGACCAGCGCGTTGTGGAAGCGGTCGCTCGGGCCGGAGGGGGCTCTGTCGGCATCACCGACGGATCCGGTCAGCGTGGACTTGTAGCCGTTGAAGACCACGACGACCTGGCCGGGCCTGATGGTGAGGTCGGGGAAGGTGAAGGTGAGGTGGGCCCGCCCGGTGTCGGACTTGGGCTTGTCGGACTTGGGGCCGGGCTGGTTCGCCGGCGCTGCGGGGTCGGGCTTGGCGGCGCCGGGGTTCCAAGCGTCGGAGTCGAAGAGGGTGTAGCCCTTGAGGTTGATGGGCTGGTCGGTCGGGTTGATGAGCTCGACGAACTCGTCGCCAATGGCGTCGCGCGTGCCGTCGGCATTGGCGTCGCCAGCCTTACCCGAGGGAACGGCGGCGAGAACCTCGGTGATGAGCGGGTGTCGACCGGAGGCCGCGGGTGGGGCGGCCAGGGCCAACGAGGGCGCAAGCCCGGCGAGCAGTATGGCGGAGATGCGGCGGTGACGGAAGGTGTCGCGCACGAGGGGTGTCCCGAGAGGGGGGAATGCGGGGGCCTTCCGTGGCGAGGGGAGTGTAACCGGCACCGGGATCCGGCGGTGAATCGCTCTTGCCGTGCCGGGGCGTTATGATCGCCCATGCCCCTGAGCAAGTCGCACTTTCATGACGCCGAGAAGCACGACACACGCCTCCGCTGCCCTAAGGACGGCCAGTTGATGGAGCGTTCGACGATCGGCGGCGATGCGGGCGTGAGCATTGATCGCTGCGCCAAGTGCGGATGCCTGTGGCTCGACAAAGGGGAGCTTGAGCGAGTGGTGGCGATGGGGGCCGCCAAGTCGGCGGACCTCGGGCCTTTCGGCCGCGACAAGCCGGGCGGGCCGATCGCGCCGATGCTCTGTCCGCGGGACGCATCGCTGCTGATCGAAGTGGCGGACAAGGTGCAGAAGCACGTGCTCATCATGTTCTGCGGCGATTGCGGCGGGAAACTGCTGGACGCCGGCGAGCTGCTGGACCTGAACGAGTTTACCTTCGCCGAGCGATTGAAGTCGGCGCTCCACCTTGGGGCATGAGCCCCGGGCGGGTCGGCCCGGGCGGCGGGCGGGCGGCGTGCGGAAGTCGCCTCTACCCTCCGCCATGACCCAGACGTCGATCCCCGGCATCATGGCTCCGGCTCGGCAGGCCGAGTCGGCGTGGGCGCGGTTCCGCCGCGGCGGTGCGGGCGTGGTGGGGCTGGTGTTCCTCGTGGCGATGATCCTGGCGTGCGTGTTCTCGCTGCCATATACGGCCGGGCGGGTCCGCGAGGCAGGCGCGCCCGAGGGGATGCGCGGAGCACCCCGGTACGATCACCAATACAAAACAGCCCGGCAGATTCCGCCCACCTGGTGGGGCTTTGACGCCTCCGAGACCGGCGAGGACACGGCCAAGGGGCGCTACGAGCTCACGACACGCCGCATGGCCCTTGAAACCATCGCCCGCGGAAAGAACCCGCCGGTGAGCGTGGAAACGCTTGAAACCCAGAACGTTCAGCCCACGGACTCGGAACTGAAGGCGGCGCGGCCGGTGTACGCGATGGGGACGGACCTCCTGGGCCGGGACGTGCTGACGCGGTCGCTGGCCGGGGGGGCGATCTCGCTGCTGGTGGGGCTGGCCGCGGCGGCGATCTCGGTGCTTCTGGGCACGGTGTACGGCGCGGTGTCGGGGTATGTCGGGGGGCGGACGGACGCGATCTTGATGCGGGTGGTGGATGTCCTGTACGGGCTGCCGACGCTGCTGCTGGTGGTGCTGCTTGCGGTCGCGGTCGACTCGCTGGTGGACAACCGGCAGGCGGCCCGGGCCCAGGTTGCGAGCGCTCAGCGGCAGGCCCTGGTCGAGGCTCGGCTGGCGGAGCTGCCGGCCGACAAGCGGGGCGACGAGGGCGTTCGCGGGAGCCTGGAATCTCAGGCGATGGACAGCATCGGCACTGGGGAGATCTCGTACGCGCAGCGGCAGGCGATCAACCTGGCCACCCTGCTGGTCGCCATCGGCGGGGTGAGCTGGCTGACCATGGCCCGGGTCGTCCGCGGGCAGGTGCTCAGCCTCAAGGCCCAGCCGTTCATGGAGGCGGCCAAGGCGATGGGCGTGCCGGTGCGCGGGGTGTTCCTCCGGCACCTTTTGCCGAACCTCATGGGGCCGATCATCGTCTATGCAACACTCACGGTGCCGCAGGCGATTCTGCAGGAGTCGTTCCTGAGCTTCCTGGGCATCGGGGTCAAGCCGCCGATGCCCAGCTGGGGCAACCTGGCGGCGGACGGGCTGGTGGAGCTCAACCCGTTCAAGAGCAACTGGTGGCTGCTCCTGTTCCCGTGCCTGCTGCTTGGAACGACGCTGCTGGCCCTGAACTTCGTGGGCGAGGGGCTGCGGGAGGCGCTCGACCCCAAGCGGTCGCGTCGGTGACGGGTGCGTCAACGTTTGGTCAAGACGGGGGACCGGTCTGGGATAGACTTGCCGCTTGACCGGTCCACGGCCCCGCTCGGGGCCCAAACTGGAGCACGAGGACGCGTATGCAGAACCGATTCGCCTTCAAAGACTTCGTCTTGCTGGTGCTGGTGCTCGGGCTGACGGTGAGCGTCTGGCTCAAGATGGTCCAGTCCGACCGGCAGTGGGAAAGGGCCCAGGACATCGTCGGCAAGCTCGAGCGGCTCGAGTCGCAGGTGTCGCGGCTTGAGGGCAAGCTCGACACGGGCGTCCGCTTCGCGCCGGGGGCGACTCCGCTCGACTCGGGCGGCTCGTCGCAGCAGACGGCCGGGCCGGCGTCGGGCATCCGGGCCGGGACCTCGGTCCCGCGCGACGAGTCGTGGGCCCGCCCGGGCGTGCCGGTGCAGTGGCAGCCAATGCCGACGTTCACTCACGACCCCGCGGCCATCGCGGGGGCGGTCGACGGGGGCGAGTTCACCGAGATCTGGGAGGCCCAGACGAAGGTGCTCACGCCTTTCATCTCGACAGACGTGTATTCACGTCGCGTGCAGGAGGCGGTGCTCGAATCGCTCGGCGATATCGATCCGCAGACGCTCAAGACGCACGGGGTTCTGGCGGAGACCTGGCAGATCGACCCCGAGGGTCTGTGGCTTCGGGCGAGGCTTCGCACCGGGGCGAGGTTCAGCGATGGTGCGCCGGTGACGGCCGAGGACGTGCGCTGGACCTTCCACGATTATGTGATGAACGAGCAGATCGACGCGGAACGCGTGCGGTCGATCTATCGCGACTCGATCAAAGAGGTCAAGGCTCTGGACGAACGGACGGTCGAGTTCACTTTCAAGGAGCGGCTGTTCACGAACGTGGACAACGCGCTCGGGATGTTTGTGCTGCCCAAGCACTACTACGCGCGGTTCTCGCCCGGGCAGCTCAATCAGTCGACGGGCCTGCTCGTGGGCTCGGGCCCGTTCCGCCTGCGTGATTCGAGCGGCGAGCGGCAGTGGGCCCCGCCGGCCGACGTGGTGATCGAGCGCAACTCGCAGTACTGGGGCCCCAAGCCCCGGCTGGCGAGCGTCCGCTTCCAGGCCATCAACGAGGAGATCGCGCGGCTCAACGCGTTCCGCAAGGGCGACGCGGACATGATCACGCCCTCCTCGCCGCAGTTTGTGACCAAGAGCGCCGACCCGGAGTGGCAGAAGGACACCGATTTCCTCAAATGGATCAACATGCGCTGCGGCTACGGCTTCATCGCGTGGAATACCGATACCCGCAACGGCAAGCCCACGCCCTTCCGCGACAAGCGGGTGCGGCAGGCGATGACGATGCTCCTGGACCGCGAGAAGATGATCCGCGACATCTGGAAGGGCATCGGCGTGGTCGCCAAGGGCAACATGCCGCTGGAATCGCCGGGGGCCAACAAGGACATCCAGCCCTGGCCCTTCGACCGGGCCCGGGCGCTGGCCCAGCTCAAGGAAGCGGGCTGGGAGGACCGGGACAAGGACGGCGTGCTCGAGGACCGCAACGGCAACGCGTTCAGCTTCGAATTCTCCTACTCGGGCGGGTCGGAGATCGCCGAGCGCGTCTCCCGCTTCGTCAAGGACTCGTACCAGGACGCGGGCATCATCGTCACGCTCCGCTCGGCGGACTGGTCGGTGTACCAGGACTTCATGAAGAAGCGGGACTTTGACGCCATCACGCTGGGCTGGGGCGCCAACGCCCCCGAGAGCGACCCCAAGCAGATCTTCCACTCCGAGAGCATCAAGAACCAGGGCGACAACTTCGCCCAGTGGAACTCGCCCGAGGCCGACCGGCTGATCGAGGCCGGGCGTCGCGAGATGGACGCCGACAAGCGGGCGAAGATCTGGCAGCAGCTGGAAGCTGTGCTGCACGAGGAGCAGCCCTACACGTTCACCCGTGTGTCGCCGTGGCTGCGGTTCTCGTCCAAGAAGCTCGGGAACGTTTGGATGTACCCGGCGGGTCTGGTGCCCCAGGAGTTCGTCCGTCTGGGTGGTCCTATGGCGCCCAAG
This sequence comes from Phycisphaerales bacterium, assembly GCA_038214505.1. Taxonomy (GTDB): domain Bacteria; phylum Planctomycetota; class Phycisphaerae; order Phycisphaerales; family UBA1924; genus UBA4658. The sequence continues at coordinate 12,121 of JBBQRT010000043.1, read as the reverse complement.
CCTGCCAACTGATCCCGTGCGGCAAGCCCGTTCCGGATTCGTCGATTGCTGATCGTTGTCGAGCCGATTCCGTCCCTGTCGAGTCTCTACCACCCAAGCCATGCTCAGCTACATCATCCGACGCCTGCTGCTGATGATCGTCACGCTGGTGGGAATCACGTTTTTGGTGTTCATGCTCATCGCGCTCTCGCCGGGCGGGATCGGCGCTGGGCTGAACATCACCGCCGGCGGCTCGATGCAGAGCCAGTCGGGCGTCGCCGTGACGCGCGCCAAGCTCGAGGACCGCTACGGGCTCAACGACCCGACGCTGGTGCAATACGTCCGGTGGCTGGGCCGAGTGAGCCCGATCAAAGTCGGACAGAGCGACCTTATGAACCCCGGCACCGGCGAGCTGATCGTCGCCCCACGGCCGGTGCCCGTGCCGACGGTCTGGCGGTGGTTCGCCAGCGAGCTGCCCACCATCGAGCCGGGGATCCGGGCCGCGGCCCGGGCCGAGCTCGAGGCGATGGGCCCCGAGGCCCGCGTGGCGGCGTTCCGCACGATCGAGCGGGCCTATGCCGAGGCGCGGGCCGAGTTCACCGTCAATGACGCCTATCTCCGCGAGGCCCTCAAGCGGTACATCGACGAGATCGACCGGCCCGACCTCCTTGACTCGAAGTTCAAGCCCATCGTCTCGCGGCTCCAGCGGCTGGCCCCCGAGACAACCCGGCGGAACTATCCCGAGGCACAGAAGTACGCCGAGGCCGCGATCGTTTCGTACAGGACCGGCCTCGAGGCCCGCGAGCGGCTGCTGGGGGCCATGGGCTCCAAGCCCTACCCGAGCGACGGCTTGCAGATCATTCCGAACGTTCTGGGCCTCGCGTGGCCAGACCTCGGCGTCGCGTTCTCGACGGGCAAGCCGGTGCGGGAGATGATCGCGGCCCACCTGCCCACCACGCTGCTCATCAACGCCATCGCCCTGCCGATCATCTACTTCATCGCGATCCCCTCGGGGATCATCGCCGCGGTGCGGAAGGGTTCGTTCTACGACATCGGCCTCGGGGCGATGTATATCGCGCTGTATTCGATCCCCACCGTGCTGGCCGGCGTGCTCTTGCTGGGCTACTTGGCGACGCCCGACTACTACAACCTGTTCCCGACCGCGGGTCTGCACGACAAGCACGCCCCCGACATGACCATGCTCCCGGGCACGCTGCCGGACGGGACCCGCACCATCGGCTTCCTCGGCGACACGCTGTGGCACCTGGTCCTGCCGGTGCTCTGCTCGGTCTACGCGGGCTTCGCCTTCCTCACCAAGCTCACCCGAGGCACGATGCTCGACAACTTCAACGCCGACTATGTCCGCACCGCCAAGGCCAAGGGCGTCGCCGATCGCGACGTGGTCTTCCGCCACGTGTTCCGCAACTCGCTGCTGCCGCTGATCACGGTGTTCGTCGCCGTGTTCCCGGGGATGCTCGCGGGCTCGGTGGTCATCGAGCGGATCTTCTCGATCCAGGGCATGGGGTGGCTGGCGATCGAGGCCATCAACCTCCGCGATCGCGAGATGATTCTGGCCACCACGGTCATCATCGCGGCGGTCAACCTGCTGGCCCTGCTTCTGGCCGACATCCTCTACGCCGTCGCCGATCCTCGCATCGCGTACAAGTAAACCGAGTTCTCTCCGACGCCACGGATCCAGAGTCCCCCGATCCCCATGCCCAAGCCCAGCCCAACATCGCCCCCCGCTGAAATCCGCGCGATGCCCGCGAGCGTCAGCGGGGTGCAGCTCGCCCAAGGCATCGGCGTCAAGCCCGCCGTGGGCTTCTGGACCGACGCCTGGCAGAACGTCTCGCAGCGGACCCCCGCGCGGCTCGCGCTCTCGTGGCTCGGGCTGGTCGCGTTCTTCGCGGTCTTCGCCCCGGTCCTGGCCAGCGGCCACCCGCTGTGGATGAAGGACCTCTCGACGGGCACCGTCTCGCTGCCTTTGTGGGACAACCTCAAGCCGCTGGACATCCTGCTGATCGTCTGGGGGCTCTTCGCGATCCCATACGTCGTGCTGCTCGGACCGAGCAAGCGGGGGGGGCGGTTCTGGTCGATGGTGGGGGCGCTGGTCTTGGCGATCGCCGTGGTCGCGGCCTCGGGGATTATCCAGGACAAGCTCGTCCGCGACGCGATCGACACGGCCCGCCAGGCACAGGCCGTCGCCCAGGCCAAGGGGCTCGCCGAAGGATCGGCGGCGGGCGCGTTCGCCAAGCCGTTCGTGCGTTCGGATGGCGCGGGCTATGTCGTCGGCGGGCTGGTGGGGCTGGTCGTGGTCGGGGCGGGGATGCTGGTGCCCCTGGGCACCCGGCGCGGACGGCTGATCGTGGCGCTGCCGGCGGTGTTGATCGGCGTGCTGCTGGTGGGCGAACGCTGGACCACCCCCATCGAGCAGTTCCGGTACCTCTCTCGCGAGGCCGACGGGCAGGTGCGGGCGGTCTACACGCTGGTGCCGTTCTCGCCGTTCCAGCGGTTCAGTTCGTCGGACCGGGCGGCCCCGATGACGACGCTCGCCGCGGCCGGGGTCGTCGATAAGGCGTCGGGGCCCGCGGGCCGCGTCTTCCTGGCGGGGACCGACGCGTTCGGGCAGGACGTTCTGACCCAGTTGCTCCATTCATGCCGGCTGGCGATCTCGATCGGGCTGGTCGCGACGAGCATCTCGGTGCTCATCGGGGTGACGGTGGGCGCGCTGGCGGGCTTCTTCGGGGGCTGGGTGGACAGCCTGCTCTCTCGCGTGATCGAGATCTTCATGGCCGTGCCGGTGCTGTTTCTGCTCATCGTGGCGGCGTCGGTGGTGCCCAACGAGCTCCGGACGGCGTACGTGATGATGGCGATCATCGGGTGCTTTACTTGGACCGGGGCCGCGCGCTTCACGCGGGCCGAGTTCCTCAAGCTGCGCAACCAGGACTTCGTCCAGGCCGCCCAGGCGACGGGCACGCCCATCATGAGCGTGCTGTTCAAGCACATCCTGCCCAACGGTGTGGCCCCCGTTCTGGTCGATACCAGCTTCGCGATCGCGGCGGCGATCAGCGTCGAGGCCACGCTCAGCTACCTGGGGCTGGGCCCGGTCGAGAGCGCTAGCTGGGGGAAGCTGCTCTCGAGCGCGCTCTCGTCGGAGGGCGAGTTCAAGTGGTGGCTGGCGGTGTGCCCGGGAGTGGCCATCTTTCTGACGGTGCTGTCGTACAACCTGCTGGGCGAGGCGCTCCGCGACGCGATCGACCCCCGGCTCAAAAAGGCCCGCGTCTAGCACGCGGAGAGCGACCATGACCACCACCACCGCCAAACCCGCCTCAGATCCCGCCCCCCCCAACCAGCCAGCCCCGGCCTCGGGTCGGAAGGTGCACACGCCGCTCGACGAGGGCAAGCCGCTGCTGCAAGTGTCGGACCTGGCGGTCAGCTTCGACAACGGCTCGGGCCCGCGGATCCAGGCCGTCGACGGGGTGCGGATGACGATCTATCCGCGGCAGACACTCGCGGTGGTGGGCGAGTCGGGATGCGGCAAGAGCGTCAGCGCGATGTCGCTCATGCACCTGATCCCCCGCCCCCCCGGGCGCTTCGACCGCGGGCAGGCCTGGTTCCACACCGACCGGGGCCCGCGCGACCTGTTGACCTATTCCGAGTCGGAGATCCGCTCGATCCGCGGCAACGAGATCGCGATGATCTTTCAGGAGCCGATGACCTCGCTCAACCCGGTGTACACCATCGGTGATCAGATCATCGAGGCGATCCTGCTGCACCAGAATGTATCGGGCAATGAAGCGGTCGACATCGCCGTCGAGGCCATGCGGTCGGTGGGGATCAAGGAGCCCGAGAAGCGGCTCAAGGCCTACCCGCACCAGTTCTCGGGCGGGATGCGGCAGCGCGTGATGATCGCGATGGCGCTGGCGTGCCAGCCCAAGCTGCTCCTGGCCGACGAGCCGACGACGGCGCTTGATGTGACGATCCAGGCCCAGATCCTCGAGCTCTTGCGGGAGCTCCAGAAGCAGCGGCAGATGGCGATCATGCTCATCACCCACGACCTGGGCGTGGTGGCCGAGAACGCCGACGTGGTGTGCGTGATGTACGCCGGGCGCGTTGTCGAATATGCCAACGTGTTCGAGCTCTTCGAGAACCCGATGCATCCGTACACCCGCGGGCTGTTCGCGAGCATTCCCAAGGTGGGCGAGATCCGAGAGCGGCTGGTCACAATCGCCGACGTGATCGACAACGAGGGAAACTTCCGGTTGCTGCCCGGCGCCGAGCGGGGCGTCCGGCCGTGGTGGCCCTGGCACCAGCCGCCCGCCGACCTGCGGGCCAAGGACGAGCCGGCGGGCGATTACTACCTTCAGGAGGTCAAGCCCGACCACTGGGTGGGCGTGTGGCGGACCGAGGCCGTGCGGGACCACGCGAGCCGTGCGCCGGACTTGGCGTACCGGATCGCCGACGACGCGTCGCGCTCGATGAAAACCCCGGTATCGGTCGGTTGAGGCCGAGCGCCGCCGCCGCCGCCGGGGGAGTTGTTCACAGCCAGAACGCGAGTCGGGCCGGCATCCGTATTGCCGCGGCGGGATGAAGCAAAGATTCGGGGGCTCGGCGGGCAAATGGCGTCTAAGTTCCTGCCAACGGCGATCTTGCCGAGGACGTGCCCGAAGTGGTCGGCAAGATGATTGGTTCTTCATCCAAGTGAACAGGTCGTTTCGGAGGCGGTTTTCCACAGGTCATTCACGCTCGGCGACTGACTTGGCCGGAAACCTGGATAAACGCTCATCAAGCACGGAACATTCCCCGCATGCGCGTCGTGATCATGGCAGACCGTTCGTTCGCGACGCGGGAGCAGGCGATGCTCGCGCGGCTGGAAGTCGGTCTGGCCGACGAGGGCGTGCACGTCGTGCACGCGGTGCCGGCGGCCGCCCTCGAGCGGGGCGACGGTCCGACCACCGGGCTTTACTCGACGCGCGTGGGATACGCCGACAAGGGCTTCGGGGTCACGCGCCGATCGCGGGTGCGGGCGCTCGCCGGTGCGATCCGCGAGGCGACGCCCGAGCATCTCGAGCCCGGCGTCGACGCTGTGCACGTGTTCGGGACCGACGCCTGGGCGACGGGTGCGGAGTTGGCCCGGCAGACGGGTGCGGCGTTGCTGCTGGAGCTCTGGCGGTCCAGTGCGATCGGCGAGGCCTCGGCCTTGGCCACCCAGCGGCTCGTGCCGGGGCGCGTTGGGGCGGTGCGGGTGCCGATGTTCCTCGTGAGCGAGCCGGGCGTCGAGGCGGGGTTGCGGAAGCGGTCGGCCCGGGCCTTGGTGCGTAGCGCACCCTGGGGCGTCCATCCGGCGGGCGCAGTGCGCCCGGCGTTCGACGCGTCCAGGCCGCTGGCGGTGGCGGTTCTGGCCGACACGGGCGACCCGGCGGCCGCGGGGGCTGTGCTATCGGGTCTCATCGAAGCGTGCCGGGGCGACGTGCCCGGGACCGTGCGGGCCGAGCCGCTGGTGTTCCTGGGGACCGAGGACCAGGCGGCCGGGCGCAAGAGCGCGATCTGGCACGCGGCCAAGAAGCTCACCATGCTCGACCGGCTGACGCTCCTTGACGACATGGAGGCCCGGCGCGAGCCGATCCTGCAGATGGACCTGCTGATTATCGCCGAGCCCAGCGGTCGCCAGCGGACGCTCGCGCTCGAGGCTATGGCCACCGGCATCCCCGTGCTGGCCGTGACGGACCCGTATGTCGATTCGCTTGTCGACCGCGTGACGGCCCGGCTGGTCCCCACGCCCACGGCTTCGTCGTGGGCGACGTTGCTGCGCGAACTCATCGACGACCGGCCCGGGCGCGAGCGGCTGGCGGCGTCGGCGCACGAGTTCATTGTCGCCCGGAGGACGGCCGCGGCGCAGGTCGCGGCGGTGCTCGCCGCGTATCAAGCGGCGATCGCGTCCCCGGCCCGGGCCTAGCCCGCCCGCCCGCGACGGATACGCTCGCTCAAGCTTCGAGACGCTCAGCCATGGCCCGACTTCCGTTCGATCCCGCACGCATGGCCGGCCCGCAGGCCGCGGCGGTCGCGTCGGGGGGGACGGGGGGGGCGGCGGGGGGCATGTCGAACGGGCAGATGAGTGTTTCGCAGCTGGCGGGGCTGATCGACCGCACGGTGAAGGATCACATCCCAACAGCCCTGAAGGTCGTGGGCGAGATCGGCCAGACACGCGAGCGGACGCACCACTATTTCGACCTCAAGGACGAGGGCGCGTGCGTGCAGTGCGTCATGTGGGCATCGGCCGCCCGCAAAGGCAACTTCGTGCCGCGGCAGGGGGCGAGGGTCGTTTGTACGGGCCGCGTCGAGTTCTACCCGCCGCAGGGCAAGACCCAGTTCATGGTCGACCGCATCGAGCCCGTCGGCGAGGGGGCGCTCGACCAAGCGTACCGGCGGCTGTGCGACGAGCTGCGCGGGCTGGGTTGGTTTGATCAGCAGCGGAAGCGGCCGCTGCCGACGATGCCCCGGCGGATCGCGGTGGTGACCAGCGCCGCGGGCGCGGCGCTTCAGGACGTCCGCGACACGATCGCGCGGCGGTGCCCGTGCGTGCAGCTTTGCCTGGTCGACGTGCGCGTGCAGGGGCCCGGGGCCGCCGAGCAGGTGGCGGCGGCGATCGGCGCGATCGGGCGGGGACGGCGGGCGCTCAAGATCGACCTGATCCTGGTCACGCGCGGCGGCGGGTCGCTCGAGGACCTGTGGGCGTTCAACGAGCGGGTCGTGGCGGAGGCGATCGTGAACTGCCCGCTCCCGGTCGTGTGCGCGATCGGGCACGAGACGGACACGACGATCGCCGAGCTGGTCGCCGACGTACGCGGCGCAACACCCACGCAGGCCGCGATGCGGATGGTGCCCGACGCGGCGGACCTCCGTCGGCAGCTGGCGACGCTCGGCCAGCGGATGGCCCAGGGGCTCTCGCGACGGGTCCGGCTCGACGCCGAGCGTCTCCGCTCGGCCTCGCGGCACCCGGCCCTGTCAAACCCGACCCGGATCGTCGACGACAGGCGGGCCGTGCTGGACGTGCGGGCCCACCACCTGCGGCATGCGGCCCTCGACCGGCTGCACGCGCTCAAGGTTCGGCTTGACCAACTCGAGGCGGCGCTCGAGCCGCACCGGCCCGGCGTTGTGTACCGCCGCCGCGACGCAATGCTCCGCGAGCTCGAGGCCCGGCTGCGTACGGGTATGCACGATGCCCTGTGCCGCCACGACCCCAAGGGCATGGGGCGGCGACTCGCGGCGGGGATGGTGGCGCTGCTCCGCCAACAGACCAGCAGCGCCGAGGCAGCGGCACGGTCGCTGGAACTCGTCGGCCCGCACAGCGTGCTCCGACGCGGATACTCGATGACGCTCCGGGCCGACGGTTCGATCGTTCGGTCGGCCGGGGACGTTGGAGCGGGGCAGACCATCACCACGCGTTTGGCCGACGGGCGGTTCGATTCGACGGTGGGGGGGAGCAGCGACCGCGTGGCCCTGCCGCCGGCGGCGCCGCTGCGGCGCGCGAAGCGGCGGGCGGGCGGGGATCAGGGGCCTGGGTTGTTCGCGTAGCGCGGAAGGCTGCCGTTGCCAACACGCACCCTCACCTGCTTGGTGCGGTCCCTCCAAGCTGTGCTCTCCCGCGTGCGGGAGAGAGGGCTCACCACGCCCGGGTTGCTTCGCCGCCGGGCGAAATCGCCCATGGCATCCATGCCAGCACCAGCGCCCGCACCTTGATGTTGGTCTTTTTGGGTTTGAGGGTCGCGGCCTCCAGCTCCATTGTCGACGCGTCGGGCCCCGTATCGGCGCCGGCGAGCTCGCGCTCAAACTCGGCGTTGAGATCCGCCAGGGCCCTGGAGACGCTCTCGACGGTGTCCTGTGCCCGCGACACATCGCCCGACTCACGCATGGTCCGCCCGACCCGGCCCATCGCCGTGCCCGCCGAGCGGACGGACGTGGCGCTCACGGCCTTCCGCCCCATCAACGCGCCGAGCACCGCGGCACCGATCGAGACGGCGGCCTGCAGTTTGGCGCCGGTGGACTGCTGCTTCTGGACTTCAACGGCGGCCTGCGCCCGCCGCATCCGCTCCTGCAGCGTGACGAGCTTTGGCGCGTACTTCTGCCGCAGCGAGTCCTTCTGCTGGTCGCGAGATTCGCGGATGAGCTGGCTTAGGCGCAGGCGGAACTCCCGTTCGCCCTCGCTCTGGCGGCTGGTGAGCTTGAAGGCCGGACTTTTGAAGAGCTCGAGCTTGGCCGTCTTGAAGATCGTGTCGGCGAAGTCCTTCTGCCACGCGGTGTAGCTCTTGGGCAGCGTGGCGGCGGGCGGCAGGTCGGCGAAGCTCGCGCCCGCTGGCCCGTCACGCTCCAGATCGTTCTCGCCGAGCCCGACGGGCTCGGCATCGTCCCAGCAGGCGGGCACCGGGCCCCGGGTCAGGGGCGTGAGAAGGGCGAGCGGCACTTCCTGATCGATGTTGAGTTTGGTGTCGGAGTAGTACACGCGGGCCATGCCCAGCAGCGACGGCCTGAGCTCGAGCCTGGCCCCCGGCGCGAGCGCGCGGCAGGGGACGAAGAACTGCGGGATCTCGGCGGGGAGCACGGGCCGGGTCGAGCTTGCGCCCGAAGTCACGGTGCCCGAAGTCACGGCGACTAAGGCGACGGCTGCCGGGGCCGACGCGGACGCCTCGGCCGCGGCCACAATCGCCGGGCGGTCCGCGGCGGCGGCAGCCGCTCGCTTCCTCGGGTCCATGAGCTGTTTAATCTGCTGCCGCGTGAGCGGGCCGCGGAGATAGCTCAGGCACCAGCGGGTCTCCATGACCACGGGGTGGTCCTCGTGGACGTTGTTCATCACAAACACCCGCGGGCCCAGCGACGAGAGCAGTCGGTCCATCTCGGCCCGGTTGAATCGCGATCCGGCGGCCCCCGCGGCGCCCTCGAGCCCGTCGAGCACCCGGGCCTTGTCTCGCTCGGTCTGGAGGCGACCGATGAACCACGTGCCGGCGTTGGCCAGGCCCTTGTAGTCGAGGTCGACGGGGTTCTGCGTTGCGAGCACGATGCCGACGCCGAACGCCCGGGCCTGCTTCATAAGCGTCAGCAGCGGCTGCTTGCTGGGCGGGTTGGCGGTGGGGGGGAAGTAGCCAGTGATTTCGTCCATGTAGACGACGGCGCGGAGGCTCGAAGTGCCCGACTGGGTGCGGACCCAGCCGAGCGTCTGGTTGAGCAATAGCGCGACAAAGAACATCCGCTCGGCGTCGGAGAGGTGGGCGATCGAAAAGATCGCGTGCCGCGGCTTGCCCGCGGGGGTATAGAGCATGGACTGGATGTCGAGCGGCTCGCCCTCGAGCCACGCGGCGAATCCGGGGCTGGCGACGAGGTTGTTGAGCGCCATGGCGAGCTGGAAGCGCTCCTTCGCCGGGAAGACGCTCTCGAGGCTCATCACGCCCAGCTTGTCCATCGGCGGGGTCTGGATCTGCTGGATGAGCATCTCGAGCGTGACATCGCGCCCCGCTCCCCCGCCCCCCCCGCTCCAAGCCCGCGAAAGCAGGGCCGAGAGCAGGATGTGCTCGCGGCTCCTGATCGGGTCCGCGTCTATGCCCATGAGCCCGAGCAAGCTCGTCGCCGTGCTGGAGACACGCTCGCGGAAAAGCTCCGCGTCGTCGATCAGTTCCTGCGGGGGGGCCCCGAAGCTCTTGAGCACGCTCACCGGAACACCCGCCGACGACCCCGGCGTGTAGACCACAAACTCCGCGGCGGATTTCAGCCGCGCGATCCGCTGGCCGTCCTGATCCCACTGGCCGAGTCCCTTGCTCCAGAGCGCTGCCTGCTGGGCGGCGAACTCGTCGGGGCTCAGACCTTTCTTGCTGGCGTCGTCCTCGTTGATCCAAGGGCGGAAGTCCTCCGGTGCCAGGTTCGGGAACGTCAGCAGCAGGTTGGACAGGTCACCCTTGGGATCGATGATCAGCGCCGGGATCCCGTCGATGGCGGCTTCTTCGAGCAGGCCCAGACAGAGGCCGGTCTTGCCCGAGCCAGTCATTCCGACGCAGACGGCGTGCGTCACCAGGTCCTTGGAGTCGTAAAGCAGCAAGTCGTCGGTCCGCGTTCTGGTGGTCGGGTTGAACTCTTTGCCGAGGTAGAAGACACCAAGCTTTTCGTAGTCGGAGGTGGTCATGGGTGGGGGAGGATACCGGCGGCAGAAAAGGCGTACGATTTGTCAGAAATTCCGACCGGTGGATCGGTCGGCTTGGTCCCCCTCAAACGGAGGTCAATCGATGGCGAAGTCCAAGCCCGGTTCGAGCCCCAGTTCCCAGAGTTCCCCAGCTTCACAGCCGGGCCCGTCGTGGTCGCCCGCGTCTGACAAGTCGGTTGGTGCCGCGGCCCTTCCGCAGACGCCGGCGAACCTCCCGGTGCGGGAGCTGAAGCCCGCCCCCGAGGCCGTGGCGGCGAAGGCGTTTGAGATGTACTGCGAGAGGTGCCGGACCAACACGCCCGGGTCGTCGCTGACGGACTGGGTGATGGCCGAGGCCGAGCTCTCGCGTCGCTGAGGGCCTGGGGCGCATTGGGCGCGGGAGCCACAGGCCCCGAGCCTGTCGGTTGCCCCTTGCGATGGCTGAATGGCGGCCTGAGACGTGGAATCTTGGCCGCGGGCGGTGTGCGTTGTTGACAGGGGGGGCGGCGGGCGGGTATTACTCCCGCCCCGCATGGGTGTTGGCTCGGGAAACCGGGCGAGAACGCGGGGGTGCGTGTGGGATCGGTTGTCGTGCGGGTCAAAGCCCGGGCGGGCAACCGCCGGGGGGTTGGTGCGGATAGTGTTCGCATTCCTCGGGCGATGCCCGAGGTGGCTGGCGTAAGCGTGGGTGGGTGTCGGGCGCTCCGGTCGATGATCGGGGTGTTCGAAGGACAGGCAATACCGGGCCCAAGGGCCGATTCAGGAGTCTGCCGTGCACATCGTGACCAAGTTCCTCATTGTGTTTGTGGCGATCATGGGCCTGATTGTGTCTGCCCTGACCATGGCCTTCGCGGCCAACGCGAACGCGATCCGCTCGAGCTTCAGCGAGGAGCGGACGCGGCGGACGCAGGCGGACGCCAACTTCAATGCGCAGGTTCAGCAGTACGCCCAGGAGAAGGCGACCGCGGGAGAGCGGGCCAAGGCCGTCGAGGCCGCCCTCAACGAGTCCAAGAGCGCGATCGCTAACCTCCAGTCCGAGCGGACGGACCTGCGTTCCAAGCTTGAGTCGGCCCAGGCCGACGCGGCGAGCATCCGCAACCAGATCTCCCAGCTGGGCGCGACCACCGACACGCAGGCATCTCTGATCAGGGCCTATCGCGACGAGGCGGGCTCACTCCGCGAGGATCTGTTCGGCAGCCGCAAGAAGGAGGTCGAGCTGCTCGACCGCGTGAACGATCTTGACTCGGCCCGCGAGGTTCTCGAGCAGAACGCCCGAGCCCTCAAGGAGCAGCTCGAAGAGACGCGGGCCCAGTTGCAGACCGCCCAGGCCGCCGGGACCCCGGGCGCGACGGCGAGCACTCTGGCAGCGACGCAGGTCGCCCGCGAGCTCCCCGGCCCGATCGTGCGGGCCCGCGTGACCGAGGCGTTCCGCAGCCCCGCTGGCGACACCATGGTGGTCATCGATCAAGGCGCTAACCGCGGCCTGAAGCAGGACGTGCAGATGAGCGTCGCCCGCGGCGAGCAGTTCATTGCCAACATTGTCTTGGTGACCGTCGAGCCCAACCGGGCCGTCGGCCGCGTCACGCTCACCAAGGACGGCGGGTCGATCAACAGCGGCGACACCGTGCTCAGCCGGCTGTACTGATCGGGCCAACGGGTTGGGGCGGGGGCTGCGAGGCGGACGATCGACGACCTTTATTTACTGAGCGCGGCCGGCCGCGTTGCGCATGAGGATGAATATGAGCCAGTTCGGGATGCAGATGCCGGGTGGGCAGCTCCAGCGTGGGCCGAGCCTGAACGTATACACGGGCCTGCTCGCGATCGCCGCCCTGGCGATGGTCGCGGCGGCGGCGTTCGTGGCGATCGAGGGCGGAAAGATCGGCCCCAACGGGTCGGCTTTCGCGACGCACCCCCGAGACGCGAACACGAAGGCCTACGACATCAAGCTCACGCCCTAAGCCGGGGCCCGAGCCGGGA